>NZ_JAATUR010000015.1 GCF_011881725.1 Escherichia coli | reverse complement strand
AAAATCGTCATTATGTTGGGAATGCTGGTCATTATTCTCTGCGGTATCCGTTTTGCCGCCGAAATTATCGTGCCGTTTATTCTGGCGTTATTTATTGCCGTTATTCTTAATCCGCTGGTGCAACACATGGTTCGCTGGCGTGTGCCGCGCGTACTGGCGGTGTCGATTTTGATGACCATTATCGTGATGGCGATGGTCTTGCTTTTAGCTTATCTGGGTTCCGCGCTCAATGAGTTGACACGGACGTTGCCGCAATATCGCAACTCCATCATGACGCCGCTGCAAACTCTCGAGCCGTTGTTGCAACGCGTAGGCATTGACGTCTCAGTTGATCAACTGGCGCATTACATTGATCCGAACGCGGCGATGACGTTACTGACTAACTTGTTAACACAGTTATCTAACGCCATGTCATCAATATTTTTATTGCTGCTGACAGTGCTGTTTATGCTGCTTGAAGTGCCACAATTGCCCGGAAAGTTTCAGCAGATGATGGCGCGTCCGGTCGAAGGGATGGCAGCGATTCAGCGCGCGATTAACAGTGTGTCACATTACCTGGTGTTGAAAACCGCCATCAGCATCATCACCGGTCTTGTCGCCTGGGCGATGCTCGCCGCACTCGATGTTCGCTTTGCATTTGTCTGGGGGTTGCTGGCCTTTGCGCTTAATTACATCCCTAATATTGGTTCAGTCCTCGCGGCAATCCCACCGATCGCTCAGGTACTGGTATTTAATGGTTTCTACGAAGCATTACTGGTACTGGCGGGGTATCTGCTGATTAATTTGGTCTTCGGTAATATTCTGGAGCCACGCATTATGGGACGTGGGTTAGGACTTTCCACGCTGGTGGTCTTTTTGTCGTTAATTTTTTGGGGATGGTTATTAGGACCGGTGGGAATGCTGCTGTCCGTGCCGTTGACGATTATTGTCAAAATAGCACTTGAACAAACAGCAGGAGGTCAAAGCATCGCCGTTCTGTTAAGCGATCTCAATAAAGAGTGACGGCCTCCGCAGAGGCCGTCAAGGTTACAGAGATTTCAGGATTGCATCCACGCTGGCTTTGGCGTCACCAAACAGCATGTGGGTGTTCTCCTTGAAGAACAGCGGGTTTTGCACGCCAGCATAGCCGGTGTTCATCGAGCGTTTAAAGACAATCACGTTCTGTGCTTTCCACACTTCCAGCACAGGCATGCCCGCAATCGGACTCTTCGGATCGTCCTGTGCCGCCGGATTAACCGTATCGTTAGCACCAATCACCAGTACGGTATCGGTATCAGCAAAGTCATCGTTGATCTCGTCCATTTCCAGCACGATGTCATACGGTACTTTCGCTTCCGCCAGCAATACGTTCATATGCCCAGGCAAACGCCCTGCTACCGGATGGATACCGAAACGCACGTTGATACCACGCGCACGCAGCTTCTCAGTGATTTCTGCGACCGGATATTGTGCCTGCGCGACTGCCATGCCGTAACCGGGAGTGATAATCACGGAATGTGAGTTTTTCAGCAGTTCCGCCGTCTCTTCCGCCGTAATTTCACGATGCTCGCCGACTTCCTGATCATCGCCGGTAGAGGAACCATCGGTGCCAAAACCACCCGCAATAACGCTGATAAAGGAACGGTTCATCGCCTTACACATGATGTAAGAAAGAATAGCCCCCGAAGAACCGACCAGCGCACCGGTCACAATCAGCAGGTCGTTGCTGAGCATAAAGCCCGCCGCCGCCGCCGCCCAACCAGAGTAGGAGTTCAGCATCGACACCACCACTGGCATATCTGCACCACCGATGGATGCCACCAAATGCCAACCGAATACCAGCGCAATGGCGGTCATTATCAGCAATGCCAGCACTTGCAGGCCTACGCTATCCGTGCGAACAAACACAATCAGCAGAAGGAAGGAAACGACTAAAGCCGCCAGGTTCATTTTGTGACGGTTTGGCAGCATCAACGGCTTAGACGAAATCTTGCCACACAGCTTACCGAACGCCACAACCGAACCGGTAAAGGTTACCGCACCGATAAAGATGCCAAGGAACACTTCCGTCAGGTGAATATTGACCAGAATCGGTGCCATTCCCGCGTCATGATGTAGATAGCTGTTAAAGCCAACCAACACCGCCGCCAGGCCCACAAAACTATGTAGGATCGCCACCAGTTCCGGCATTTCGGTCATTTCGACTTTCTTCGCCAGACGGATACCAATTGCCCCACCGATGACCATCGCCAGCAAAATCCAGCCAACATTTCCCGTATCCGGCCCGAAGATGGTTGCAATTAACGCAATCGCCATCCCAGCGATACCGAAGTTGTTACCCTGACGAGACGTTTCATGTTTCGAAAGCCCGGCCAGACTGAAGATAAACAGGATCGCGGCAACAATGTATGCAGCTGTAACTAATCCTCCAGACATATGTTACCCCTTAGTTTTTGCGAAACATTTTCAGCATGCGCTGAGTCACGGTGAAGCCACCGAAAATATTAATGCTGGCTATCAGCACCGCGATAAAACTAAGGAAGCTAACCCAGCCGCCCTGGCCAATCTGCAACAGTGCTCCGACAACAATAATCCCTGAAATCGCGTTGGTGACCGACATCAACGGTGTATGCAGCGCGTGCGAAACATTCCACACCACGTAATAACCGACAACGCACGCCAGCGCGAACACAGTGAAGTGTCCGAGGAATTCTTTCGGCGCAACGCTTGCCAGCCAGCCGAAAAGGATGATTGCCAGCGCCATCAGCGCGTATTTACGCCACGGTGAGCAGGCACATTTTTCTTCGGTTTTAACTTCCGGAGCCGCTTTTTGCGCCGCCTGCGGCTGAGCTGAAACCTGGATCGGCGGCGCCGGCCAGGTAATTTCGCCCGCGCGGATCACGGTCACGCCGCGAATCACCACGTCATCAAAATCAACCGTGATGTTACCGTCTTTCTCTTTGCACAACAGTTTCAGCAGATTGACAAGGTTGGTGCCGTAAAGCTGTGAGGATTGCGTCGGCAGGCGACCCGGAAGATCGGTATAGCCAATCACTTTGACGCCATTTTCCGTGGTGAAGATTTCACCCGGCACGGTGTATTCACAGTTACCGCCGTTTTGGGCTGCCAGGTCGACAATCACACTGCCCGACTTCATGGAATCAACCATTTCGCGGGTAATCAGCTTCGGCGCCGGTTTGCCTGGAATAAGCGCGGTGGTGACAATGATATCGACCTCTTTTGCCTGGGCGGCAAAGAGTTCCATTTCCGCTTTGATAAACGCTTCCGACATCACTTTGGCGTAACCATCGCCGCTGCCCGCTTCCTCTTTAAAATCCAGCTCGAGGAATTCCGCGCCCATACTTTGAACTTGTTCTTTCACTTCAGGGCGGGTGTCAAAAGCACGCACAATTGCGCCGAGGCTGTTTGCTGCGCCAATGGCTGCCAGCCCCGCGACGCCCGCGCCAATCACCATCACTTTTGCCGGAGGAACTTTACCTGCCGCAGTGATTTGCCCGGTAAAGAATCGCCCAAACTCATGGGCCGCTTCAACAATGGCGCGATAACCGGCGATATTCGCCATTGAACTTAACGCGTCCAGCGATTGTGCGCGTGAAATACGCGGTACAGAGTCCATCGCCATCACGGTCACGTCACGTTCCGCAAGTTTTTGCATTAACTCTGGATTCTGCGCAGGCCAGATGAAGCTCACCAGCGTGGTCCCCGGATTCAGTAACGCAATTTCATCATCTAACGGCGCATTGAACTTCAGAATGATCTCTGACTGCCAGACGTTATTCCCTTCTACAATTTCGGCGCCCGCTTGCACGAACGCTTTATCGTCAAAACTTGCCAGTTGACCTGCGCCGCTCTCTACCGCGACGGTAAAACCTAGTTTCAGCAACTGTTCGACTGTTTTCGGCGTTGCTGCAACACGGGTTTCATTGGTTAACCGTTCTCTTGGTATGCCAATTCGCATGATATTCCCTTCCATCGGTTTTATTGATGATGGTTTGCCTGTGTATTTGATACTCAAGCCGCTCATGTACGAGCTAAATGTTACTCCGTCAAAATAAATTAGTAACAAACGCCCTATAACGTACTGAAAATAATCCCTGTGATCTAGCGCCAAAAATCACTATTCCGGTGTGAACTCGCAAAATATTAACGATTCAGCCGTGATAGTGGGAGAAATACCTTACTACGCAGGATAAAGGCCGATAATTGTCTTCGGTGGCCGGGTAAAACATGATATCCCCCCGGCGAAATCCTTTGCTTTACATTAAATTAACTTATGCAATTCAGTCATTTCAGCAGTTTCTATGCTACTGCGGCTATTTTTTAAGCACAGAGGGTCATCCGATCAGGTTTAAAATCAAATCAAGGAATGTGATATGAAAAATGACGCAGACAGTTACACCGTTTAAATGCAATAATCAGCCACGTTTCTCGTTAATAACAATACCAGTACCTGGTTTGCGCAAGGCGAAGGATTATTTTTATGAAGCTTAAGAACACCCTCCTGGCGTCGGCTCTGCTTTCTGCTACAGCATTTTCCGTTAACGCAGCGACAGAACTGACACCGGAGCAAGCGGCAGCGGTTAAACCTTATGATCGTGTAGTGGTTACCGGTCGTTTTAATGCCATTGGCGAAGCGGTGAAAGCCGTTTCTCGTCGTGCAGACAAAGAAGGTGCCGCCTCTTTTTATGTTGTCGACACTTCTGATTTTGGTAACAGCGGTAACTGGCGTGTGGTCGCTGACCTCTATAAAGCCGATGCTGAAAAAGCAGAAGAAACAAGTAATCGTGTTATCAACGGGGTTGTTGAACTGCCGAAAGACCAGGCTGTTCTGATTGAACCGTTTGACACGGTCACCGTCCAGGGCTTCTATCGTAGCCAGCCTGAAGTAAATGACGCCATCACCAAAGCGGCAAAAGCGAAAGGCGCTTACTCGTTCTACATTGTTCGTCAAATTGATGCCAACCAGGGTGGTAACCAACGTATTACGGCGTTCATCTACAAAAAAGATGCTAAAAAACGCGTAGTACAGAGCCCGGATGTGATCCCGGCGGACTCTGATGCTGGTCGCGCGGCACTGGCCGCGGGTGGCGAAGCCGCGAAGAAAGTTGAGATCCCGGGTGTTGCCACGACCGCGTCACCAAGTTCTGAAGTTGGTCGCTTCTTTGAAACGCAGTCATCAAAAGGCGGACGTTACACTGTCACGTTACCTGACGGTACTAAAGTTGAAGAACTGAACAAAGCGACGGCAGCGATGATGGTTCCGTTCGACAGCATCAAATTCTCTGGCAACTACGGCAACATGACTGAAGTCTCTTATCAGGTTGCAAAACGTGCCGCGAAGAAAGGTGCGAAATATTACCATATCACCCGCCAATGGCAGGAACGTGGTAATAACCTGACCATCAGCGCAGATCTGTATAAATAACTATTCAGTTATCACAATGAGGCGGCTTTATGCCGCCTTTCGCATTTTTAGTCACAAATTTCCCCGTGACCATTGCATGCAGACACATCTCTTCGTAAAATCCCGCGCTTCAGTGGCATACTCCATTTTTATGCGTTTTGCCCTGATATTTATTCTTCTGATCACGTTTTAAACACTGGATATCGATGGAAAAGAAACTGGGACTGAGCGCTCTCACCGCGCTGGTATTAAGCTCAATGCTGGGCGCGGGTGTTTTCAGTCTGCCGCAAAATATGGCGGCAGTTGCCAGCCCGGCAGCACTGCTCATCGGCTGGGGCATTACTGGCGCGGGTATTTTATTGCTGGCCTTTGCCATGCTGATCCTGACGCGCATTCGTCCCGATCTTGACGGCGGTATCTTTACCTATGCCCGAGAAGGGTTTGGCGAGTTAATCGGCTTCTGCTCCGCATGGGGATACTGGCTATGTGCGGTTATCGCCAACGTCTCTTATCTGGTTATCGTCTTTTCCGCATTAAGTTTCTTCACCGATACGCCGGAACTACGCCTGTTTGGCGATGGCAATACCTGGCAATCGATCGTCGGTGCTTCGGCATTATTGTGGATTGTTCACTTTTTGATTCTGCGCGGCGTACAGACCGCCGCCAGCATTAACCTGGTGGCAACACTTGCAAAATTGTTGCCGCTTGGTTTGTTTATTGTGCTGGCAATAATGATGTTCAAACTGGACACCTTCAAGCTCGACTTTACTGGCCTTGCGCTTGGCGTGCCGGTATGGGAACAGGTGAAAAACACCATGCTGATCACACTGTGGGTATTCATTGGTGTGGAAGGTGCAGTGGTTGTTTCTTCACGCGCGCGGAATAAACATGATGTTGGCAAAGCAACGCTTCTGGCGGTACTTTCCGCACTGGCCGTTTATTTACTGGTCACACTGCTTTCACTGGGGGTGGTTGCGCGTCCAGAACTGGCAGAGATTCGTAACCCGTCTATGGCTGGTCTGATGGTGAAAATGATGGGGCCGTGGGGCGAAATTATCATCGCTGCAGGATTGATCGTTTCCGTTTGTGGCGCGTATTTAAGCTGGACCATCATGGCGGCAGAAGTCCCCTACCTGGCAGCTACTCATAAGGCATTCCCGCGTATTTTTGCGCGCCAGAATGCACAAGCAGCGCCGTCCGCCTCTCTGTGGCTGACCAACATCTGCGTGCAAATTTGTCTGGTACTGATCTGGCTGACCGGTTCCGATTACAACACGTTGCTGACCATCGCCTCAGAAATGATTCTGGTACCCTATTTCCTGGTTGGCGCTTTCTTGCTGAAAATCGCTACTCGACCGCTGCATAAAGCGGTCGGTGTCGGCGCCTGCATTTATGGCTTATGGTTATTATACGCCTCTGGTCCAATGCACCTGTTGTTATCCGTTGTTCTGTATGCGCCTGGGCTGCTGGTGTTCCTTTACGCGCGTAAAACGCATACGCATGATAATGTACTAAACCGTCAGGAAATGGTGCTGATTGGCATGTTGTTGATTGCTTCAGTTCCAGCGACCTGGATGCTGGTGGGATAACGTTCGTCCCATCGTTTGCTTGCAAAGGAGATTAACGATGGGGAAAGCCCAGTCCTTGCCAATATTAATTACTGGCGGAGGCCGTCGCATTGGCCTCGCCCTTGCCTGGCATTTTATTAATCAAAAGCAACCGGTGATTGTCAGCTATCGGACGCACTATCCTGCCATTGATGGATTGATTAATGCGGGTGCGCAGTGCATTCAGGCTGATTTTTCAACGAACGACGGCGTGATGGCGTTTGCCGATGAGGTGTTAAAAAGTACTCACGGCCTGCGTGCCATTTTGCACAATGCCAGTGCGTGGATGGCAGAAAAGCCAGGTACGCCACTGACTGATGTTCTGGCCTGCATGATTCAGATCCATGTTAATACCCCTTACCTGCTCAACCATGCGCTGGAAAGATTACTGCGCGGTCACGGACACGCTGCCAGCGATATCATTCACTTCACTGATTATGTGGTAGAGCGCGGCAGCGACAAACATATCGCCTATGCAGCAAGCAAAGCGGCGCTGGATAATATGACCCGCTCCTTTGCCCGCAAGCTGGCACCGGAAGTGAAAGTGAATTCGATTGCGCCATCGCTGATCCTGTTTAATGAGCATGATGATGCCGAATATCGTCAACAGGCGCTCAATAAATCACTGATGAAAACCGCGCCTGGCGAGAAAGAAGTGATCGATCTGGTCGATTACTTACTGACGAGTTGCTTTGTTACCGGACGCAGTTTCCCGCTTGATGGCGGCCGTCATTTGCGTTAATGCAGTTTCATCCAGCAAATAATTAGCACCCATGCGCTTAGCCCCCAGCACGCAACAGAACCTACAAAAGCAGCAGGCAAGCGCATCATTCCGGTGAAATACCATAGCGACGCCAGATAAACAAAATAAGGAATAATTGACCACATACTAAAAATGATGGTTGTGCGTAAGGCTTCAATGCCCCGCTCACTGGCAACAATATAATGCGCAATGAGCGCAAAAGTCGGGAAAAGCGGAATCAGCCCTGCGATATAGTAATTTTTCGTTTTTGCTAAAACACCAATCAACACCACCACCAGCGCACCAAGCGCGGCTTTGATTACCAGCCCCATCTTTTTACCTTAACACTTCCATAACAAGTCATCGGTAGAATACCTGATGCAACCTTGTTTAGAAACGATTGATAGTAAGTAAAATCAGCGCGGTGTATTGTGACGTTTTTATATCTGCTGTGAATAATATGAATACTATCGTATTTGTGGAAGATGATGCGGAAGTCGGTTCACTGATTGCCGCGTACCTGGCAAAGCATGATATGCAAGTTACCGTTGAACCGCGCGGCGATCATGCCGAAGAGACAATTCTGCGACAAAATCCGGATCTGATACTGCTGGACATCATGCTGCCAGGCAAAGATGGCATGACCATCTGTCGTGATTTACGCGCAAAGTGGTCCGGACCGATTGTTCTGCTGACTTCCCTCGATAGCGATATGAATCACATTCTGGCGCTGGAAATGGGTGCCTGCGACTATATTCTCAAAACGACTCCCCCTGCTGTTCTGTTGGCGCGTTTACGTTTACATTTACGTCAAAATGAACAAGCGACGCTGACCAAAGGTATTCAGGACACGTCGCTGACTCCCTACAAAGCATTGCATTTCGGTACGTTAACCATCGACCCCATCAACCGCGTTGTTACCTTGTCAAACACTGAAATTTCGCTCTCGACAGCTGATTTCGAATTATTGTGGGAGCTGGCCACCCATGCCGGGCAAATCATGGACCGCGATGCATTGCTGAAGAATTTACGTGGCGTCAGTTATGACGGGCTGGATCGTAGCGTGGATGTCGCTATTTCGCGATTACGAAAAAAACTGCTCGATAACGCTGCCGAACCTTATCGCATTAAAACCGTGCGTAACAAAGGCTACCTTTTTGCGCCTCATGCGTGGGAATAAGCGATGAAAAAACTGTTTATCCAGTTTTATCTTTTGCTGTTTGTCTGCTTTCTGGTGATGTCGCTGCTGGTTGGCCTCGTGTACAAATTTACCGCCGAACGTGCGGGCAAACAGTCGCTGGATGATTTGATGAACAGTTCGCTGTATCTGATGCGTAGTGAATTGCGCGAAATCCCCCCGCGTGACTGGGGTAAAACGCTGAAAGAGATGGATTTAAATCTCTCTTTCGATCTGCGCGTCGAGCCGCTGAGTAAATATCATCTTGATGACATCTCCATGCACCGGCTGCGTGGCGGCGAGATTGTCGCCCTGGACGATCAGTACACATTTTTACAGCGTATCCCACGTAGTCACTACGTGCTGACCGTTGGGCCTGTTCCTTATCTTTATTACCTCCATCAAATGCGGTTACTGGATATCGCCCTGATCGCTTTTATTGCCATCTCCCTCGCCTTTCCGGTGTTTATCTGGATGCGTCCGCACTGGCAAGACATGTTAAAACTTGAAACAGCGGCGCAACGATTCGGCGATGGGCATCTCAATGAACGTATTCACTTTGATGATGGCTCAAGCTTTGAACGACTTGGCGTGGCGTTTAACCAGATGGCGGATAATATCAACGCGTTGATAGCCAGTAAAAAACAGCTTATCGACGGTATAGCCCACGAACTGCGAACACCGTTAGTCCGCCTACGTTATCGGCTGGAAATGAGCGATAACCTGAGCGCCGCCGAATCCCAGGCATTGAATCGCGATATCAGTCAACTGGAAGCCTTAATTGAAGAATTGCTGACTTATGCTCGTCTCGATCGTCCGCAAAATGAACTTCATCTTAGTGAACCAGACCTGCCGTTATGGTTGTCTACACATCTGAGAGACATTCAGTCGGTAACTCCCGATAAAACGGTACGGATAAAAACGCTCATGCAAGGTCATTATGCGGCGCTGGATATACGTTTAATGGCGCGTGTACTGGATAATTTGCTCAATAACGCCCTGCGCTACTGTCATTCAACGGTTGAAACCAGCCTGCTACTGTCAGGAAACAGAGCGACGTTGATTGTTGAAGATGATGGTCCAGGGATTGCCCCAGAGAATCGCGAGCATATCTTTGAGCCCTTTGTTCGCCTTGACCCCAGCCGGGACCGCGCAACCGGTGGCTGTGGACTGGGACTGGCGATTGTCCATTCAATCGCCCTGGCAATGGGCGGCAC
Organism: Escherichia coli; assembly: GCF_011881725.1. GTDB lineage: Bacteria > Pseudomonadota > Gammaproteobacteria > Enterobacterales > Enterobacteriaceae > Escherichia > Escherichia coli_E. The sequence continues at coordinate 83,406 of NZ_JAATUR010000015.1, read as the reverse complement.
GGTCAGCTGTGATGCAAGCGAGCTGGGGGGCGCCCGCTTCTCGTTCAGCTGGCCATTGTGGCACAACATTCCGCAATTTACCGCTGCCTGACACCACGCGCACGGTGGTCAAGTTGTCACCATTGTGCTATAAAATAAGGATGTTGTAACTAAATTGGTTAATATTATGGCTCGTTACGATCTTGTAGACCGACTCAATACTACCTTTCGCCAGATGGAGCAAGAACTGGCAGCGTTTACCGCTGAACTTGAACAGCACAAGTTGTTGATTGGCCGCGTGTTCTCATTACCGGAAGTCAAAAAAGAAGATGAGCATAATCCGCTGAACTGCATTGAAGTTAAGCAACATCTTGGGAAAGAGGCGCAGGCGCTGGCGCTGCGCCATTTCCGCCATTTGTTTATTCAGCAACAGTCTGAAAATCGCAGCAGCAAAGCTGCAGTTCGTCTGCCTGGCGTATTGTGTTATCAGGTCGATAACCTTTCACAAGTGGCGCTGGCAGGTCATATTCAGCGCATCAATCAACTCAAAACCACTTTCGAGCATATTGTCACGGTTGAGTCAGAACTGCCTACAGCAGCGCGATTTGAATGGGTACATCGTCATTTACCGGGGCTGATTACCCTTAACGCTTATCGCACGCTCACCGTTCTGTACGACCCTGCCACTTTACGTTTCGGCTGGGCAAATAAACATATTATTAAGAATTTGCATCGTGATGAAGTGCTGGCGCAGCTGGAAAAAAGCCTGAAGTCACCACGGAGCGTCGCACCATGGACGCGCGAGGAGTGGCAGAGCAAACTGGAGCGTGAATATCAGGATATCGCGGCCTTGCCGCAGGACGCGAAGTTAAAAATTAAACGTCCGGTGAAGGTTCAGCCGATTGCCCGTGTCTGGTACAAGGGGGATCAAAAACAAGTTCAGCATGCCTGCCCGACACCGCTTATCGCGCTGATTAATCGGGATAATGGCGCAGGCATGCCGGACGTGGGTGAGCTATTAAATTACGATGCCGACAATGTGCAGCACCGTTATAAACCCCAGGCGCAGCCGCTTCGGTTGATTATTCCACGGCTACACCTGTACGTTGCAGATTAACGCCCTACTTTCATACTACCGACCATCTGTTCTGGTCGTACCCAGCTATCAAACTCGGCTTCGCTGAGATAGCCCAACGCAAGGGCGGCAGCTTTTAGAGTCAGCCCTTCTTTGTGCGCTTTTTTGGCAATCTCCGCTGCTTTGTCATAGCCAATATGGGTGTTTAACGCGGTCACCAGCATCAGCGATTCATTGAGCAATTGATTGATTCGCTCACGATTCGGCTCAATGCCCGACGCGCAGTGTTTGTTAAAACTTTCCATGCCATCCGCCAGTAAGCGCACCGATTGCAGGAAATTGTGGATCACCATTGGACGAAAGACATTCAGTTCGAAGTTACCGGAAGCACCACCCATATTGATCGCCACGTCGTTCCCCATCACCTGGCAGCAGAGCATAGTTAACGCTTCACACTGCGTTGGGTTTACTTTCCCCGGCATAATTGAACTGCCCGGCTCGTTTTCCGGGATTGAGATTTCGCCAATCCCGCAGCGAGGGCCAGAAGCCAGCCAACGGACGTCATTGGCAATTTTCATCAGTGACGCCGCCAATCCTTTTAACGCACCGTGGGCCTGAACCAGCGCATCACAGGTCGCCAGAGCCTCAAATTTGTTCGGAGCAGTAACAAACGGCGCACAGGTAATGACCGCCAGTTCATCCGCCACGCGACGCGCATATTCCGGATGGGTATTCAGTCCAGTGCCCACTGCTGTACCGCCCAGAGCTAACTCCGCTACGTGCGGCAGGCTGTACTCAATATGTTTGAGATTATGCTCCAGCATTGCTACCCAGCCAGAAATCTCCTGGCCCAGTGTCAGCGGCGTGGCGTCCTGCAGGTGAGTACGACCAATCTTGACGATATCAGCGAATGCGCGCGATTTCTCATTCAGCGTTTGTGTCAGTGTTTTAAGTTGTGGAATGAGTTGCTTGCGTAGCGCCAGCAGCGCTGCAACGTGCATAGCCGTTGGAAAGACGTCATTGGAACTTTGGCTTTTGTTCACATCATCGTTAGGGTGAACTTTACGCTCCATCCCGCGCACGCCGCCAAGCAGTTCACTCGCCCGATTGGCCAGCACTTCGTTCATGTTCATATTGCTTTGCGTACCGGAACCGGTTTGCCAGATCGCCAGTGGGAATTCGTCGTCATGTTGCCCCGCCAGCACTTCGTCCGCCGCCTGACGGATTGCACTCGCTTTCTCTTCAGGCAGTAAACCTAAATCTTCGTTAACTTTTGCCGCTGCACGCTTGGTCAGCGCCAGCGCATGAATCAGTGAGGTAGGCATTTTCTCCGTGGAAATGCGGAAATGCTCCAGCGAGCGTTGAGTTTGTGCGCCCCACAGCTTATCTGCCGGGACATCGATCGCACCCATCGAATCTTTTTCGCTGCGTACTGTATTCATGGCCTGCTCCTCACCTGATTAATTTTTTTCGTTCTGTTTTGCTTACGTTAAGCAACTTTTAGCTCACTCATTATTTACTATTTGATAACAAATGTTTGGTCTTTCGTGCCATGTAAAAAAGCCGCCCCACAGTGAAGGACGGCCCAGATTGTTAACAAAGTGCGTGTTGTTTATGTCGGATGCGGCACGAACGCCTTATCCGACCAACAAAATTCTGCAAATACAAACAGTTAATAATTTATCGCACTTACCCGCCCCGAAGGACGGCTCTGTTTACTTCACGCAGCGAGTACACTGCGTAAGTTGTATCTGCTGGAAGAAATCATTTCCTTTATCATCCACAAGAATAAATGCCGGGAAATCTTCTACCTCGATTTTCCATATGGCTTCCATTCCCAGTTCAGGATATTCAACACATTCCAGGCTCTTAATACTTCCCTGCGCCAACACTGCCGCAGGACCGCCGATACTGCCGAGATAGAAGCCGCCATGTTTTTTACAGGCATCCGTCACCTGCTGGCTGCGGTTACCTTTCGCCAGCATGATCATGCTGCCACCCTGCGCTTGCAGTTGATCAACGTAAGAATCCATACGTCCGGCGGTCGTTGGGCCAAGAGAACCAGAGGCGTAACCTTCAGGCGTTTTTGCCGGACCCGCGTAATAAATCGGGTGATCTTTAATGTATTGCGGCAACCCTTCGCCGCTGTCCATGCGCTCTTTCAGTTTGGCATGAGCAATATCGCGACCGACAATGATAGTGCCGTTAAGAGACAATCGCGTAGAAACAGGATACTGAGACAACTGTGCGAGAATCTCTTTCATTGGACGGTTAAGGTCTACGCGTACCGCTTCGCCTTCTCCCGCCTTGCGCAGTTCTTCAGGGATGTATTTGCCAGGATTATTTTCCAGTTTTTCGATCCAAATTCCCTGACGGTTGATCTTCGCTTTGATATTACGGTCAGCAGAACAGGAAACGCCCATACCGACCGGGCAAGATGCGCCATGACGCGGCAAGCGAATCACACGAATGTCATGCGCGAAATATTTACCTCCAAACTGTGCGCCCAGGCCGAGATTTTGCGCTTCAATCAACAATTCTTTTTCCAGTTCCACATCGCGGAACGCCTGACCATGCTCATTCCCTTCCGTCGGCAGCTCGTCGTAGTATTTCGCGGAAGCCAGTTTCACCGTTTTAAGGTTAGTTTCCGCAGAGGTTCCGCCGATGACAAACGCGATATGATACGGAGGACAGGCTGCGGTACCCAGCGTGCGCATTTTCTCAACCAGATAATTTTTCAATTTCCCTGGAGTGAGTAACGCTTTGGTTTCCTGATAAAGGTATGTTTTATTGGCCGAACCGCCACCTTTAGCGATGCAGAGGAATTTGTATTCATCACCATCAACGGCATAAAGATCGATCTGCGCTGGCAGGTTAGTACCGGTATTCACCTCTTTATACATATCCAGCGGCGCGTTTTGCGAGTAGCGCAAGTTATCTTCGATGTAAGTGTTATACACACCGCGCGCCAGAGCCGCTTCGTCGCCACCACCGGTCCATACACGCTGCCCTTTTTTACCAACAATAATCGCGGTGCCGGTGTCCTGACAGGTCGGCAGAATGCCTTTTGCGGCGATATCAGAGTTTCGCAGGAATTGCAGCGCCACATACTTGTCGTTTTCGCTGGCTTCCGGGTCACGCAAAATGTCGGCGACCTGCTGTTGATGGGCCGGACGCAGCATGAATGACGCATCATGAAACGCCTGACGCGCCAGTAGAGTTAACGCTTCTGGCGCGACTTTCAAAATCTCCTGTCCTTCAAATTCAGATACGCTGACATGTTCGCTGGTCAGCAGGTAGTACTCGGTATCATCTTTTTTGAGTGGGAAAGGAGCCTGATAATGAAAGGGTTTGTTTGACATTGTTCTCTCACTTACTGCCTGGTTTGGTTATGCTTTGGGCGGGTGTTCCATTGCCCTGTTAAAAGCGAGTTACATTATCCTACACACTTTTTTAACAAAAACTGAGACTAGTACGACTTTTTGCGGCTCCAGGTTACTTCCCATAGGATTCTTGCTTTAATAGCGGGATTAATTTCCAAATCTAAACAGGGATTGATCATGCAAAAACTCATTAACTCAGTGCAAAACTATGCCTGGGGCAGCAAAACGGCGTTGACTGAACTTTATGGCATGGAAAATCCGTCCAGCCAGCCGATGGCCGAGTTGTGGATGGGCGCGCATCCGAAGAGCAGTTCACGTGTTCACAATGCCGCCGGAGATATCGTTTCACTGCGTGATGTGATTGAGAGTGATAAAGCGACTCTGCTGGGAGATGCCGTTGCCAAACGCTTTGGCGAATTGCCTTTCCTGTTCAAAGTATTATGCGCAGCCCAGCCGCTCTCCATTCAGGTGCATCCGAACAAACGCAATTCTGAAATCGGTTTCGCCAAAGAAAATGCCGCAGGTATTCCGATGGATGCCGCCGAGCGTAACTATAAAGATCCCAACCACAAGCCTGAGCTGGTTTTTGCCCTGACGCCTTTCCTCGCGATGAACGCATTTCGTGAGTTTTCCGACATTGTCTCCCTGCTTCAACCAGTTGCGGGCGCGCATCCGGCCATTGCTCACTTTTTACAGCAGCCTGATGCCGAACGTTTAAGCGAACTATTTGCCAGCCTGTTGAATATGAAAGGCGAAGAGAAATCCCGCGCGCTGGCGATTTTGAAATCGGCGCTCGACAGCCAGCAGGGCGAACCGTGGCAAACTATCCGTTTAATTTCTGAATTTTACCCTGATGACAGCGGCCTGTTCTCCCCGCTGTTGCTGAATGTAGTGAAACTCAACCCTGGCGAAGCCATGTTCCTGTTCGCTGAAACGCCACACGCATACCTGCAAGGCGTGGCATTGGAAGTGATGGCGAACTCCGATAACGTTCTGCGTGCGGGACTGACGCCAAAATATATTGATATTCCAGAGCTGGTTGCCAATGTGAAGTTTGAAGCCAAACCGGCCAACCAGTTACTGACACAGCCGGTGAAACAAGGAGCAGAACTGGACTTCCCAATTCCGGTGGATGATTTTGCCTTCTCGCTGCATGATCTTAGCGATGAAGAATCCACCATTAGCCAGCAAAGTGCCGCCATTTTGTTCTGTGTTGAAGGCGAAGCGACGCTGTGTAAAGGTTCTCAGCAGTTACCGCTTAAACCGGGTGAATCAGCGTTTATTGCCGCCAACGAGTCACCAGTGACAGTGAAAGGCCACGGACGTTTAGCGCGGGTTTACAACAAGCTGTAAGAGCTTACTGAAATAATTAACATCTCTTGCTAAGCTTATTAAAGGCTTATAACACCTTCAGGCGGCCAGTCCGCCTGATTTCATTTTATGGATAATCATTATGAATAAATCGCTGGTAGCGGTAGGCGTCATTGTTGCGCTCGGCGTAGTCTGGACAGGCGGCGCATGGTACACAGGCAAGAAGATTGAAACCCATCTCGAAGAGATGGTCGCGCAGGCTAACGCGCAACTCAAACTGACAGCTCCTGAATCCAACCTGGAAGTGAGTTATCAAAACTATCATCGCGGCGTATTCAGCAGCCAGTTGCAGTTGATTGTGAAACCCATTGCCGGGAAAGAAAATCCGTGGATTAAAAGTGGTCAGAGCGTCATCTTCAACGAATCGGTTGATCATGGTCCCTTCCCTCTGGCCCAGCTGAAAAAACTGAATCTGATCCCGTCGATGGCGTCGATTCAAACCACGTTGGTCAATAACGATGTAAGCAAACCACTGTTTGATATGGCTAAAGGTGAAACGCCTTTTGAGATTAACTCCCGCATTGGTTACAGCGGCGATTCCAGCTCAGATATTTCACTCAAGCCACTTAATTACGAACAAAAGGATGAAAAAGTCGCCTTTAGCGGCGGCGAGTTTCAGTTAAATGCAGACAGAGATGGCAAAGCTATCTCCCTTTCCGGGGAGGCGCAAAGTGGTCGAGTGGACGCGGTTAACGAATACAACCAGAAAGTGCAGTTGACCTTTAATAATCTGAAAACTGACGGTTCCAGCACGCTGGCAAGTTTTGGTGAGCGTGTAGGTAATCAAAAACTGTCGCTGGAAAAAATGACCATTTCAGTGGAAGGCAAAGAACTGGCGCTGCTGGAAGGTATGGAGATCAGCGGTAAATCTGATCTGGTCAATGACGGTAAAACGATTAACAGCCAACTGGATTACTCGCTAAATAGCCTGAAGGTTCAGAATCAGGATCTCGGTAGCGGCAAGCTGACCATAAAAGTGGGCCAGATTGACGGCGAAGCCTGGCATCAGTTTAGCCAACAATATAATGCCCAAACTCAGGCGTTACTGGCACAACCAGAGATTTCTGACAACCCTGAACTTTATCAGGAGAAAGTGACGGAAGCGTTCTTTAGCGCCCTGCCACTGATGTTGAAAGGCGATCCGGTGATAACTATCGCTCCGTTAAGCTGGAAAAATAGTCAGGGGGAAAGTGCGCTGAATCTGTCGCTGTTCCTGAAAGATCCGGCAACGACTAAAGAAGCACCGCAAACGCTGGCGCAGGAAGTCGACCGCTCGGTTAAGTCGCTTGATGCCAAACTGACCATTCCGGTGGATATGGCAACCGAACTGATGACCCAGGTGGCTAAACTGGAAGGATATCAGGAAGATCAAGCTAAGAAGCTGGCGAAACAGCAAGTTGAAGGTGCATCAGCAATGGGCCAGATGTTCCGTCTGACCACTTTGCAGGACAACACCATCACCACCAGCCTGCAATATGCTAACGGTCAGATCACATTAAACGGGCAGAAAATGCCGTTAGAAGATTTTGTTGGCATGTTTGCGATGCCAGCTCTTACCGTTCCGGCTGTACCGGCAATCCCGCAGCAGTAATTCACTGCCAAAACGCCGGAGAATTTCCTCTTCGGCGTGTTCGTCTGATTACAAACAAGAGATTGTCTGATGCCCTACGCTTATCAGGACTACTTTTTCCTGCAATCAGGGACGCCTCATGAAGATAAAAACACAGGTCAACCTTTAATCTAATCAGTTAACCAATTTAACCATGCAAACAGTTATCTGTGAGAAACCCATAGAAGATAAATGGAAATAAAAGAACTGACACCGCGATCAAAAAACCAAAAATAGCAATCCCGTGGCGTGACATATGTTTGCGGCGTATGTGTTAACGGTGGTTTTGTGACGAAACGAAAATAGCTTTTAGCCAGGATTAAGCAGGCCAGTGGTCACCGACCCGCGAAAAGAAAGGATCAGGATGCAGTCAATATACCGCCAATCATCGCGCGCAGTCCCTGGGCAAATAACGCTTCTCGCGCCAGATCTTCCGCTTCGATATCGGCCAGCACGCCACTGGTCAAATCCAGCAGTAAACGAGAGGTCATTGCCGTGTTAACGTCTGGGCTTATCTCGCCTTTTTTCTGAGCATCCCGCATGCGCTGGGCGATAAATTCCGTGATAGTCAGATGCTTATTCTTGAGCATGGTGGCAACCTGTGGATTGCGCATCCCTTCCGCCATAATTTCGACCACCAGCGCCCTTTGTCCAAAGGCTTCATGGGTGAGAGAGACTATCGACTCGACCATATAGTCAACGAAATGCATCCCTTCAATCGGTTCCCGGAAGCGAGCCAACGTCCTTTCCTGGTCCTGGAGGATAATCGCCTCAATCAAGGCTTCTTTAGAGATGAAATGGTGATAGAGCGTCCCGGGACTGATGGCGCAGGATTTACAGATGGCTTTCATTGAGGCACTGTGAAATCCATTTTCTGAAAAAATCTCTCTGGCAGCATTGAGGATCCGGGTCCGTGTCGGTTGTGCTTCAGTCTGCATGTTATCCATCGTTAAACCAATATAGTTAGCATGAATAACTAGTTTACCGCGTTGTCCGGTGAGCGCCTATCATTGCAGTTGAATAGTGCGAAGGCACACCCGTTTCGTTTACTATTTACACGATAATTGGTCAACCAAAAAACAATGTTTGGCTGCCAGTTGAGGCTTTTCACTTCCCTATAATCTGTGTCGGTAAACAATGCTCACTCGATTGTTTACCGACCTGTTAGCGTATTAATTAAGTTCCTGCACCCCACCGCCGGAGACGGTGAGTATTTGCCCGCTTATCCAACTGGCAGCCGGTGAGCAAAGGAATAGCGCCGCGTTGGCAATATCTTGCGGTTGGCCCAGACGCCTGATTGGCGTGTGCTGCAACATTTTCTCTTCAATTTCTGGCGTAATAACGGTTTTCAGGGCATCAGTTAATATTGCCCCAGGCGCGATGCCATTTACCCGAATATTTTTTTCACCCAGGTCAAATGCCATATTTCTGACCAAATGGCTGGCCGCAGCTTTAGATGACGCATAGGAGGTCATGTTTTTATTTTTATTTTCTGCCGCCATAGATGTGATGGTCAAAATAACGCCTCCGCCATTTTTTTCCATTTCAGGCGCAATGAGTTGTGACAGATGGAAAAAAGAAAACACATTCAGTTCATAAGCGCGGCGAAAATCCGCCATTGGCATATCAAACGGCTTAGGACCACCACCACCAGCGTTGTTAACCAGAATATCAACTTTGCCCAGTTTGCTGATAGCAAAGTCTGCCAGAGCAGATAACTCCTGTTCGGAAGTAATATCACAACGCCAGGCAAATGCCTGTCCACCCAGTTGTTGAATCTCGTCTACAACATGATTTGCTGCATCGGCGTTAATATCACTCACCACCACAGATGCGCCTGCTGTCGCGAATGTAATGGCGATTTCTTTACCGATACCTGCACCCGCCCCCGTGATGATGGCGCATTTTCCGTCGAGTCTCAGGTTGTCAGAATTAAACACATAAACCTCCTGTGAACGTCAGTAAAAATAAAAGGCACCGCCTGTGTGCCACATTTTTATCATTACCCTTGAGGAAAGGACACTACCAGGTATAGCAGATAAAGAGCGGATTATTTCGCCGTAATGAGCCGGGCAGGAATAATAAGATTCCGTGAATGCGTCTCTTCATGAGCGATTTTTTGCATCATGCGTTCCGCAAGTGTTGTACCAAGTTCCCGTGCAGGCGTGCTGGCCCAGGTAATGGGGATGTCATCAAGTGTGGCTTGCGATGCATCGGTAAATGCCGCCAGCGAAACCTGTTGCTCAAAGTAACGATCGACGCCACTTTCCCCACTTTGTCTCCCTGCTTTCAGCAAGCCAAACCATGCCCCCATTGCAATGGTTTCGTTATAACAGACCACTGCACTGATGGTCGGGTTATGGCGCAAAAGCGCCGTAATCGATTCCGCAGCTTGCTTCTGACTCGAGGCACATTCCAGTACCCAGTCGCTGTGAAACGGCAGGCCGAATTTTAATAACGTCGCACAATATCCTCCCACTCGCTCAGCTCGGGTGAGAGAAGAACTTAGCCCTCCCAACCAGGCGATACGCTGATGCCCGTTGCGAATGAGATGCTCCGTCAATAACTGCGCTGCCTGCATGTTGTCCGGGCGAACAGTATCAACATCATCAAGATAACTGGCGCGGGAAGCGAAAATTACCGGAATACCTTTTTCTTCAGCCATACGCCGCACGTCATCACTGCTTCCCACCGCCCCGGCAATGACGACGCCATCGACGCCCTGATTCAGCAACAGCGAAAATCGTTGGGCCAGTTGCTCGCCATCTTTACCGCCGTGGAGCAAAAAAACCATCCGCCCCTGCGCCTCCAGTGCCTCTGTTAGCCCGGCAGTTAATTCAGCGTAAAACGGCGCGGACAAGTCACGCACGATTAAGCCAACCACACCACTCTGCCCGCCGCGCAGTGCCGACGCCTGGCGATTTCGCACAAATCCCAGCTCTTCAATGGCGGCGTTAACCCGTTCTCCTGTGGCGGTAGAGATTCTCCCTTTGCCACTCAGCACCAGTGAAACGGTACTGACCGACACGCCCGCAGCCAGCGCAACGTCATGAATGGTGATTTTTTTGGCGGTAGCCATGCAGATGACCTACTCCCTGATTATTGTGACAGATAAAACGTTTTACCTATTATTTATCTTATACCCGCTATTATCGTTGCGTAATGTGATTTATGCCTCACTAAAATTTGATAAAACGTTTTATCTTCTCGCGCAATTTACTGAATCCAGATTGTTCTCTACGAGGAGTCGTTTTATGACGGCGAAAGCAGCACCGAAAGTCACGCTGTGGGAGTTCTTCCAGCAGTTAGGCAAAACCTTCATGTTGCCCGTGGCGTTACTGTCGTTTTGCGGCATTATGCTGGGGATTGGCAGTTCGTTAAGCAGCCATAATGTCATCATCTTAATCCCTGCACTGGGTAACCCGCTATTACAAGCTATCTTTACCTGGATGAGTAAGGTTGGCTCATTCGCTTTTAGTTTCCTGCCGGTGATGTTCTGTATTGCGATCCCGCTTGGTCTGGCGCGCGAAAACAAAGGCGTGGCGGCGTTCGCTGGATTCGTTGGTTACGCAGTAATGAATCTGGCGGTGAACTTCTGGTTGACCAATAAAGGCATTCTGCCAACCACCGATACCGCCGTTCTGAAAGCCAATAACATCCAGAGTATTCTTGGGATCCAGTCGATCGATACCGGGATCCTCGGCGCGGTAATCGCCGGTATTATCGTCTGGATGCTACATGAGCGTTTCCATAATATCCGCCTGCCCGATGCGCTGGCATTCTTCGGCGGTACGCGATTCGTGCCAATAATCTCCTCGCTAGTGATGGGCCTCATTGGTCTGGTGATCCCATTGGTCTGGCCGATCTTCGCCATGGGCATTAGCGGCTTAGGCCATATGATCAACAGCGCGGGCGATTTCGGACCGATGCTATTTGGTACAGGTGAACGTCTACTGTTGCCGTTTGGTCTGCATCACATTCTGGTGGCATTAATTCGTTTTACTGACGCGGGTGGCACGCAGGAAGTCTGTGGTCAAACCGTAAGCGGCGCACTAACCATCTTCCAGGCGCAATTAAGCTGTCCGGCCACTCACGGTTTCTCTGAAAGCGCGACACGTTTCCTCTCACAGGGCAAAATGCCTGCATTCCTCGGCGGTCTGCCTGGCGCCGCATTAGCCATGTATCACTGTGCTCGCCCGGAAAATCGCCATAAAATTAAGGGGCTGCTGATTTCCGGCCTGATCGCCTGTGTCGTTGGCGGTACTACCGAACCGCTGGAGTTCCTTTTCCTGTTTGTTGCGCCGGTTCTGTATGTGATCCACGCGCTGTTAACCGGACTCGGTTTCACCGTGATGTCCGTACTTGGCGTCACTATTGGCAATACTGACGGAAATATCATCGACTTTGTGGTGTTCGGTATTTTGCATGGCCTGTCCACCAAGTGGTATATGGTGCCGGTAGTTGCGGCAATCTGGTTTGTTGTTTACTACGTCATCTTCCGTTTCGCTATCACCCGCTTCAATCTGAAAACCCCTGGGCGCGACAGTGAAATTGCCAGCTCAATCGAAAAAGCCGTTGCCGATGCGCCGGGTAAATCAGGTTACAACGTTCCTGCCATCCTCGAAGCCTTAGGCGGTGCCGACAATATTGTCAGCCTCGATAACTGCATTACTCGTCTGCGTTTGTCTGTGAAAGATATGTCGCTTGTTAATGTGCAGGCGCTGAAGGACAATCGGGCAATTGGCGTAGTACAACTTAATCAACATAACCTGCAGGTTGTTATCGGGCCGCAAGTTCAGTCAGTAAAAGATGAAATGGCCGGTCTGATGAGTACTGTTCAGGCATAAGGATAAGATATGTTCGATTTTTCGACGGTCGTAGATCGTCATGGCACATGGTGCACGCAGTGGGATTATGTCGCTGACCGTTTCGGCGCTGCTGACCTGTTACCATTCACGATTTCAGACATGGATTTTGCCACCGCTCCCTGCATTATTGAGGCGCTGAATCAGCGCCTGATGCACGGCGTGTTTGGCTACAGTCGCTGGAAAAACGATGAATTTCTCGCGGCGATTGCCCACTGGTTTTCCACACAGCATTACACCGCCATTGATACGCAGTCGGTGGTGTACGGCCCTTCCGTTATCTATATGGTATCGGAACTAATTCGCCAGTGGTCCGCGGTCGGTGAAGGTGTGGTGATCCATACCCCGTCCTACGACGCATTTTACAAAGCCATTGAAGGTAATCAGCGCACCGTGATGCCTGTTGCTTTAGAGAAGCGAGTTGACGGCTGGTTTTGCGATATGGGCAAACTTGAAGCTGTGTTGGCGAAACCGGAGTGTAAAATTATGCTCCTGTGCAGCCCGCAGAATCCTACCGGCAAAGTCTGGACCTGCGATGAACTGGAGACAATGGCTGACCTGTGCGAACGCTACGGTGTACGCGTTATCTCCGATGAAATCCATATGGATATGGTATGGGGCGAGCAACCGCATATTCCCTGGAGCAATGTTGCTCGCGGCGACTGGGCGCTACTGACGTCTGGTTCGAAAAGTTTCAATATTCCGGCCCTGACCGGGGCTTACGGGATTATTGAAAATGGTGACAGCCGTGAAGCGTATTTATCGGCCCTGAAAGGCCGTGATGGGCTTTCCTCCCCTGCGGTACTGGCGTTAACTGCTCATATCGCCGCCTATCAGCAAGGCGCGCCGTGGCTTGATGCCTTACGCGTCTATCTGAAAGATAACCTGACGTATATCGCAGATACAATGAACGCCGCGTTCCCGGAACTCAACTGGCAGATCCCCCAATCCACTTATCTGGCATGGCTTGATTTACGCCCATTGAACATTGATGACAACGCGTTGCAAAAAGCGCTGATTGAACAAGAAAAAGTCGCAATCATGCCGGGATATACCTACGGAGAAGAAGGCCGTGGCTTTGTTCGACTGAATGCCGGATGCCCACGCTCAAAACTGGAAAAAGGCGTTGCTGGATTAATGAATGCCATCCGCACTGTACGTTAATTGCGATTGCGCAATGAAAATAATCGTTGCGCAATCATAGATTTTTACCCTGCTTTGTTTTTATAATGGTGCGCACTTTTATATCCAGAAAAAGAGTGCGACCATGATTGATACCACCCTGCCATTAACTGATATCCATCGCCACCTTGATGGCAACATTCGTCCCCAAACCATCCTTGAACTTGGCCGCCAGCATAATATCTCGCTTCCTGCACAGTCCCTCGAAACGCTGCTCCCACACGTTCAGGTCATCGCCAACGAACCCGATCTGGTGAGTTTTCTCACCAAACTTGACTGGGGCGTTAAAGTTCTTGCCTCACTCGACGCATGCCGTCGCGTGGCATTTGAAAATATTGAAGATGCTGCCCGAAACGGTCTGCATTATGTCGAACTGCGCTTTTCGCCAGGTTATATGGCAATGGAGCATCAGTTGCCTGTTGCGGGCGTTGTCGAAGCCGTTATTGATGGCGTCCGTGAAGGTTGCCGCACCTTTGGTGTGCAGGCAAACCTTATCGGTATTATGAGCCGGACCTTCGGCGAAGCTGCCTGCCAGCAAGAGCTGGAGGCATTTTTAGCCCACCGTGACCAGATTACTGCGCTGGATTTAGCCGGTGATGAACTTGGTTTCCCGGGAAGCCTGTTCCTTTCTCACTTCAACCGCGCGCGTGATGCGGGCTGGCATATTACCGTCCATGCAGGCGAAGCTGCCGGGGCAGAGAGTATCTGGCAAGCCATTCGTGAACTGGGCGCTGAACGCATTGGGCATGGCGTAAAAGCCATTGAAGATCGGGCGCTGATGGATTTCCTCGCCGAGCAACAAATTGGCATTGAATCCTGCCTGACCTCCAATATTCAGACCAGTACCGTGGCATCTCTGGCGGCGCATCCGCTGAAAACGTTCCTTGAGCATGGCATTCGTGCCAGCATTAACACCGACGATCCCGGTGTTCAGGGCGTCGATATTATTCACGAATATACCGTAGCCGCACCTGCTGCAGGGTTATCTCGCGAGCAAATCCGCCAGGCGCAGATTAATGGTCTGGAAATGACTTTCCTCAGCGCAGAGGAAAAACGCGCACTGCGAGAAAAAGTCGCAGCGAAGTAAAAGAAATGGATGGTGCCAATTGCACCATCCCCCTCATTTTACGCAAGGCACAAAGTCGAACGATGTTTGGCGGATTCGATACCCAGCTCAATCAACTCCATCACCTGAATGGCCTGACTTGCTGGCACCGGGTTTTCACCGTCGCCATTTAACGCATCACGAATGGCCGCATAGTACGCCGGATAATTCCCGGGCACGGTCAACAGCGTTTCTTCAACACGTTCCTCACCTTCAACGCGGGTTAGTACGCCATCACGCATATCGTAGCCCCAGTCCTCCTGCGGCAGACGCTCACCATTTTTCAACCGCTCTTCCTGTGGATCGAGGCCATATTTAACATAGCTGCCACGCGAGCCATGCACGATATAGCGTGCTGACTCAGCTGCTGCCAGCATAGTGCCGTGTAAAATGACTCGCCGCTGTGGGTAGGACAAAATGGCGTGAAAATAATCAGTCGACTGCGCACCCGGGCGCAACTGTGCTAAATCCACGGTCATACTGACGGGTAAGCCAAAAAGCGTAATAGCCTGATCGAGCAGATGCGGTGCCAAATCGTACCAGATACCGCTGCCAGGACCGCCTTGTTCACGCCAACGATCGCGCACCTGCGGTCGGAAGCGGTCGAAATGAGATTCAAAGTACGCAACTTCTCCCAGCGAGCCTTCCGCGAGCAAACCTTTTAGTGTCAGAAAATCGCTATCCCAGCGACGATTATGAAACACAGACAATACGCGCCCCAGACTTTTTGCCAACGCATCCAGCTCCCGAGCTTGTGACAGTGTCACGGTAAAAGGTTTATCGACGACCACATGTTTACCCGCTTCAAGCGCCGCTTTGGCTAACGGGAAATGGGTATCGTTAGGCGTGGGAATGACAATCAAGTCTATATTGGGATCATTAAAAAGATGTTTTGGTTCAGAGACAACCGTAACCGTTGGCCAGTCGGCCTTTACTTTTGTTTCGTCACTACTGGAGATTACTGCCAGTTCTAGTCCGGGCGTGCCCGCAATCAGGGGCGCATGGAAGGTTTTGCTCGCATAACCATACCCAATCAACCCAACACGGATGTTGTCGCTCATGTCATTGCCTCTCAGAGAAGTACGATCGCTATTTGACACTATCCTTTACCCTCTCTCAACAGTTTAATAACCTGCCCGCCATATGGGATGTCATTTAACTTAAGTCAAAGAAATAGCTGATTTTCTAATGATAAGAGATAAATATCGCAAAAACCTCAGCAAAAATCTTGCTGGAGCTATTATTGCTAAGTAACATTTACCCCCTGAAGTTAATGGATCAATAATCATAGATGTGGGCAGTAATGAATCGTCTTATTGAATTTACAGGTTGGATCGTTCTTATCGTTTCAGTCATTCTTCTTGGCGTGGCAAGTCACATTGACAACTACCAGCCGCCAGAACAAAGCACCCAGGTGCAGCATAAGTAAGTTCTGCGCTTGCAGAACAATATGCCGCCCATACAGGTGCATGTTTTAACTTGTCGGGTATTAAACCAGGAATTTATTATCTTGTACTGTGTTGTTGGTGATTGGCAGGGATAGTAAAGCGCGTTACTCTTTTAATGACAGTATTTCATCCCTGAATATTTACCATCAGCGCATTCTTATTATTGTTATTACATAAGCGTTCACTTTTGGTGAAGTTTTATCATTACATATAATGCCTACCCCTTTGGTATTAATTATTTTATGGACCTTTTATGACTGTTCAGGACTACTTATTAAAATTTCGCAAAATCAGTTCTCTCGAAAGCCTGGAAAAACTTTACGATCATCTTAATTACACCCTGACGGACGATCAGGAGCTTATCAATATGTATCGTGCTGCCGATCACCGCCGAGCAGAGCTGGTTTCTGGCGGGCGTTTGTTTGACCTGGGCCAGGTACCGAAGTCCGTCTGGCACTATGTCCAATAAAGAAAGTAGCGATCGATTATAAAAGCCTTATAATAACGCCCCGAAAATTAGATTTGCCTGTTTGCTGTCGCTATTCTGGAGAACCTATGACCACCACAACGCCACAACGTATTGGAGGCTGGTTGCTTGGCCCTTTGGCCTGGCTGTTAGTCGCTCTGTTGAGTACGACGCTGGCGCTGTTACTGTATACCGCCGCGTTATCTTCTCCTCAAACTTTTAAAACGCTCGGCGAACAAGCACTGACAACGCAAATCTCATGGGGCGTTTCTTTTATTACCGCCATCGCCATGTGGTATTACACTTTGTGGTTGACTATCGCTTTCTTTAAACGTCGGCGTTGTGTTCCTAAACACTATATTATCTGGCTACTGATATCCGTATTACTGGCAGTTAAAGCCTTCGCTTTTTCACCAGTTGAAGATGGCATAGCCGTGCGCCAGTTGTTGTTTACTTTGCTGGCAACCGCATTGATAGTCCCCTATTTCAAACGCTCGTCGCGGGTCAAAGCGACGTTTGTGAATCCGTAATAACCTTACAGTTAACCTGTTGTCGCCTGCTCTGGATTAACGGATAATAGGCGGCTTTTTTATTTCAGGCCGAAAAATGACTGACTACCTGTTACTGTTTGTCGGAACTGTACTGGTCAATAACTTTGTACTGGTCAAGTTTCTCGGCCTCTGTCCGTTTATGGGCGTTTCCAAAAAGCTGGAAACCGCGATGGGCATGGGGCTGGCAACAACGTTTGTGATGACGCTGGCGTCTATTTGCGCCTGGCTTATCGACACGTGGATTTTGATCCCACTCAATTTGATTTATCTTCGCACCCTGGCGTTTATTCTGGTGATTGCCGTGGTTGTGCAGTTCACCGAGATGGTGGTGCGCAAAACCAGTCCGGTACTTTACCGTCTGCTGGGGATTTTTTTGCCGCTTATTACAACCAACTGTGCGGTACTTGGCGTAGCGTTGCTGAATATCAACCTGGGACACAATTTTTTGCAGTCGGCGCTGTACGGTTTTTCCGCCGCTGTCGGTTTTTCGCTGGTGATGGTGCTTTTCGCCGCCATCCGCGAACGTCTTGCGGTGGCGGATGTCCCGGCACCTTTTCGCGGTAATGCCATTGCGTTAATTACCGCAGGTCTTATGTCTCTGGCCTTTATGGGCTTTAGTGGTTTGGTGAAGTTGTAATGAATGCTATCTGGATTGCCGTTGCCGCCGTGAGCCTGCTGGGTCTGGCGTTTGGCGCCATTCTGGGTTATGCCTCCCGCCGTTTTGCGGTGGAAGACGATCCGGTCGTTGAGAAAATTGACGAAATTTTACCGCAGAGCCAGTGTGGCCAGTGCGGTTATCCTGGCTGTCGCCCGTACGCGGAGGCTATTAGTTGTAACGGTGAAAAAATCAACCGCTGCGCGCCTGGTGGCGAAGCTGTAATGCTGAAAATTGCCGAGTTGCTCAACGTCGAGCCACAGCCTCTGGATGGCGAAGCGCAAGTGTCGACACCTGCGCGTATGGTTGCGGTTATCGATGAAAATAACTGTATTGGCTGCACTAAGTGTATTCAGGCGTGTCCGGTGGATGCCATCGTTGGCGCTACCCGAGCAATGCATACCGTCATGAGCGATCTGTGCACTGGTTGTAATCTGTGCGTAGACCCATGCCCAACACATTGCATCTCCTTACAACCGGTTGCAGAAACGCCAGACAGTTGGAAATGGGATCTGAACACTATTCCCGTGCGCATCATTCCCGTGGAACACCATGCTTAAGTTATTCTCTGCTTTCAAAAAAAATAAAATCTGGGACTTCGATGGCGGCATTCATCCACCGGAGATGAAAACTCAGTCCAACGGTACTCCCCTGCGCCAGGTTCCGCTGGCGCAGCAATTTGTTATTCCACTGAAACAGCATATTGGCGCTGAAGGCGAACTGTGCGTTAACGTTGGTGATAAGGTACTGCGCGGGCAACCTCTCACCCGTGGACGCGGCAAAATGCTGCCGGTTCACGCACCAACGTCTGGCACCGTTACGGCTATTGCCCCCCACTCTACTGCCCATCCATCGGCACTGGCTGAATTAAGCGTGATTATTGATGCCGATGGCGAAGATCGCTGGATCCCACGTGACGGTTGGACCGATTACCGCTCCCGAACTCGGGAAGAATTAATTGAACGTATTCATCAGTTCGGCGTCGCCGGGCTGGGCGGTGCTGGCTTCCCGACTGGTGTTAAATTGCAGGGCGGCGGCGATAAAATCGAAACGTTGATCATCAATGCCGCTGAGTGCGAGCCGTATATTACCGCCGATGACCGACTGATGCAGGATTGCGCCGCCCAGGTTGTGGAAGGTATTCGCATTCTTGGGCATATTCTACAGCCACGCGAAATTCTGATCGGTATTGAAGATAACAAGCCGCAAGCAATTTCCATGCTGCGTGCGGTATTGGCGGACTCTCACGATATTTCTCTACGGGTGATTCCGACCAAATATCCCTCTGGCGGCGCCAAACAATTAACCTACATTCTGACCGGGAAGCAGGTTCCACATGGCGGTCGTTCATCATATATCGGCGTGTTAATGCAAAACGTCGGCACGGCCTATGCGGTGAAACGTGCCGTTATTGATGGCGAGCCGATTACCGAGCGTGTCGTGACGCTGACAGGTGAAGCTATCGCACGCCCTGGTAACGTCTGGGCGCGACTGGGTACGCCGGTCCGACATTTATTGAACGATGCAGGATTCTGCCCTTCTGCCGATCAAATGGTGATCATGGGCGGCCCATTAATGGGCTTTACCTTGCCCTGGCTGGATGTTCCGGTTGTAAAAATAACCAACTGTTTACTGGCACCGTCTGCTAATGAACTTGGCGAGCCGCAGGAAGAACAAAATTGCATCCGCTGTAGCGCCTGTGCTGATGCCTGCCCTGCCGATCTTTTGCCACAACAATTGTACTGGTTTAGCAAAGGCCAGCAGCACGATAAGGCCACCACACATAACATTGCCGATTGTATTGAATGCGGGGCCTGCGCATGGGTTTGCCCCAGCAATATCCCACTTGTGCAATATTTCCGTCAGGAAAAAGCCGAGATTGCAGCCATTCGTCAGGAAGAAAAACGCACCGCAGAGGCAAAAGCGCGCTTTGAAGCTCGTCAGGCACGTCTGGAACGTGAAAAAGCCGCACGTCTTGAACGACACAAGAACGCGGCGGTTCAACCTGCTGCCAAAGACAAAGATGCGATTGCTGCAGCTCTGGCTCGCGTAAAAGAAAAACAGGCCCAGGCCACACAGCCTATTGTGATAAAAGCTGGCGAACGCCCGGATAACAGCGCGATTATTGCGGCACGGGAAGCGCGTAAAGCGCAAGCCAGAGCGAAACAGGCAGAATTGCAACAGACCAACGGCGATGCAGTCGTTGCCGATCCACGTAAAGCAGCAGTCGAAGCCGCAATTGCTCGTGCTAAAGCACGCAAGCTGGAACAACAGCCAGCTAACGAAGAATCGCAGGAGCAGAATGATCCGCGCAAGGCTGCCGTCGAGGCTGCTATCGCGCGCGCCAAAGCACGCAAGCTTGAACAACAACCAGCTAACGAAGAATCGCCGGAGCAGAATGATCCGCGCAAAGCTGCCGTCGAGGCTGCTATCGCCCGTGCCAAAGCGCGCAAGCTGGAACAACAGCAGGCCAACGTAGAACCAGAAGAACTGATTGACCCACGCAAAGCTGCCGTCGAAGCCGCTATTGCCCGTGCCAAAGCACGTAAACTGGAACAACAGCAGGCCAACGTAGAGCAGGAAGAACAGATCGACCCGCGCAAAGCTGCCGTCGAGGCTGCTATTGCCCGCGCCAAAGCGCGCAAGCTTGAACAACAGCAGGCTAACGTAGAGCAGGAAGAACAGAACGACCCGCGCAAAGCTGCCGTCGAGGCTGCTATTGCCCGCGCCAAAGCACGTAAGCTTGAACAACAGCAGGCTAACGTAGAGCAGGAAGAACAGGTTGATCCGCGCAAAGCAGCGGTTGCCGCGGCGATCGCCCGGGTTCAGGCAAAAAAAGCCGCTCAGCAAAAGGTTGTAAACGAGGACTAAATGGTATTCAGAATAGCAAGCTCCCCTTATACCCATAACCAGCGCCAGACATCGCGCATAATGCTGCTGGTGCTGATCGCAACCATCCCTGGTATCGCTGCGCAACTGTGGTTTTTTGGCTGGGGTACTCTCGTTCAAATTCTGTTGGCCTCGGTCAGTGCACTCTTAGCCGAAGCCCTCGTACTCAAACTGCGCAAGCAATCTGTAGCTGCAACGTTAAAAGATAACTCAGCATTACTAACGGGCTTATTACTGGCGGTAAGTATTCCGCCTCTCGCACCGTGGTGGATGGTTGTGCTGGGTACAGTGTTTGCAGTGATCATCGCGAAACAATTGTATGGCGGTCTGGGGCAAAACCCGTTTAACCCGGCAATGATTGGTTATGTGGTCTTACTGATTTCCTTCCCGGTGCAGATGACCAGCTGGTTGCCTCCGCATGAAATTGCGGTCAACATCCCTGGTTTTCTCGACGCTGTACAGATTATCTTCAACGGTCATACCGCCAGTGGTGGTGATATGAACACACTTCGCTTAGGTATCGATGGCATTAGCCAGGCGACACCGCTGGATACGTTCAAAACCTCTGTTCGCGCCGGTCATTCGGTTGAGCAAATTATGCAGTATCCGATCTACAGCGGTGTTCTCGCGGGCGCTGGCTGGCAATGGGTAAACCTCGCCTGGCTGGTTGGTGGTGTTTGGTTGTTATGGCAGAAAGCGATTCGTTGGCATATTCCCGTCAGTTTCTTAGTGACACTGGCTCTGTGCGCAATTTTGGGTTGGCTGTTTTCCCCGGAAACATTAGCCTCACCGCAGATTCATCTGTTGTCTGGCGCGACCATGCTCGGTGCATTCTTTATTCTGACCGATCCTGTCACCGCGTCTACCACCAATCGCGGTCGTCTGATTTTCGGTGCGCTGGCGGGCTTATTAGTCTGGCTGATCCGTAGTTTTGGCGGCTATCCCGACGGCGTGGCCTTTGCTGTCCTGCTGGCGAACATCACGGTTCCTCTGATCGATTACTACACGCGTCCACGCGTATACGGCCATCGCAAAGGATAAACCATGCTGAAAACTATCCGAAAACACGGCATTACGTTGGCGCTATTTGCAGCGGGTTCAACAGGGTTAACTGCGGCCATCAACCAGATGACCAAAACGACAATTGCTGAACAGGCCAGTCTGCAACAAAAAGCGTTATTTGATCAGGTGTTGCCCGCCGGGCACTATAACAACGCGCTGGCCCAAAGTTGCTATATAGTGACTGCACCAGAGTTAGGAAAAGGTGAGCATCGGATTTACATCGCAAAACAGGATGATAAACCGGTAGCCGCCGTTCTGGAGGCAACCGCGCCAGATGGTTATTCCGGTGCGATTCAGCTGTTGGTTGGGGCCGATTTTAACGGTACAGTGCTTGGCACCCGTGTGACAGAGCATCACGAAACGCCGGGACTTGGCGATAAAATCGAACTGCGCCTTTCTGACTGGATCACCCATTTTGCGGGTAAAACAATCAGCGGCGCGGACGATGCTCACTGGGCGGTGAAGAAAGATGGTGGTGATTTCGACCAGTTCACCGGGGCAACCATTACGCCTCGAGCGGTAGTGAATGCAGTAAAACGCGCCGGATTGTATGCCCAAACGTTGCCCGGACAACTTTCTCAACTTCCTGCCTGTGGAGAATAAACCGTGAGCGAAATTAAAGACGTTATTGTTCAGGGATTGTGGAAGAACAACTCCGCGCTGGTCCAGTTGCTCGGCCTCTGTCCGCTGCTGGCGGTTACTTCCACAGCCACTAACGCACTGGGTTTAGGACTTGCGACGACGCTGGTGTTGACCCTCACCAACCTGACTATCTCGACGCTACGTCACTGGACGCCAGCCGAAATCCGTATCCCGATTTACGTGATGATCATTGCCTCAGTGGTCAGCGCCGTACAAATGCTGATTAACGCATACGCCTTTGGTCTTTATCAATCGTTAGGAATTTTTATTCCATTGATTGTCACTAACTGTATCGTTGTTGGCCGTGCGGAAGCCTTCGCCGCCAAAAAAGGTCCGGCACTCTCCGCGCTTGATGGTTTTTCGATAGGCATGGGTGCAACCTGCGCCATGTTCGTACTGGGTTCACTACGCGAAATCATCGGCAACGGGACATTGTTTGACGGTGCCGATGCGTTGTTAGGTAGCTGGGCCAAAGTATTGCGGGTGGAGATCTTCCACACCGATTCTCCCTTCCTGTTAGCAATGTTACCGCCAGGGGCATTCATTGGTCTGGGCCTGATGCTGGCGGGAAAATACCTGATTGATGAAAGAATGAAAAAGCGCCGTGCTGAAGCAGCCGCTACGCGCGAGTTGTCAAACGGTGAAACAGGGAATGTCTGATGAACAAAGCAAAACGATTGGAGATCCTCACTCGCCTGCGTGAGAACAATCCTCATCCCACAACCGAGCTTAATTTCAGTTCACCTTTTGAATTGTTGATTGCTGTACTGCTTTCCGCTCAGGCGACCGATGTCAGCGTTAATAAGGCGACGGCAAAGCTTTATCCAGTGGCGAATACACCTGCCGCAATGCTCGAACTGGGCGTTGATGGGGTGAAAACGTATATCAAAACCATTGGGCTATATAACAGCAAAGCAGAAAATATCATCAAAACCTGCCGTATTTTACTCGAACAGCATAACGGCGAAGTTCCAGAAGACCGCGCAGCCCTGGAAGCACTGCCCGGGGTAGGACGTAAAACGGCAAATGTGGTGCTGAATACGGCTTTCGGTTGGCCAACTATTGCGGTGGATACGCACATTTTCCGCGTCTGCAACCGCACCCAATTTGCGCCAGGGAAAAATGTCGAACAAGTTGAAGAAAAATTGCTCAAAGTGGTTCCGTCAGAGTTCAAAGTCGATTGCCACCACTGGTTAATCCTCCACGGGCGTTACACCTGTGTTGCCCGCAAGCCCCGCTGTGGCTCCTGCATTATTGAAGATCTTTGTGAATACAAAGAGAAAGTTGACATCTGACGAAAAGGGGTAACATCGTTACCCCATTCATAACCATTCTTTATCCTCTTATAAAACATCTTGTTAACGTCAATGATGCCACTTCGCGGCATCATTCTCAGGTAATCCGCTTATGAATAACCAAAAATGCAGGTTAATTGTTTTTTTAATAGCGAAATTTTCTATCTATTTGTGATCAATCTCACATTGGCATCAATATGTAAAAATATTGCTCCGTTTAAGTTAAATTTGACAAGGCATTGATTCAAACAAGGCAGAAACCTACAAAACATTACACTGCCTATTTTTCAGATAATGGACTATCTCACTACATAAAACACCTTACAGTAGAACATATCGCCAAATATCGGTATCAACCCTCTTCTGGTAGTGAAAAAATCTGCCGTTACGTTTTTAGAAAAATTTAACGCTGGATAACATTTCAATGAGCCGAGGATTTCTCCATGCAAGTTATATGTAACAGATTATTACAAAGGACTTGTCTGAAAGTGCAAGATAGTGAACATTACCTGCCGTTTCCCCTCCCACTATAAAAATTGCGCGTATGTTTATTAGACATCACGCGAGAAAACACCCCCGTTAATATGGGATGTAAAAAAAGAGGTAAAAGTGTCCACTGCAAACCAAAAACCAACTGAAAGCGTCAGTTTGAACGCTTTCAAACAACCGAAGGCGTTCTATCTCATCTTCTCGATTGAGTTATGGGAACGTTTTGGTTATTACGGCCTACAAGGAATTATGGCTGTTTACCTGGTTAAACAACTGGGTATGTCTGAAGCGGATTCAATCACACTTTTCTCTTCCTTTAGCGCCCTGGTTTATGGTCTTGTCGCTATTGGTGGTTGGTTAGGCGATAAGGTACTTGGTACAAAACGCGTCATTATGCTTGGCGCTATTGTGCTGGCTATTGGTTATGCGCTGGTTGCCTGGTCTGGTCACGATGCTGGTATCGTCTATATGGGTATGGCGGCGATTGCAGTCGGTAACGGTCTGTTTAAAGCCAACCCGTCTTCACTGCTGTCAACCTGCTACGAGAAAAACGATCCACGTCTGGACGGTGCATTTACCATGTACTACATGTCCGTCAACATCGGTTCGTTCTTCTCTATGATTGCTACGCCGTGGTTAGCAGCCAAGTATGGCTGGAGCGTCGCATTCGCTCTTAGCGTAGTTGGTCTGTTGATCACCATCGTTAACTTCGCCTTCTGCCAACGCTGGGTTAAGCAGTACGGTTCAAAACCTGACTTTGAGCCGATCAACTACCGCAATCTGCTGTTAACCATTATTGGTGTTGCCGCACTGATCGCGATTGCAACCTGGCTGCTGCACAACCAGGACATTGCACGTATGGCGCTGGGCGTTGTTGCCTTTGGTATCGTGGTTATCTTCGGTAAAGAAGCCTTTGCAATGAAAGGCGCTGCACGTCGTAAAATGATCGTCGCTTTCATCCTGATGCTTGAAGCAATCATCTTCTTCGTGCTGTACAGCCAGATGCCGACGTCTCTGAACTTCTTTGCAATCCGTAACGTTGAGCACACCATTCTGGGTCTGGCTGTAGAACCTGAACAATATCAGGCACTGAACCCGTTCTGGATCATCATTGGTAGCCCGATTCTCGCTGCTATCTATAACAAGATGGGCGATACCCTGCCGATGCCAACCAAGTTTGCTATCGGTATGGTAATGTGCTCTGGCGCGTTCCTGATTCTGCCACTGGGTGCGAAATTCGCGTCTGACGCTGGTATCGTGTCTGTAAGCTGGCTGGTAGCAAGTTATGGCCTGCAGAGTATCGGTGAACTGATGATCTCTGGTCTGGGTCTGGCAATGGTTGCACAACTCGTTCCGCAGCGCCTGATGGGCTTCATTATGGGTAGCTGGTTCCTGACCACTGCCGGTGCAAACCTGATTGGTGGCTATGTTGCGGGTATGATGGCTGTACCGGATAACGTTACCGATCCGTTGATGTCGCTGGAAGTCTATGGCCGCGTGTTCTTACAGATTGGTGTCGCTACTGCCGTTATTGCAGTGCTGATGCTGCTGACCGCACCGAAACTGCACCGCATGACGCAGGATGACGCTGCAGACAAAGCGGCGAAAGCTGCCGTAGCGTAAATTTTAGGGAAACTCTTTTATGAGCCGCTAACTTTTCGTTAGCGGCTTTTTTTTTGTTCAGCGACGCACTACCATACTTTAAACCACAGTCAAAAGGAGTTACCGATGAAACTGTTCTACAAACCGGGTGCCTGCTCTCTCGCTTCCCATATCACCCTGCGTGAGAGTGGAAAGGACTTTACGCTCGTCAGTGTGGATTTAATGAAAAAACGTCTCGAAAACGGTGATGATTACTTCGCCGTTAACCCTAAGGGACAGGTTCCTGCGTTGTTGCTGGACGATGGTACTTTGCTGACGGAAGGCGTAGCGATTATGCAATATCTTGCCGACAGCGTCCCCGACCGCCATTTGCTGGCACCAGTAAACAGTATATCCCGCTATAAAACCATCGAATGGCTGAATTACATCGCCACCGAGCTGCATAAAGGTTTCACACCACTATTTCGCCCTGATACACCGGAAGAGTACAAACCAACGGTTCGCGCACAGCTGGAGAAGAAACTGCAATATGTGAACGATGCTCTGAAGGATGAACACTGGATCTGTGGGCAACGTTTTACGATTGCTGATGCCTATCTGTTTACGGTTCTGCGCTGGGCATACGCGGTGAAACTGAATCTGGAAGGTTTAGAGCACATCGCAGCATTCATGCAACGTATGGCTGAACGTCCGGAGGTGCAAGAAGCACTGTTGGCGGAAAATTTGAAATAATAGCCATCGGCCCACAGGTCCGCTGTGGGCCGAAATGAGATATTTCAGAGTTTCGTTGCGCTGAAATAATGTTCCGGTTTGGCAATACGATCCTGAGCAGCAACCACTTGCAGCTCATATTCTTGCATTGCTTTGGTGGTCACCATGATTTCGTATACCGCAGCCGTCACATGTTCCAGAGCCTCCTGCAGCGTTGCCCCCTGAAGAAGTTTCACCAGCAGTAAACCGCTCGTTACATCACCAACACCAACTGGCTGGCGCATACCAAAATCCACCAGCGGACGGCTGATATGCCAGGCTTCATCGGCGGTGACCAGCAGCATTTCAAAACGATCACGGCTGTAGCCAGCTCGCGCCAGATGTTTAACCAAGACAATTTGCGGACCTTGTGCAATGAGCTCGCGCGCTGCCTGAACCGCTTCTTCGACATTGTTTACCGGATGCTCACAGAGGATTTCCAGTTCAACCAGATTCGGCGCGATAATATCGCTCGCAGGCAAGCCGTGACGCACGTGAAACTCCGCTACGCCCGGCGCAACAATACACCCTTTTTCAGGATGCCCCATTACTGGGTCACAAAAATATTTTGCCTCTGGATTTACCGCTTTCACCTGACGGACAATACCGAGGATATGCTCGCCCTGCTCCGCCGAACCCAGATAACCACTAAGTACGGCATCACAAGTGTGTAATTTATCGATGGCGGCAATGCCCTGCACAATTTCGGTTAAATGGCTTGGCGGCATCACGCAGCCAGTCCATTTGCCGTATTGAGTGTGATTAGAAAATTGAACTGTGTTCAACGGCCAGACATTCGCCCCCAGGCGGCGCATCGGAAACTCCGCCGCACTGTTACCCGCATGACCATAAACAACGTGAGACTGGATAGCGAGAATATTTTTCATCATGTTCCCTGTATAAAAAATCAAGGGGAGTGATTTCTCACTCCCCCTTTCAACTTAAAGCATTATTTCCAGCAAATCAGGCAGTAATTCTTTTTACCGCGACGCAGTAAGGTATAACGACCAAACAGACGATCTTCTTCTTTAAAGAAGTATTCAGGATCGGACTGTTTTTCACCGTTAATGGTGATGGCATTGGACGCGATAGTTTTACGCGCCTGACCACGGGAAGGTTGCAGTTCAGAATCAACCAGAGCCTGCATCAGATCAGCGCCTTTTTCCATCTCAACCATCGGTACACCGTCCTGCGCCAGTTGTTCGAAGTCCGCTTCACTCAGCGCACTCAAAGAACCGCTGAACAGGCACTCGGTAATACGTTTTGCTGCTTGCAAGCCTTCTTCACCGTGAACAAGACGCGTCACCTGCTCCGCCAACACATACTGGGCGCGTGGGGCTTTACCGCTGTTTTTGTCTTCTTCTTCGAGGGCATTGATCTCTTCAATACTCATAAAGGTGAAGAACTTCAGGAAGCGGTAAACGTCGGCATCCGCAGTGTTGATCCAGAACTGGTAGAATTTGTACGGGCTGGTTTTCTTCGGATCCAACCAGACGGCACCGCCTTCAGTTTTACCAAATTTAGTGCCGTCTGCTTTGGTGATCAGCGGAACGGTCAGGCCAAACACCTGGTTCTGATGCAGACGACGGGTCAGATCGATACCAGAGGTGATGTTACCCCACTGGTCAGAACCGCCGATTTGCAACGCCACACCGTACTGTTTGTTCAGGCAGGCAAAGTCATAGCCCTGCAACAGGTTGTAGGAAAACTCGGTGAACGAGATCCCCTGATCTTCACGGTTGAGACGCTGCTTAACCGCTTCTTTGTTGATCATCTGGTTAACGGAGAAGTGTTTGCCGATATCGCGCAGGAAGGTCAGCACATTCATATTGCCGAACCAGTCATAGTTGTTCGCTGCGATAGCAGAGTTTTCTCCGCAGTCGAAATCGAGGAACGGGGCAACCTGCTTGCGGATTTTGTCCACCCACTCCTGAACAGTTTCTTCAGTGTTCAGCTTACGCTCGGCAGCTTTGAAGCTCGGGTCGCCAATCAGACCCGTCGCGCCGCCTACCAGCGCAACCGGCTTGTGGCCCGCCTGCTGGAAGCGTTTCAGGCATAACAATGGAACAAGATGCCCCAAATGCAAGCTGTCAGCGGTAGGATCGAAGCCGCAATAGAGCGCGATCGGGCCTTGCGCCAGTCGCTCTGCTAACGCTTCTTCGTCCGTCACCTGGGCCACCAGCCCCCGCTCTTGCAATTGTTTAATCAAGTTACTGCTTGCCATCAAAATCTCCATGTATATAACGACTGCACCTTTGCCGGTACACGACTTTTCGCCAGATGCGAAAGAGACATAGAATAAAGTGCCGGAATCAGGAGTACCAGCGATTAAAGCAAGATTTTTGCATCTTTTCAGGGTGCAAGGCGATCGATTTTCCACACCTCGTTTTCACGCTGGTACAAAAAGCGGTCATGCAGCCGATGCTCTCCGCCCTGCCAGAACTCAACTTGTTCAAGGCTGACACGAAAACCGCCCCAAAAACTCGGCAACGGAACTTCGCCCTGTTGAAACTTCTGCTTCAATTCCAGGAATTTGCTTTCAAGGATCCCACGGGCAGAAATGCGGCTGGACTGTTTCGATACCCACGCGCCAATCTGGCTATCACGCGGCCGGCTATGAAAATATTTCATTACTTCGAGAGTCGAAAGACGTTCCGCTTTACCGATCACCATCACCTGGCGTTCAAGGGTATGCCACGGGAAAAGCAGGCTTACGCGCGGGTTATTTTCGATCTGGTGTGCTTTACGGCTGCCAAGGTTGGTGTAAAACACCATGCCTTTTTCATCGTAATGTTTGAGTAACACAATACGTTGATATGGTTGGCCATGTTCATCAACGGTGGCGACGACCATCGCGGTAGGGTCAGTCAGTTTGGCTTCACAGGCCTGAGAAAGCCAGCGTTCAAAAAGGGTTAAAGGATCGGCGGGAAGATCGCGGCGGCGTAAACCGCCTTTTGTGTATTCGCGGCGCAAATGCGCGATTTTCTGCAATTCGTCGTTATCAGCCATGGTTTTCTTTACGGATTGTCAGTGGGTGACGCTATTGTGCGCCGCCCCTGGAAAAATCTCAACGCTGTGGATTTTGTAACTGACAGTTATTCAAGACGATGCGATCACGTTTATAGACAGTTGCTTCCTCACCTTTCGACCAGAAAACATAGATCCCATCGGTGTAACGTGCACCAGACGCGGAAATGCCCTGTTTGAGATGCAGCAATTGATTATCGTAAACAAAACTGACTTCCTGACGCGGATTATTCAGTTTGACCGTCAACGGTTTTTCATCACACTGGTATTCCAGCGTATCAGTTTGCATGCGCTCAACCAGTTGATTAAACGCGCTACAGCCGGTAAGAAATACCGGCAGACAAAGTAGTAACAGTTTTTTCATAAACATATCCCGAAGACTTTCCTGGTCCGGAGGGCAATACGCCCTCCTCAACTTCCAAGTGTAACGGCAGTCGCAGTAAGAAAAATTCAGTTAACTCTGATATCGCGGGTTTGCAGGGAAAATAGCGCCCAGCACCGTCTCCTCGCTTGCGCCGGTAACTGAAGGTAGATTGCCGGGCAACCCAGCCAGCGTTCGCCAGGCAAGCCATGCAAAGGCTAACGCTTCCATGTCATCGCCGCTAATGCCAACAGCATCGGTGGTGGTCACTTCAGTACCTGGCAGTAATGCAGCCAGACGCGCCATGAGCAACGGATTGCGACTACCACCACCACACACCATCAATCGATCGCAGCCACCGCTTAGCAATACCTGGTCAGAAATGGTCACGGCTGTAAGTTCCGCCAGTGTTGCCTGGACATCACGGGGCTCAACGCCCGGGAAATGGCGCAAATAGCGTTCCAGCCAGGCATAGTTAAAGTATTCACGCCCGGTGCTTTTGGGGGCCGGTTGGGAAAAATACGGATCGCTAAGCATGTTTTGCAGCAGCGGCAGAATAACCTTGCCCGCCCGAGCCCACTCAGCGTCTTTATCATAAGGTTTACCGACCTGACGCGAGATCCATGCGTCCATTAGCATGTTGCCCGGTCCGGTATCGTAGCCCCCTACCGGTTGCCCAGGAATGAGCAATGACAAATTAGCGATGCCGCCAATATTGAGCACCATTCGTCGCTCAGTAGGATGGGCCAACAATGCGTGATGGAAGGCAGGTACCAACGGGGCGCCTTGACCTCCTAAGGCGATATCGCGACGGCGAAAATCCCCGACGACAGTTATTCCAGTCCGCGCAACAATTTGATTGTTATCCCCAATCTGTAGCGTATGTGGCGCGACGCCCATGGGTTCATGCCAGACGGTCTGACCATGACAACCGATAGCCACGATATCTTGCGGCTGTAAATTTTCTGCTTTTAATAGCGCGTTAACGGCATCCGCAAATAAGCAGCCTAGTCGGGTATCCAGTTGACCAAACTGAGAGAGCGTAAGCTGTTGCCCCTGGCAAATATCCAGCACCGCCTGTTTGAGTGACGGAGGAATCGGCCAGCTCAAACTGGCCTGCTGCGCCACCCGGTGTTCATCGATCGTCGCCAATACAACATCGACACCATCCAGGCTAGTACCTGACATAACACCAATAAAGCGGCCTGATTTCATCGTTCATCCTTTTTCAACCTGATGTTTGCGCACCACTCAAACACAAACTTTTCGCGAATTCCATGCCTAAGAGCCGATTTTTATCATTGGTAGTTAAAGATTATATTCACATCAATAACTAATATGAATGTTTTGTTTATACTTGGTTAACCTTGCTCTACTTATGATTTAATCATGCTTTAGTGGAACATGTAATAATGGTTATACTAATGCGATTTACTTTGACCATTAGGGATGCTTGTGAGGCGTTTCATGGTAATCAGGAGATTTTTCAATGATTAAACGCGTGCTGGTTGTATCAATGGTAGGCCTTTCTCTTGTTGGTTGTGTTAACAACGATACCCTATCTGGCGATGTTTATACTGCCTCTGAAGCGAAGCAAGTGCAGAATGTCAGCTATGGCACAATTGTTAACGTACGGCAGGTACAAATTCAGGGCGGTGATGATTCCAACGTCATCGGCGCAATTGGCGGTGCGGTTCTCGGTGGTTTTCTTGGTAATACCGTTGGTGGCGGAACTGGACGCTCTTTGGCTACCGCAGCAGGCGCCGTCGCGGGTGGCGTAGCCGGTCAGGGCGTACAGAGCGCAATGAACAAAACACAGGGTGTGGAGCTGGAAATTCGTAAAGATGACGGCAACACCATCATGGTGGTACAGAAACAGGGCAATACACATTTCTCTCCAGGACAACGTGTCGTTCTGGCCAGCAACGGCAGCCAGGTGACGGTATCCCCGCGCTAAACAAGTTGACGTGTGGTCAGCAAACTGACCACACGCCCCCTTTATTTCACCCTTTGGCCTGTAACTCAGTAATATTATGCTCAAGTTTTGCAATGAGCCTAATCAGTTGTTCCAGTTCCTCTGCTGAAATTCCATCCAAAATTTCTGCCCGGGTCTTGTTAATAACTGCTTCCATTTCGCTAATCAGCGGTTCCGCCTTTTCCGTCAGTTTAATACGTTTGGCCCGCCGATCGCTGGGACATGTTTGACGCGAAATTAACTCTTTTTCTTCCAGTTGGTCCAACGTACGAACCAGTGATGGCTGCTCAATGCCGATCGCTTTTGCCAGTTGAATTTGCGACTGGTCTGGAGGTAACTGATGTATATTGTGCAACGTCACCCAATGGGTTTGCGTTAACTCCAGGGGTTTCAGGCGATGGTCTATCAGAGCACGCCATATGCGCACCAACCGTGCCAGATCAGAACCTAGTGGCGATTCCAATTTCATCTCCTTATAATTAGCTTGCTAAGATATTATACAGCTTTTAGAATAGTGTGCAGCAATTGTATTGCTAAAACAAATGGATTGCTGCATTTGCTTACCGTCAGACATGCTTTTCAGAAATAGCGTGTAATTTTCTCTCACATAAACAATATTTATTAATCTAAAGCAATAAATCCAGCCTTAAAGGAATCTATTTTGTGAAGTTTATGCATAGTGCAACAGGATTGCCCCTACAAGATCTGGTGTTCGGTGCATCTGTCTACTTTCCTCCGTTTTTCAAAGCGTTCGCGCTTGGATTTGTCGTCTGGCTTGTCATACACCGCCTGCTTCGCGACTGGATCTACGCGGGCGATATCTGGCATCCCTTGTTAATGGATTTGTCGCTATTTGCGATCTGCGTATGCTTCGCCCTGGCAATATTGATTGCGTGGTAACTATGTCAATTAAAACAATTAAGTATTTCTCAACAATAATTGTAGCAGTAGTTGCCGTTCTCGCCGGATGGTGGCTATGGAACTATTACATGCAGTCACCGTGGACGCGGGATGGCAAAGTACGCGCAGAACAGGTCGCTATCACACCACAAGTGTCCGGACGTATTGTTGAGATGAATATAAAAGACAACCTGTTGGTTAACGCTGGCGATATTCTGTTCACTATTGATAAAACACCCTTCCACATTGCCGAACTGAATGCCCAGGCCCAACTGGTGAAAGCACAGTCTGATCTTGCCAGAGCCAATAATGAGGCCAACCGCCGCCGTCATCTCTCGCAAAATTTTATCTCTGCCGAAGAACTGGACACGGCAAACCTCAATGTTAAAGCGATGCAGGCCAGTGTCGATGCCGCACAAGCAACACTGAAACAGGCACAATGGCAACTGGCGCAAACGGAAATTCGGGCCCCGGTGAGTGGATGGGTGACTAATCTGACTACTCGCATCGGCGACTACGCCGACACCGGAAAACCGCTGTTTGCCCTTGTCGACAGCCACTCGTTTTATGTCGTTGGTTATTTTGAAGAAACCAAATTGCGTCATATCCGTGAAGGTGCACCAGCACAAATTACACTCTATAGCGACAACAAAACGTTACGGGGTCACGTCTCCAGCATCGGACGGGCGATTTATGATCAGAGCGTTGAAAGTGATTCCAGCTTGATTCCAGATGTAAAACCTAACGTTCCCTGGGTTCGTCTCGCCCAGCGCGTCCCTGTTCGCTTTGCCCTTGATAATGTTCCCAGCGATGTCACGCTGGTATCCGGCACGACCTGTAGTATCGCAGTAGGTCAGTAATGAACGTCTGGTCATGGTCCCTGCGCAACCTGCCCTGGTTTAAGGCCACGCTGGCACAATGGCGTTATGCGTTACGCAATACCCTTGCCATGTGTCTGGCGCTTGCTGTTGCTTATTATTTAAACCTGGACGAACCCTACTGGGCAATGACGTCAGCCGCTGTGGTGAGTTTCCCAACGGTTGGCGGGGTCATCAGCAAAAGCCTCGGACGCATCGCTGGCAGTTTGCTGGGAGCCATCGCGGCACTGCTTCTTGCCGGACATACGCTCAACGAGCCGTGGTTTTTTCTATTGAGCATGTCGGCGTGGCTTGGCTTTTGTACCTGGGCCTGTGCGCACTTCACGAATAACGTAGCATATGCATTTCAACTGGCGGGATACACTGCAGCCATCATCGCCTTTCCGATGGTCAATATTACTGAGGCCAGCCAGCTGTGGGATATCGCTCAGGCGCGCGTGTGCGAGGTGATAGTCGGTATTCTGTGCGGCGGCATGATGATGATGATCCTGCCGAGCAGTTCCGATGCTACAGCTCTTTTAACCGCATTGAAAAACATGCACGCCAGATTACTGGAACATGCCAGTTTGCTCTGGCAGCCTGAAACAACCGATGCCATTCGCACAGCACATGAAGGGGTGATTGGGCAGATACTGACCTTGAATTTACTGCGTATTCAGGCTTTCTGGAGCCACTATCGTTTTCGCGAGCAAAATGCGCGCCTTAATGCGCTGCTCCACCAACAATTACGTATAACCAGCGTCATCTCCAGCCTGCGACGAATGTTGCTCAACTGGCCTTCACCGCCAGGTGCCACACGAGAAATTCTCGAACTGTTACTGACGGCGCTCGCCAGTTCGCAAACAGATTTTTACACCGTCGCACGTATTATTGCCCCGCTACGTCCGACCAACGTCGCCGACTACCGGCACGTCGCTTTCTGGCAGCGACTACGTTATTTTTGCCGCCTTTATCTGCAAAGTAGTCAGGAATTACATCGTCTGCAAAGCGGTGTAGATGTTCATGACAGACTCCCTCGAACTTCCGGTCTGGCACGTCATACCGATAACGCCGAAGCTATGTGGAGCGGGCTGCGAACCTTTAGCACATTGATGATGATTGGCGCATGGAGTATTGCTTCGCAATGGGATGCCGGTGCCAATGCATTAACGCTGGCAGCAATTAGCTGTGTACTCTACTCCGTCGTCGCGGCACCGTTTAAGTCGTTGTCACTGTTGATGCGCACGCTGGTGTTACTTTCGCTATTTAGCTTTGTGGTTAAATTTGGCCTGATGGTTCAAATTAGCGAGCTATGGCAATTTTTGCTGTTTCTTTTCCCCCTGCTGGCAACAATGCAGCTACTCAAAATACAAATGCCAAAACAAGCCGCATTATGGGGGCAACTGATTGTTTTTATGGGATCGTTTATCGCCGTCACCAATCCTCCGATGTATGATTTCGCAGATTTTCTTAACGATAATCTGGCGAAAATCGTTGGCGTGGCGCTGGCGTGGTTGGCGTTCGCCATTCTGCGTCCGGGATCGGATGCTCGTAAAAGCCGACGCCATATTCGCGCGCTGCGCCGGGATTTTGTCGATCAACTCAGCCGTCGCCCGATACACAACGAGAACGAATTTGAATCTCTCACGTATCATCACGTCAGTCAGTTGAGTAACAGCCAGGATGCGCTAGCGCGCCGCTGGTTATTACGTTGGGGGGTGGTGCTACTGAACTGCTCGCATGTTGTCTGGCAATTGCGCGAGTGGGAGTCGCGTTCTGATCCGTTATCACAAGTACGGGATAACTGTATTTCTCTGTTGCGGGGAGTGATGAGTGAGCGTGGCGTTCAGCAAAAATCACTGGCGGCCACACTTGAAGAGTTACAACGTATTTGTGATGCCCTTGCCCGTCATCATCAACCTGCCGCCCGTGAACTGGCGGCGATTGTCTGGCGACTATACTGCTCACTTTCGCAACTTGAGCAAGCGCCGCCGCAAGGTACGCTGGCCTCTTAGTTACTTAATAACACCACAGGCATAGCGTTCACCGCCACCGCCCAGCGGTTTAGGTTGATCGGACATATTATCGCCACCAACGTGGATCATCAGCGCCTTGTCTTTAATTTCATCGAGTGATTTCAAACGAGGCGCAATAACGGCATCGGTTGCCTTGCCGTCATTATTGACCACCAGCGCAGGCAGATCGCCTAAATGCCCCGCACCTTCCGGCCCTTCATGCTTACCAGTATTTTGTGGATCAAGATGGCCCCCTGCGGATTGTGCCGCAGTAGCTTTGCCATCTTTGGTTGCTGGTTGACAGCTTCCGTTGGCATGAATATGAAAGCCATGCTCACCGGGGGGTAATGCTTTCAGATCGGGTGAAAACTCAAGACCTTTATCAGTATCAGTAATAGTAACGCTACCTATTAACTGCCCAACCCCTTGCGACGTGACGAGGTTCATCTCGACTTTTTCACTGGCGGCTTGTGCGCCGGTCGCAACAACCAGCGCCAGGATAGCCAGACTAAAACGCTTCATAGGACCTCCGTTCATTGTGCATACTGGTTAAGTGTAAACCAGTGACACATATTTGAACGGCAGGTATTCCTAAAAGTGCTTACGGTACGTCGTAACCCAGTGCCGCTTTACGAATACGGAACCATTGTTGACGGGTCATTTTCAGTGCTTCCGCTTCGACAGCTGCCCGTACGCGCTCAATTTTACCGGAGCCGATTATCGGCAGCGGTTTCGACGGCAGACGCAGTATCCAGGCATAAACAACCTGATCAATAGTGGCCGCGTTTAATTCCTGGGCTATTACAGTGAGTTCATCCCGCAGCGGCTGGAAAAAATCATCATTGAACAGACGTCCACCACCAAGACACGACCACGCCATTGGACGAACACGCAGTTGTTGTAGCTGATCGAGCGTACCATCCAGCAGCGATTGCTGATGTACCGGAGAAATTTCTACCTGATTGGTCGCAAGGGTAAACGGCAGGCGTGATTGCAACAAAGCAAATTGCGCAGGCGTGAAGTTCGATACGCCAAAATGGCGCACTTTACCACTCTGATGCAGGTGTTTAAACGCGTCCGCCACTTCATCGGCATCCATTAAGGGGTCGGGACGGTGGATTAACAGGAGATCCAGATGATCGGTCGCGAGATTAATCAGCGACTGTTCGGCGCTTTTAATAATATGTTCGCGGTCAGTGATGTAATGACCAATAACGTTTTCTTCGCGCGCTGTCGTCGCGATACCGCATTTACTGACGATTTCCATCCGTTCACGCAGATGGGGCGCCAGTTTCAGCGCCTCGCCAAACGCCGCTTCGCACTGATAGCCGCCATAAATATCAGCATGGTCCACGGTAGTAATGCCGAGATCCAGATGCTCCTCAATAAAGCTAACTAACTGACGGGCAGACATATTCCAGTCCATCAGTCGCCAGTAGCCCATCACAAAACGGGAAAACTCCGGGCCTTGCGGCGCAATAGTAATACGCTGAACCATAATCGCTTCCTCTTATCAGATATGAGAGGAGTATACGCAAGATTATGCTAAAAGAGTGATGGTTGCTCCGGTTCATCTGATGACGCTGACTTATTCGCGCGTAATTTACGCATCAGCCGCTGCCGACAAAGGCGCAGCACCTCTTGTTTTTCGCCATCGCTCATTTTATTCCAGTTAAAACGCTCATCCCGGCTACGAAAACAGCCGCGACAAAATCCGCGTTCATCAGACTGGCAAATTCCCCGGCACGGGCTCTGGACGGGAAAGAACTCTAGTTGCTCCGCCACTTCGCCCTCCTCAGATAAGATTATTACCACTATTGAAGCTGTTAATACTCAAAGTAGCAACTTTGCTTGCACTAGACCGACTGGTCTACTACACTCGAACACATGAACAAACATACTGAACTTGATACTCGCGAACATCTCCTGGCTACGGGTGAGCAACTTTGCCTGCAACGTGGATTCACCGGGATGGGGTTAAGCGAATTACTAAAAACAGCTGAAGTGCCGAAAGGGTCCTTCTATCACTACTTTCGATCTAAAGAAGCGTTTGGCGTTGCCATGCTTGAGCGCCATTACGCGGCTTATCACCTGCGACTGGCGGAGTTGCTGCAATCCGGCGAAGGTAACTACCGCGACCGTATTCTGGCCTATTACCAGCAGACACTTAACCAGTTTTGCCAACATGGGACCATCAGCGGTTGCCTGACAGTAAAACTCTCTGCTGAAGTGTGCGATCTGTCAGAAGATATGCGCAGCGCGATGGATAAAGGCGCTCGCGGCGTGATCGCCCTGCTCTCTCAGGCACTGGAGAATGGCCGGGAGAACCATTGCTTAACCTTTTATGGCAAACCGCTGCAACAGGCACAAGTACTTTACGCACTGTGGCTGGGCGCCAATCTGCAGGCCAAAATTTCACGCAGTTCTGAACCACTGGAAAACGCGCTGGCACATGTAAAAACCATTATTGCGACGCCTGCCGTTTAGCAGGCATTTTTATCACCAGACGACCGGGAGCCTTTATGTCATCTGAAAAACTGTATTCCCCACTGAAAGTGGGCGCGATCACGGCGGCAAACCGTATTTTTATGGCACCACTAACGCGTCTGCGCAGTATTGAACCGGGTGACATCCCTACCCCGTTGATGGCGGAATACTATCGCCAACGCGCCAGTGCTGGTTTGATTATTAGCGAGGCCACGCAAATTTCCGCCCAGGCAAAAGGGTATGCCGGTGCGCCAGGCATCCATAGCCCGGAGCAAATTGCCGCATGGAAAAAAATCACCGCTGGCGTCCATGCTGAAAACGGTCATATAGCCGTGCAACTGTGGCACACAGGGCGCATATCTCACGCCAGCCTACAACCAGGCGGTCAGGCACCGGTAGCGCCGTCAGCGCTTAGCGCCGGTACAAGAACTTCCCTGCGTGACGAAAACGGACAAGCAATCCGCGTCGAAACATCCATGCCACGTGCGCTGGAACTGCAAGAAATTCCGGGTATCGTCAACGATTTCCGCCAGGCCATCGCTAACGCCCGTGAAGCCGGATTTGATCTGGTGGAACTCCACTCCGCTCACGGTTATTTACTGCATCAGTTCCTTTCGCCTTCTTCAAATCATCGTACCGATCAGTACGGCGGCAGTGTAGAAAATCGCGCACGTCTGGTGCTGGAAGTGGTCGATGCAGGAATTAAAGAATGGGGTGCCGATCGCATTGGTATTCGTGTTTCGCCAATCGGTACATTCCAGAACACCGATAATGGTCCGAATGAAGAAGCCGATGCGCTGTATCTGATTGAGGAACTGGGTAAACGCGGCATTGCTTACCTGCATATGTCTGAACCAGACTGGGCTGGCGGCAAACCGTATACCGATGCTTTCCGTGAAAAAGTGCGCGCCCGTTTCCACGGCCCGATTATCGGGGCTGGCGCATACACGGTAGAAAAAGCCGAAACACTGATCGGCAAAGGGTTAATTGATGCTGTGGCGTTTGGTCGTGACTGGATTGCGAATCCGGATCTGGTCGCTCGCCTGCAACGTAAAGCCGAACTAAATCCGCAGCGCGCCGAAAGTTTCTACGGTGGCGGCGCGGAAGGCTATACCGATTACCCTACGCTGTAATCCAACATTGCGAGCGGCGCAAAGCCGCCGCTATACTAAAACAACATTTTGAATCTGTTAGCCATTTTGAGGATATAAAGATGCGTCTTCTTCATACCATGCTGCGCGTTGGCGATTTGCAACGCTCCATCGATTTTTATACCAAAGTACTGGGCATGAAACTGCTGCGTACCAGCGAAAACCCGGAATACAAATATTCCCTGGCGTTTGTTGGCTACGGTCCGGAAACCGAAGAAGCGGTGATCGAACTGACCTACAACTGGGGCGTGGATAAATACGAACTCGGCACTGCTTATGGCCATATCGCACTTAGCGTCGATAACGCTGCAGAAGCGTGCGAAAAAATCCGTCAAAACGGCGGTAACGTTACCCGTGAAGCGGGCCCGGTCAAAGGCGGAACTACGGTTATCGCTTTTGTGGAAGACCCAGACGGTTACAAAATTGAATTGATCGAAGAGAAAGACGCCGGTCGCGGTCTGGGCAACTAATCTCCTGACGGGCGTGAATTCATCGCGCCCGCATCTTTACTGCATCTGCGGGTAATATTTGTCATAATGCGCGCTGCAATTTATCCGTATTAAGAGAATCAGATGTCCGATAACGCTCAACTTACCGGTCTGTGCGACCGTTTTCGTGGTTTTTACCCTGTTGTGATCGATGTAGAAACTGCCGGATTTAACGCCAAAACCGATGCGCTACTTGAGATTGCCGCCATCACCCTGAAAATGGATGAACAAGGCTGGCTGATGCCGGACACCACATTACATTTCCACGTCGAACCATTTGTCGGCGCGAACTTGCAACCAGAAGCCCTCGCCTTCAACGGCATTGACCCGAACGATCCCGATCGCGGCGCGGTCAGCGAATACGAGGCGCTGCATGAAATTTTTAAAGTTGTACGTAAAGGCATTAAAG
Source organism: Escherichia coli (assembly GCF_011881725.1). Classification (GTDB taxonomy): domain Bacteria; phylum Pseudomonadota; class Gammaproteobacteria; order Enterobacterales; family Enterobacteriaceae; genus Escherichia; species Escherichia coli_E. Next base: position 43,318 of record NZ_JAATUR010000015.1, on the reverse strand, counting down.
CGAGCGGCTGTAACCGCGCCATTATGGTGGCGCACAATGCTAATTTCGACCACAGTTTTATGATGGCCGCCGCAGAACGCGCCTCACTGAAACGTAACCCGTTCCATCCTTTCGCCACTTTTGACACCGCAGCATTGGCCGGGCTGGCGCTTGGACAAACCGTATTATCAAAAGCTTGCCAGACCGCTGGCATGGACTTTGACAGCACCCAGGCGCACTCCGCGCTGTACGATACCGAACGCACTGCCGTGCTTTTTTGTGAAATCGTCAACCGCTGGAAACGACTGGGAGGCTGGCCGCTGCCTGCCACCGAAGAGGTGTAATCGAGTCGATGCCTGATGACATGCAATGATTCAGGCATCTATAGTGAGGCTATTCCACGCATCATGCATGATACTTACAGGGAATAGCGTTAATGGCAGATAACCCAAATACTTCATCGTCGCTGCCGGACGTTTTTTCACTGGCGACCCGCGACTGGTTTCTTCGTACCTTTAAACAGCCAACCACCGTCCAGTCGCAGACCTGGCGTGTGGCTGCGAGTGTGGAACATGCGCTGGTGATTGCACCGACCGGATCCGGCAAAACACTGGCAGCGTTTCTCTACGCTCTGGATCAACTTTTTCGCGAAGGTGGCGAACATGCCAGCAAGGCATATAAACGCAAAACTTCGCGTATCCTCTATATTTCACCGATTAAAGCCCTAGGCACCGACGTGCAGCGCAACCTGCAGATCCCGTTACAGGGTATTGCGGATGAACGGCGACGGCGCGGCGAAACGGACGTCAATCTTCGCGTGGGGATCCGCACTGGCGATACTCCCGCGCAGGAACGCAGCAAACTCACCCGTAACCCGCCGGATATTCTGATCACCACGCCCGAATCACTCTATCTGATGCTGACCTCACGCGCGCGCGAAACGCTACGCGGCGTCGAAACGGTAATTATTGATGAAATCCACGCGGTAGCGGGCAGCAAACGCGGTGCGCATCTCGCGTTAAGTCTGGAGCGGCTCGATGCGCTGCAACACACCTCAGCACAGCGAATTGGCCTTTCTGCCACTGTGCGCTCAGCCAGCGATGTGGCGGCATTTCTTGGTGGCGATCGCCCGGTTACGGTAGTCAATCCCCCGGCAATGCGACACCCGCAAATCCGTATTGTCGTCCCTGTCGCTAATATGGATGATGTCTCATCGGTCGCCAGCGGCACTGGCGAAGACAGCCATGCAGGCAGAGAAGGCTCCATCTGGCCGTATATTGAAACCGGCATCCTTGATGAAGTTTTGCGCCATCGCTCAACCATTGTCTTCACCAATTCTCGCGGCCTGGCGGAAAAACTGACTGCTCGGCTTAACGAGCTTTACGCAGCGCGATTACAGCGCTCCCCGGCTATCGCCATTGATGCGGCCCATTTCGAGTCGACCTCCGGTGCAACCTCTAACCGCGTACAAAGTAGCGACGTTTTTATTGCCCGCTCACACCATGGCTCCGTTTCAAAAGAACAACGAGCTATCACAGAACAAGCGCTGAAATCAGGCGAATTACGCTGCGTGGTCGCGACCTCCAGTCTTGAACTGGGAATTGATATGGGCACGGTGGATCTGGTGATTCAGGTGGCAACGCCGCTTTCTGTTGCCAGCGGGCTACAGCGCATTGGACGTGCCGGACACCAGGTCGGTGGCATCTCCAAAGGGCTATTTTTTCCACGTACCCGGCGTGATTTAGTCGATTCCGCCGTCATTGTTGAGTGTATGTTTGCTGGCAAGCTGGAAAACCTGACGCTGCCGAACAATCCACTCGACATTCTGGCGCAACAAACCGTTGCCGCCGCGGCGATGGACGCATTGCAGGTTGATGAGTGGTACGCGTGTGTACGCCGTGCCGCACCGTGGAAAGATCTGCCGAGACGCGTTTTTGACGCCACGCTGGATATGCTTTCCGGGCGCTATCCCTCCGGTGACTTTTCTGCTTTTCGCCCAAAACTTGTCTGGAATCGGGAAACGGGAATATTAACTCCGCGTCCAGGTGCACAACTGTTAGCGGTAACCAGCGGTGGCACTATTCCCGACCGTGGTATGTACAGTGTGTTATTACCAGAAGGTGAAGAACAAACAGGATCGCGGCGAGTGGGCGAACTGGATGAAGAGATGGTGTATGAATCGCGAGTGAACGACATTATCACCCTCGGAGCTACCTCATGGCGGATCCAGCAAATCACCCGCGATCAGGTCATTGTGATACCTGCACCCGGTCGCTCTGCCCGGCTTCCCTTCTGGCGCGGTGAAGGTAACGGACGTCCGGCTGAATTGGGCGAGATGATCGGCGATTTTCTCCACCTGCTGGCGGATGGCACTTTCTTTTCCGGGAGTATCCCGTCGTGGCTGGCAAACGAAAATACGCTCGCTAATATTCAGGGACTTATCGACGAACAGCGCAATGCGACGGGTGTTGTTCCGGGTAGCCGTCACCTGGTACTCGAACGCTGTCGTGATGAAATTGGCGACTGGCGTATTATTTTACATTCCCCCTATGGGCGACGAGTGCATGAACCGTGGGCGCTGGCAATTGCCGGGCGGATACATACATTATGGGGCGCCGACGCTTCTGTGGTCGCCAGTGATGACGGCATTGTTGCGCGCATACCTGACACCGAGGGCAAATTGCCTGACGCCGCGATTTTTTTATTTGAACCAGAAAAGTTGCTGCAAATCGTCCGCGAAGCGGTGGGCAGCTCGGCACTATTCGCCGCCCGGTTTCGCGAATGTGCCGCACGGGCATTATTAATGCCGGGCCGCACGCCGGGCCATCGCACCCCGCTCTGGCAACAGCGGCTGCGCGCCAGCCAATTGCTCGAAATTGCTCAGGGTTATCCGGATTTTCCTGTCATTCTCGAAACCCTGCGCGAATGTCTGCAAGATGTTTATGATCTTCCCGCCCTTGAACGTTTGATGCGTCGCCTGAACAGTGGCGAAATACAAATCTCCGATGTCACCACAGCGACGCCCTCACCTTTTGCCGCCAGTTTATTGTTCGGTTATGTGGCGGAGTTTTTGTACCAGAGCAATGCCCCGCTGGCGGAACGGCGGGCATCAGTACTGTCGCTTGATACCGAACTGCTACGCAATCTACTCGGTCAGGTCGAACCGGGTGAGTTACTCGACCCGCAGGTCATTCGTCAGGTGGAAGAAGAGCTACAACGGCTGGCCCCTGGCAGAAAAGCGAAAGGTGAAGAAGGTCTTTTCGACCTGTTGCGCGAACTGGGGCCAATGACCGTTGATGACCTGAAACAACGACATACAGGCAGCAGTGAAGAGATTGAAACGTATCGGGAAAATCTTCTCGCTACAAAAAGAATCTTCCCTGTAATTGTTGCAGGCAACGAGTGTCTGGCCTGCATGGATGATGCCGCCAGTCTGCGCGATGCTCTCGGCGTAAAACTACCAGCGTCGCTACCAGAGATTTATTTGAACCGTGTTAATTATCCACTTCGCGATCTCTTTCTACGCTATCTCCGGTTTCATGCCCTGGTCACCGCTGAACAACTGGCCAGTGAGTTTGGCCTCGGTATTGCCGTTGTTGAAGAGCAACTTCATCAATTGCGCGAACAGGGGCTGGTGATGAGTCTGCAACAAGATATCTGGGTAAGCGATGAAGTTTTTCGTCGTCTGCGTTTGCGCTCGCTGCAAGCCGCCAGAGAAGCCACGCGCCCAGTTGGGGCTCAGATCTATGCGCGATTGCTGCTGGAACGTCAGGGCGTGCTACCCGCCACCGATGGTAGCCCGGCGCTCTTTGCCTCAACATCGCAAGGCGTTTATGAAGGCGTGGATGGCGTCATGCGGGTGATCGAACAGCTTGCCGGTATCGGTTTACCCGCCTCGCTCTGGGAGAGCCAGATCCTGCCCGCCCGCGTACGCGACTACTCGCCAGAAATGCTCGATGAATTGCTGGCAACCGGCGCGGTTATCTGGTCGGGGCAAAAAAAGCTGGGTGATGATGACGGTCTGGTGGCACTGCATTTACAGGAATATGCCGCAGAATCGTTCACTCCTGCAGAACAGGATCAGGCGAAACGTTCAGCGATCCAGCAAGCGATAATCGCGGTTCTGGCTGATGGAGGTGCCTGGTTTGTGCAACAAATCAGCCAACGGATACGCGAGAAAATCGGCCTACCGGTAGATCCTTCGGCCCTGCAAGAGGCGTTATGGGAGCTGGTCTGGCAAGGCGTTATCACCAGCGATATTTGGGCACCGTTACGCGCCCTCATCCGCAGCAGTACCAGCGCACGCCCCTCAACTCGCCGTAGCAGCCGGGCTCGTCGTGGACGTCCTGTCTATGTGCCCCCTGCCTCACCGCTGGTATCTTACAACACGCCGAAGTTGGCTGGACGCTGGTCGTTATTGCAGGTGGCGCAACTGAATGATACCGAAAGGATGCTGGCGCTGGCGGAAAATATGCTCGATCGCTACGGCATCATCAGTCGTCAGGCGGTTATCGCCGAAAATATCCCAGGCGGATTTCCCTCGATGCAAACGCTTTGTCGCAGTATGGAAGACTCCGGGCGAATTATGCGTGGTCGTTTTGTTGAAGGTCTGGGCGGCGCTCAATTTGCTGATAGCCTGACTATTGACCGATTACGCGATCTGGCAACTCAAGCCTTGCAGACGCGGCACTATACGCCGGTAGCGCTCTCTGCCAATGATCCGGCGAATGTTTGGGGGAATCTTCTGCCCTGGCCTGCGCACCCGGCAACGTTAGTTCCAACGCGTCGGGCCGGCGCGCTGGTGGTCATTTCTGGCGGGAAACTGCTGCTCTACCTGGCACAAGGCGGTAAAAAAATGCTGGTCTGGCAGGAAAAAGGTGAATTACTTCCACCGGAGGTTTTCCAGGCGCTAACCACCGCGTTGCGTCGCGAACTACGGTTGCGCTTTACACTGACAGAAGTGAATGACCAACCGGTCCGGCAAACGCCGATGTTTACGCTGCTACGTGAGGCGGGATTTTCAAGTTCGCCACAAGGGCTGGATTGGGGATAAAAAGCACTGACGGATGCCTGTTCGCATCCGTCAGTATTGCGGGACGGATTATTCAGCGTCCGGCTCTTCAGACTTGTATTTAGCAGCTGTTTCTTTGATCAGCTGCTGCAGTTCGCCACGCTGATACATTTCGATAACGATATCGCATCCGCCTACCAGTTCGCCGTCAACCCACAGTTGTGGGAATGTCGGCCAGTTAGCATATTTAGGCAGTTCTGCACGAATGTCCGGATTCTGCAGGATATCAACATAGGCAAAACGTTCGCCACATGCGGCAAGCGCCTGGACTGCCTGGGCAGAGAAACCGCAGCTCGGCAGTTTCGGTGAACCTTTCATGTACAGCAGGATCGGGTTTTCAGCAATCTGGCGTTGGATTTTTTCGATAGTGGTGCTCATTGTCTTGCTTCCTCAAACTTCTTTACGGCAGTAATCTGACATTGTAGCGGGTCAGTGCGGCATCGGAAAATAACATTTTCATCACGCTTTTGCTATTTTATCCCTTTGCTCTATTAGTTGCATTTCAAATATTCGTTTCTACTCTGCCATGCTGCAATCTGGCGTATTTGTGACCATTTTTAGCTTTCACTACGGCTTTTTTTTTGCGCTCAGCGACGAAACGTATTTTTTAACAATTAAAGCTATTAACTTTCTCTTCTTCTATGCATTAGAATTATCAAGTTTTGTAAATCAGACGCAGGCATGATAGACCTGCCTTAACAGAGGGACGCTCAGTGGCGCGGATAAACCGTATTTCGATCACGCTCTGTGCTTTACTTTTTACCACCCTGCCTTTAATGCCTATGGCCTATGCTTCCAAGCAAGCCAGGGAGAATTCTGCTACCACTCATATCACCAAAAAAGCAGATAAAAAGAAAAGCACCACCACCACCAAAAAAAACAATAAAGCCAGTCAGAAAACCGCCAAAAAAGCCGCCAGTAAAAGTACGACCAAAAGTAAAACTGCTTCTCCCGTTAAAAAATCCTCCATTACCGCTTCTAAAAACGCTAAAACTCGCAGCAAAAATGTTGTCACTAAAACGGCGTCTGTCAGCTTTACGGAAAAGTGCACCAAACGTAAGGGCTATAAGTCACGTTGTGTAAAAGTCAAAAATGCCGCGTCAGGAACCATTGCCGACGCACACAAAGCGAAGGTGCAAAAAGCCACGAAAGTGGCAATGAATAAACTGATGCAGCAAATTGGTAAGCCATATCGTTGGGGCGGCAGCTCACCACGTACCGGTTTTGATTGCAGTGGACTGGTTTATTACGCCTATAAAGATTTGGTTAAGATCCGCATCCCGCGTACCGCGAATGAAATGTATCACCTGCGCGATGCGGCACCTATCGATCGCAGCGAACTGAAAAACGGCGATCTGGTCTTCTTCCGTACTCAGGGACGCGGTACGGCCGATCATGTCGGTGTGTATGTCGGCAACGGCAAATTTATTCAGTCACCGCGTACGGGTCAGGAAATTCAAATCACGTCGTTAAGCGAAGATTACTGGCAGCGCCACTATGTCGGCGCTCGTCGGGTAATGACCCCAAAAACACTTCGCTAAAACTTTACCCTGTTGTTACGGCAACAGGGTAAGTTCATCTTTTGTCTCACCTTTTAATTTGCTACCCTATCCGCACTCACAATAAGGCTATTGTGCGTATACCAATGAATAATAAAGGAGAGTAGCAATGTCATTCGAATTACCTGCACTACCATATGCTAAAGACGCTCTGGTTCCGCACATTTCTGCGGAAACTATCGAGTATCACTATGGCAAACATCATCAAACTTATGTCACAAACCTGAACAACCTGATTAAAGGCACCGAGTTTGAAGGTAAATCACTGGAAGAGATTATTCGCAGCTCTGAAGGTGGCGTATTCAACAACGCAGCTCAGGTCTGGAACCACACTTTCTACTGGAACTGCCTGGCACCGAACGCCGGTGGCGAACCGACTGGCGAAGTTGCTGAAGCTATCGTCGCATCTTTCGGTAGCTTTGCCGATTTCAAAGCACAGTTTACTGATGCTGCGATCAAAAACTTTGGCTCTGGCTGGACCTGGCTGGTGAAAAACAGCGATGGCAAACTCGCTATCGTTTCAACCTCTAACGCAGGTACTCCGCTGACCACCGATGCGACTCCGTTGCTGACCGTTGATGTCTGGGAACACGCTTATTACATCGACTATCGCAATGCGCGTCCTGGCTACCTGGAGCACTTCTGGGCGCTGGTGAACTGGGATTTCGTAGCAAAAAATTTCGCCGCATAATAACTGATGGCAAATGCAACATTACCTGATGTGTTGCGCTTATCAGGCTTACGCGTTCGGTACTCTATGTGGGCCAGCTAAGGCGTTAACAACGCATCCAGTAAGATAAGTTATATTTTGTCAGCAAACTGTAACGCAGAAGGGATGCCTTCTGCGTTTTTGTTTTATTAGCTGTTGGCAACGCAAACTGCTTCAGGTTGTTTTCTGGCTGACATAAACACCAACAACAATGCCAGTCCTGCGACAATCGCCCCCATCACCGGCACAGAACTGTACCCCAGACCACCTGAAATCACAGCGCCACCGGCTGCAGCACCCAGCGCATTGCCAAGGTTAAAGGCACCGATATTCACCGATGAAGACAGCCCCGGCGCTTCGCTGGCGACTCTCATTACCCGCATCTGTAGCGGTGGTACGACCGCAAAGGTTGCTGCGCCCCACACCACCATACTGATAGCCGCACCAAACTCATTACGGGCCAGGAACGGGATCGCCAGCATAATCACCATCAGCAGTAATAAAAAACCTTTCAGTGTGCCATTAACCGAACGGTCCGCCAGTTTACCGCCGAAGTAGTTACCGATCGAAAACCCGACGCCAATCAGAACCAGCATTGCCGTTACGAATACCGGCGTCGCGTGGGTGATGCTTTGCAGCACCGGAGAAATATAGGTATAGAGCGTGAACATTGCCCCTGCCCCCAGCACTGTCGTCAGCAATGCCGAAAGCACCTGCGGACGCAAGAGGACCGCCAGCTCTTTTTTCACTTCCGGTCGCGATCCTGCACCGCCTTTCGGTAATGAGAAGAACAGGCTAACCATTGAAATCACGCCCAGCCCCGCCGTTGCCAGAAACGACATCCGCCAGCCAATAGTTTCACCCAGCCAGGTTGCCGCAGGTACACCACCAATATTTGCCAGAGTTAATCCCATAAACATAGTGGCGACAGCGCTGGCCTGTTTATGTTTTGGCACGACGCTTGCGGCTACGACTGAACCCAAACCAAAAAATGCCCCGTGATTCAGACTCGTCAAAATTCGTGAAAGCATCAGGGTCATATAATCCGGCGAGATGGCAGAAAGCACATTGCCAAGAGTAAAAATGGCCATCAGGAAAATAAGCGCACTGCGTCGGGCACGATGAGAGAGCAGTAATGTCATCAGCGGCGCACCAACCATTACGCCAACGGCATAGGCGCTGATTAACATTCCGGCTGCTGGAATCGAGACATCCACACCTCGCGCAATGACCGGCAACAAGCCCATAGGTGAGAATTCCGTTGTCCCAATACCAAACGCGCCAATCGCCAGCGCCAGTAACGGATAGTTAATTTTCATGCCTCGTCTCCACTTCTTCGCGCTACCACGCGATATTCATTAAAGTGGCGAAAGCATGACAGCAATCACAAAAAAATAGAAATAACAAAAAGAGAAAACACTTTTGCTATTTTGCTAACAAAAAGGAAGGAAATGCGAGGGAGAACGCGCTCCCTCGAGGGGGAAATCAATGCAGTGCGGCGGTCAAACCCACGGCCACGATCAAACCGAGGACGATAATAGTTGTTACCAGTGAAAATTTAAGGTCGGTACTCATCAAGTTTTCTCCTTTTTTATTACCACACAAAAAGTAATATTACGCATTTTTACACACTGTGATGAAAAAATCTCCCGTCATTTATAATGATAAGTGTTTTTACCACTTCCCCTTTTCATCAAGATCGGCCAAAATTCCACGCTTACACTATTTGCGTACTGGCCATTGACCCCTTCCTGACGCTCCGTGTGGTTTTTCCGGCGTACCGCAACACTTTTGTTGCGCGTAAGGTGTGTAAAGGCAAACGTTTACCTTGCGATTTTGCAGGAGCTGAAGTTAGGGTCTGGAGTGAAATGGAATGGCAACAATAAAAGATGTAGCGAAACGAGCAAACGTTTCCACTACAACTGTATCACACGTGATCAACAAAACACGTTTCGTCGCTGAAGAAACGCGCAACGCCGTGTGGGCAGCGATTAAAGAATTACACTACTCCCCTAGCGCGGTGGCGCGTAGCCTGAAGGTTAACCACACCAAGTCTATTGGTTTGCTGGCGACCAGCAGCGAAGCGGCCTATTTTGCCGAGATCATTGAAGCGGTTGAAAAAAATTGCTTCCAGAAAGGTTACACACTGATTCTGGGCAATGCGTGGAACAATCTTGAGAAACAGCGCGCTTATCTGTCGATGATGGCGCAAAAACGCGTTGATGGCCTGCTGGTTATGTGTTCTGAGTACCCAGAGCCGTTACTGGCAATGCTGGAAGAGTATCGCCATATCCCAATGGTGGTGATGGACTGGGGCGAAGCAAAAGCAGACTTTACCGATGCGGTCATCGATAACGCTTTTGAAGGCGGCTACATGGCCGGACGTTATCTGATTGAACGCGGTCATCGCGAAATTGGCGTCATCCCAGGTCCTCTGGAGCGTAATACCGGTGCGGGTCGTCTGGCAGGGTTTATGAAGGCGATGGAAGAAGCGATGATCAAGGTGCCGGAAAACTGGATTGTGCAGGGTGATTTTGAACCTGAATCCGGTTATCGCGCTATGCAGCAAATTCTGTCGCAACCGCATCGCCCTACTGCTGTTTTCTGTGGCGGCGATATTATGGCAATGGGCGCACTTTGTGCTGCTGACGAAATGGGCCTGCGCGTACCGCAAGATGTTTCGCTGATCGGGTATGATAATGTGCGTAACGCCCGCTATTTTACCCCGGCGTTGACCACTATCCATCAACCAAAAGATTCACTGGGTGAAACGGCATTCAACATGCTGTTGGATCGTATAGTCAACAAACGCGAAGAACCGCAGTCAATTGAAGTTCATCCGCGTTTGATTGAACGCCGCTCCGTGGCTGACGGCCCGTTCCGCGACTATCGTCGTTAATCATTCATTGCGGGAGTCTCTTCAGGCTCCCGCAACCACTCCTTATTCAGCGTCTCACTATCGCCAAGATACTCCAGGAGCCAGGTTAACGCTGGCGACATATCGTTCTGCTGCCAGGTCAGACAACATGCCGAATCAGGGAATGGATTTTCCAGTTCTAATGCGACCCACTTGCCCTCGTTAAGCCAGGGTTTAGCGAAATGCGTCGGCACCATACCAATGCATAATCCAGCCGAGATACACGTTGCCGATGATTCCCAGTCTGGCACCACCAGCCTTTTTTGGTTATCGAGCAACCAGGTAATACGTTTGGGTAGCGTACGAGAGGTGTCTTCGCGCACCAGAGATGGCCAATTGCGCAACGTATCGTCGCTGAACGGCCCATTCATCGATGCAAGCGGATGATGACTGGCAACAACGCAACTCCAGCTCAACATTCCCATATCCCGGAAGGCGTAACGGCCCCCGACCGGAATCGCGCGTGTCGCGCCAATCGCCAGTTCCACGCGCCCATCGGAAAGCGCATCCCAGACACCGTTGAACACTTCCTGAAATACCAGAAGTTCGACATCATCAAAATGGCGATAGAAATCAACGATCATCTGTCGTGTGCGTTCTGGCCTGACAATATTATCTACTGCGATGGCTAACTGACCGCGCCAGCCGTTCGCAATCTGCTGACATTGCTGGCGAGTGATCTGCATTTTTTTGACAACAGACCGCCCTTCTTTAAGAAACCACACCCCGGCAGCTGTCAGTTCCACATCACGATGTCGCCGCTCAAAAAGCGGCACTGCCAGCCACTCTTCCAGTTGACGCACGGTATAGCTGACCGCTGAGGGAACGCGATGCAACTCCTGAGCTGCGGCGCTAAAACTGCCATTACGCGCTACCGCATCAACGACTTCGAGCGAATATTCTGACCACATAGTCTGCCTGCAAAATTTTTGAAACCAGTCATCAAATATTACCGTTTCACAACACTAATTTCACTCCCTACACTTTGCGTCGGTGTTTAATTGAGAGATTTAGAGAATATACATGCAACCTGGGAAAAGATTTTTAGTCTGGCTGGCGGGTTTGAGCGTACTCGGTTTTTTGGCAACCGATATGTATCTGCCCGCTTTCGCCGCCATTCAGGCCGACCTGCAAACGCCTGCGTCTGCCGTCAGTGCCAGCCTTAGTCTGTTCCTTGCCGGTTTCGCCGCTGCCCAGCTTCTGTGGGGGCCGCTCTCCGATCGCTATGGCCGTAAACCGGTATTATTAATTGGCCTGGTAATTTTTGCCTTAGGTAGTCTGGGGATGCTGTGGGTGGAAAACGCGGTTACTCTGCTGGTATTGCGTTTTGTGCAAGCTGTTGGTGTTTGTGCCGCAGCCGTTATCTGGCAAGCATTGGTGACGGATTACTATCCTTCACAAAAAGTTAACCGCATTTTCGCGACCATTATGCCTTTAGTGGGGCTTTCTCCGGCGCTTGCTCCACTGTTAGGCAGCTGGCTGCTGGTGCATTTTTCCTGGCAGGCTATTTTCGCCACCCTGTTTGCCATCACCGTGGTATTGATTCTGCCTATTTTCTGGCTTAAGCCCACCACGAAAGCACGTAATGATAGTCAGGATAGACTGACCTTTGCCGACCTGCTGCGTTCAAAAACTTATCGTGGCAATGTGCTAATTTATGCGGCCTGTTCAGCCAGCTTCTTTGCCTGGCTGACCGGTTCACCGTTTATCCTTAGCGAGATGGGCTACAGTCCAGCAGTAATCGGATTAAGTTATGTTCCGCAAACCATCGCGTTTCTTATTGGTGGTTATGGATGTCGCGCCGCGTTGCAGAAATGGCAAGGCAAGCAGTTGTTACCGTGGTTGCTAGTGCTGTTTGCTGTCAGCGTCATCGCGACCTGGGCTGCTGGCTTCATTAGCCATGTGTCGCTGACCGAAATCCTGATCCCATTTTGTGTGATGGCGATTGCTAACGGCGCGATCTACCCGATTGTTGTCGCCCAGGCACTGCGTCCATTCCCACATGCAACTGGCCGTGCCGCAGCTTTGCAGAACACTCTGCAACTGGGTCTTTGCTTCCTCGCAAGCCTGGTCGTTTCCTGGCTTATCAGCATCAGTACGCCATTGCTCACTACCACCAGCGTGATGTTATCGACTGTGGTGCTTGTCGCTCTGGGGTACCTGATGCAACGTTGTGAAGTTGCTGACTGCCAGAATCATGGCAATGCTGAAGTGGCTCATAGCGAATCGCATTGATCTATATTGATATCTTATACTTAGGCTGCTAACAAAATTTTGTTGTATGAATGAAATTAGCGGCCTATACTAATTTCGAGTTGTTAAGACTACGATAAAAATTATGTTCTTATGGGAACAGGATTGTTCCCTACTCACTATGGATGGTCATTTCGGCAAGGGTTCCTCCTTTCCTCTGTTCTACGTCGGATTATAGACTCGCGGTTTTCCTGCGAGATTTCTCACAAAGCCCAAAAAGCGTCTACGCTGTTTTAAGGTTCTGATCACCGACCAGTGATGGAGAAACTATGAGTTCATCGTGTATAGAAGAAGTCAGCGTACCGGATGATAACTGGTACCGTATCGCCAACGAATTACTTAGCCGTGCAGGCATTGCCATTAATGGCTCTGCCCCGGCAGATATTCGAGTGAAAAACCCCGATTTTTTTAAACGCGTTCTGCAGGAAGGATCGTTGGGGCTAGGCGAAAGTTATATGGATGGCTGGTGGGAATGTGACCGACTGGATATGTTTTTCAGCAAAGTTTTACGGGCAGGTCTCGAAAACCAACTCCCCCATCATTTCAAAGACACACTGCGCATTGCTGGTGCACGCCTCTTCAATTTACAAAGTAAAAAGCGTGCCTGGATAGTAGGTAAAGAGCATTACGACCTTGGTAATGATCTGTTCAGCCGCATGCTCGATCCCTTCATGCAATATTCCTGCGCTTACTGGAAAGATGCCGATAATCTGGAGTCTGCACAGCAAGCGAAGCTCAAAATGATTTGTGAAAAATTGCAGTTAAAGCCGGGCATGCGTGTGCTTGATATTGGCTGTGGCTGGGGCGGACTGGCGCACTACATGGCGTCTAACTATGACGTAAGCGTGGTAGGTGTCACCATTTCTGCCGAACAGCAGAAAATGGCTCAGGACCGCTGTGAAGGTCTCGATGTCACCATTCTCCTGCAAGATTATCGAGATCTGAACGACCAGTTTGACCGTATTGTTTCGGTGGGAATGTTCGAACACGTTGGACCGAAAAATTACGATACCTATTTTGAGGTGGTGGATCGTAATTTGAAGCCAGAAGGTATTTTCCTGCTCCATACTATCGGCTCGAAAAAAACCGATCTGAATGTTGACCCGTGGATTAATAAATATATTTTCCCGAACGGTTGCCTGCCCTCTGTACGCCAGATTGCTCAATCCAGTGAGCCACACTTTGTGATGGAAGACTGGCATAACTTCGGTGCTGATTACGATACTACGTTAATGGCCTGGTATGAACGATTCCTCGCCGCATGGCCAGAAATTGCTGATAACTATAGTGAACGCTTTAAACGGATGTTTACCTATTATCTGAATGCCTGTGCAGGCGCTTTCCGCGCCCGTGATATTCAGCTTTGGCAGGTGGTGTTCTCTCGCGGTGTCGAAAACGGCCTGCGAGTGGCACGCTAAATGTTATTCTATCGCCCCCGTTTTGGGGGCGATTTTATTTCAGCTCAGGCTTCTGTTGCTGGTTGGTTCATAGCATTTTCTCGTGCTGCCAGTACACGTTCTACAGTATCTACCACTGCCTGGGTTTGCGGATCGATTTCAATGTTGACGCGAGCGCCAAGTTTTTTCTTTCCAAGGGTAGTGCGTTCAAGTGTTTCCGGGATTAAATGGACGCAAAAACGCGTTGGTGTTACTTCGCCTACAGTCAGGCTAATACCGTCGATTCCGATAAATCCTTTATACAGGATATATTTCATTAACTGACTATCCTGTACTTTAAACCAGATCTGACGATTATTTTCCGAAGTTAATATTTTTGCAACTTCAGCGGTGGTCATAATATGACCCGACATTAAATGTCCGCCAATTTCATCGCTGAATTTCGCCGCTCTCTCAACGTTTATCCAATCCCCTACTTTTAAATCGCCAAGATTGGTAATCCGTAACGTTTCTTTCATCAGGTCAAAACTGACATGGTTGCCGTTAATTTCCGTCACAGTCAGGCAGCAACCGTTATGCGCTACAGACGCACCGGTTTCCAGCCCCTCCAGCATGTAGTCGGGTAGCTCTACCACATGAGTGCGAAAATTTGGTTTCTCGTCGATCGACACCAGTTTTGCGGTGCCCTGTACAATCCCCGTAAACATACACACAACTCCTGAAATCAGTTAAGGCATTCTGTTCAGCACAATAGCAGGTGGAAAACGCCCTTACCAGTGCAGGGGTAAGAATGGCTATTTTTTCACTGGAGAATTAATAAATCCTCGCTACAATAGACTGAATTTCCCCTGTTTCTTCTCTTTGCTGCCCATTCAGGCGGCTTTTTAGTCTCTTATATAACTACAAATAAAAGGTGTTCACGTGCAGAAGTATATCAGTGAAGCGCGTCTGTTATTAGCATTAGCAATCCCGGTGATTCTCGCGCAAATCGCCCAAACAGCTATGGGTTTTGTTGATACCGTAATGGCTGGCGGCTATAGCGCCACCGACATGGCGGCGGTCGCTATCGGTACATCTATCTGGCTTCCGGCGATCCTCTTTGGTCATGGCCTGCTGTTGGCGTTAACGCCTGTTATCGCACAATTAAATGGTTCCGGTCGACGTGAACGTATTGCGCATCAGGTGCGACAAGGTTTCTGGCTGGCGGGTTTGGTTTCCGTGCTCATTATGCTGGTGCTGTGGAATGCGGGCTATATTATCCGCTCCATGGATAATATCGATCCGGCTCTGGCGGACAAAGCCGTGGGTTATCTGCGCGCGTTGCTGTGGGGTGCGCCGGGCTATCTGTTCTTCCAGGTTGCCCGTAACCAGTGTGAAGGTCTGGCAAAAACCAAACCGGGTATGGTGATGGGCTTTATTGGCCTGCTGGTGAACATTCCGGTGAACTATATCTTTATTTATGGTCATTTCGGTATGCCAGAGCTCGGCGGTGTCGGCTGTGGCGTGGCTACGGCGGCGGTGTATTGGGTGATGTTCCTCGCTATGGTTTCCTATATTAAACATGCCCGTTCTATGCGCGATATCCGTAACGAAAAAGGCACAGCCAAACCTGACCCGGCAGTAATGAAAAGACTTGTGCAACTGGGTTTACCAATCGCACTGGCGCTGTTCTTTGAAGTAACACTGTTTGCGGTAGTTGCGCTGTTGGTATCTCCGCTCGGTATTGTCGATGTGGCAGGCCACCAGATTGCCCTGAACTTTAGTTCGCTGATGTTCGTTCTTCCGATGTCACTGGCAGCTGCTGTGACTATCCGAGTGGGTTATCGTTTGGGTCAGGGGTCCACGTTGAATGCGCAAACTGCGGCACGAACCGGGCTGATGGTTGGTGTCTGTATGGCAACGATGACAGCAATTTTTACAATCTCGCTGCGAGAGCAGATCGCTCTTCTGTATAACGATAATCCAGAAGTTGTGACACTGGCTGCACACTTGATGTTGCTGGCGGCGGTATATCAGATTTCTGACTCGATACAGGTAATCGGTAGCGGGATTTTGCGTGGTTATAAAGATACGCGATCTATTTTTTATATTACCTTTATCGCGTATTGGGTGCTGGGTTTACCAAGTGGCTATATTCTGGCATTGACCAATCTGGTGGTTGAGCCGATGGGGCCGGCAGGTTTCTGGATAGGCTTTATTATCGGTCTGACTTCTGCTGCCATTATGATGATGCTACGCATGCGTTACCTGCAACGTCTGCCATCGACTATCATTCTGCAACGCGCATCTCGATAAAAAATGAGGCGCAATCCGCAAAGATTGCGCCCTATTTTTAGGCTGACTGGAGCGTTGCGCCAATGCCATCTTCGTCCGGCTGCAATTTAAGCGCGCTACAAATAGGCTGCCGACTGGCATCCGTTATCTCAACGTGAATATCTCCGCTGACTTCCCCTTTCACACTAATGAATTGCGGAGAAATTTCTTTCGCACTTGTTTGCAGGCAAATCGTTCCCTCTCCTCGCAGACGTTTCACCTTCAGCTGCACATGCGTTGCAGTTGACGTTATCAGCCACACTTTTCCAGCATCCAGATTCAGGTTGCCAACGCAAAAAGTGACATTGTCACCTTTAACCGTGCTGCCATCGAGGATCAGCACACCTTCCTGCTGGACTGTTATCGTTGATTGTTTTAGATCTGCGCCATAACCAACAATCATTGAAGCGCCGTCCTGTAATGCAACGCTTCCCGTAAGCTCAACCGGAGCACAGTCTTCTTCTACGACAAATTTTTCGTCCGCACTGGTGGGAGACATCACAATCACTGTCCCACTTTGTACGGCTGCGTTTTCCAGCGTACCGGCATGCACTTCAGCCCGACCACCACTTTTAACTGTCAGGTTTTTAGTCTTACCAGAACTGTAGAGTTGCAGACCATCGGTCCCCAGGCGATAAACGGCACTATTCTCAACGATGGTATGAGTGTCTTCACCGCCGAGATTATTCATGGTGCCACCCGCAAGCAGCGTATCACTGGCTTTGCCTGCCAGCATAAAAACGCCGCCGTGGTTTATCTCACCATTGATGGCTTCTCCACCTGGATAAACCAACAGTTCACCACCTTCATCTACAACAACTGCTGATGCCGTTCCGTTGACCAGCAAACCACCATCCTGATCCAGAATGATTTTTTCCGCGCAATGGCCCTCCAGTACCCGCAGATTACCGCCATTCTCCAGCAATAAACCACAGGCATAGCCCTGATCAACGCTAAATTCACCTTCGGGATGGCGGCCATTAACAGTAGCGAGCGTTGAGAGGCTAATCGCTCCCCCCTCTGACTGAACAATGTCAGTAGCTATTGCGCCGTCACCAACTGATAACGTGCCATTGCTGCTGTACTGTGTACATTTGGCGATCCCACCAGTTTCAACTTTCAGCCAGCCAGCGCCTGTGACAACGGTATTTTCTGCTCTTCCGCCTGCCTCAACAATCAACTCGCCATCAGTAAGTTGAGTCGCGCCGATAGCGTCGCCAGCATGAACAATTTGCACTTTCCCGTCGCTAATCAAGTTTTTTGCATCAGATCCCATGACTTTTCCTTTGCTGCATCTGTGTGCCTTAATCACAACCTAAGTGTAAAGGCTACGAAGGATTTATCCACGATAGATTTGAGATGATGGCAAAGTGCTCTGTTTAAATTCTGACACACGGAATTTTGGGCTATACAAGATTAAAATGTGATCCTGAATAAAAATCGCCCTTGCAAATCAACAAAATATAGCCAATTTGCTTAAAAGCTCTGCAAACGATAGAAATACCGCAGAAAATTACGATTTGCCTCTTGCCACCTTCACGCTCTGCCGCTAATATTCGTCCCCGTTGTCACCTACAACGTTGCGTTCATAGCTCAGTTGGTTAGAGCACCACCTTGACATGGTGGGGGTCGTTGGTTCGAGTCCAATTGAACGCACCATCCTGCGTCCGTAGCTCAGTTGGTTAGAGCACCACCTTGACATGGTGGGGGTCGGTGGTTCGAGTCCACTCGGACGCACCAGATTTTCTTAATCTGGTCTTCTCTTATCTTTCCCATCAGTTTCTTCTCTGTATCCAATACGTTAAAAGATCTACACTATCTCCATATGCGTTATCAGAAGGAGAATAGCTATGGCAACTTTATTACAACTTCATTTTGCATTTAATGGTCCCTTTGGCGTCGAAATGGCTGAGCAACTTAAACCGCTTGCCGAGTCGATTAATCAGGAACCCGGTTTTCTGTGGAAGGTGTGGACAGAAAGTGAAAAAAACCATGAAGCTGGTGGGATCTACCTTTTTACTGATGAAAAAAGCGCGCTGGCCTATCTGGATAAACATACTGCCCGTCTGAAAAATCTCGGTGTAGAGGAAGTTATTGCCAAAGTTTTCGATGTCAATGACCCACTGAGTCAAATCAATCAGGCAAAACTTACCTGACAGATATTAATGAAGGGCGATGCGCGCCCTTTTCATCTCTGTCTGAAATTTCTCATTTCCCCAAAATCTCAACCAAACTTATCTGATAACACTTAATTCGCAAGCAAGAATGCATACAGGTAAGTAACAATGAAAAAAATTGCCATTGTGGGTGCCGGACCAACAGGGATCTACACTTTCTTCTCGCTTTTGCAGCAACAAACGCCACTTTCCATTACCCTCTTTGAGCAAGCCGACGAGGCAGGTGTCGGTATGCCGTACAATGATGAAGAAAACTCTAAAATGATGCTGGCAAATATTGCCAGTATTGAAATACCACCAATTTATTGTACTTATCTGGAATGGTTGCAAAAACAAGAGGCTAACCATCTGCAACGTTATGGCGTTAAAAAGGAAAGCTTGCACGATCGTCAGTTTTTACCGCGAATTCTGCTTGGAGAATATTTCCGTGATCGCTTTTTACGATTGGTAGAGCAAGCACGGCAGCAGCAATTTGAAATCAATGTTCATGAATCTTGCCAGGTGACTGATTTACAAGTCAAAGACGCTGGTGTACTTATTTTCACAGATCGTGATTTGCCAGTTGAGACGTTTGATTTAGCCGTGATAGCCACCGGTCACGTTTGGCCTGACGAAGAAGAGGCAAGCCGAACATATTTCCCCAGCCCGTGGTCAGGGTTAATGGATGTGAAAATTGAAGACTGTAGAGTGGGCATTATGGGAACATCATTGAGCGGCCTGGATGCCGCAATGGCGGTTGCTATCCAGCATGGATCCTTTATTGAAAAAGATAATCAACGTATTCTGTTTCAGCGTGATATCGAAAGTGAAAAACTCAGTATTACATTAATGTCACGTACAGGCATTTTGCCAGAAGCCGATTTCTATTGCCCTATTCCCTACGAACCTTTATGCATTGTCACTGAACAGGTCCTGAACGCGGAAATAGATAAAGGTACTCAGGGTCTCCTGGATCGGGTATTTAAACTTATAGTGCAAGAGATTACTTTGGCTGATCCTGACTGGAGCCAGCATATTGCGATAGAGAGTCTGAATGTTGATACCTTCGCTCAAGCCTGGTTTGCCGACCGTAAACAGCATGACCCATTTAGCTGGGCAGAAAAAAACTTAGCAGAAGTTGAGCAAAATAAACGGGAAAAACATACCGTTCCCTGGCGTTATGTCATTCTTCGCCTGCATGAAGCCGTTCAGGAAATTGTGCCGCATCTGAATGAACACGACCATAATCGGTTCAGTAAAGGCCTTGCGAGAGTATTTATCGATAATTACGCGGCTATTCCTTCAGAATCTATAAAGCGATTACTGGCTTTGCGCGAGGCGGGAATTATTCATATTCTCGCCCTCGGTGAAGACTATGATATGGAAATCGTCAAAACGCGCACAATCCTGAAGACAGAGGACAACAGCTACTCGTTTGACATTTTTATTGATGCCCGCGGGCAACGCCCACTCAAGGTTAAAGACATTCCTTTCCCTGGACTACGTGTACAGCTACAGAAAACAGGTAATGAAATCCCTGATGTCGGTGAAGATTATACACTACAGCAACCAGAAGAGGTTCGTGGTCGCGTGGCATTCGGCGCGTTGCCCTGGCTAATGCACGACCGGCCTTTCGTTCAGGGGCTTACGGCTTGCGCTGAAATTGGCGAGGCTATGGCGCAAGCAGTCGTGAAGCCAGCGTCCCGAGCACGTCGGCGTCTGTCGTTTGATTAAAAGCAAAGGAGTCAGCACTCAAAAAACTGATGCTGTTCATTCAGACGATAGCGAACTCCGGCGCGAATATTATTTTCACCTTCAACGGCAACGGCGAACCGCACCCTTTCGCCGTCATGATACGCCAGCGCGGCGCTGCCCCCTGGCCCGAGAATAATTGAGTCCACCACGCCCGTACTCACTACCGTTGAATTTTCACCACTTGCGATGATATGAACATTATCGCCGCTATTGGTAATACTGGCGTTAGCGCCAAAGCTGGCGATTTGCACCAGGTCGCCATTACTGGCGACATGACACCGTTCACCCAGGGCACAAACGCGTACTCGCATGCCGGTATTCGCAATACGACTGCTGTCTCCGGCACTGCTTATCCGCGAAGAATTACCGGTTACAGCAATACGAGCACGTTCACCTGAGCTACCGATATGGCTGTTAAAGCCGACACTGCCAATCCGCACGCTATAACCCATGCTGGCAATTTGCGCAGCATATCCCGCAGTTGCGATTCGGGCGTTATCTTCACAACAGCTGACGCGTTCGTGATCGTCGGCTCTGGCAGACTGACTGGAAAAGGATATATCTACGGACTCTTTGGCCAGTTTTTGCATTGAAGAAACTTCCTGGCGGGCGAAGTTTTCGTCTGCCAGCCATTTTTTCCAGGCATACTCAACCAGACTTTCCGCCCAGTCAGTAAATCCTTCAGCAATCAGTACGTAGTGGATATCGGCATAACTACCGCCGTGTGGAAAACGGCGCAGAAACCAGCGATACATCACCGCTCCTACACGCCACTCTCGCAAATCAGCTCGTGTAATGATCATTCGTTAATGCCGGTGATAGCCATCGACCATACATTTAAAGGTTTCGTGTGGAGTACGTCCCGTGGTGCAAAGATAAAGATGACCGACGATAAAAAAGAGGCTTATCACTGCCAGAGCAAAATGCGCCTGTAATAACCAGTATCTTACGCCAGGAAACACGTCCCCCACAGCTTGCGGGTAAAGGCATAGCAGCCCCGTCAACAGTAACAACGGCAGCAATCCATACATCACACCAACATAGGCTGCCTGCTGCAAGGGATTAAATTTAGACTGTGTTGTCGCAGGAAATGGATGATCCTCCCCTTGCATAATTCCAAACAGATAAAATCGCGTTTGTTTCGCCGCTCGCACCAACCATCCCTGACGACGGATAATATAGTGATGACCATTACCCCCAACGGCGTTAATCAGAACAAAGCCCAGCCAGCATGCCAGTAACAGGAATCCACAAACTTCATGTACGATAACCAGACTTTTGACCGCGGCAACGTCTACCAGCGCAAAGTGATTAATGAGCCCACTTGCCAGCAACAATACGAAGAGTAATGCATTCGACCAGTGCCATAATCTGACTGCCTTGCTGTAAAGATAAACCTTCTCGCCATGATCGGTGGCTGATTTCTTCGCGCCACGAGCACGAAGCAAAGCGTGCAGCCCCAAGACTAACCACATTCCAACCAGCAATAGACCGGCGATGACCAGCCAAACCGGCCAAAATTCAGGGGTGAACTGTGGCACATAGTTCGCCAACTGACTCTGAAACTGTTCAACATTTTGCGACGGGTTCATACATTTTCCTTTTTAATCAAATGTTGACCGAACCGGCGATACAGATGCGGTTTCCCGGCGCCAGGTAGCTGATGTTGATAGTATTTATTTTCCTGCAACCACGCCTGAATTTCTGGGCTATCTTCGCGACCAAAGATCAATGCGTGTTCCGGGCAGGCGCTGACGCAAATGGGCGGAAAGCCTTTTGCCAACCGGGACTCAGCGCAGAAATCACATTTATCTGCCACTTTAGTCACAGGGTTAAGATAGCGGACCTGGTACGGGCAAGCACCAATGCAGTAGCTACAGCCAATGCATTGCGATTTTTCTACCCGCACGATCCCCTGCTCATCACGCCACGACGCCCCTGTTGGACAAACGTCGATGCAAGGAGCATCTTCACAGTGCTGGCAAGACTGGCGAAAGAAGTGATACAGCGTTTCGTTATTGTTATCGGTGACCGGAATATGCGCGATAGATAAACGACTGCCTTGCGCCGGTACATGGTTAGTTTTACGGCATGCTCTGGCGCAAATATTACAGCCATTGCACCGTGATTCATCGTGAATCATGGCATATCGAACTTCCTTTCCTTGCCTGTTGTTCGCTAACAAAGAAGGTGCTGAACCGGTAAAAAAGATTACCGTTCCCATCCCCAGAACAAATTTGCGTCGAGTGAAGGACATCTTATTATCCTCTAATGCTGTGGCTGCGACTGACCACCCTATCCATGATTTCTCCCTGAAATTTCAGGGATTCTGAAACTGCTCAACCTCGAACCATTCGCATAAGCCATAAGCTTTGCCATAGCTCATAAAACGCTCGCTAAACAGGTACAACACAGCCGTCGATGACGTCACCTGGCGTATATCGGCATATTCAGGGGCGATATCCATCGCGGCGAGCGCGGCTTCAACCTGTGCTTCCTGGAAGTAATATGGCGCTTGCGTCAACATAGCGACCTTATAAGGCCGGGGATACGTCTGGCATTCAAAGCGTACGGCGTGTGCAATAGCCCGACATATGTCCAGCTCAACAACCTGCAAAGACATAGCGGCATAGTTTTTGCTCATGATTTGCGTTGAGTAGTAATAATCATCCTGGCTGCCCGTCATACAGGCGATATCTGCAAAGTCTGAACTCTGCCGTATGCTTTCCAGCAGTGCAGAAAGATCCTCTTCAGCAACCGAATATGGCGGCGACAGGAACACGGCGCGTGCAACCAGTTGGCCCGCAGTCGAATGCTGGCGGATAAACTCCACCAGAATTTCAGCCGGTTCAGACTCTGTAACTTCATCGGTGGCAGTGTCATCGGGCTGACGCATACTGTGAAACCATTGACGCTTAGTCACGTCAATATCAGGGGCTTCCAGTTGTGTCATTTCTTCCTGCTGGCTCATTACGCCCGTTCCTTATGCTGGTAGCAGGTTATGTGTCGCCAGATCGGCGGCAATATCTTCCAACCCGAGTCGATGAAGAGTTTCTCGCGTTGGACAACCAAGCTGCGGGTCCCATCCCATTTCCTTGTAGAAAAGGGTGAGTGACTGGTGCATATCATCACGGGCCATTTTGTCAGTACCTTCGCTAAAGACCGGAATCTGCGGATCTTTATCGAATACCCAGGAACAGATCAGATCATGCTCATTACGCATATCTTTGGTTTGCATCAGTTTTACCGTGTAAGCACGATGCAACGTAAAGATACGCTCTGCAGCCAAATCTAATTTTTCCTGCGTCATCTCTTCGCCAGTGATTGCTTTAAAAAATTTGGCTTCCAGCGCAAGGTCGCCGCGATAATTGCGGCTTTTCAGCGGCGAAACGGTCATTGGCCAGACCCAGTTGCACAGAGTGACGGCGTTGTGCAAACAAACCCGCAACAGCGACCATTTGGCATATTTAATTTTTGCGTCATTGATCGGCGTGTAGTTTTTGGTTTCATCGTAAGCATCTTCAGAGCCAAAAAGTTCTTTTGCCACTTCACGCTGCAGTTTCAACGGTAAACCGGAGCCGATAAAGTTGATGTGGGTATGCGTCATACAGTCACGGTTGAACATGCAGTTAACAATAGAGCCGACCTGCGCCGACGCTTCATTGGCATGATGAACCGGATAACCAAACGGCGACCAGAGTTTATTTTTTGCGTAGCCCCAGTACTCTTCCCCCAAATTCCAGCGTTCGGCAATGGCATACGAGCCATCAGCCAGGTGACTCAACTCACCCACGCGATGTGCCAGACGGTAGTAAAAATCTTTAATGAAATTAACGTCACCAGCTTCCAGTTGATCCCAACGAATTTCTGCATACTCTTCAGCAGGCAAAACGCGCTTAAACACGCCTTTGCTGTAACAATAGGTAAAGTCGCGATGCAACTGTCCGTAGTTACACCACAGCCCGTAGTCATCGAACAGATTCAGACCAACCAGATTACCAATCACCCGACCATCGTCTTTATCTTCAAAATCTTTCGGGCCGTTCGGGAAAATGGTGGTATGGACGAAGTTAGCGACACAGGTATTCCCTCCCGTACTGGGGACACCAAACTCTTTAACCCGAGGAATGTTCATCTGGGTCATACAACGAATTGGGCATGAGTGGCAGCCACTCATTTTTACGGTGTATTTTTCTGCTGCCGGACCTAAATCAAAGACGGATTTATAGGTGCGGAAACCGACCGTGTTCTGATTGCCAGGCGGGATTTCTCCTGTTTCAATCGGGCCGCCTTCCGCCGCGCCCCAAAACAACCCTTTACGTGCTGTCCAGCGTGACTTGGGATCAGAGTACTCTGCCCACGATTGCGGCGTACTTGGCACGACATGGTTGTTATTAGCGCCGATAAGTTCGGTCATCATATAGTCATTGAGCCGTTTCATCTCCTGACGATCGGCAATGTTGACCCCTTTTGTCCCTTCAACCGCAATCGCTTTCAGGTTTTTGGAGCCCATTATTGCACCCGTTCCTGCGCCGCCACTGTGGTTACGACTATTCAGCATGCCAGAGAGCGGCACAAGATTTTCACCCGCCTGACCAATAGCCGCTACACAGGTTTCAGAACTGGTTAATCGGCAAATTTCTTCCGTGGTTGCACGCGTCCCTTTCCCCCACAAGAAATCGGCTTTCTCCAGGCTAACTTTGTCATCTTTTATATTTAGCCATACCGGAGATTTTGCTTTACCTTCGATAATAATGACGTCGTATCCAGCGAATTTCATTTGCGCAGCAAAAAAGCCACCCATATGGGCATCGACGACTAAATTTCCTTTGGTAAATGTGGAAAGTGAGGTGATATTTACGCGTGAACTACAGGGCGCACCAGACCCTGTCAACGGCCCTGTAGCAAAAACTAATTTATTTGCCTCATCGAAAGGTTTGGTGCCCGGGGCTACTTCGTCATACATAATTTTGTAGCCAAAACCCATACCACCGACAAAATTTTTAAACTTACTGGAATCTTCGAGGGTAATATTTCCTGTCGTAAGATTGACTCTTAATATATTACCAGTCCAACCGTTAGCCATGATTTTTTCCTTTGCAAGATTCACACAGTAATATCTTTCCACTCGATAATTTTTAACGCCCCTGTCGGGCAGGCGTTTGCGCATTCACCGCACAACACACATTTCGAGGATTTTTTAGTTTCAGTATTTACGGTTGCCATCATCCACGGACACGCAGTAGTACAGGCGCTACAACCAATGCAACGTTTATGATCGACGGTGATACATCCATCTTCCTGCTGCCAGGTAATCGCGCCAATTGGGCAAACCTTCAGACATTGCGGATCTTTGCACTGGCGACAGGTGTCGGCGGTATAATTCAGATCGCCGTATAAGCCGCCAGCGGAACCGACCCCTTTGTCGCCAAAGAAATAATTACGATGGATTTTGATGCGGGAGAAAAAAGTACCAACGGCGCCATCGTTATAGTTGGTACAGGAGATTTCGCAGCGATGGCAGCCGGTGCAACGCGCGCGCTGGGTAACTAACACCCCTTTAGGCGTGTTTATCAGCCCTACCGTGCCGCTATCGACATCTTCCTGTTTACAGCCCAAAAGGGACAATAATGCAGGGGCTATAGTTAAACCAGCAAGACCTTTTCCTGATATACGCAAGAACTCTAATCGTGTTAAGCCAATATCTAATAGTGGACGTTCAACCGGGTTCATTTATTTCGCATCCTCTTCGCAAACACAGTGCTGACAATTCAGCAGCCGGATATAAAGCATTCAACTAATACGCTGCTGACTATGCCTTCAACACCAGATATTTTTGTCCTAACCCGATAGCGTATGAGACATGGTTTAACCTAAAAAACTAATCCTTTATGGTTAGGAGAAAAAATAATGTGATTATTCTTAGTGCTTAACATTGATCGCTATCAATTAAAAATGGAAAGTGGGAAATTAAAAGCGGAGTGATATTTATTAGCATTTGAAATAAATTTTACCTACTCTACAACAATTTGTGACATACGTTCCAGAATAAAGAAACAGTCAATCCGCTATAAATTAAAATACATACCGTTATTAATATAGTTCCGTTGTATCCATTTATAAAAATGAACTTTCATGTGTCGATACAATAAAATAGAGGGGATGAGGCATTGCGCGCTATCCCCGAACAATTATTTCACCAGTGCGTTAATGACGGTTTCCATCGCTTGCTTTTCCAATTCACTGCGTTGGATACGTTTATTTGCTAATGCTGTAC
The DNA here is from genome assembly GCF_011881725.1 of Escherichia coli. Lineage (GTDB taxonomy): Bacteria > Pseudomonadota > Gammaproteobacteria > Enterobacterales > Enterobacteriaceae > Escherichia > Escherichia coli_E. The sequence goes on along the minus strand of NZ_JAATUR010000015.1, from coordinate 16,932 downwards.
GCAGCACACCAGCGATGACGATATGTTTTGGCTCCTGACCCAGGTCCCGCATCTCCAACACCACTTTCCCGACCACCCTGCACATTTCGCGGTACAGCTCATCATCTTTTGTCCGGTTGCCCATTTTTCACACCCATTTATCTTGCCAGTTATCAGCATATATCAATCTCATCATTTAAACAAAAAACAAACAAAATCAGATAAATAACTCGATAAATTATTATAGTTACATCTGTTCAATAACGAGATGATGTACTCTGTCTTTACTCCAGCAATCCCAGCACCTTCCAGCCATCGTTTAGCCATTGCGCAAATAGCAGTGATCTTGCGTAATCTACTATCGAGGACGTTAAATCTTTGATAACAGTTTATTGTGCTTATGCATGGATGTTTTTGAAACGCTGTTTTTGTTTTCCTTTTTGATTAAATTCAGCGTATAATCCGCATCAATTGACTCTTGAATGGTTTCAGCACTTTGGACTGTAGAACTCAACGACTCAAAAACAGGCACTCACGTTGGGCTGAGACACAAGCACACATTCCTCTGCACGCTTTTTCGATGTCACCTATCCTTAGAGCGAGGCACCATCACTTTCGTAATACCGAATTCGCTTTCCGGCAGTGCGCCCAGAAAGCAAGTTTCTCCCATCCTTCTCAACTTAAAGACTAAGACTGTCATGAAAAAGACCAAAATTGTTTGCACCATCGGACCGAAAACCGAATCTGAAGAGATGTTAGCTAAAATGCTGGACGCGGGCATGAACGTCATGCGTCTGAACTTCTCTCATGGTGACTATGCAGAACACGGTCAGCGCATTCAGAACCTGCGCAACGTGATGAGCAAAACCGGTAAAACTGCCGCTATCCTGCTTGATACCAAAGGCCCGGAAATCCGCACCATGAAACTGGAAGGCGGTAATGACGTTTCTCTGAAAGCAGGCCAGACATTTACTTTCACCACTGACAAATCTGTTATCGGCAACAGCGAAATGGTTGCGGTAACGTATGAAGGTTTCACCACCGACCTGTCCGTCGGCAATACTGTACTGGTTGACGATGGTCTGATTGGTATGGAAGTTACCGCTATCGAAGGTAACAAAGTTATCTGTAAAGTACTGAACAACGGTGACCTGGGCGAAAACAAAGGCGTTAACCTGCCAGGCGTTTCCATCGCCCTGCCGGCACTGGCAGAGAAAGACAAACAGGATCTGATCTTCGGTTGCGAACAAGGCGTTGACTTTGTTGCGGCGTCCTTTATCCGTAAACGTTCTGACGTTGTCGAAATCCGTGAGCACCTGAAAGCGCACGGCGGTGAAAACATCCAAATCATCTCCAAAATCGAAAACCAGGAAGGCCTGAACAACTTCGACGAAATCCTCGAAGCCTCTGACGGCATCATGGTTGCACGTGGCGACCTGGGTGTAGAAATTCCGGTTGAAGAAGTTATCTTCGCCCAGAAGATGATGATCGAAAAATGTATCCGTGCACGTAAAGTCGTTATCACTGCGACCCAGATGCTGGATTCCATGATCAAAAACCCACGTCCGACTCGCGCAGAAGCCGGTGACGTTGCCAACGCCATCCTCGACGGCACCGACGCAGTAATGCTGTCTGGTGAATCCGCAAAAGGTAAATATCCGCTGGAAGCTGTTTCTATCATGGCGACCATCTGTGAACGTACCGACCGTGTGATGAACAGCCGCCTCGAGTTCAACAACGACAACCGTAAACTGCGTATTACCGAAGCGGTTTGTCGTGGCGCAGTTGAAACTGCTGAAAAACTGGATGCTCCGCTGATCGTCGTAGCGACCCAGGGCGGTAAATCTGCTCGTGCAGTACGTAAATACTTCCCGGATGCCACCATTCTGGCGCTGACCACTAACGAAAAAACAGCTCATCAGCTGGTTCTGAGCAAAGGCGTCGTTCCGCAGCTGGTTAAAGAAATCACCTCTACTGATGATTTCTACCGTCTGGGTAAAGAACTGGCGCTGCAAAGCGGTCTGGCGCACAAAGGCGATGTCGTAGTCATGGTTTCTGGCGCGCTAGTACCGAGCGGCACTACCAACACTGCATCTGTTCACGTCCTGTAATATTGCTTTTGTGAATTAATCTGTATATCGAAGCGCCCTGATGGGCGCTTTTTTTATTTAATCGATAACCAGAAGCAATAAAAAATCAAATCGGATTTCACTATATAATCTCACTTTATCTAAGATGAATCCGATGGAACCATCCTGTTTTCTCTCATTTTTTTTATCTAAAACCAAGCGTTCGATGTTTCTTTGAGCGAACGATCAAAAATAAGTGCCTTCCCATCAAAAAAATATTCTCAACATAAAAAACTTTGTGTAATACTTGTAACGCTACATGGAGATTAACTCAATCTAGAGGGTATTAATAATGAAAGCTACTAAACTGGTACTGGGCGCGGTAATCCTGGGTTCTACTCTGCTGGCAGGTTGCTCCAGCAACGCTAAAATCGATCAGCTGTCTTCTGACGTTCAGACTCTGAACGCTAAAGTTGACCAGCTGAGCAACGACGTGAACGCAATGCGTTCCGACGTTCAGGCTGCTAAAGATGACGCAGCTCGTGCTAACCAGCGTCTGGACAACATGGCTACTAAATACCGCAAGTAATAGTACCTGTGAAGTGAAAAATGGCGCACATTGTGCGCCATTTTTTTGTCTGTTCATTACGACTATTGCGTCGCACGCAACATATTTCCTTGCCCTGGTTCACCATTCCGTGCTGATTCTACTGCTGGCGTATTGCTGGTTACGGGTGTCGCTCCGCTGCTCACCGCAACCGGATACCCTGCCCGACGATACAACGCTTTATCGACTAACGTCTGATCTACAGCCGTATTATCTTTAAATTGCGTGAAGCCTGCTGGTAGTGTGTACGGCATTGTCTGAACGTTCTGCTGTTCTTCTGCTGATAGTGGTCGATGTACTTCAACATAACGCATCCCGTTCGGTTCTACGGAGTATTTCACCGGTTCGTTGATGACTTTCACCGGCGTTCCCGTTCGCACGCTGGAGAACAAAGCTTTAATATCCGGTGCATTCATACGAATACAGCCCGAACTGACGCGCAAACCGACGCTGTCCGGCGCACTGGTGCCATGAATGAGGTATTCGCCGTTGCCGTGCGCCAGACGCATTGCGTAGCGTCCCAGAGGGTTATTCGGTCCGGCTGGAACAACTGGCGGTAATTTAATGCCACGCTCCAGCGAACGCTGACGAATGCCTGCCGTAGGCGTCCAGGTTGGGTTAGGGATTTTCTGCCCCACACGCGTATCCATCACTGGCGTTTCCAGCCCCTGCAAACCAATGCCTATCGGATAGACCTGCACGATATTTTCTCCCGGCGGATAATAATAAAGGCGCAGCTCTGCAAGGTTAACGATAATCCCCTGACGCGGCGCGTCAGGCAATAACAGTTGCGAAGGAATAGTAATCGTCGTACCAGGTTTGGGCACCGGGGCGATAGTGTTATTAGCTTCAAGGATCAACATCGCCGCAGTATCAAAACGACGGGCAATAGCCTGAAGGTTTTTATCCCCCTCTTGCACCGTATAGGTTTGATTTTGCCCAACCAGTCGGCTTCCGGTTGGTGGGAGCGGATAATCAACCGCCCAGGCTGCCTGGATGGCGCTAAAAGCGCCGATAAGCGTGAGTGTTAACAAAGACGCGCGTTTCATTGTAAACCTCCTGTATTTGCCGGAGACTCACGCTGAAACGACGGATGGCGCTTATGTTCACCTGAAACCGAAACACTCCTGTGCAGGTCAGTGTAAACATTGACCATCCGGCAATGTGAGCCTACCGGATGAAAGCTGTCCCTTTAGTTTAGCTAAGTGCAGCAGCTTTGGCGCGAATTGCGCGAATCATCGCTTCCAGACCTTGCGAGCGAGATGGGGTGAGGTGTTGGGTGAGCGCCATTTTTTCAAACCACGGGCGCACATCGAAATTGACAATATCCTGCGGCGTCATTTGATCGTAAAGAATAAAAACGACTGCAATAAGCCCTTTCACAATCGCAGCATCGCTGTCGCCCTGCAATTCAATAATTCCCTGCGCATTCTGACGCATCACAATCCATACCTGACTCTGACAGCCCTGAATGCTATTTTGCGGGCTTCGGTCTTCGTCACATAATTCTGGCAGACGCTGGCCCAGCTCAATAATGTAGAGATATTTCTCTTCCCAGTTGGCGCAGCGTAAAAAGTTACGCAGCAATTTTTCTTTATCCGGCAATACAGCCATAGTGCCTCCCTGTTATCCCAGCAGACGGTGAATACGTTGCAATCCGGTCACCAGACGATCCACTTCTTCATGGGTGTTATACATAGCTAGCGACGCCCGACACATCGCGGGGACGTTGTAATAGGCCATTAATGGCATTGCGCAGTGATGTCCGGTACGCACAGCAATGCCGTAGTTATCAAGAAAACTGCCGACGTCATAGGCGTGATGTTTGCCGAGATTAAAGGCAATAACACCCAGTCTGTCTGGCGGACCATAGAGAGTGAGATCCGGCACCGACGCCAGCTGCGACAATGCGTAATGCATCAGATTCTGTTCATACTCGGCAATGTTGTTAAGTCCCAGCGCCGAAACATACTCCAGCGCCGCGCCAAGACCAATGATGCCTCCGGTATTGGGCGTACCTGCTTCAAACCGCCACGGCGCTTTGGTCCAGGTAGTGCCTTCACTAAGGCTTACAGTGGCGATCATTGAACCGCCCCCTTCCCACGGCGGCATCTCCTGCAATAAGGCTTCTTTGACATAAAGAATGCCAATCCCGGTGGGACCATACAGTTTATGCCCGGAGAAAACGTAGAAATCGCAGTCCAGTGCCTGAACATCCACCGGATGATGCATCACCGCCTGAGCGCCATCCACCAGCACTTTTGCGCCATGCTGATGTGCAAGCGCAATCATCTCCGGCAGCGGGTTCTCCGTTCCCAGCACGTTGGAGACATGGGTAATTGCCAGCAGGCGGGTTTTCTCATCGAACAAATTAGGCAGAGACTCCAGTTGCAGCGTACCGTCGGGATTGAGGGGAATCACCCGCAGTTCTGCGCCAACGCGCGCGCAAAGCATCTGCCAGGGAACAATGTTAGCGTGGTGCTCCATCTGACTGATAATGATGTTATCGCCCGCCTTCACATTGCTGTTGCCCCAGCTATTAGCGACCAGGTTAATGCCTTCCGTTGTGCCACGGACGAACACCAGTTCTTCCGCCGAACGAGCGTTAATAAACAGAGATGCCCGCTTGCGCACGTTCTCCATTTTCTCAGTTGCCTGAGCGCTTAAAGTATGAATACCGCGATGCACCGCCGCGTAGCCGTGGCGATAGAATTCGGCCTCGGCGTCAATAACCTGACTCGGTTTCTGTGCGCTGGCGGCGCTGTCGAGATAAGCCAGTGGCAGACCGTTCACCTCCCGCGAAAGCACTGGAAAATCGGCCCGCACTTTGTCGACGGAAAAAGTCATCTTGCACCTCCCGGCAGCCGTTGACCGATTCGGGCCAGCACCTGCTGTTTAAGCCCATCATCACGCAATGCTTCCGTCAGTTCGGCGGCAAAGGCGTAGATGATCATCTGCTGGGCATCCTGCTGATTGATCCCGCGCGAACGCAGATAGAACATCTGTTCGTCATCAATTCGCCCCACCGTCGCGCCGTGGCTGCATTTCACATCATCAGCATAGATTTCCAGCTGCGGTTTGGTATCCACTTCCGCCAGTTTACCCATCAGCAGATTATTGTTGGTCATCTGACCATCCGTTTTGATGGCGTGCTGAGCGACGTTGATCAAACCGTTAAATACCGCGCGGCCTTTGTCGCTAACGATAGTTTTATGCAACTGTCGGCTGTTACAAAAACCTTTATTGTGTTCCAGCCAGGTGCGGGTATCACACACTTCGTTTTTCACCGGCATCGCCAGGCTATTGATCCGCAGGGTGCTATTTTCACCATTGAGCTGCGTACTGGTGTTGTGTCGCAATACGGCGCCGCCAAGCAAGAAACTGTGGCTATATGCGGTGGCATCGTCAGCCAGCAACAAATCGTTATGCGCAAAGTGGTGGCTGACCGGGTTTTCAAACGCCAGCTTGATATGCTGCAAATGGGCGTTCGCTGCAACGTTGAGAGTGAAGCGTGCCCCGGTGAAATGGCGAGCCTCATTCAGGCTGACAAAATGTTCAATCACCGTCGCTTCGGCGCCTTCAGCCAGATCCAGATGATGGCGGTAATGAGCAGTGTTCACCTCCTCACCAGCCACGCCCCGGGTAATATGCATTAACAGCAATGGCTTTGCAGGTCGCTGGCCGCGCTTCACGGCGATATGCGTAACGCTTTGCGCCAGGCTTTCCGTCAGATGGAGAAACACTTCCGCCTGAATGGCGTCGGGCAATCCCTGGCGGTCATCGTTAATGCTCACTTCATATCCGCTGCCTTCAGTTACATCGCTAAGCGCTGGCACGTAACGGCCATCGACAAACACCAGTCGCACGGCGTCTATTGTTAACGCTAAGGCATCACACTGCTGTGAAGATATCTCACCCGTAATGCTGACAAACTGGCTATTGGTTAGCCCTTCCAGCGGGGTATATTTCCAGTGTTCATGTTTACGTGTCGGCAGTCCGGTACGCAGCAGTTGTTGTAAGTGCTGCTGTGCTTCGGGGGAGCGCTTCGCCCCTTCTGCTTCAAACAAGTGATGCCACTGTTGCAGCGCGTTACTGCTGTTCGGTAAGCCAGCCATAACCCTGCTCCTCCAGTTGTTTGACCAACGTGAAATCGCCGGATTTCACAATTCGCCCCTGATACAGTACGTGGACATAATCAGGTTTGATGTAGTCGAGAATGCGCTGGTAGTGCGTAACAATAATGAATGAACGTTTGCCGTCACGCAGCGAGTTTACGCCGTCGGCAACCACTTTTAATGCGTCGATATCCAGCCCTGAGTCTGACTCATCAAGAATACATAACTCCGGCTCCAGCACTGCCATTTGCAAAATATCGTTGCGTTTTTTCTCACCACCGGAGAAACCGACATTAACAGAACGGGTCAATAGATCTTCCGGCATCTTCAGCAGGGCGATTTTCTCTTCCATCAAATCCTGAAAATCAAAGCGGTCGAGCGTTTCCTGACCGCGATAACTACGCACCGCATTAAGTGCCGTTTGCAGGAAAAACTGGTTACTGACCCCAGGAATTTCCACCGGATACTGGAAGGCCATAAAGATGCCTTCGCCTGCACGATCTTCCGGTGAAAGCTCCAGTAAATCTTTGCCTTTAAACTCAACCGTACCGCCCGTCACTTCATAATCTTCGCGCCCGGCAAGCGTTGCCGATAAGGTACTTTTACCCGAACCGTTTGGCCCCATAATGGCGTGAACTTCGCCGGGACGAACGTCGAGGCTTAATCCCCGCAGGATAGCTTTATCTTCCACGCTGACGTGTAAATCTTTAATACTTAACATGTTTATTCCTTATCCGACGCTGTGTTCAAGACTGATGGCGAGGAGTTTTTGTGCTTCAACGGCAAACTCCAGCGGCAGTTCCGAGAACACGTCTTTGCAGAAACCGTTAACAATCATCGAGATGGCGTCTTCTTCGCTGATCCCGCGCTGCAGGCAGTAAAACAGCTGATCTTCGCCAATGCGCGACGTGGTTGCCTCGTGCTCCAGCTGTGCGCTGTTATTGCGACATTCGACATACGGGAAGGTATGCGCTCCGCAGTTAGCGCCAATCAGCATTGAATCGCACTGAGTGAAGTTGCGTGCATTGGTTGCCGTCGGCATGATTTTCACTAATCCGCGATAGCTGTTCTGGCTGTGTCCGGCGGAGATCCCTTTCGAGATAATGGTTGATTTGGTGTTTTTGCCGATGTGGATCATCTTAGTGCCAGTATCAGCCTGCTGATGGCCGCTGGTCAGCGCCACCGAATAAAACTCACCGATTGAGTTATCACCACGCAAAATGCAGCTGGGATATTTCCACGTAATGGCAGAACCGGTTTCCGATTGCGTCCACGACATTTTGCTGTTTTCCCCTTCGCACAAAGCTCGCTTGGTGACGAAGTTAAGAATACCGCCAGTGTTGTTATCGCCAGGGAACCAGTTTTGCACCGTGGAATATTTCACCTCGGCGTTTTTATGGATGATGACTTCCACCACCGCAGCGTGTAGCTGATAGCTGTCACGCACCGGAGCGGAACAGCCTTCAATATAGCTGACGTAGCTGTCTTCGTCGGCCACCAGAATGGTGCGCTCAAACTGCCCGGTTTTTTCTGCGTTAATACGGAAATAGGTGGAAAGTTCCATCGGGCAGCGCACGCCTTTAGGCACATATATAAACGTACCGTCAGAGGCCACCGCCGCATTAAGCGCGGCAAAGAAGTTATCATTCCCCGGCACCACGGTACCGAGATATTTCTTGACCAGTTCCGGGTGATCGTGAATCGCCTCACCAAAAGAACAGAAGATAATTCCCTGCTCCGCCAGTTTTTCACGATAAGTGGTGGCAACCGAAACAGAGTCGAAAATGGCATCCACCGCCACCTCTTTGCCTTCCCGCACGGGAACGCCCAACTGCTCAAACGCCGCCTCCACCTCTTTACTTAAAAAGGCGTTCGCGCCAGTTTGCTGCACCGCGCCGGGTTCCGACGCGCAAGTGTCATCACAATTACCGCACGACGGTGCCGAGTAGTAGCTGTAATCCTGATAATTCAGCTTGTCGTAATGCGCTTTCAGCCAGTGTGGCTCTTCCATCTCCAGCCAGGCGCGATAGGCATTAAGGCGAAACTCCAGCATCCACTCTGGCTCATTACGCTTCGCGGAAATTGCGCGCACCACTTCTTCGTTTATCCCCTTAGCCAGCTCATCAGTCGCTAATTGGGTGAAGAATCCTTCTTTATAATTCAGCGGGCCGCCGGTCCAGGTTTTGACATCGTCAGTTGCTTCAGTATTACGAGACATAGTACCGCCTATACCCCAAAGCTTTCGCCACAGCCACATTCATTCTGGGCTTTCGGGTTGTGAAATTTGAATATCTGATTAAGTCCTTCGCGAACGAAATCGACTTCCGTGCCATCAATAAACGGCATCGCTTGCAGCGGGACGAACAGCTTCGCGCCGTCGTGTTCAAACAGCAAATCGTCTTTGTCCGGCTCGCTGACGCTGTCGAGCACATAGCCAAAGCCCGCGCAGCCCGTTTGCTTCACGCCTAAGCGCACACCGACCATACCCGGCTGCTTTGCCACCAGCTCACGGATGTGTACCGCGGCAGCGGGTGTCAGCGTTAGGCCCTGCCAGGCGAAATCCTCTGGATTAAAGGTTCCTGAATGCATGTCCATCGATTTACCTCACTTCATCGCTTTCAGCGTATAACAGCATGTTAGTGATAATGATTATCAGTTCAACCCAGCAAACGCAGGGGCTTTACGGTAAAACATGCTTTTTGCCTGCATTTAATAAGCATAGACCCTGATGTGTGGGTTAACAGGTAGGCTAAGAATTAGGTATCTCATTGTTAGATAATGCTTATTATCTATTGAGCATTACGGGGGTTATGGAAAAGAAAAAGTTGTATCGAAAATGACTATTTAAGAGATAGGTAAAAAAGTGGCGAGTTCATAAATAAGAAAACCCTCAAATCTGAGCAACGCAGACTTAAGGGTTTCTACCCAATCCGGCGCTTATCTCCGGCACTCACAGTGGCTTAGCTCTTGAAGGGGTAATAAGAATAATCTCATAACGCTAAGACGCCGTTTTAACACAAACTGCGATTTGTATTAATTTTGAACGATATCAGACGGGTAGATAAGCAAAATTAAGAAGACCATCGAACCTGGACGTAGGTTATTCCAGGTCGATTTGGCGAACTGGCAGTATCAAGTCAGGATCAATGCACGCCCAGACGCCAGGCAAAATAGATTTCTTCTTTCAGTTCCGCAGAAGAGAGAGTGAGCAGGTCAGTGAATTCAAGTTCTAGTTGTTTCAGACGCTTGAGATATTGAGCGGGTGAAAGATTGCTTTGGTCACGGCGTAAAAATTCGATAGCCAGCTGGGTGGGATTAAGTTGAGTAGACATAGCATCCTCGCTTTAGATAAGACCTGCACAGTATACCACCGTTTACTGTGCAGATAATAACCAAAACCAATATGCATCACATTTTTCTGGTGACAACGTCACAAAATAGCGGTCGTCAATCGTGACGAACAGCACAAACGTCCCTTTTCATCGAAGATATCAATCTGCCAGACCTGATGACGTGAACCAAGATGTAGCGGCCTGCAAACACCACGTACCCGTCCTTCTCGCGCCGAACGAACATGGTTAGCATTGATTTCCAGACCCACGACTTTTTGTTCACCTTCGGTACATAAATACCCGGCAACGGAACCTATACTTTCAGCCAGTACCACGGATGCCCCGCCATGTAGCAGCCCAAAAGGCTGCTTTGTCCGCGAGTCTACCGGCATTGTCGCTTCCAGCGAGTCATCACCAATATGTTCAAAGCGAATATCCAACAACCCCACCATGTTTCCTTCCCCCATGGTATTCAGTGCTTCAAGTGTGATTTTACGTTTCCATATCATTTAATGATCTCCAGTAATGCCTGCACGGGATGACGTACCCCCGTCCCTTCAACCCGTTTAACCTGACTGCGGCAGGAATACCCGGTTGCCAGACAGCGATTACGTGGTAGTCTCTGCATCGCCTGATGCCAGGACAACTCATAGATCCCGAGCGAGTTTTTATGATTTTTCGCTTCATGACCGTAAGTACCTGCCATGCCGCAGCAACCAACGCTGACATTTTCCAGCTTCGCGCCAAAACGGGCAAATATCGCGGCCCACTGTGCTGGCGCGCCAGGCAAAGCGGTGACTTCGGTACAGTGACCAAAGTAATACCACGATTCGCCACTGACCGTAGCCACTGGCTGCGACTGAAGTGCGTTTGCCAGCCATTCATTCGCCAGTAAGACATTAAACTCGCCACGCTCTTCGCCCAGAGCCAGTTTATATTCGTCGCGATAGCAAAGTACCAGTGCCGGATCGACGCCCACCATTGGCATACCCAGTTTCGCCATGCGGTTAAGGAAATCCGCCGTCTTTTTCGCCGTCTTTGCAAAACGATTGAGAAAGCCTTTGATATGCTGCGCTTTACCATTCGGCGAGAATGGCAACAGCACTGGCTGGAAGCCTAATTTTTCGACCAGACGGACAAAATCCGCCACCACCTGCGCATCGTAATAACTGGTGAAAGGATCCTGTACCACCAGCACCGTGAGCGCTTTCTGCTCTGTACTAAGCGCTTCGAGCTGTTCCAGCGTCATGTTTGCCGAGCGATGCCCCACCATTTGTTGTTGCAACGACGGCACCGAAAGCAGCGGCAAGTCGACCATACCGATGTGTTTTTCCGAGAGTTTGCGCACCAGGGGCTGGTTAATGAAGAAGTTAAAAGTCTTTGGCGCACGCGCCATCAGCGGCGCGTAACTTTCTACCGTTGCCACCAGGTGGTCACGCAATGGGCGTAGATAACGCGTGTGATAGAGTTGCAGAAAACGAGAGCGAAACTCCGGTACGTCAATTTTGATCGGACACTGAGTCGAGCACGCTTTACAGGCCAGGCAGCCTGACATCGCCTCTTTCACTTCGTGCGAGAAGTCATATTCGCCTTTCTTTGCATGCCAGCTATTGCGCGTGCGGGCAATTAACGTGCGCAGACTGACGCCGGATTCAGACAGTTCCTGTTCCAGTTTTAGTGGATCAACACCACGATCCGCCAGCAAACGTAACCATTCACGCACCAGCGTTGCGCGCCCTTTCGGAGAATGAATCCGGTTCTGGGTAATCTTCATTGACGGACACATCGGACTGCGGGCATCAAAATTGAAGCACAAACCGTTGCCATTACATTCCATAGCCCCGCGCCACTGCTGGCGTACCGCGATGGGGATCTGTCGGTCATAGGTGCCACGCTTCACCGCATCCACTTTCATCATTGGCGCGTCAATACCTTCTGGCGGGCAAATTTTTCCAGGGTTGAGTCGGTTATGCGGATCAAACGCCGCTTTAACCTTGCGCAGTTCTGCGAAGAGTTCCTCACCGAAAAACGCCGGACTGTATTCAGCACGAAAACCTTTACCGTGCTCGCCCCACAACAAACCACCGTATTTCGCGGTAAGCGCAACCACGTCATCAGAGATTCGCTTCATCAAAATCTCTTGTTGCGGATCGCACATATCCAGCGCCGGACGGACGTGCAAGACACCTGCGTCGACGTGTCCGAACATACCGTAACTTAAGCCGTGGCTGTCGAGCAGCGCGCGAAATTCGGCTATATAATCCGCCAGATGTTCCGGCGGCACGCAGGTATCTTCAGCAAATGGAATCGGTTTGGCTGCGCCTTTGGCATTGCCGAGCAGGCCGACGGCTTTTTTGCGCATTGCATAAATGCGCTCGACACCTGCCAGCTCACGGCACACCTGCCAGCCGATCACACCTGCTTGCTGACTGGCGATAAGTTCATCCAGCCGCGCACAGAGCGCATTCACCCGTTCGTCAATCAGCGCCTCATCATCACCGGCAAATTCCACAATGTTCAGCCCGAGCATCTCTTTCTCTGGCACATCGGTAATCAGTTCGCTAACGGAATGCCAGACAATATCTTCTCGCGCCAGATTCAGCACTTTTGAGTCCACCGTCTCTACCGAAAGCGCGCGCGCTTCGACCATAAACGGCGCGTTACGCAGCGCGGAGTCAAAAGAGTCATATTTAACGTTCACCAGACGCCGCACTTTGGGCAGGCGAGTAATATCCAGTCGCGCTTCGGTTATAAATGCCAGTGTCCCTTCGGAACCGGTCAGAATACGAGTTAAATCGAACTCAGTCATTTCATCGTTAAAGACATGGCGTAGATCATAACCGGTAAGAAAGCGGTTAAGTTTAGGGAATTTGTCGATGATTAACTGGCGTTGCTGGCGGCAGCGTTGATAAACCGTATTGTATATCCGCCCGATAGCGGTGTTTGTTTTACCCAACGTTTCAGCCAGTTCGACGGGTAAAGGTTGGGTATCAAGAATATCGCCCCCCAACAACACCGCCCGAACACCCAGCACGTGATCTGACGTTTTCCCATAGACCAGCGATCCTTGACCGGAAGCATCAGTATTGATCATCCCGCCGAGCGTTGCCCGATTGCTGGTCGAAAGTTCCGGCGCAAAAAAGTAGCCGAACGGTTTCAGGTACTGATTGAGTTGATCTTTAATCACCCCGGCCTCAACGCGCACCCAGCCCTCTTCAGGATTAATTTCGATGATGCGGTTCATATGGCGGGACATATCAACAATAATCCCCTGGTTGAGCGCCTGACCATTAGTGCCAGTGCCGCCGCCACGCGGAGTGAAGATCAGCGATGAGTAGCGTTCCTGCGCTGCCAGACGGGCGATTAATGCCACATCTGCGGTTGAACGCGGAAATACCACCGCATCAGGAAGAAGTTGGTAAATACTGTTGTCGGTCGACATTGTCAGACGATCGGCATAACTTGTTGCCGTATCGCCAGTAAAACCCTGTTGCTCCAGCTCTTGCAAAAAATTAAGCACCAGTTGAACGACGCCGGGTGCCTGGGAAATCTGTGGAATCATTATATTGACCCTTTCCTGCGGTCTGTGATGTAGGTCGATACACTGTTCTTTCAGGCTGCTGCAATAGCGCACTGAAAGGTGATGTTTGTTTACTCTATGGTTTTCGAGTTGCAGGAAGGCGGCAAGCGAGTGAACTCCAGGAGCTTACAAAAGTAAGTGACTGGGGTGAACGAACGTAGCCGCAGCACATGCAACTTGAAATACGACGAGTAAATCGTTTGCGTGTTGCCTGAGTTGTTGTACCACATTTTTTTCTAACACGCCCAGCAGAATTAAGGGCAGAATCGGCCTGTTAAAAACCGCTGAAATTGCTCATCATTATGCAGGTGAGTTTCGCGTGTTCACGTCGCGTCGACGATTTGACGCACAAAAAAGGTGAAAAGTAGTTATGGTAAATGTTCGTCAGCCCAGGGATGTCGCACAAATTCTGCTTTCGGTGCTGTTTTTAGCCATCATGATTGTGGCATGTCTGTGGATTGTTCAACCCTTTATTCTCGGCTTTGCATGGGCCGGTACGGTGGTTATCGCTACCTGGCCGGTCTTATTACGCCTGCAAAAGATCATGTTCGGTCGCCGCTCTCTCGCCGTTCTGGTGATGACGCTGTTATTAGTGATGGTATTTATCATCCCTATTGCCTTATTGGTTAACAGTATCGTCGATGGCAGTGGTCCGTTAATTAAGGCGATCTCCAGTGGCGATATGACGTTACCGGATTTAGCGTGGCTTAATACCATTCCGGTGATTGGCGCGAAGCTGTACGCTGGCTGGCACAATTTGCTGGATATGGGCGGCACGGCAATTATGGCGAAAGTCCGCCCTTATATTGGCACTACTACCACGTGGTTCGTCGGACAAGCCGCGCATATCGGGCGCTTTATGGTGCATTGTGCGTTAATGCTGCTCTTCAGCGCCCTGCTGTACTGGCGAGGTGAACAGGTGGCGCAAGGCATCCGCCATTTTGCGACCCGTCTGGCGGGCGTTCGTGGTGATGCGGCAGTGCTGCTGGCGGCGCAAGCTATACGCGCGGTGGCGCTGGGTGTCGTGGTGACCGCGTTAGTACAGGCAGTGCTTGGCGGTATCGGCCTCGCAGTTTCCGGTGTGCCTTACGCAACGCTGCTAACGGTATTAATGATCCTCTCCTGCCTTGTGCAGCTTGGCCCGCTGCCGGTGTTGATTCCCGCGATTATCTGGCTCTACTGGACCGGTGATACCACCTGGGGAACGGTATTGTTAGTGTGGAGCGCAGTAGTTGGCACGCTGGATAACGTCATCCGCCCAATGTTAATTCGCATGGGCGCAGATTTACCGCTGATCCTAATCCTCTCCGGTGTTATTGGTGGCTTGATTGCCTTCGGGATGATCGGTCTGTTTATTGGTCCGGTACTGCTGGCTGTTTCCTGGCGTCTGTTTGCCGCGTGGGTTGAGGAAGTCCCACCGCCGACGCACCAACCGGAAGAAATTCTCGAAGAACTGGGAGAAATCGAGAAACCGAAGAAATAATTTCTTGTCAGGCGGCTCTGCCGCCTGATTGTTAACCACCGCTAATCGATATTTGCTTACTTCCCCCGTATTTTCCTGCTTACCTCCATTCAGCTGGTAGTACCTGTCGCAAATTCTTTACACTTTTTAAACTAATGAGACGAATCTGATCGACGCAAAAAGTCCAGATGCCTACTATTAGCTTACAGTTATAAATCAACATATTGATTTATAAGCATGGAAATCCCCTGAGTGAAACAACGAATTGCTGTGTGTAGTCTTTGCCCATCTCCCACGATGGGCTTTTTTTTGTCCTGATTTTGGCATCAGAACCAGCTACTACGGCATTTCAGGGATTAAGCACGTTGAGGGTATGAGACGGAAATCAGGCGAGTGTTACAACAATTTTCAGAATTGGTATAAGGAGTGGCGCATTCAAGTCCCAATATCAAAAAACCGTTAGAGAACTAACCAGATGGGTAGAAAGTTCGGTTGCTCTCAACTGATGCGAAACAAAGCAAAATCTTACTTGCCTAACTTAAGACTATCCACCTATCGTAATCCCATATACTTAGAAGTTAGTTGCAATATTTAAATAAAACTCATGCTGATGGGGTTTCTTTAAGTATAATGTACGATGTAATATTTTCCCATCATGAATCTTTCTGTTAGCTAAAATAAGGGATTGAAATTAACCATGAATGAAATTGAATTGGATTATGGTGCAATCACTCTTGATAACTCCATTCTCAAAGGTGAGGGTTATAAGTTTTATGAAGGAATGCTTGCCCAAATGAGGCAATTTAGAGATAGCCCCGTTAAGGTTATCCAAACAGACATAGTGCATAACGAAGCAATAAATCATATCAGTCAAGAACTATCTAGAGCAAGATCAACAATTGAGCAAGCGTTAAGATCAGCGAATAAGCAACTTAAGATTAAAAATGATGATATTGATAAAGCTAGAGAGATATTATCTGTAGAAGGTAGCGAGGAAGAAATTGCAGAGCAACAGTTAGATAATTATTATACATTTATTGGTGCTGAAAAATTAGATTCTTCAGAGCATGCCGATTTATCCGTCCTAATGGATATGTACTTCTCAACCGAACCCCCTTTCGAAACGGGCAAGGACAAAAAGAATGAGTTTCCAGATGCAATCGCATTGTTATCTGTTGAGGGTTGGGCAGAATCAAACGATCTAAATATTATTGCCGTAAGTCAGGATAACGGATGGAAAGAGTTTTCTGAAAATTCAAACAGAATTACAGTAGTATCATCATTAGCAGAAGCCTTAGAAAAATTCCAGCCACATAATAAAGTAGCAAGCATAATTGCTCATATTAGAGAAGATTCATTGTTAGACACAGAGAATCATGTGCTTAAAGAAATTGAAAATGCCATTATTGATAGCTTAGATGGTGAATATATTTCAATCGAAGCAGATTCATTCATGTATTATGAGTGGGATGATGTCAATGTTTCTTATGTGACCCATACTTTGGATGATGATAAAGAAGGATTGGTTAAAATCCGTGTGGTACGAATAGATGATGAATCAATAGTTCTAAAAGTTGGTGCAACCGTTGAGGTCGAAGTGGAAGCGAGCTTTAGTTTTTCCATAAAAGATTCAATTGATAGAGATTACGTAAACATGGGTGGAAATGTATGCACTACAACAGAGTCATATCATACAGACATTTTATTAACCCTTGCAGGTGATTTTAGTCAGGGATTTGATGATATCGAGGTTTCTGAAATTGAAGTCCTTGAAACTATTAGCGAGGC
>NZ_JAATUR010000014.1 GCF_011881725.1 Escherichia coli | reverse complement strand
CGGTGCTCTTCGAGCATTTCCATGCGTGGCTCCTTGTTATGTTGTTTGCAATTTCTTCATCATACCGTTTATTCAATGTGCTGTGAGTAACTTTCACTTCCGCATATGTATAACGATGTTTTAACATCTGCTGATGAAAGGCAGCGGCAATTACAATAATTATCGTTGTGAATACTGGATTATGTGCGCCGCCTCACGCACAATAATCAGGCTGTAAATCAGCTTAATAACTTTGCCCCCACGCAGGGCGGAGGCGTCACACCTGCAGGAGAAAACATAAATGCCATCACTCAGTAAAGAAGCGGCCCTGGTTCATGAAGCACTGGTTGCGCGAGGACTGGAAACACCGCTGCGCCCGCCCGTGCATGAAATGGATAACGAAACGCGCAAAAGTCTTATTGCTGGTCATATGACCGAAATCATGCAGCTGCTGAATCTCGACCTGGCTGATGACAGTTTGATGGAAACGCCGCATCGCATCGCCAAAATGTATGTCGATGAAATCTTCTCCGGTCTGGATTACGCCAACTTCCCGAAAATCACCCTCATTGAAAACAAAATGAAGGTCGACGAAATGGTCACCGTGCGCGATATCACCCTGACCAGCACCTGCGAACACCATTTTGTCACTATTGATGGTAAAGCGACGGTGGCCTACATCCCGAAAGATTCGGTGATCGGTCTGTCAAAAATTAACCGCATTGTGCAGTTTTTTGCTCAGCGTCCGCAGGTACAAGAACGTTTGACCCAGCAAATCCTCATTGCGCTACAAACGCTACTGGGTACCAATAACGTGGCGGTCTCCATCGACGCGGTACATTACTGCGTGAAAGCGCGTGGCATCCGTGATGCAACCAGTGCCACGACAACGACCTCCCTTGGGGGTTTGTTCAAATCCAGTCAGAATACGCGCCACGAGTTTCTGCGCGCTGTGCGTCATCACAACTGATTAAAAGGCAGGAACCATGGAGCGCAACGTCACGCTCGATTTTGTTCGCGGCGTCGCCATTCTGGGGATCCTGCTATTAAATATCAGCGCCTTTGGTCTACCAAAGGCGGCTTATCTCAATCCCGCCTGGTACGGCACAATTACCCCGTCTGACGCCTGGACCTGGGCGTTTTTGGATCTCTTCGGCCAGGTGAAATTCCTCACGCTTTTTGCGCTGCTGTTTGGCGCGGGCCTGCAAATATTGCTCCCCCGTGGCAGACGCTGGATCCAGTCACGGTTAACGCTGTTAGTCTTGTTGGGCTTTATTCACGGATTGTTATTCTGGGACGGCGATATTCTGCTGGCTTACGGGCTGGTCGGCTTAATCAGCTGGCGACTGGTGCGTGATGCGCCATCGGTAAAAAGCCTGTTTAATACTGGCGTAATGCTCTATCTGGTGGGGATTGGCGTTTTGCTTTTGCTGGGGTTGATTTCCGACAGCCAGACCAGCCGCGCCTGGACGCCGGATGCGTCCGCTATTATGTATGAAAAATACTGGAAACTTCACGGCGGCGTCGAAGCGATCAGTAATCGCGCCGATGGTGTCGGGAACAGTTTACTGGCGCTGGGCGCGCAGTACGGCTGGCAGCTGGCAGGGATGATGTTAATTGGTGCAGCATTGATGCGCAGCGGCTGGCTGAAAGGGCAGTTTAGCTTGCGCCACTATCGCCGCACCGGTTTTGTACTGGTGGCGATGGGGGTGATGATTAACCTTCCAGCCATTGTCATGCAATGGTGGCTGGACTGGGCGTATCGCTGGTGTGCCTTCTTACTTCAGATGCCGCGTGAACTGAGTGCGCCGTTTCAGGCAATTGGTTATGCGTCGCTTTTTTATGGATTCTGGCCGCAATTAAGCCGCTTTAAGCTGGTGCTGGCTATCGCCTGCGTCGGACGGATGGCATTGACCAACTACCTGCTGCAAACGCTAATCTGTACAACGCTGTTCTACCACCTCGGTTTGTTTATGCAGTTTGACCGCCTGGCGCTGTTGGCGTTTGTTGTCCCGGTATGGTTGGCCAACCTGCTTTTCTCTGTTATCTGGCTGCGTTACTTCCGTCAGGGGCCGGTGGAATGGCTCTGGCGTCAGCTAACTTTGCGCGCTGCCGGACCAGCATTATCTAAAACATCAAGATAACGATCTGGATCACATTCATTAACAAAACGGCTGTAACCGTTTCCATTGCTGTGACTCGATTCACGAAGTCCTGTATTGAGTGCTGACAAAATAGCCGCCAGCAAGCAGTAATCTACTGCAATTTCATAACAGGTAGTGAATATGATCACGATTCGTGATGTAGCGCGTCAGGCTGGCGTCTCTGTAGCAACGGTTTCCCGGGTGCTCAATAACAGCACGCTGGTAAGTGCGGACACGCGTGAAGCGGTAATGAAAGCGGTGAGCGAGTTGGACTATCGACCAAATGCCAATGCTCAGGCGCTGGCAACGCAGGTCAGCGATACCATTGGCGTGGTGGTGATGGACGTTTCTGATGCGTTTTTCGGTGCGCTGGTGAAAGCGGTGGATCTTGTCGCCCAGCAGCACCAGAAATACGTGCTGATCGGCAATAGTTATCATGAAGCGGAAAAAGAACGTCATGCCATCGAAGTGTTAATTCGCCAGCGTTGTAACGCATTGATCGTTCATTCAAAAGCATTAAGTGACGACGAACTGGCGCAGTTTATGGATAACATTCCTGGCATGGTGTTAATCAACCGTGTTGTGCCGGGTTACGCTCATCGTTGTGTCTGTCTTGATAATATCAGCGGTGCCCGAATGGCGACGCGCATGTTGCTGAATAATGGCCATCAGCGTATTGGTTATCTTTCTTCCAGCCACGGCATTGAAGATGATTTGATGCGTAAAGCTGGCTGGATAAACGCGTTGAAAGAGCAGGATATTGTTCCGCCGGAAAGCTGGATTGGCACCGGTACGCCAGATATGCCCGGCGGTGAGGCGGCAATGGTTGAACTGCTGGGGCGTAATCTACAACTGACAGCCGTGTTTGCTTATAACGACAATATGGCCGCTGGCGCACTGACAGCATTAAAAGATAATGGCATTGCTATTCCGTTACATCTCTCAATCATCGGTTTCGATGATATCCCCATCGCCCGTTACACCGACCCGCAGTTAACAACCGTGCGTTATCCCATCGCTTCGATGGCAAAATTAGCCACCGAACTGGCCTTGCAGGGGGCTGCGGGCAATATTGATCCTCGCGCCAGCCACTGTTTTATGCCGACATTAGTGCGTCGCCATTCTGTTGCAACACGCCAGAATGCGGCGGCGATCACTAACTCAGCAAATCATGCGATGTAACCGCTTTCAATCTGTGAGTGATTTCACAGTATATTAACAATGCGATAGCTATGATTGCACCGTTTTAACGTTGTAACCTGTATGTAACAGTGAATAATCACTTTCATCGAGGTTATAGCGTCATAACAACAATTAAAGCCGTTTTCTGGAGCGTTACCGGGCATGGAAGAACGAATTTTAAAAAATGAGCTTCGGCGTTCAGTAACACTTTATTAACCATACTGCCCCGCCGAGCATTTATCTCAAGTACTACCCTGCATAAGAAAAACCGGAGATACCATGAATAAGAAGGTGTTAACCCTGTCTGCTGTGATGGCCAGCATGTTATTCGGCGCCGCTGCACACGCTGCTGATACCCGTATTGGTGTGACGATTTATAAATATGACGATAACTTTATGTCTGTCGTGCGTAAGGCTATCGAACAAGATGCGAAAGCCGCGCCAGACGTTCAGCTGCTGATGAATGATTCTCAGAATGATCAGTCCAAGCAGAACGATCAGATCGACGTATTGCTGGCAAAAGGGGTAAAAGCGCTGGCCATTAACCTGGTTGATCCGGCAGCAGCGGGTACAGTGATTGAGAAAGCGCGCGGTCAAAACGTACCGGTGGTTTTCTTCAACAAAGAACCTTCCCGTAAGGCGCTGGATAGCTACGACAAAGCCTACTACGTTGGCACTGACTCCAAAGAGTCCGGCATTATCCAGGGCGATCTGATTGCCAAACACTGGGCGGCGAATCAGGGTTGGGATCTGAACAAAGACGGCCAGATTCAGTTTGTGTTGCTGAAAGGCGAGCCGGGCCATCCGGACGCAGAAGCACGCACCACTTACGTGATTAAAGAGCTGAATGACAAAGGCATCAAAACTGAACAATTACAGTTAGATACCGCAATGTGGGATACCGCTCAGGCGAAAGATAAGATGGACGCCTGGTTGTCCGGCCCGAATGCCAGCAAAATCGAAGTGGTTATCGCCAACAACGATGCGATGGCAATGGGCGCGGTAGAAGCGCTGAAAGCACACAACAAGTCCAGCATTCCGGTGTTCGGCGTTGATGCGTTGCCAGAAGCACTGGCGCTGGTGAAATCCGGCGCGCTGGCTGGCACCGTACTGAACGATGCTAATAACCAGGCGAAAGCGACCTTTGATCTGGCGAAAAACCTGGCCGATGGCAAGGGCGCTGCTGACGGCACCAACTGGAAAATCGACAACAAAGTTGTTCGTGTCCCTTATGTTGGCGTAGACAAAGACAACCTGGCTGAATTCAGCAAGAAATAAGACTGAACGGGCGCAATAGTTTATTGCGCCCTTATTGTATGGCCAACAAGGTAAAATTATATGGTCAGCTCAACGACTCCGTCATCAGGTGAATACTTGTTGGAAATGAGCGGTATCAACAAGTCTTTTCCTGGTGTTAAGGCTCTTGATAACGTTAATTTAAAAGTCCGGCCACATTCTATCCATGCATTAATGGGAGAAAACGGTGCAGGAAAATCGACATTATTAAAATGCCTGTTTGGGATATATCAAAAAGATTCCGGTACTATTTTATTCCAGGGTAAAGAAATTGATTTTCACTCTGCCAAAGAAGCGCTGGAAAACGGTATTTCGATGGTGCATCAGGAATTAAACCTGGTATTGCAACGTTCGGTGATGGACAACATGTGGCTGGGGCGATACCCCACCAAAGGCATGTTTGTCGATCAGGATAAAATGTATCGCGAAACCAAAGCGATTTTTGATGAACTGGATATTGATATCGATCCGCGTGCGCGTGTCGGGACCTTATCTGTTTCACAAATGCAGATGATTGAAATCGCCAAAGCATTTTCCTATAACGCGAAAATTGTGATTATGGATGAACCTACTTCTTCGTTAACCGAAAAAGAAGTTAATCATCTGTTCACTATTATTCGTAAATTAAAAGATCGTGGCTGCGGTATTGTCTATATCTCGCATAAAATGGAAGAGATTTTCCAGTTATGTGATGAAGTCACCGTATTGCGCGACGGTCAGTGGATCGCTACTGAACCGCTGGCAGGACTGACGATGGACAAGATCATCGCCATGATGGTTGGTCGTTCTCTAAACCAGCGTTTCCCGGACAAAGAAAACAAGCCGGGCGAAGTGATCCTTGAAGTACGTAACCTGACGTCACTGCGCCAGCCATCGATCCGCGATGTCTCGTTTGACCTGCATAAAGGGGAGATCCTCGGTATTGCCGGGCTGGTGGGGGCGAAACGTACCGATATTGTTGAGACGTTATTTGGTATTCGCGAGAAATCTGCTGGCACCATTACGTTGCACGGCAAAAAGATCAATAACCATAACGCCAACGAAGCCATAAACCACGGATTTGCACTGGTAACTGAAGAGCGCCGCTCAACGGGGATTTATGCCTATCTGGATATCGGCTTTAACGCATTAATTTCCAATATTCGCAACTACAAAAACAAAGTTGGCTTACTGGATAATTCGCGGATGAAAAGCGATACCCAGTGGGTTATTGACTCGATGCGGGTAAAAACGCCAGGCCATCGGACACAAATTGGTTCGCTCTCCGGCGGTAATCAGCAAAAGGTGATTATTGGTCGCTGGCTGCTAACGCAACCGGAAATATTAATGCTCGATGAACCGACACGCGGTATTGATGTCGGGGCGAAGTTTGAAATTTATCAGTTAATTGCCGAACTGGCGAAGAAAGGCAAGGGGATTATTATTATCTCCTCAGAAATGCCAGAGTTGTTAGGGATAACAGACCGTATTCTTGTGATGAGCAATGGCCTCGTTTCCGGAATTGTCGATACAAAAACAACAACGCAAAACGAAATTCTGCGTCTTGCGTCTTTGCACCTTTAAGATTAGGGGCTTCCCATGAGTGCGTTAAATAAGAAAAGTTTTCTTACTTACCTGAAAGAGGGCGGTATTTACGTCGTTCTTTTAGTTTTGCTGGCCATTATCATTTTCCAGGACCCGACATTTTTAAGTCTGTTGAACTTAAGTAATATTCTCACCCAGTCATCGGTGCGTATTATTATTGCGCTCGGCGTGGCAGGGTTAATTGTCACCCAGGGGACTGACCTTTCCGCAGGACGTCAGGTAGGGCTGGCGGCTGTGGTGGCAGCGACGTTATTGCAGTCCATGGATAACGCCAACAAAGTGTTCCCGGAAATGGCGACGATGCCGATTGCGCTGGTTATTCTGATTGTCTGCGCCATTGGCGCGGTGATCGGTTTGATTAACGGTCTGATTATCGCTTATCTCAACGTGACGCCGTTCATTACCACGCTCGGCACGATGATTATTGTCTACGGGATCAACTCGCTCTATTACGACTTTGTCGGGGCGTCGCCAATTTCCGGTTTTGACAGCGGATTCTCTACCTTTGCTCAGGGCTTTGTTGCACTGGGGAGTTTCCGTCTCTCTTACATCACCTTCTACGCGCTGATTGCGGTGGCGTTCGTCTGGGTGTTGTGGAATAAAACCCGCTTCGGCAAGAACATTTTTGCTATCGGCGGTAACCCGGAAGCGGCGAAAGTTTCTGGTGTTAACGTCGGACTGAACCTGCTGATGATCTACGCGTTGTCTGGCGTGTTCTATGCCTTTGGCGGGATGTTAGAAGCCGGACGTATCGGCTCTGCGACGAACAACCTTGGCTTTATGTATGAGCTGGATGCTATCGCGGCGTGCGTGGTGGGTGGCGTATCGTTCAGCGGCGGTGTGGGAACTGTCATTGGTGTGGTGACCGGGGTAATTATCTTTACCGTTATCAACTATGGCCTGACGTACATCGGCGTGAACCCGTACTGGCAGTACATCATTAAAGGGGCGATTATTATCTTCGCCGTGGCGCTGGATTCACTGAAATACGCGCGTAAGAAGTGATGTGAATGTGGGTATTGCCGGATGCGACGCTGGCGCGTCTTATCCGGCCTACGATGTGCACAACATGCTGATTTGTATTGTTTTGTAGGCCGGATAAGGCGTTTACGCCGCATCCGGCAAAGGGTGCAAAATGCCGGATGCGACACTGGCGCGTCTTATCCGGCCTACGATGTGCACAACATGCTGATTTATATTGTTTTGTATGCCGGATAAGGCGTTTACGCCGCATCCGGCAATGGGTGCAAAATGCCGGATGCGATGCTGGCGCGTCTTACTCGTCCTACAACGTTACCGGATGTTCTTTCTCTCCTTTCTTAAACTTCACTTCCCCGAGATCAATACACCCCACCGGGCAGACGTGACCGCAAAGCAGACAACCAACACACTTCTCAGTATTACAGTGCGGTGTGCGCGTTTTCTCATTCCACTCCATCGCCTGATGACCGCCGTCGTAACAGGAAATATAACAGCGGCCACAGCCAACACATTTATCGAGATTGATATGGGGATAGACGATATAACTGCGGTCTAAATCTTCCGCCGGAACAATATTATGATTCGCCAGACCCACCATTTCCTGCAACGAGTCAAATCCTTGATCGGCAAGATAATGCGACAACCCGCTCGCCATATCTTCGACAATGCGATACCCGTACTGCATTATGCCGGTGGTCACTTGTAACGTTGCCGCCCCGAGCAATAAAAACTCTGCCGCATCTTCCCAGGTTTCAATACCGCCGATACCGCTAATCGGGAAATCACGCAGCTCCGGGTGTGTGCGCATTTGCTGAATAAAGCGCAGAGCGATTGGTTTCACCGCTTTACCGGAATAACCGGAAATACTCGATTTACCGTTGACGATCGGCATACCGATTTTCTGATTAAGATCGATATTGGTAATGGATTTAACGGTGTTAATCGCCGCAATACCATCTGCGCCGCCGCGCTTTGCCGCCAGCGCCACTTCACACATATCACCGATATTCGGCGTCATCTTCGCCAGCATCGGCAGCGTTGAGCCGCGTTTCACCGCCCGACAATATTTCTCTACCAGTTCCGGGCTTTGCCCGACATCGCTCCCCATCGCATGAGAGGTCATCTGCGGACAGGAGAAGTTACACTCGATCATATCCGCGCCAGCTTCTTGCACCAGACGCGCCAGATCTTCCCACTGCTGTTCATTTTCCCCCATGATCGAGGCGATCAGCACTTTGTCCGGGTAATCTTCTTTCAGCCGACGCAGGGCGGCCAGATTCTCTTCCAACGGATGTTCGGCAATCTGCTCCATATTTTTGAAGCCAATAAAGCCGGTGTCTTCTTTCACCAGATGATCAAAACGCGGCGAGACTTCGTTGGCGATAAAAAAGCCGATCGTTTTAAACACCACGCCGCCCCAGCCCGTGTCGTAGGCTTTGGCGCACATCTCGTAGCAATTGCCTACCGGCGAAGAAGAGAGGCAGAACGGGTTGGGAAACTTCACGCCGCAAAAGGTAATAGAAAGATCTTTCGTTAACATGAGCAAGCTCCCTCTAAATAGTGATGAATCGCCTCGGCGGCTTCTTTCCCGGTCTTCACTGCATAAACTACGGTTTTGTCACCCTCAACAATATCGCCAGCAGCAAAGACTTGTGGATCACGGGTCTGGTAATTTTGTGTTTTGATGGTGTTACGCTGCGGGTCTAACTCCGCAAAGGCATTCAGTCTGGCATGTTGACCAACGGCGAGAATAATTTTGTCCGCCGCCATCGTTAGTTCGCCCGGTAACCGTACGTGCTTAAACGTGACTTTATTGCCTTCAACGGCCACTGGCGTGAATCCATCGATGATCGAAACGCCCAGCTCCCGGGCGCTGGCAAACTCTTTTTCGCTTGCCGGAAACTCATCTAACTCTTCACGCGCTACACAAGTTACAGCCTGACAGCCGAGAACTTTCAGCGTGCTGGCAACGTCCATCGCGACATCACCGCCGCCGATAATTAATGCGCTTTGTGGAATGCTGATATCGCCTTGTGCCTGACGTGTACGTTGCAAGAAGTCGACGGCTATTTCAACGTCAGTATGCTCAAACAGCGGTAATCCGGAACCGCTCGATAACCCTACGGTGACCAGCACCGCCCGGTTTTCCGCTTTCAGTTGTTCCAGGGTGAGTGTTTTACCAATTTCGTTATTGCACTTAATAGTTACGCCCATTTTTTCAATACGGGCGATTTCTGCATCCAGCACTGATTGCGGCAAACGAAATTGCGGAATGCCGTTACGCAACCAGCCACCTGGCTGCGCTTCTTTCTCATAAATCGTGACGTCATAACCCTGGTTTGTCAGCGTTACGCTGGCCTGCAATCCGGCAGGGCCTGCACCAATTATCGCGACTTTACCGAGCGTTTTACTGCCGGGCTGATAAATCTCCATTCCGGTTTGCTGTTCGAAATCAGTGACAAAGCGCTGTAAGCGACCGATATCAATGGGAGCATCAACACCGGCACGTGTACAACCGCGTTGGCATAACTTTTCCGTGGGGCACACTCTGGCGCAAACGGCACCGAGCGCGTTATTTTCGCGGATAGTCTCGGCAGCGCCTTTAAAATTACGAAAGCAAATTGAGCGAATAAATTTCCCCGGATCGGTTTGCGCCGGGCAAGCCTGACTGCAGGGGGCGTCGTGGCATAATAAACAGCGTGAGGCTTCTTTAATCGCCAGCAAAGGCGTAAAAGCCGGAGTGAGTTCATCCAGATAATTTTGTTGCGGCATGTTATCTTCCTTAATGCTATGGGTAATTAAGGCGAGCGTTTAGTCAATAATAATGTACTGATATTTAGGCTAAGCGTGTGGGGAAGTTTAAACTGTGAAAGGATTCACAAATAGCTGCGGTTCAGAATATTATATCCGCAGCTAATTAGGTGAAGTAATAATTATTCTCAATAATTAACTGGAGCGTGGAATATTAACGATAGAAAATAAGATAAATAATCATGCCAGTAGATAAAATTCCGAATCCGCTATACGCCACCATATAAGCAAAGAAGAGCCCTGGATTTTTTTCGCGCCAGACATACACTGGCTCCGGCGCATTTTTAACCCGTTTATCAATCGCGCCAGCACGCCAGCCTTTCCACGCTTCGCGAAAACAAAATACAGGGATTAGGAAAAAAACGGCAACGACAAAAAAATGCTGTACATCCATAACTACTTTCCTTGTTTCTTTTGTAATTCAAGTAACTGCTCGGGCGTGACGGCGGGATACCCCTGCGCATCTTCCGGCACTTGATGCATTGCCGGAATAGGGACCAATGGACCTAAAAAGCGGGGTTCACGTTTAAAAATATAAAGGTCAGCCAGTGCGCCGAAACGCGCAGCAAATTCGCGAATACGTACCGACCACATATCTTTTGGCGATGGTACGGCATAACATTGGGCCTGAATACCCATATGTAAAGCGATAAATAATGCCCGCTCACAGTGAAAACGCTGGGTGATAATAATGAAGTCGTTAGTATCGAACACTTTGCGCGTGCGTACGATGGAATCCAGCGTTCGGAAGCCCGCGTAATCGAGAACAATATCAGAGGGGTCGACGCCTGCGGCTATTAAATCTTTGCGCATGGTCATCGGCTCGTTATAACTTTGCAAGGCGTTATCGCCGCTAAGTAATAGATAATTCACCTTACCGCTGTTATAGGCGTTAATCGCCCCCTGAATACGATAGCGGTAATACTGATTAATGACTCCGGTGCGATAATACTTTGCCGTACCAAGCACCACGCCGACCTGACGGTAGGGGAGATCCTGCAATTCGTCGTAGATATAAGGCGCGGTTTTCCAGCTCATCCAGCGATCGAGGCCGAGTACAGTCAACAGCAGCAAGCCGATCATGACTAACAGGCTGTAGAACAGACGCTTTAACATGCAGAAGACTCGATCCCGGGAAATTTTTATCAGGCTACTTTACCCGCTGCTTTTGCGCAAGAAACGGCAAACTGTTTGCCGGGATTTTCGACACCCGGAGAGGACTGGAAAGCCTGATGCGACGCTTAGCGCGTCTTATCAGGCCTACAAAACCTACCAGACCAGTATGCCGGATAAGCGTAGCGCATCCGGCATAAGACTTAAGCGAGAAGCACGCGGTCGATATTGTTACAACCGAGGGCTTTCAGCGTTGCGGAGGTTGCATCCCACTGAATCAACGGCGCATCGGCTTTTTCTGCCAGAACCGCGCGCTGGATATCCGGGTAATCATAGCCCTTGAGATTCAACAGAATCAACGCACCCTGCAACGGTGGCAGAGTCGGGTTGAATGCGGCGTTTTCAGCGTAGCTACCGCTGAAAATACGACCGTCTTTACATTCCAGCGCGACACCGCTTGGCGACTTACTGTAAGGCATGTGTGAACGGTTTGCCGCAGCAATCGCCGCCTGAGAAAGCGCATCGCCTGTCAGCGGATACCCGTGATCCTGCTCGTCCATCAGCAGCGTTTTAATCTCCAGATCTTTCGGCCCAAAGGCATCCGGCAGATAGTCACGCAAGGCGTGTGCTTCACGGCCTGGCAGATGAATACGCAGATCCAGCCCGCTGTTCAGTTCATTCATAAACTGACGGCAGTGACCACAAGGCGTGTAGTTAACGGTGATGGCTGCGAGCGCTTTTTCACCGCTCAACCAGGCGTGGCTGATCGCACTTTGTTCAGCATGAACGGTTTGCTGCATTGTCGCGCCAATAAATTCCATATTGGCACCAAAATACCATGTTCCGCTCACGCCGCGCGCAATTGCGCCAACATTGAAATTCGACAATGGCGTACGCGCACAGGCCGCCGCCAGCGGGAGTAGTGCGAATGCCAGCGCGTCTTCGTCCAGCCCCGTCGCGCTCTTCAGCGATGCGACTTGCTCCCCGGTCAACAAAGCGGGGAAATACTTGTCTGCCAGAATCGGTTCCAGTGCAGATTGCAAGTTATCCGCAAGTTGGGCAAAAGCAGTGTGAAAACGTGGATGCATGGCGTTGCCTCATAATCATGTAATGGGATAACAGTTTACGAACCCGTTATGGCTTTATATGTGATCTGCATCTCATTAATTATGCAACGAGTGAAACTTCCATCAAAAATGCGCGACGCATCGCAAATTTTAGCCCATCACAGCCAGAATAATCGGGAAAAGGAATGGCGCAATGAGCGAGGTAATAATTCCGCATAACACCAGCGCCAGCGAACTAAATGCACCTTCCTGATAATCCAGCTCGGCGCAGCGCGCCGTACCGAGGGCGTGCGAGGCTGTCCCCATCGCCAGACCGCGCGCCGCTTTGGCGCGAATACGCATCGCATTAAGTAAGGTATGACCAAACACTGCGCCCAGAATACCAACGAAAATCACGCAAACTGCGCTGATTGCCGGTATACCGCCAATACTGCCGCCAACGGCCATCGCAATAGGCGTGGTGACTGATTTCGGCAGGATTGACGCGGCAATTTCCGGTGATGCGCCCATCAACAATGCCACAGACGTACCTGTCACCATCGCGACCACGCTGCCGATAAAACAGATGGTGATGATCGATTTCCAACGCGCGCGGATCTGGTGCAACTGCTCATATAAAGGATAGGCCAGCGCGACGACTGCCGGTTGCAGCAGATCGTTTAGCACTTCGCTACCTTTAAAGTAGCTGTCGTAAGAGATGCCGGTCAGCATTAAGAAAGGAATGATAACCACCATTGCTACCAGCAACGGGTTAAGCAAAGGAAACTTATACCGCGCCGCCAGCTTGCGGGCGGCAAAAAAGACAATCAGCGTCAGCGGTAATGACCACCAGATATTCGCTATCATTCTTCTGATCCTTTCTGACCTAAGACTTTACGTTCACCGTGTACCAGTTGCGAACTCCAGCTCACCACCAGAAAAACCACCAGCGTACTAACCGCACAGGAAACCACTACCGGGCCAAACTGCGCGCGTAACAAATCAAAATATTGCATTACACCTACGCCAATCGGCACAAACAGTAACGCCATATAGCGAATCAGTACGTAGCATCCCGGATTGACCCACTTTGCCGGAAGAATTTGCAAGGCCAGCAGGACAAACAGGATCAGCATCCCGATGATGCTGCCAGGAATGGTTACCGGTAGCAGGGAAGCAATGAAAATGCCTGCATACAGGCAGGCATAAATCAGGACAAAAGCGCGTAAATATTGCCAGATAATGTTCAGTGACTTACTCATGATCAACACCCCAGATGAGATGGATTCATCATACAATTAATCTGTAAAACGTGCTACCGATCACATTAAGAATTCATCGCTTATTTTTCGCGCCCGGGTATGACGATGCGAACAGCGAACCCAGGCAAATCTACTGTTTCGCAACAGAAGGTGTGCTTGTCATAGATCAAGCATAGAAAGGGATTACAGCTTTGCCGCAATCTCACTCGGCAGACCTTTAATCCGCAGACAGGAGGCGCTAACATAGCGCCTCATTTTTTTGCGGGTGATGATATGCGTGTATTACTGGCGCCGATGGAGGGGGTACTCGACTCTCTGGTACGCGAATTGCTGACCGAAGTTAACGACTACGATCTGTGCATCACCGAATTTGTTCGCGTGGTTGATCAACTGCTGCCGGTAAAAGTCTTTCATCGCCTTTGCCCGGAGCTGCAAAATGCCAGCCGAACGCCATCCGGTACGCTGGTGCGCGTGCAACTGTTAGGTCAGTTCCCGCAATGGCTGGCAGAGAACGCCGCTCGCGCGGTGGAGTTAGGTTCCTGGGGCGTGGATCTCAACTGCGGCTGTCCGTCGAAAACGGTTAACGGCAGCGGCGGTGGGGCAACGTTACTCAAAGACCCTGAACTCATCTATCAGGGTGCGAAAGCGATGCGCGAAGCCGTACCGGCGCATTTGCCCGTCAGCGTGAAAGTACGTCTGGGCTGGGACAGTGGCGAGAAGAAATTTGAAATTGCCGATGCTGTTCAGCAAGCTGGGGCCACGGAACTGGTGGTACATGGGCGGACAAAAGAACAGGGTTACCGTGCAGAGCATATCGACTGGCAGGCGATTGGTGAGATACGCCAGCGGCTAAATATTCCTGTGATTGCTAACGGTGAAATCTGGGACTGGCAGAGTGCGCAACAATGTATGGCTATCAGCGGCTGCGACGCGGTAATGATTGGCCGCGGGGCGCTGAATATTCCCAATCTAAGCCGGGTGGTGAAATATAACGAACCGCGGATGCCGTGGTCAGAGGTTGTTGCATTGTTGCAAAAATATACCCGTCTGGAAAAGCAGGGCGATACCGGGTTATATCACGTTGCGCGGATTAAACAGTGGTTGAGTTATTTGCGTAAAGAATACGATGAAGCAACAGAATTATTTCAGCATGTTCGGGTGTTGAATAATTCCCCTGATATTGCAAGGGCTATTCAGGCAATTGATATCGAAAAACTCTAAAAACCATAGGGATGTTTTTTTGACAATGTGTTAGCTCTTTATCAATAGGCCGCACGGTTGTTTGGTGGCGCCAAAATCGCCGAGGCGTTCCCTGGAGGCCGGGGCAGCCCACATGGATGTGGGCTGAGGGCGCGTCTTACAGGGATGTTACCTCGCGCCCGACCCGGTAGCCGTAAGGGATAAGCCGAGGGCACCGCGCAGCGGCGATTTTGTTCGCCAGAGCCCGGGGGTGCAGGGGGCGGCGGCGATTGGCCGCCCCCTGCGCGCTCCTTGCGGCAGTGATGATATGAAGCAATGTACATGACAGGAGCGCAACAGGATGAGAGACTGAAATATTCTCGTTATTTTTGGAACTGATGACATTAATTAATTTTAAAATATCATCTTAAATACGCCAGTCACCACCAGTAGCCCAATCAGGAAAATAATCAATACAGCCCAGAGTATAATTTTCATTAGCGTTCCTTTATTTGTGAGTGCTGAATAAGTATAGGAAAAAATGAAACCCTTTGCCGTTATTCATAAGCTATTAAGATAAATCGGAGAATATCATTCACTTACTGTATATTTTTCTGGATATATCGTTTTATTTCCGCTGATGTATTGCCACGCGAAACTAAAAAATATATCGCTACACACGGTAATCTCCGCGCACCTTTTCTCACCTGATTATTCCCCCATGAATCGTGATTCCTTTTATCCAGCCATCGCCTGTTTTCCGCTGTTACTGATGCTGGCCGGGTGTGCGCCTATGCATGAAACCCGCCAGGCGTTAAGCCTGCAAACGCCTGCCACGCAAGTGGACACCGCGTTACCTGCGGCATTGAAAAACGGTTGGCCAGACAGCCAGTGGTGGCTGGAATATCACGATAATCAACTCACCTCCTTAATTAATAATGCAATACAGAACGCGCCGGATATGCAGGTGGCTGAACAGCGCATTCAACTAGCGGAAGCGCAGGCGAAAGCAGTAGCGACCCAGGATGGTCCGCAGGTAGATTTTTCGGCGGATATGGAACGGCAAAAAATGTCGGCGGAAGGGTTAATGGGTCCATTTGCCCTGAACGATCCTGCTGCTGGCACCACGGGGCCGTGGTACACCAACGGTACTTTTGGTTTAACGGCGGGCTGGCATCTTGACATCTGGGGTAAGAATCGAGCGGAAGTTACTGCTCGCCTGGGGACGGTTAAAGCGCGGGCGGCTGAACGTGAGCAGACCCGGCAATTGCTGGCTGGTAGCGTGGCACGCCTGTACTGGGAGTGGCAAACCCAGGCGGCTTTAAATACTGTTTTGCAGCAAATCGAAAAAGAGCAGAACACCATTATTGCGACCGATCGCCAGCTTTATCAGCGTGGTATTACTTCTTCGGTTGAAGGTGTGGAAACTGATATTAATGCCAGTAAAACCCAGCAACAACTCAACGATGTCGCGGGTAAGATGAAAATTATCGAGGCGCGGCTAAGTGCGCTCACCAACCATCAGAAAAGCGCATTGAAGCTACATCCGGTCACGTTGCCGAAGGTGGTAAGCCAGCTTCCTGATGAACTGGGGTATTCCTTACTGGCCCGGCGAGCAGACTTGCAGGCGGCGCATTGGTATGTCGAGTCGTCGTTAAGTACCATCGACGCAGCAAAAGCAGCATTTTATCCCGACATCAATCTGATGGCCTTCCTGCAGCAGGATGCGTTGCACTTAAGCGATCTTTTTCGTAGTTCCGCCCGGCAGATGGGCGCCACGGCGGGGCTGACGTTGCCAATATTCGACAGCGGCAGACTCAACGCCAATCTCGACATTGCGAAAGCCGAAAGCAATTTGTCGATCGCCAGCTACAACAAAGCGGTGGTCGAGGCGGTGAATGACGTGGCGCGAGCCGCGAGTCAGGTTCAGACACTGGCAGAGAAAAATCAGCATCAGATGCAAATTGAGCGCGATGCCTTGCGCGTGGTGGGGCTGGCACAGGCGCGATTTAACGCAGGCATCATCGCGGGTTTCCGCGTCAGTGAAGCCAGAATTCCAGCGCTTCGCGAACGAGCCAATGGTCTGCTTTTGCAAGGGCAATGGCTGGATGCCTCCATTCAGCTCACCAGTGCGCTGGGTGGCGGTTACAAACGCTGAGGATATGTACCTTCTATGCTTAACGTAGTCAGCGTTAGGTGGAGAGCTCTATGGCACAGGTCGCGATCATTACCGCTTCTGATTCAGGGATAGGTAAAGAGTGCGCGTTATTATTGGCGCAGCAGGGTTTTGATATTGGCATTACCTGGCACTCTGATGAAGCAGGAGCAAAAGATACCGCTCGTGAGGTGGTTAGCCACGGGGTACGTGCGGAGATTGTGCAACTGGATCTCGGCAATTTGCCAGAAGGTGCACTGGCGCTGGGGAAACTCATTCAACGGCTGGGGCGTATTGATGTGTTGGTGAATAATGCAGGCGCGATGGCCAAATCGCCGTTTCTTGATATGGCTTTTGATCAGTGGCGCAAGATTTTTACCGTTGATGTCGATGGCGGTTTTATGCTGGCAAATCCGCAATTTAAGCAGGAGCAGTGCAATGGGGTGAGTGGGTATTTCAATGGGTATTATTTTTGTAGGCATGATAAGACGCGTAAGCGTCGCATCAGGCATGGAGCATCTGGTGCCGGATGCGGCGTAAACGCCTTATCCGGCCTACAGGCCGGTCACGTTTGGTTGGCATGATAAGACGCGCCAGCATCGCATCAGGCATGGAGCATCTGGTGCCGGATGCGGCGTAAACGCCTTATCCGGCCTACAGGTCGGTCATGTTTAGTAGGCATGATAAGACGCGCCAGCGTCGCATCAGGCATGGAGCATCTGGTGTTGGATGCGGCGTGAGCGTTTTATCCGAGATAACTGCTTTACGCCTGATGATCTGTCTTTTTCTTCCCGCGCCGTTTCAGCCACCAGCGCACACCAACTACCAGAGCCACGACCAGAATCAACCAGACCCAGTGCTTCAAATGTTGGTCAAGATCGTGCAACCACGGCGCAATCACCTGACCACCGGCGTAACCGATAGTGGTAAAAATCAACGCCCAGGCAAATGCGCCGAGAATATTCAGCGGTAGAAAGATTTTCGGCGGCAGTTGGCTGGCACCAATCAGCGTCGGGCCAATCACCCGAAAGCCATACATAAAACGCGTACCAATGACAAACAGATACGGATGGCGTTGGATAAGTTTCTGCGCCCGCTCAATTTTATCCTGATGTTTCGAGAAACGGCGTAACAGCTTGCCGCCAAACCGCCGCCCGCACAGATAAAGCACCTGGTCGCCAATCATGCCCCCAAGCGCCACAGAAAGTACCACCAGCGGGAACTTTAATAACCCCTGATGTGCCGCAACACCACCGAGCAAGGTGACGGTTTCACCCTCTGCCAGGCTGCCAAAGACCAGCGCCGCATAACCATATTGTGAGATGAGTGTATTGATATCCATAGGCTGATATGTCTCCCTTTGGTTGCCTGTAAGCATACACCCTGTGAATCATTAGCGCTGATAAAGGACGTGCATCAGACAGTGCAAATTACATAAGCGGACAAAAAATAATCACAAGCTGACTTATACTTGAACTGTCAGGTTCATGAACTCACAACAAGGGGGCGGTATGAGCCATGTCTGGGGACTGTTTTCCCATCCCGATCGTGAAATGCAGGTGATTAATCGTGAAAACGAAACGATTTCTCATCACTACACCCACCACGTTTTGCTGATGGCGGCGATTCCGGTGATTTGCGCCTTCATTGGCACCACACAAATTGGCTGGAATTTTGGCGATGGTACTATCCTGAAATTATCCTGGTTTACCGGACTGGCGCTGGCTGTCTTGTTTTATGGCGTTATGCTGGCTGGGGTCGCGGTGATGGGCCGGGTTATCTGGTGGATGGCGCGCAATTACCCGCAGCGTCCGTCACTTGCGCACTGCATGGTCTTCGCGGGCTACGTTGCAACTCCGCTGTTTTTAAGCGGTCTGGTGGCGCTTTACCCGCTGGTCTGGTTGTGTGCGTTGGTCGGCACGGTGGCGCTGTTTTACACCGGCTACCTGCTTTACCTCGGTATTCCGAGCTTCCTGAATATCAACAAAGAGGAAGGTCTGAGCTTCTCCAGCTCGACACTGGCGATTGGCGTGCTGGTGCTGGAAGTGCTGCTCGCCCTTACCGTGATTCTGTGGGGGTACGGTTATCGTCTGTTCTAGAAAGTTCTTTTGAGTGCATTGCTGGCGTAAATGTCAGCAATGCAGCATTTCCTCACGATTCTCCTTTGACGATCGCACTTTTTGCTCGTTATGATGGCCTCGCTAGCCTCAGTAAATCCTTACTCCGGCGGTGCGCAACCCGTGCGCGTGAACCACTATCTGAATGCTCATCATGCCGAAATTTCGAGTTTCTTTATTTAGCCTGGCCCTGATGCTGGCTGTGCCTTTTGCGCCGCAAGCCATTGCGAAAACGGCCGCCACTACCACCGCTTCACAGCCGGAAATCGCTTCCGGTAGCGCGATGATTGTTGATCTGAATACCAACAAAGTGATCTATTCGAACCACCCGGATCTGGTGCGTCCGATTGCCTCAATCACCAAATTAATGACCGCGATGGTCGTGCTGGATGCGCGACTGCCGCTGGATGAAAAACTAAAAGTGGATATCAGCCAGACGCCGGAGATGAAAGGAGTCTATTCGCGCGTGCGACTGAACAGCGAAATCAGCCGTAAAGATATGCTGCTGCTGGCGCTGATGTCTTCAGAAAACCGCGCGGCGGCGAGCCTGGCACATCATTATCCTGGCGGTTATAAGGCATTTATTAAAGCAATGAATGCGAAAGCAAAAGCACTTGGGATGAGTAACACGCGCTTTGTTGAACCGACCGGATTATCGGTGCATAACGTTTCAACTGCCCGTGACTTAACCAAATTGCTGATTGCCAGCAAACAATATCCGTTGATCGGTCAGTTAAGTACCACCCGTGAAGATATGGCGACCTTTTCTAACCCTGCGTATACCTTGCCGTTCCGCAATACTAACCACCTGGTGTATCGCGATAACTGGAATATCCAGCTAACGAAAACCGGCTTTACCAATGCGGCAGGGCATTGCCTGGTGATGCGCACGGTTTTCAATAATAAACCGGTGGCGCTGGTGGTGATGGATGCATTTGGCAAATACACCCATTTTGCCGATGCCAGCCGCCTGCGTACCTGGGTTGAAACCGGCAAAGTGATGCCAGTTCCGGCTGCGGCGTTGAGCTATAAAAAACAAAAAGCCGCCCAGATGGCGGCGGCAGGGCAGACGGCGCAAAACGATTAAGTTTGATTGTCTGAGACCATCGAACAACATTGCCGCTTGTAGGCCGGATAAGGCGTTCACGCCGCATCCGGCAATCGGGCACGATGCCTGATGCGATGCTTACGCATCTTATCAGGCCTACAAATGAGACGAATCGGGACGCCGCATTTACTCCACTTCCTGCCAGTTTTTCCGTTTGCTGGTCTTACCGATCCCCGGATTCATACTGTTGGTCGGATCGTTTTCACGATAAAACTTCTGCAGCGTCTCCGGTGCTTTATACAAATGACCGACGTTATGCTCGGCAGGGTATTGCGCGCCGCGCTGCTGTAGCAGTTCCAGCATCTGTTCTTTCAGCGCATGCACATCCACGCCTTTTTTAACGATGTAATCCTGGTGGAAGACATAGCACATAAAATGCCCGTAATAGAGCTTATGCACCAACTGGCTGTCGATCTCCGGCGGTAGATGTTCATACCACTCGGTGTCGTTACGCCGCAGAGCGATATCCAGAGCCAGAATGTCTTCGACTTCATCGGAATGTACCGCCTGATAACGTATCGCTGCACCCGCTGCCGCGAAACGATGTAAAAACGCTTTACTGCCTTCCTCCGGCGTACAGACAAAGAAATCGCCCTCAGCCTGTTTGAAATAATCCACCAGCCAGGATTTAGCTTCACCGACGCCATCCCCCGCCATTTTTAACAGCAGATGATGTTCATATTTATCGCGCCAGCTTTTCATGCGCGGCGGTAAATGACTGGGGAACAAATGACTGAATTTCTGCATTGCGAGATCGGTAAAGTGAGGGCGGAAGAACTTTACTTTCTCCAGCATCGCATCGGTGCGACCCTTGAGATTAAAGAATAACGGCATCTTATCGGTGCCTAACTTGTCGATCATCAGGAAGGTGTCTTTGCCGTATTTTTCCGCAATATCGTAGATATCCCGGTGCATGTATTCCCCGGCAACCGGCAGATTTTCAAAATTGGCCAGAATATGGCGGCGGATCTCGGTCAATACTTCCGGCTGATTAGTGCCGATATAAAATACCTGCTGGTTTTTTTCCGCTTCAAAGGTATCCAGACGCACTGCGAAAACCGCCAGTTTGCCAGCGCAACCGGAGGATTCAAACAGGCGATCCGGGTCAGCGTTATAACGTGCAGGCGTGTCGGCTTCAATATCTCGTACGCGGTTAACATAGTCATAATCATGGGCGTGGCGGCCATCGTGGCGCACATCATTTTCTTTGATGCGATCATCATCCAGCTTGCTGAGGATCTGCTCTGGCGTTTCGCCCAAATCAATCCCCAGATGGTTAACCAGCGTCAGCTTGCCGTTTTCGTCAATGCGTGCGAATAACGACATTTCGGTATACGCCGGGCCACGCTGCACCAGCGAGCCGCCAGAGTTATTACAGATACCGCCGATAACCGACGCGCCAATGCACGATGAACCAATTACTGAGTGTGGTTCGCGACCTAACGGTTTGAGGGCTTTTTCCAGCGAATAGAGCGTGGTGCCAGGATATGCCAGCACCTGTTCGCCCTTACCGAGAACATGAAGCTTGTCGAGACGCAGGGTGCTGATGATAACGATATCGCGATCATAATCGTTACCGTTTGGCGTCGAGCCTTCGGTCAGACCGGTATTGGCGGCCTGCATCAGAATAATTTTGTCGGCGCTGACGCATGCTTTCAGCACTCGCCACAATTCCAGTAGCGAGCCAGGAAGAACAACGGCCAGTGCGTTACCCTGACCGGAGCGGAAGCCCTTGCGATAGCGGGCCGTTTTTGCGGGATCGGTGAGCAGGTGTGAATGACCGACCAGACGGGCAAGTTCATTCAACAAGGTTTTATTATCAGTTGTTGTCATGGAAGACATTTTCCACTCCTTGTGGTGGCGAAAAAATATCACAAACTAGAATAGCGCCTTGTATGACAATTCAGCGAGTGAATATTTTGAAAATTCAGACAATAAACTGAGCTTTCTTTTTCTCTCTCCATCGGCCTTATGGCAAACTACCGCTTTTGCACCATTTTCGCTGCCACGTCGGGCAACAGAGGAAGAATAATCCACATGAAATGGCTATGTTCAGTAGGTATCGCAGTGAGTCTGGCCCTGCAGCCAGCACTGGCGGATGATTTATTCGGCAACCATCCATTAACGCCCGAAGCGCGGGATGCGTTCGTCACCGAGCTGCTCAAAAAAATGACGGTTGATGAGAAAATTGGTCAGCTGCGTTTAATCAGCGTCGGTCCGGATAACCCGAAAGAGGCGATCCGCGAGATGATTAAAGACGGGCAGGTTGGCGCGATTTTTAATACCGTCACGCGTCAGGATATCCGCGCCATGCAGGATCAGGTAATGGCGCTGAGCCGCCTGAAAATTCCTCTTTTCTTTGCTTACGACGTGCTGCACGGTCAACGTACCGTTTTCCCGATAAGCCTCGGTCTGGCCTCTTCTTTTAACCTTGATGCGGTGAAAACTGTCGGGCGCGTCTCTGCTTATGAAGCGGCGGACGATGGTCTGAACATGACCTGGGCACCGATGGTCGATGTCTCCCGCGATCCGCGCTGGGGACGTGCTTCCGAAGGTTTTGGCGAAGATACCTATCTCACTTCCATTATGGGTAAGACCATGGTGGAAGCGATGCAGGGTAAAAGCCCGGCAGATCGCTACTCGGTGATGACCAGCGTCAAACACTTTGCCGCTTACGGCGCGGTGGAAGGCGGTAAAGAGTACAACACCGTCGATATGAGTCCGCAGCGCCTGTTTAACGACTATATGCCACCGTACAAAGCGGGGCTGGACGCAGGCAGCGGCGCGGTAATGGTGGCGCTGAACTCGCTGAACGGCACGCCAGCCACCTCCGACTCCTGGCTGCTGAAAGATGTCCTGCGCGATCAGTGGGGCTTTAAAGGCATCACCGTTTCCGATCACGGCGCAATCAAAGAGCTGATTAAACATGGCACGGCGGCAGACCCGGAAGATGCGGTGCGCGTGGCGCTTAAGTCCGGCATCAACATGAGCATGAGTGACGAGTACTACTCGAAGTATCTGCCTGGTTTGATCAAGTCCGGCAAAGTGACGATGGAAGAGCTGGACGACGCTACTCGCCACGTGCTGAACGTCAAATATGATATGGGGCTGTTTAACGATCCATACAGCCACCTGGGTCCGAAAGAGTCTGACCCGGTTGATACCAATGCCGAAAGCCGCCTGCACCGCAAAGAAGCACGTGAAGTGGCGCGCGAAAGCCTGGTGTTGCTGAAAAACCGCCTTGAAACCCTGCCGCTGAAAAAATCGGCAACCATTGCGGTGGTTGGTCCACTGGCGGACAGCAAACGTGACGTGATGGGCAGCTGGTCAGCGGCAGGTGTCGCCGATCAATCTGTGACCGTACTGACCGGGATTAAAAATGCCGTCGGTGAAAACGGCAAGGTGCTGTATGCCAAAGGGGCGAACGTTACCAATGATAAAGGCATTATTGACTTCCTGAATCAGTATGAAGAAGCGGTAAAAGTTGATCCGCGCTCGCCGCAAGAGATGATTGATGAAGCGGTGCAGACGGCGAAACAATCTGATGTGGTAGTGGCTGTCGTTGGTGAAGCCCAGGGGATGGCGCATGAGGCTTCCAGCCGTACCGATATCACTATTCCGCAAAGTCAGCGAGATTTGATTGCGGCGCTGAAAGCTACCGGAAAACCGCTGGTGCTGGTGCTGATGAACGGGCGTCCGCTGGCGCTGGTGAAAGAAGATCAGCAAGCTGACGCGATTCTGGAAACCTGGTTTGCCGGTACGGAAGGCGGTAATGCGATTGCCGATGTGTTGTTTGGTGATTACAACCCGTCCGGTAAGCTGCCGATGTCCTTCCCACGGTCGGTCGGGCAGATCCCGGTGTATTACAGCCATCTGAACACGGGGCGTCCGTATAACGCCGACAAGCCGAACAAATACACTTCACGTTATTTCGATGAAGCTAACGGTGCGCTTTATCCGTTCGGTTATGGTCTGAGCTACACCACTTTCACTGTGTCTGATGTAAAACTTTCTGCGCCGACCATGAAGCGTGACGGTAAAGTGACCGCCAGCGTGCAGGTGACGAACACCGGTAAGCGCGAAGGGGCGACGGTAGTCCAGATGTACTTGCAGGATGTGACGGCTTCCATGAGTCGTCCGGTGAAGCAGCTAAAAGGTTTTGAGAAAATCACCCTGAAACCGGGGGAAACTCAGACCATCAGCTTCCCGATCGATATTGAGGCGCTGAAGTTCTGGAATCAGCAGATGAAATATGACGCCGAGCCAGGCAAGTTCAACGTCTTTATCGGCACCGATTCCGCGCGCGTTAAGAAAGGCGAGTTTGAATTGCTGTAAAGCTGTAGTAAGGGCGCGAAGTTGCGCCCTTTGCCTGATGCGCTGCGCTTATCAGGCCTACAGGGTGTTTGCAACCTTTTGAATTTTAGCTGTTTGTAGGCCGGATAAGGCGTTTACGACGCATCCGGCAAGAAACGCCGGGTAAAATATGCCCTTTAAGTATTTATCTGATTCTGCAACTGGATCCTTCCGCTCAGGCCAATCCCACCATTATCAACTATGCTTTTTTCTTAATTCTCTGAAAACAACAGCAAAAGAATGAGGAAAGCATCATGCCACTCTCAAAGCTCTGGGCTGGTTCACTGGTTGTATTGGCAGCCGTGAGCCTGCCGCTACAGGCGGCTTCTCCTGTTAAAGTCGGTTCAAAAATCGATACCGAAGGCGCGCTGCTCGGCAACATTATCTTGCAGGTGTTGGAAAGCCACGGCGTACCAACGGTGAATAAAGTCCAGTTGGGAACCACGCCGGTGGTGCGCGGGGCGATAACTTCCGGCGAACTGGATATCTATCCGGAATATACGGGCAATGGCGCATTCTTCTTTAAAGATGAAAACGATGCGGCGTGGAAAAATGCCGGTCAAGGCTACGAGAAAGTCAAAAAGCTCGATGCGGAGCAAAACAAGTTAATCTGGCTAACACCCGCACCGGCGAATAACACCTGGACCATTGCCGTGCGTCAGGATCTGGCAGAGAAAA
This sequence comes from Escherichia coli, assembly GCF_011881725.1. Taxonomy (GTDB): domain Bacteria; phylum Pseudomonadota; class Gammaproteobacteria; order Enterobacterales; family Enterobacteriaceae; genus Escherichia; species Escherichia coli_E. Next base: position 70,272 of record NZ_JAATUR010000014.1, on the reverse strand, counting down.
ACAAGCTCACTTCGCTTGCCGACCTGAGTCGTTATCTGAAAGACGGCGGCACCTTCAAACTGGCGGCCTCAGCAGAATTTATTGAACGCGCCGATGCGCTACCCGCTTTTGAAAAAGCCTATGGCTTTAAGCTCAGTCAGGATCAGTTGCTGTCTCTGGCTGGTGGCGACACGGCGGTAACGATTAAAGCCGCGGCCCAGCAAACATCCGGCGTTAATGCGGCGATGGCTTACGGGACTGACGGTCCGGTAGCGGCGTTGGGACTGCAAACCTTAAGCGATCCGCAAGGCGTTCAACCTATCTACGCGCCTGCGCCAGTGGTACGTGAATCGGTGTTGAAAGATTATCCGCAAATGGCGGAGTGGCTACAGCCCGTTTTCGCCAGCCTCGATGAAAAGACGTTACAGCAACTGAATGCCAGCATTGCCGTTGAGGGACTGGATGCCAAAAAAGTGGCTGCCGATTACCTGAAACAAAAAGGGTGGACGAAGTAATTTCTCGTGGCTTATCTACGTATTAATCCTGTTCTGGCGTTTCTGCTGTTGCTGACGGCAATAGCAGCAATGCTGCCGTTTATCAGTTACGCGCCTAACCGTTTAGTCTCTGGTGAGGGGCGTCATCTCTGGCAACTGTGGCCGCAAACTCTCTGGATGCTGGTGGGCGTTGGTGGCGCCTGGCTGACTGCGTGTTTTGTTCCAGGCAAAAAAGGCAGCATTTTTGCACTCATTCTGGCGCAATTCATCTTTGTATTGCTGGTATGGGGCGCGGGCAAGGCGGCGACACAACTGGCGCAAAACGGCAGTGCGCTGGCGCGTACCAGCCTCGGCAGTGGCTTCTGGCTGGCTGCGGCGCTGGCACTGCTAGCCTGTAGCGATGCGATCCGCCGGATCACTACGCATCCGCTGTGGCGATGGTTATTGCATATGCAGATTGCCATTATTCCGCTGTGGTTGCTGTACTCCGGTGCGCTTAACGATCTCTCGTTAATGAAAGAATACGCCAACCGCCAGGAGGTGTTTGACGACGCGCTGGCACAACATCTGACGTTGCTGTTTGGTGCGGTGCTGCCGGCGCTGGTGATTGGCGTGCCGCTGGGCGTCTGGTGCTACTTTTCCACTGCGCGGCAGGGGGCTATTTTTTCTCTGCTTAATGTCATTCAGACCGTGCCTTCGGTGGCGTTATTCGGCCTGTTGATTGCGCCGCTTGCCGCACTGGTCACTGCCTTTCCGTGGCTGGGAACGCTCGGCGTAGCAGGAACAGGCATGACGCCAGCGCTGATTGCGCTGGTGCTCTACGCCTTGCTGCCGCTGGTGCGCGGCGTGGTGGTGGGCCTGAACCAGATCCCGCGCGATGTGCTGGAGAGCGCCAGAGCGATGGGTATGAGCGGGGCGCAGCGTTTTCTGCATGTTCAGTTACCGCTGGCGCTGCCGGTATTTCTACGCAGCCTGCGGGTGGTGATGGTGCAAACCGTTGGTATGGCGGTGATTGCGGCGTTAATTGGCGCGGGCGGCTTTGGCGCGCTGGTTTTTCAGGGACTGTTAAGCAGTGCCATTGATTTAGTGTTGCTGGGGGTGATCCCGGTAATTGTACTGGCGGTGCTGATCGATGCGCTGTTCGATTTGCTTATCGCACTGCTGAAGGTGAAACGTAATGATTGAATTTAGCCATGTCAGCAAACTGTTCGGCGCACAAAAGGCCGTTAACGATCTCAATCTCAATTTTCAGGAGGGGAGTTTTTCGGTGCTGATTGGCACATCAGGCTCCGGTAAATCTACCACTCTGAAAATGATTAACCGTTTGGTGGAACATGACAGCGGAGTGATCCGCTTTGCCGGGGAGGAAATTCGTTCGTTGCCCGTGCTGGAGCTGCGCCGCCGGATGGGCTATGCCATTCAATCTATTGGCCTGTTTCCCCACTGGAGCGTGGCGCAAAACATCGCCACTGTGCCGCAATTACAAAAATGGTCGCGGGCGCGAATCGACGATCGTATTGACGAATTAATGGCGCTGCTGGGGCTGGAACCGAATCTGCGTGAGCGTTATCCGCACCAGCTTTCCGGCGGCCAGCAGCAACGTGTGGGAGTGGCCCGAGCGCTGGCTGCCGATCCGCAAGTCTTACTGATGGATGAACCTTTTGGCGCGCTGGACCCGGTAACACGCGGGGCATTGCAACAAGAGATGACGCGCATTCACCGTTTGCTGGGGCGTACCATTGTGCTGGTGACCCATGATATCGACGAGGCACTACGTCTGGCAGAACATCTGGTATTGATGGATCACGGTGAAGTAGTACAGCAGGGCAATCCGCTGACGATGCTTACTCGTCCGGCTAACGATTTTGTCCGCCAGTTTTTTGGGCGTAGTGAACTGGGCGTGCGCCTGTTGTCTTTACGCAGAGTGGCAGATTACGTGCGCCGCGAAGAGCGTGCTGACGGTGAGGCGCTGGCAGAAGAGATGACGCTACGCGATGCGCTCTCTCTGTTTGTCGCACGAGGATGCGAAGTGCTGCCGGTGGTCAACACGCAGGGCCAGCCTTGCGGCACGCTGCATTTTCAGGATCTGCTGGTGGAGGCGTAAGCGTATGAAGATGTTGCGCGATCCACTGTTCTGGCTCATTGCTCTGTTTGTGGCGCTGATTTTCTGGCTACCTTACAGCCAGCCGCTGTTCGGTGCTTTATTTCCGCAACTGTCGCGGCCCGTTTATCAACAAGAAAGTTTTGCGGCCCTGGCGCTGGCCCATTTCTGGCTGGTGGGAATTTCGAGTTTGTTTGCGGTGACCATTGGCGTTGGTGCCGGAATTGCCGTCACTCGTCCGTGGGGGGCAGAGTTTCGCCCGCTGGTGGAAACCATTGCGGCCGTTGGGCAAACTTTTCCGCCTGTAGCAGTGCTGGCGATTGCCGTTCCGGTGATCGGGTTTGGTCTACAACCGGCGATTATTGCTTTGATCCTTTACGGTGTGCTGCCCGTCCTGCAGGCGACACTGGCTGGGTTGGGAGCCATTGATGATAGCGTGACTGAAGTTGCCAAAGGCATGGGAATGAGCCGAGCTCAGCGACTGCGCAAAGTCGAGTTACCGCTGGCGGCCCCGGTGATTCTGGCGGGCGTGCGAACTTCCGTGATTATCAACATCGGCACGGCGACTATCGCCTCAACGGTAGGAGCCAACACGCTGGGTACGCCGATCATCATCGGACTTAGCGGATTTAACACCGCTTATGTGATTCAGGGGGCGTTGCTGGTGGCACTGGCGGCGATCATCGTAGACCGCCTGTTTGAACGGCTGGTGCAGGTGCTTAGCCAGCACGCAAAATAAAGGTATAACCTGCGAGCATTACGCCACCGATACCGCCTAACGCCATAAACAGGAACAGGGCGATGACCCCAATTTTAGCTATGCGCATAATGCACTCCTTATGTTAACGAAAGGATTATACAGTAAAGCGCATTTGTTAACGAATCATTAAATGCCAAGCGGGAAAATATCATACCCTTGTTCCTGCCAACTGGTGAGTTGTTGCTTTTGGGCGGGAGTCTGATTTTCACCGCACCATACCAATAGCGTGCGGCCTTCAAACAGTTCCGGGCGTAACTGGTTGAGGGAATGTGCGAGTACATCAATGCGCCACCCCTGTTGACTGGCGATCCAGCCTTCCAGCCATAGTCGAGTGGTATCGTGAATATTCCAGCCAACCACCAGCGCATCTTTGCCCTGTTTTTTGCGTGCCGAAGCCAGACAAATGGCGATATAGTTGATCAGCACGCCATCCAGAATTGCCAGCAATGCCTGGAGAGTCGGTTGTTGGCATTGAAGTCGTCGACGCAGAGGAATAAACAGGTGCGTGGTGAGTGTCTGGGCGGGATAATCCTGGCCGCGCTCTTTGATCCACATTCGTAAACTCTGGAAATTACCGCTTTGCAGGTAATTAAGCAGTGTTTCTTGCTGGTCGCGCCAGCCGTTCTGTACATCAATATTCTCATTACTGAGCAGCATCTTAACTTTGCTGACCTGCACGCCGTTGTCGATCCAGCGCTTGATCTCCCGGATCCTGTCGATATCCGCATCGTTGAACAGACGATGTCCGCCGTCTGTCCGCTGTGGTTTCAATAACCCGTAACGTCTCTGCCAGGCGCGTAACGTGACAGGATTGATATCACAAAGCAACGCCACTTCACCAATTGTGTAAAGCGCCATCGTTTCACCCTTGCTTGCGAGGTCCCAGCATAACTTTAGACGCTCTTTTATGAACCAGGTAGTTTTGTCCGTTTTTTGTTCATGTTGAGGGTGATTTTATTTTTGCCAGGAGATTTAGAGTGATCGGATTCACGAATTCTCATTTTTCTGCAAGAGTTCAAAGAAAGTTAAACGCAGGCAATGTATGTTACGCGTTTTAAAGGGAAGTGTGGTTTGCGGTATGTACGATTTTAATCTGGTGTTGCTGCTGCTTCAGCAGATGTGCGTTTTTTTAGTCATTGCGTGGTTAATGAGTAAAACGCCATTATTCATACCGTTAATGCAGGTCACGGTTCGTCTACCGCATAAATTTCTCTGTTATGTCGTCTTTTCCATCTTCTGCATCATGGGCACCTGGTTCGGGCTGCACATAGACGATTCTATTGCCAATACCCGAGCGATAGGCGCAGTAATGGGCGGCTTACTCGGAGGCCCCGTGGTGGGAGGACTGGTTGGTCTGACTGGCGGGTTACATCGATACTCGATGGGGGGCATGACCGCATTGAGTTGTATGATCTCGACGATCGTCGAAGGATTGCTCGGCGGGCTGGTACATAGCATCCTGATCCGTCGCGGGCGCACCGATAAAGTCTTTAACCCCATTACCGCCGGTGCCGTCACGTTTGTTGCGGAAATGGTACAAATGCTGATCATCCTGGCAATCGCCCGACCTTATGAAGATGCGGTGCGTCTGGTGAGTAATATTGCTGCGCCGATGATGGTAACTAACACCGTGGGCGCGGCGCTGTTTATGCGCATTTTGCTCGATAAGCGCGCGATGTTTGAGAAATACACCTCGGCTTTTTCTGCCACCGCGCTGAAAGTTGCGGCCTCGACAGAAGGCATCTTGCGCCAGGGCTTTAACGAAGTGAATAGCATGAAAGTGGCACAGGTACTGTATCAGGAGCTGGATATTGGCGCTGTAGCCATTACCGATCGTGAGAAATTACTGGCCTTTACCGGTATTGGTGACGACCACCATTTGCCAGGTAAATCAATTTCTTCGGCTTATACCTTAAAAGCCATTGAAACCGGCGAAGTGGTTTACGCCGATGGCAACGAAGTGCCTTACCGTTGCTCTTTGCATCCGCAGTGCAAATTAGGCTCAACGCTGGTGATCCCACTGCGTGGCGAAAATCAGCGGGTGATGGGCACCATCAAATTATATGAAGCTAAAAATCGTCTGTTCAGCTCGATCAACCGCACGCTTGGTGAGGGGATCGCACAACTGCTTTCGGCGCAGATCCTCGCCGGGCAATATGAGCGGCAAAAAGCAATGCTCACACAATCAGAAATTAAACTGCTTCACGCCCAGGTGAATCCGCATTTCCTGTTCAACGCGCTTAATACCATTAAAGCGGTGATCCGCCGTGATAGTGAACAGGCCAGCCAACTGGTGCAGTATCTTTCCACTTTTTTCCGCAAAAACTTAAAGCGACCATCGGAGTTCGTTACACTCGCTGACGAAATTGAACATGTGAATGCTTATCTGCAAATTGAAAAGGCGCGTTTCCAGTCGCGATTGCAGATCAACATTTCTATTCCTGAAGAATTATCCCAGCAACAGTTGCCCGCGTTTACCCTACAACCGATCGTTGAAAACGCCATCAAGCATGGGACATCACAACTGCTGGAAACCGGGAGAGTGGCAATTAGCGCCCGACGTGATGGGCAACATTTAATGCTGGAGATCGAAGACAATGCTGGTTTGTATCAACCGGTAACCAATGCCAGCGGGCTGGGGATGAATCTGGTGGATAAGCGTTTACGTGAACGGTTTGGCGACGACTATGGGATAAGCGTCGCCTGTGAGCCTGATTGTTACACTCGAATAACTTTACGACTGCCATGGAGGGACGAGGCATGATTAAAGTCTTAATTGTCGATGACGAACCGTTAGCACGGGAAAACCTGCGCGTGTTTCTGCAAGAGCAGAGTGATATTGAAATTGTCGGCGAGTGTTCAAATGCCGTAGAAGGGATCGGCGCGGTGCATAAACTGCGCCCGGATGTGCTGTTTCTCGACATTCAGATGCCGCGCATCAGCGGTCTGGAAATGGTGGGGATGCTTGATCCGGAACATCGTCCGTATATCGTATTTCTCACCGCATTTGACGAATACGCGATAAAAGCCTTTGAAGAACATGCTTTTGATTATCTGCTAAAGCCAATTGATGAAGCTCGGCTGGAGAAAACACTGGCGCGTTTGCGACAGGAGCGCAGCAAGCAGGATATTTCGCTACTACCGGAAAATCAGCAGGCGTTGAAATTTATTCCTTGTACCGGACATAGTCGGATTTATTTGCTGCAAATGAAAGATGTGGCGTTTGTCAGCAGTCGGATGAGCGGTGTTTATGTTACCAGCCAGGAAGGGAAAGAGGGCTTTACCGAACTGACATTACGCACGCTGGAGAGTCGTACACCGTTGCTGCGTTGCCATCGCCAGTATTTGGTTAACCTCGCGCATTTGCAGGAGATTCGCCTGGAAGATAATGGTCAGGCTGAGCTAATTTTACGTAATGGATTAACGGTGCCGGTCAGCCGCCGCTATCTGAAAAGTTTAAAAGAGGCGATTGGCCTGTAAAAGACTGCTAAAATGGCTTTTTGCCTCATTAACACCCGAAGGCCTCATGCTAAGTAACGATATTCTGCGCAGCGTGCGCTACATTTTGAAAGCTAACAATAATGACCTGGCGCGTATTCTGGCGCTGGCTAATGTCGATGCCACCGTGGAACAGATTGCCGTCTGGCTACGTAAAGAAGACGAAGAAGGTTTTCAGCGTTGTCCGGACATTGTGTTGTCTTCATTCCTGAATGGCCTTATTTACGAAAAACGCGGCAGAGATGAATCCGCACCGGCGCTGGAGCCGGAACGCCGCATCAACAACAATATTGTGCTGAAAAAATTGCGCATCGCGTTTTCACTAAAAACTGATGACATTCTGGCGATCCTTACCGAACAGCAGTTCCGTGTTTCGATGCCGGAAATTACGGCGATGATGCGCGCACCGGATCATAAAAACTTCCGTGAATGCGGCGATCAATTCTTGCGTTATTTTCTGCGTGGGCTGGCAGCGCGCCAGCATGTGAAGAAAAGCTAAGACGGGTATGGCGGCCATGCGAAGCACATGGCCGCCGACAGATTATTTCACTTCTTTAAAACCAGCTGCAGCCATGACCAGTTCAATCTGCTTCATGCTGACACCTTTGCTGGTATCTTCATCACCAATTTTGATACCGGAAATGCCCTGCAGGGCTTTCAGATCAACTTTTTCCATATCGATATTTACATTTTCCTGTGCATAAGTATCGGTATAGGTTAATTTTTCTTCAACGCCCGGAATGTTTTTGTATTTGGCGCTTAACGGATCAAGTTTTTTAGCTGCATCTTCTTTGGTGGTTGCACCAATGGTTGCAAACTGAATTTTAGTTTCTGAAGATTGCTTAATTACTTTGTCGCCTTTGTAGACATAAGTAATGGCAATTTCAGTACCGTTCAGATTAGCGCTAAATTTCTTAGATTCTTCTTTGTCACCGCAGCCTGCGAGAGAGAAAACCAGAACAGATGCAACAACGAGGGAAAACAGCTTGTTGAAAGCCTTCATGTAAAACTCCATTTTATCAAAATCAGGAAACTGGTGACTCTCACCAGGAGCGCTATAGGATATGCCTAATACAACGGCTTGAGCAGTCCGGAAATGGAGTAGAACTCTTAATAAAAAGCATTTTCTCCTCCGGTTTACTCAAGCATCGGTAATAATTGTTCGCAAAGTAAAACGCAGATATTCAATGTTTCTACCCGAGTCTCACCTTCCGCATGACGCCACTGATTTAACAAATGTGCCAGTCGATAAAACCCAGTCGCGGTAAAATCTATTGCCAGCAACACATACCTAACGACACCAGCCGCAGATGATCAAGCTTTGCCCTCGGCGAATGCCTGTACCGCCAGCCAGGAAGCCAGTTCGCCCGGCGTCATCGCGGCTATTTATGCGCTGACATTAACAAGCGTCTGGGCTATATCACGGTCATAGCAAGGTGTTGCGGTGCTATTGAGCGCCGCCAGTCCCAGCACTTTGATGCCGCTCTCCACACACTTTTTGAACTGATGCGTCAGCAATGATGATGCCTCCCTTCATAAAAATCGATCACGAGGATAATGATGCTTTTCGCTGGTTGTTCAATAAGTTGCTGACCATACTCTACTGCACTGGCTATATTGGTCTCGCCGCCCATCTGAACTTTCATTAATAATTCCACCGGATCAGTAACGTCTGCCGTGAGATCGACGACGCTAGTGTCAAACGCCACCAGATGGATACGGAAGACAAAATCGCAAGAAAACAACTTTAGGAATTTATAAAGAAAAGGCGCTGTCGATACAGCGCCTTGAAGGGAGAATTATTTCACCTGATGACCAGGTTTTGCACCGGCATCCGGGCTTAACAGGAAGATATCTTTCCCGCCAGGACCGGCCGCCATTACCATGCCTTCGGAGATACCAAAGCGCATTTTACGCGGTGCCAGGTTAGCCACCATAATGGTGTGACGACCAATCAGCGTCTGCGGATCCGGGTAGGCAGAACGAATGCCGGAGAAGACATTGCGTTTTTCACCGCCGAGATCCAGTGTCAGGCGCAGCAGTTTGTCAGAACCTTCAACAAACTCCGCGTTTTCAATCAGCGCCACGCGCAGGTCAACTTTGGCGAAGTCGTCAAAGGTGATGGTTTCCTGAATCGGGTCGTCAGCCAGTGGGCCAGTTACCGGTGCGGCTGTGGCTTTCACTTCTTCTTTAGACGCTTCCACCAGTGCTTCAACCTGTTTCATATCGATGCGGTTATACAGCGCCTTGAACGGATTCACTTTGTGGCCCAGCAGCGGTTGCTGGATACCATCCCAGGTCAGTTCTGTATTCAGGAATGCTTCTGCACGCTCGGTCAGTTTTGGCAGTACCGGCTTCAGATACGTCATCAGCACGCGGAACAGGTTAATGCCCATTGAGCAAATCGCCTGCAGGTCAGCATCGCGACCTTCCTGTTTCGCCACAACCCACGGAGCCTGTTCGTCAACATAGCGGTTTGCCAGGTCAGCCAGCGCCATAATCTCGCGCACAGCTTTACCAAATTCGCGGCTTTCCCACGCTTCACCAATCACTTCGGCGGCATCGGTAAAGGTTTTGTACAGTTCAGGGTCTGCCAGCTCACTTGCCAGCACGCCATCAAAACGTTTGTTGATAAAGCCTGCGTTACGGGACGCCAGGTTAACCACTTTGTTAACGATATCGGCATTCACGCGCTGAACAAAATCTTCCAGGTTCAGGTCGATATCATCAATACGCGAAGAGAGTTTCGCGGTGTAGTAGTAGCGCAGGCTGTCAGCGTCAAAATGATTCAGCCAGGTGCTGGCTTTAATAAAGGTGCCGCGAGACTTGGACATCTTCGCACCGTTCACCGTCACATAGCCGTGAACAAACAGGTTGGTCGGCTTGCGGAAGTTGCTGCCTTCCAGCATGGCAGGCCAGAACAGGCTGTGGAAGTAAACAATATCTTTACCGATGAAATGGTACAGTTCGGCGGTGGAATCTTTCTTCCAGTATTCATCGAAGCTGGTGGTGTCGCCGCGCTTGTCGCACAGATTCTTGAAAGAACCCATGTAGCCAATCGGCGCGTCCAGCCAGACGTAGAAATATTTGCCCGGCGCGTTCGGAATTTCAAAACCGAAGTACGGCGCATCGCGGGAGATATCCCACTGTTGCAGGCCGGATTCAAACCACTCCTGCATTTTGTTTGCCACCTGCTCCTGCAACGCGCCGCTGCGGGTCCATGCCTGCAACATTTCGCTGAAAGAAGGTAAATCAAAGAAGAAGTGTTCGGAATCACGCATTACCGGCGTAGCGCCAGAAACGACTGATTTCGGTTCAATCAGTTCAGTCGGGCTGTAGGTCGCGCCGCAGACTTCACAGTTATCGCCGTATTGATCTGGCGCTTTACATTTCGGGCAGGTGCCTTTCACAAAACGGTCCGGCAGGAACATGCCTTTTTCCGGATCGTACAGCTGAGAGATGGTGCGGTTTTTAATAAACCCATTCTCTTTCAGACGAGTGTAGATAAGCTCCGACAACTGGCGGTTTTCTTCGCTGTGCGTCGAGTGATAGTTGTCATAGCTGATATTAAAGCCTGCAAAATCAGTCTGATGCTCCTGACTCATTTCGCCAATCATCTGCTCCGGAGTGATGCCAAGCTGCTGAGCTTTCAGCATGATCGGTGTACCGTGGGCATCGTCGGCACAGATGAAGTTGACTTCGTGGCCGCGCATTCGCTGGTAACGGACCCAGACATCAGCCTGGATGTGCTCCAGCATATGGCCGAGGTGGATTGAGCCGTTAGCGTACGGCAGTGCGCACGTCACCAGAATTTTCTTCGCGACTTGAGTCATAGTAGGCATTACTTCTTAGTAGTGAAAAGGGGTTAGATAGTACCAAATGGGAAAATGTTAAGTAAGTACTTCTCTATATTCTTCAGGTAAACTATCAGCTGATGGTTTATCTATACAAAAAAGGAGTCGGGATGAACGAACAATCCCAGGCCAAATCACCAGAAGCCTTGCGCGCAATGGTCGCCGGGACACTGGCCAATTTTCAGCACCCAACCCTGAAGCATAACCTCACTACGCTGAAAGCGTTACATCATGTCGCCTGGATGGACGACACGCTGCATGTGGAACTGGTTATGCCGTTCGTCTGGCATAGCGCGTTCGAAGAGTTAAAAGAGCAATGTAGCGCCGAATTGCTGCGTATCACCGGGGCGAAAGCTATCGACTGGAAACTGTCGCATAACATTGCCACCCTGAAACGCGTGAAGAATCAGCCGGGTATTAACGGCGTGAAGAACATCATTGCGGTCAGTTCCGGTAAGGGCGGTGTGGGTAAGTCCTCCACGGCGGTAAACCTGGCGCTGGCGCTGGCGGCGGAAGGCGCGAAAGTCGGTATTCTGGATGCCGATATCTACGGTCCGTCAATCCCCACCATGCTTGGCGCAGAAAATCAGCGTCCAACTTCGCCAGACGGTACCCATATGGCACCGATTATGTCTCATGGCCTGGCAACCAACTCTATTGGTTATTTGGTCACTGACGATAACGCGATGGTGTGGCGTGGCCCGATGGCGAGCAAGGCGCTGATGCAGATGTTGCAGGAAACCTTGTGGCCCGATCTGGACTATCTGGTGCTCGACATGCCGCCAGGCACTGGTGATATTCAGTTGACGTTGGCGCAGAACATTCCGGTGACCGGCGCAGTAGTTGTCACCACGCCGCAGGACATTGCATTGATCGATGCGAAAAAAGGCATTGTGATGTTCGAGAAAGTCGAGGTTCCGGTTCTCGGTATTGTGGAAAACATGAGCGTGCATATTTGCAGTAACTGTGGTCACCATGAACCGATTTTCGGCACCGGTGGCGCAGAGAAACTGGCTGAGAAATACCACACGCAGTTGCTGGGTCAGATGCCGTTACATATCACTCTGCGTGAAGATCTCGACAAAGGCACGCCAACGGTTATTAGCCGTCCGGAGAGTGAATTTACCGCTATCTACCGTCAACTGGCTGACCGCGTTGCTGCCCAACTTTACTGGCAAGGGGAAGTCATTCCTGGCGAGATCTCTTTCCGCGCGGTCTAACGCGTATTAATTTTTCTGGTTACACTTCATACACCGCAGCAATGTTATTATTGATGCGGTGTATTTAATTTTGCAGCTTTAATGAGCACTTTTTTAATGCTGCGAATATTCTGTGGACTTTCGTCCGAAACTGTACAAAGTTGATTGATCGTGCAGGTAATGCCTCTTTATCATTCTTCGTGGCTGTGTAGTGGATGTACAGCTATAGTCTGTTATGCACCGAATCTATCCAGGCATAACCTTTACTACAGGGATAACGTTCAATGAATAAGTATTGGCTGTCAGGAATTATTTTTCTCGCCTATGGATTGGCGTCTCCCGCGTTCTCATCAGAGACTGCCACATTAGCGATTAATGGCAGGATCAGTCCCCCAACATGCGGTATGGCTATGGTTAATGGTCAACCTCTACAGCATTGCGGTCAGTTAACGTATAATGTTGATACCCGACATCAGATTTCTTCGTCAGTCAAAGGTGTAACGACAGAAGTGGTTGTAGCAGGTAACGATAGCAAACGTCGAATCGTGTTAAATCGCTACGATTAATTTGGCAACCTTGTTTTAATCAGATTTAGAAAGCTGAAATCATTTATATGAATGATTTCAGCTTTTTTTATTGATATTAAAAATACCATTTGCAAAAATCCATATTAACTCATTGATGTAATGAATATTTAATGGCATTAATTATTTGTTGTATTTATATTGCAATAGTTAATTTGTTTTAAATCAATAAAACAATATGTTTACATTGCGGCAACTTTTTTGATGTGGGAAATTTGTTTCCAGGAGATACAGACTCTTAACAACCAAAAATAAATTAAATTAAGGAACATATTATGAAACGTTCAATTATTGCTGCCGCTGTCTTTTCTTCTTTTTTCATGAGTGCTGGAGTATTAGCTGCAGATGTTGATACCGGAACATTGACCATTAAGGGAAATATTGCAGAATCTCCGTGTAAATTTGAAGCGGGCGGTGATTCAGTAAGTATTAATATGCCAACCGTACCAACCTCTGTCTTTGAAGGTAAAGCCAAATATTCTACCTATGATGATGCAGTCGGTGTAACCAGCAGTATGTTAAAAATTAGCTGTCCGAAAGAAGTTGCTGGTGTAAAACTCTCGTTGATCACTAACGATAAAATAACCGGTAACGATAAGGCGATAGCCAGTAGCAACGATACCGTGGGTTACTATCTCTATTTAGGTGATAACAGCGATGTCCTGGATGTTTCTGCACCTTTTAACATCGAGAGTTATAAAACAGCGGAAGGTCAATATGCCATTCCGTTTAAAGCGAAATACCTGAAATTGACAGATAACTCAGTGCAATCAGGTGATGTGTTATCTTCTCTGGTTATGCGTGTGGCGCAGGATTAATTATTAAATAAATTTGCAAGTTTCTTCAGGTAATAAACATGGCCGCTACCCCCATGGCGGCCTTTTAACTCTAGAGGCATTAAGATGAGAGGATTATCACTTTTACTCATTTCTTCGATGATTCTTCCTGCACATGCCGGAATTGTGATCTACGGGACGCGTATCATTTACCCGGCAGAAAATAAAGAAGTAATGGTGCAGTTGATGAATCAGGGAAACCGTTCTTCGCTGGTTCAGGCGTGGATTGATGATGGCGATACGTCGCTACCACCAGAAAAAATCCACGTGCCTTTCATGTTAACGCCACCAGTGGCAAAAATAGGGGCAAATTCCGGACAGCAAGTAAAAATTAAAATTATGCCGAATAAATTGCCCACTAATAAAGAGAGCGTTTTTTATCTGAATGTTCTGGATATTCCACCAAATAGTCCAGAGCAAGAAGGCAAAAATGCACTGAAGTTTGCAATGCAAAACAGAATTAAATTATTTTACCGACCGTCGGGAATCACCCCAGTTAATAAGGCCACATTTAAAAAATTACACATAAATCGCAGTGGCAATGGTTTGGCGATAAAAAATGATTCAGCAAACTGGGTAACAATTTCGGATATCAAAGCTAAGAATGTCAAAGTCAATTATGAAACTATCATGATTGCACCCTTAGAAAGTCAAAGTGTTAATGTCAAAAGTAATAATGCGAATGACTGGCATCTGACCATTATTGATGACCACGGTAACTATATTAGTGACAAAATTTAATTGCAGGAACTGCCTATGTTGAGGTTGACCCCACTTGCAACAGCAATAGTCGCGTTATTGTTCGGCATTGAAACTTATGCAGCTGAAGAAACCTTTGATACCCATTTTATGATAGGTGGAATGAAAGACCAGCAGGTTACAAATATTCGTCTGGATGATAATCAACCTTTACCGGGTCAGTATGACATCGATATTTACGTCAATAAGCAATGGCGCGGTAAATATGAAGTTATCGTTAAAGACAATCCGCAGGAAACATGTTTGTCGAGAGAAATTATCAAGCGGTTAGGCATCAATACCGATAACTTCGCCAGTGGCAAGCAATGTTTAACATTTGAGCAACTTCTTCAGGGTGGGAGCTATGTCTGGGATATCGGAATTTTTCGTCTCGATTTTAGTGTCCCACAGGCCTGGGTGGATGAACTGGAAAGGGGCTATGTCCCGCCGGAAAACTGGGAGCGAGGTATTAATGCGTTTTATAGCTCTTATTATATGAGTCAGTATTACAGCGACTATAAAGCCTCGGGTAATAGCAAGAGTACTTATGTGCGTTTTAATAGCGGGTTGAATTTACTGGGATGGCAACTGCATTCTGATACCAGTTTCAGCAAAACAGATAACAATCCTGGGGTGTGGAAAAGTAATACCCTGTATCTGGAACGTGGATTTGCCCAGTTTCTCGGCACGCTTCGCGTGGGTGATATGTACACATCAAGCGATATTTTTGATTCTGTTCGCTTCAACGGTGTGCGGTTGTTTCGTGATATGCAAATGTTGCCTAACTCGAAACAAAATTTTACTCCACGGGTGCAGGGGATTGCCCAGAGTAACGCGCTGGTAACGATTGAACAGAACGGTTTTGTTGTTTATCAGAAAGAGGTTCCGCCGGGGCCGTTTGCGATTACTGATCTGCAATTGGCCGGTGGTGGAGCGGATCTTGATGTCAGCGTGAAAGAGGCGGACGGCTCGGTCACCACATATCTGGTGCCTTTTGCCGCGGTGCCGAATATGTTGCAACCCGGTGTGTCGAAATATGATTTTGCGGCGGGTCGTAGCCATATCGAAGGGGCGAGCAAACAAAGTGATTTTGTCCAGGCGGGTTATCAGTATGGTTTTAATAACTTATTGACACTGTATGGCGGTTCGATGGTCGCGAATAATTATTACGCGTTCACTTTGGGGACTGGCTGGAATACACGCATTGGTGCAATTTCCATCGATGCTACGAAGTCGCATAGTAAGCAAGATAACGGTGATGTGTTTGACGGGCAAAGTTATCAAATTGCCTACAACAAATTTTTGAGCCAAACGTCGACGCGTTTTGGTCTGGCGGCCTGGCGTTATTCGTCACGTGATTACCGGACGTTTAACGATCACGTTTGGGCAAACAATAAAGATAATTATCGCCGTGATGAAAACGATGTCTATGACATTGCCGATTATTACCAGAACGATTTTGGTCGTAAAAATAGTTTCTCTGCCAATATGAGCCAGTCATTGCCAGAAGGCTGGGGTTCTGTGTCCTTAAGTACATTATGGAGAAACTACTGGGGGCGTAGCGGCAGTAGTAAAGATTATCAGTTGAGTTATTCCAATAACCTGCGACGTCTAAGCTATACCCTCGCCGCAAGCCAGGCGTATGACGAGAATCATCATGAAGAGAAGCGTTTTAATATTTTTATATCGATTCCCTTTGATTGGGGGGATGACGTTACGACACCTCGTCGGCAAATATATATGTCTAACTCAACGACGTTTGATGATCAGGGTTTTGCCTCAAACAATACGGGATTATCGGGAACTGCTGGGAGCCGCGATCAGTTTAACTATGGTATTAATCTGAGCCATCAGCATCAGGGGAATGAAACGACAGCTGGCGGAAATTTGACCTGGAACACGCCGGTTTCGACAGTGAATGGCAGTTATAGTCAGTCGAGTAATTATCGACAGGTCGGAGCCAGTGTTTCAGGGGGCATTGTCGCCTGGTCGGGGGGCGTTAATCTGGCGAACCGTCTTTCTGAAACGTTTGCTGTGATGCATGCACCAGGGGTTAAAGATGCTTATGTCAATGGGCAAAAATATCGCACAACAAACCGTAATGGTGTGGTGGTATACGACGGAATAACGCCTTATCGGGAAAATCACCTGATGCTGGATGTGTCGCAAAGCGATAGCGAAACAGAATTACGCGGAAATCGGAAAATTGCCGCTCCTTATCGCGGCGCTGTCGTACTGGTTAATTTTGATACCGATCAGCGCAAGCCCTGGTTTATAAAAGCGTTAAGAGCGGATGGGCAATCATTAACGTTTGGTTATGAAGTGAATGATAACCATGGTCGTAATATTGGCGTTGTCGGTCAGGGAAGCCAGTTATTTATTCGCGCCAATGAAGTACCACCATCGGTTAATGTGGCAATTGATAAGCAACAAGGGCTTTCATGCATAATAACCTTCGATAAAGAAATTGATGAAAGTAGAAGTTATATTTGCCAGTAATACTCAGGTGATTCTATGAAAAATCGCATAATGTTATTTATATTAATGATGATGGTTATGCCTGTGAGCTATGCGGCATGTTATGGAGAGTTATCAGTGCAGCATAATTTGGTTGTTCAGGGGGATTTTGCACTTACTCAAACACAAACGGCGACATATGAGCATAACTTTAATGATTCGTCATGCGTGAGTGCGAATATTATCACCCCGATGAGTCCGTCGGATGTTATTGTTGGGCTTTATAACGACACTATTAAATTAAATTTACATTTTGAATGGAAAAATAAAAACGACATCTCATTGTCAAATAACCAAACCAGTTTCACCAGTGGTTATACGGTAACGGTGACACCTGCGGCCAGTAATGCAAAAGTGAGTGTTTCTGCGGGGGGAGGTGGTTCAGTAATGATTAATGGCGTCGCGACATTATCCAGTGCTTCATCAACAACACGTGGAAATGCAGCAGTGCAATTTATACTGTGTTTATTCGGTGGAAAGTCGTGGGATGCGTGTGTGAATAGCTACAGAAATGCACTTGCGCAAAACGCAGGTGTGTATTCATTCAATCTGGCATTGTCATACAACCCGATAACAACGACATGTAAACCCGATGATTTATTAATTACTTTAAAGAGTATTTCTGTTTCACAATTACCTGTAACTGGTAATAAAACAACTATGAACAGCAATACTGGAGATATTGTTCTGCGCTGTAAAAATTTATTAGGTCAACAGAATCAAACATCACGAAAAATGCAAGTGTATCTATCAAGCTCTGATCTATTAGCTAACAGCAATACGATCCTGAAAGGTTCAGACGATAATGGTGTAGGATTCGTTCTGGAAAGTAATGGTTCGCCCGTAACTCTTTTAAATATCAGTGATAGCAGTAAAGGATACACTAATTTGAAAGAAATTGTGGCGAAGTCGAAAATTACGGATGCTACGATCTCAATTCCGGTGACTGCCAGTTATTATGTCTACGATGCAAATAAAATTAAACCTGGCGATCTGGAGGCTACTGCCTTAATCAACGTTAAATACGACTAATAACAGGTAAGACGAGCAAGTGGCTAATAATAAAAAATAACAAGGTGTCTGTATTTCCCCCTCATGATGAGGGGGCTTTTTTTAGCGATGATAAAAAATCTCACCGTCGTAGGCTTTAATAATTTTACCGTCAGTGTCGTTGATCAACACATATGCGCCACCCATATAGGTCCAGTGCGTCCCGACATCAGGCGCAGGCAGGTTACGTAACTGCCACTGCTTAATGTTGTACTCATCGGTGCGGTACAACTCTGGGACGGTGTCACCTGGTTTAAAATGTTTGAAGTCAGCAATGAAACTGCTTAACTCATACTTAGAAATTCCCGAGGCATTGGTTGAACCCGCGGTGGCTGGTGCGGCCCAGGCGGCACTGGTAACCAGCAATAGCGCACCCAGCAACATCTTATTTTTAATGGTCATATACTCTCCACTTTGGGGATCTGTAAAATCAGTCGGATATCTTTCCTGTCATACAATATAACTGACAAGCGATATTTTGTTAGTGATCCCCTTATTTCGTAAAAAGTGTAAATGAAAGGATGCCCTAAAAGCATCCTAAGCGAGCAGAGAGTCAGTGGAAATAGTTGATTTAAGAATCATCCTGGGCTGAAGGTCACATGCAATCCAGGAGAATGAGATTATTGCATTATCCCCATAAAGCCATGCACTCCCATATACACACCAACGAGGCCAATCAACAGACTGGAAAAATAGGGGGCGCGTTTAGCGAGAGTGTTAAATCCGCTCCAGCGTTTTGCGACCTGCTGAACGCTGATTGCTGCGCCAACGCCTACAGTGACCAGCGTTAACGCCAGGCCAATACTGAAGCTGACGACCAGAGTTGCCCCCAGAGTCAGGGCTTTTAATTGAATACAAATCAACAGTACGGTGATCGCTGCAGGGCAGGGGATAAGGCCACCGGTTAAGCCAAATAGCAATATTTGCCAGTTGGTCACTTCTCTGCCATCGAAACGACGTTTAATGTCATTGGCATGGGCTCGTGCATGGGCATCCTGATACTCGCCATGCTCGTGATGGTGATGATGTTCGTGGTCGTGATGATGTTCATGATCATGATGATGTTCATGATCATGCCCGTGCATATTCTCCAGCCAGTTGCGTTCTCCGCGCCAGGTACGCCAGAACATCCAGAAAGCGGTGCCAATAATGATCACCGCGGAAATCAGCTGAAGCCACGGTTCTGCTGATTGCGCAGTAAAGCGTTTGCTGATCACCATCCCGCCAAAGGCAATCAACCAGACCACCGCAGTATGCGAAATGGTTGCAGCCAGTCCAAGCATCACCGCCTGTTTAACAGTGCCTTTAATGGCGATGATAAACGCTGCCATCATCGTTTTTGAGTGTCCAGGTTCCAGGCCATGAAGTGCACCAAGTAAGATGGCGCTGGGGATGAAAAACCAGGCGTTTCCTTGCTGAAGAAGAGTGGTGAATTCGGTCATGATAATAATTCTTAGTTTTAAATCGGCGTCCTGATTCTACTCCCCCCCAGTACATTATACTACCCCCCAGTAGAATAATAGTGCTATGATTTTTCATTATCTTGTTAACCAGGTATTGCCATGTCTCATACCATTCGCGATAAACAAAAACTGAAAGCGCGCGCCAGTAAGATTCAGGGGCAGGTCGTGGCGCTCAAGAAAATGCTCGACGAGCCGCACGAATGCGCTGCCGTTTTACAACAGATTGCCGCCATCCGTGGGGCAGTAAACGGTCTGATGCGGGAAGTGATTAAAGGTCATCTGACGGAACACATTGTTCATCAGGGCGATGAACTAAAGCGTGAAGAAGACCTGGATGTTGTTCTGAAGGTGCTGGATTCGTATATAAAATAGTTTCGCAACGTTGTTGTAATACTGACGTTTTTCCTCGTTTACAACACGCGCTCTCGACATTAACATCCTATATTGCGATTCATTATCGCAACCAAACGACTCGGGGTGCCCTTCTGCGTGAAGGCTGAGAAATACCCGTACCACCTGATCTGGATAATGCCAGCGTAGGGAAGTCACCGACCACCAGGTCATTGCTTCTTCACGTTATGGCAGGAGCAAACTATGCAAGTCGACCTGCTGAGTTCCGCGCAATCTGCGCACGCTTTACACCTTTTTCACCAACACTCTCCCCTTGTGCATTGCATGACCAACGATGTAGTGCAAACTTTCACCGCGAATACGTTACTGGCGCTTGGCGCATCGCCAGCGATGGTTATCGAAGCGGAAGAGGCCTGTCAATTTGCGGCAATCGCCAGTGCCTTGCTGATTAACGTCGGCACGCTGACGCAGTCACGCGCGCAAGCGATGTGTGCTGCCGTTGAGCAGGCAATACGCTCGCATACGCCCTGGACGCTGGATCCGGTCGCGGTTGGCGCACTCGATTATCGCCGCCGTTTTTGTCTGGAACTCCTGTCTCATAAGCCAACCGCCATCCGCGGTAATGCTTCGGAAATCATGTCATTAGCTGGCGTTGCAAATGGTGGTCGTGGTGTAGATACCACTGACGCCGCAGCAAATGCATTACCCGCCGCACAAACACTGTCAAATGAAACAGGCGCAGTTGTCGTGGTCACTGGCGAGGTGGATTATGTTACCGATGGACATCGCATTGTTAGTATTCACGGTGGCGATCCGTTAATGACTAAAGTGGTAGGAACTGGTTGCGCATTATCGGCAGTCGTCGCTGCCAGTTGTGCATTACCGGGCGATACGCTGGAAAATGTCGCCTCAGCTTGCCACTGGGTGAAACAAGCGGGAGAACGTGCTGTTGCCAGAAGTGAAGGACCAGGCAGTTTTGTTCCACATTTCCTTGATGCGCTCTGGCAGTTGGCGCAGGAGGTGCAGGCATGAAACGGATTAATGCTCTGACGATTGCCGGTACGGATCCGAGCGGTGGTGCGGGGATTCAGGCCGATCTCAAAACTTTCTCTGCGCTCGGCGCTTATGGTTGTTCGGTGATCACCGCGCTGGTGGCGCAAAACACCCGTGGCGTACAGTCTGTATATCGCATTGAGCCTGACTTTGTCACCGCCCAGCTCGATTCAGTGTTCAGCGATGTGCGAATCGACACCACCAAAATTGGTATGCTGGCGGAAACCGATATCGTTGAAGCGGTGGCAGAACGGCTGCAACGTTACCAGATCCAAAACGTGGTACTCGACACTGTTATGCTGGCAAAAAGTGGCGACCCGCTGCTTTCACCTTCGGCGGTTGCCACGCTGCGTAGTCGATTATTGCCGCAGGTTTCATTAATAACACCAAATTTGCCCGAAGCTGCTGCCTTGCTCGACGCATCACATGCGCGTAACGAACAGGAAATGCTGGAACAAGGACGAGCTCTGTTGGCGATGGGCTGTGGCGCGGTGCTGATGAAAGGCGGTCATCTGGATGATCAACAAAGCCCGGACTGGCTGTTTACCCGCGACGGCGAGCAACGGTTTGCCGCGCCGCGCATTATGACCAAAAACACCCACGGCACCGGTTGTACGCTCTCTGCGGCGTTGGCCGCGCTACGCCCGCGCCATACAAACTGGGCTGATACCGTACTGGAGGCAAAAAGCTGGCTTTCAGCGGCATTAGCCGAAGCCGACACGCTGGAAGTCGGTCACGGGATTGGTCCGGTTCACCACTTTCACGCCTGGTGGTGAGCACCGTACTATAGCTGCTTTGGCATTTTCAGCGTGCTCGCGCTGAAATTCATGGATGAAACCAATGCAGCTAAGAATTGCCAGTCGCAAAAAATTCACCGCGTTGATATGCGCTCTGGGGCTAATTTCCATCGTTGCGATTTATCCGCGTCAGACGGTGAATTTTTTCTCTTCGACAGCAATTCAGATTAAAGACTACATCCACTTTTATGGTTATCGCCCGGTCAAATCTTTTGCTATTCGCATTCCTGCCAGTTACACCATTCACGGTATTGATGTTTCACGCTGGCAGGCGCGGATCGACTGGCAGCGTGTGGCAAAAATGCGCGACAACGGTATCCGCCTACAGTTTGCTTTTATCAAAGCGACGGAAGGCGAGAAACTGGTGGATCCGTATTTCTCACGTAACTGGCGACAAAGTCGCGAAAATGGCTTGCTGCGTGGGGCGTATCACTATTTTTCCCCGTCGGTAGCAGCTCCGGTTCAGGCGCGATTATTTTTGCAAACGGTGGATTTTGCTCCCGGCGATCTCCCTGCGGTGCTGGACGTAGAAGAACGGGGAAAATTATCGGCGAAAGAATTACGCAAGCGGGTAAGTCAGTGGCTAAAAATGGTCGAAAAAAGTACGGGTAGAAAGCCGATTATTTATACTGGTGCGACGTTTTATCAAAGCAAACTGGCGGGCTATTTCAATGAATACCCGTGGTGGGTGGCTCATTATTATCAACGGCGCCCGGACAATGGCGGCATGGCCTGGCGTTTCTGGCAGCATTCCGACCGTGGACAGGTGGATGGTATTAATGGCCCGGTGGATTTTAATGTGTTTAATGGCACGGTGGAGGAGTTGCAGGGATTCGTTGATGGCATTAAAGAAACGCCTTAAATAAGCAGCAGTGATATACTCCCACCAGACTCATCGCCTGGAAAAAGACTCATGGAACAAGCGCATACCCAGCTGATTGCCCAACTGAACGAACGTATTTTAGCGGCGGATAACACGCCGCTTTATATTAAGTTTGCTGAAACGGTAAAAAATGCCGTGCGCAGCGGGGTGCTGGAGCATGGCAATATTTTGCCCGGCGAGCGCGACTTAAGTCAGTTAACCGGCGTTTCGCGCATTACGGTTCGTAAGGCGATGCAGACCCTGGAAGAAGAGGGCGTGGTGACGCGTTCGCGTGGCTACGGTACGCAGATCAACAACATCTTCGAATACTCGTTGAAAGAAGCGCGAGGTTTTTCTCAGCAGGTGGTGTTGCGCGGTAAAAAGCCTGACACGCTGTGGGTTAACAAGCGTGTCGTGAAATGTCCTGAAGAAGTGGCGCAGCAACTGGCGATCGAAGCGGGAAGTGATGTCTTTTTGCTCAAGCGTATTCGTTATGTCGATGAAGAAGCCGTTTCGATTGAGGAATCGTGGGTTCCGGCGCATTTAATTCATGATGTTGATGCTATCGGAATTTCTCTCTATGACTATTTCCGTAGTCAGCATATCTTTCCCCAGCGTACCCGTTCCCGCGTTAGTGCCCGGATGCCGGACGCTGAGTTTCAGTCCCATATTCAGTTAGATAGCAAAATACCGGTGCTGGTGATCAAGCAAGTTGCGCTTGACCAACAGCAACGGCCTATTGAGTACAGCATCAGCCACTGTCGTAGCGATCTATACGTTTTCGTGTGCGAGGAGTAGTTCCTCACGCTCTGGCGCACAATCACCGCCGCGATGCCCGACAACCCACGACGCCACAGCATTGCCCAGCAATACGGCATCTGCCAGTGACAGACCAGAGGCCAGTCCGGCAAGTACGCCACCAGCATGACTGTCGCCAGCGCCAATTGTGTCTACAACTTGCGTTGGAAATGCCGGAACGCAGCCTGAAGCGTTGTTGCTGAAATACCAGGCACCTTCTTTATCCAGCCGAACGATCAGCGGTGCGGCAAATTTCTCCTGCCATTGTTTGCCAAGCGTCGTTATATCGGCGGATAAAGCAAAACGTTCGGCGGCAATTTCAGCCTCCTGGCGATTGAGCGACACTAAAGGTCGACAGGCCATGATGCGCACAAGTAATGCATCCGGAATATCGCCAATTCGTGGGCCAAAATCGATAAACGGCGTCACGTCTTGCAGTCCCTCCAGCCATTCCACTAACAATTCGCCGCAGGGCGAGGCCAGTTGATAACCGGAAAAATAGAGCAGGCTACCAGGTGCAACGGTTAATTGCGCTAGCCACTGGCGATTCCATTGATTTTCCACACCGCTGAATGACATAAAAGTGCGTTCGCCATCCGGCTCAACCAGCGCCAGACACCAGCCGTTATCACCTTCGGCGTTATCGATCAGGCTGATTAATCCCTCTTTTGCCATCCGGTTACGAATAATCTCTGCCCATACCCCCTGACCAAGCGGCAGGGCATTACTCGCTTCGATACCGAGGCGCTTTAACGCCACGGCAATATTCAGTGCGCAGCCGCCAACGTTAACGCTCTGTTGTTTCAGTTCGATATCACATCCACGCCAGGGCAGGGCGTAAGCGTCGGCAATCACATCAATGACCGCCGCACCAATCACCATAACCGGCTGACGCGTGGTTAATTCAGGCAGCAGCGTGTGTAATCGAGCGCCGCTCATACCGCCTCCCGTAGTTGGCGATATTTCGCCAGCGCCGTGGCATAGCGGTTGAAATCAAGCTGATTTACCGCATCCAGTTCCGCCTTTAACGCAGGATCGATAGCGTTAACGCCATGCAACGCGCCACAAATAGCCGTCGCCATAGCGCCAATGGTGTCTGTGTCGCCGCCAAGATTAGCGCACAGGATGGCGCAACGGTTCGGATCGGTTTGTGCCAGTTCAACCAGCGCAATGGCGCACGGAACGGACTCAATGGTGCTGGTGCCTGCACCAACCACCTGATATAGCTGCTCGCTGGCGGATTCGGTGCCGTCAGCGTTACGAACAATTTTCAGCGCAATCTCCAGGCGCGCCGCCAGAGAAGCGCTAAATGTAGTAATGCGCTTTTGTTGTGCATGGCGCGCAATCGAAGGCAGTGAATCAACAATCGCTGACCAGTTTTCTCCGTCAATGGCACGGGAGATGGCCCATGCGATGACTACCGCACCAGCAATCGCCAGATCGGATTTATGGGTCGGGCTGGACGCCAGCGCCACATCATCAATAAAGGAATCAACATCCCGCGCCGGAAGCAAACAACCTAATGGTGAGACGCGCATCGCCGCGCCGTTGGTCACGCCATTATTATCCAGTTCAGCAACGGGTTTACCGTCGCGAATGGCGTTAAGCGCAATCTTCGAGGTTGGGCCAAGCACGTTTTTGTTGAAGGCGTCGAAGCGTAGCGCCCAGTCGAGAATGTTACGTCCAATCAGGTCCGGATCGATCTCGCCTTCACGTTCCAGTAAAGCATCTGCCAGACACAGCGCCATCGAGGTGTCGTCGGTAAATTCGCCGCGGTTAAAATAACAGGCTGCGTTATTCTCCTTTGGCCCAGGCAAAAAACGGTCAATCCAGCCAAAGTGTGCTTTGACGCGGGAGCGCGGCCAAAGCTCGGAGGGCATACCCATCGCGTCCCCTAACGCCTGCCCGTAAAGAGCACCGAGAATACGTTCTGTTTTCATTTAACTTCCCCTTGTGTCAACGCAATATCGCGATCATCGACCTTAATAGCCGTAATTTCGTTGTCGGATTCGCGGAAAAAAATCATGAATAGCACGGCGATAATGGCAATCATCACTGCGCCGAAAGTCCACATCCCGGCCCAGTTGAAAGTCAGTCCGTTTACCGGTTCCTGATAAGCGAACATCTTTTCCATCATCACGCCGCCAAGACGATAACCGAGCAAACTGCCGAAACCCTGACAACAGAGCGTGATCAGCCCCTGCGCGGCGGTACGCATATGCACGGGGGCTTTTTTATCGACATAGATGTAGGCGGTAACGTAATAAAAATCGTAACTTACGCCGTGCAGCAAAATGCCGAGGAACAATAGTGCGTAGGTGAAATATTCATCCGCACTACCGTAAATAAAGAAGCCATAGCGGATCGCAGCGGTGACCAGACCAAGTAACAATACCTTTTTGATACCAAAGCGTTTGGTGAAAAACGGCAATGCCAGCATAAAGAAGATTTCAGAGAACTGCCCGAGCGTCATCCAACCGGTGGCGTTTTTCATACCGACTTCAGTCAGATAACCGTTGGCAAAGATGTAATAGAACGCCAGCGGCATAGCAAACAGGAATGAACAGAAGAAAAAGACGAGGAAGTTTTTATCGCGAAGCAGGATCAACGCATCCAGGCCGAGCATGACTTTAATGTCCATTTTACCGGTGCTTTTTGGCGGCGTGTCGGGCAGGAAAAACGCAAACGCACCGAGCAGTGCAGAACTTCCGGCGGTAATCAGGAGCGGAATATTGGTCGGTGAGATATCGTCATATCCCAGCATCTGAGGCAGGAATCCGCAGACCAGACCAGAGGCAATCCAGCCGATAGTCCCCAGTACACGAATACGCGGGAAATCACGCTCCACATCCGGCACGTTGGCAAAGGCGATACTGTTCGTCAGCGCAATGGTTGGCATATAGGTTAGCGAGTAGGCCAGCAGTAATGGGAAGAAGCCTGCAAAAGTGGTCTGTTGTGCGGCGAAGTACATCAGTACTGCGCCAGCGAACATCAACACAGCCAGTACTTTCTGCGCCGAGAAAAAGCGGTCAGTGATGGAGCCAACCAGAATCGGCGACAGGATCGCCGCAATGGCGGTACAGGCATACGACCAGCCAATTTCTCCGGCACTAAAACCGCTTTTACTTAACCACAACCACAATGGCACAAACCACGCGCCCCAGATAAACCATTCAACAAACATCATGAACGACAGCTTTGCTGTTGTTTTCATCTTTTAATTCCTTCATGACAGGTAATGTAAGGTACGCAATGACAATACCACTAAACAATACCTTTTAAATACCTTTGCGGTGAAATCTTGACCGCGCTAACACTTTTTCTGATGAATCGTGCCAACAGAAAACGCTGAAAAAACATCCAAAAGATGGAAAAAATCGCCCGTAACGACCAGAATTATGATTGCCCGCGCAAAAGGCGGGCCAGGACCATCCATAGCCGATATCCAATCGGAATTTACGGGAGCATAGTAATGACAGATATTGCGCAGTTGCTTGGCAAAGACGCCGACAATCTTTTACAGCACCGTTGTATGACTATTCCTTCTGACCAGCTTTATCTCCCCGGACATGATTACGTAGACCGCGTGATGATTGACAATAATCGCCCGCCAGCGGTGTTACGTAATATGCAGACGCTCTACAACACCGGGCGTCTGGCTGGCACAGGATACCTTTCTATTTTGCCGGTTGACCAGGGCGTCGAGCACTCTGCCGGAGCCTCATTTGCAGCTAACCCGCTCTACTTTGACCCGAAAAACATTGTGGAACTGGCGATTGAAGCAGGCTGTAACTGTGTGGCGTCGACCTACGGCGTGCTGGCATCGGTATCGCGGCGTTACGCGCACCGTATTCCGTTCCTCGTCAAACTCAACCATAACGAAACGCTAAGTTACCCAAACACCTACGATCAAACGCTGTATGCCAGCGTAGAGCAGGCGTTCAACATGGGCGCAGTGGCGGTTGGCGCAACCATCTATTTTGGCTCTGAAGAGTCACGTCGCCAGATTGAAGAAATTTCTGCGGCCTTTGAACGTGCGCATGAGCTGGGCATGGTGACAGTGCTGTGGGCCTATTTGCGTAACTCTGCGTTTAAGAAAGATGGCGTCGATTACCATGTTTCCGCCGACCTGACCGGTCAGGCGAACCATCTGGCAGCGACCATTGGTGCGGATATCGTTAAACAAAAAATGGCGGAAAATAACGGCGGCTATAAAGCGATTAATTACGGTTACACCGACGATCGCGTGTACAGCAAGTTGACCAGCGAAAACCCTATTGATCTGGTGCGATACCAGTTAGCCAACTGTTATATGGGCCGCGCAGGGCTGATTAACTCCGGTGGTGCTGCTGGCGGTGAAACTGACCTTAGTGATGCGGTGCGTACTGCGGTAATTAATAAACGCGCAGGCGGAATGGGGCTGATTCTCGGACGTAAAGCATTCAAGAAATCGATGGCTGACGGCGTGAAACTGATTAACGCTGTGCAGGATGTTTATCTCGATAGCAAAATTACTATCGCCTGATACGCTTAGCTTATCCGGCCTGCAAACAATGATACTCCCGCAGGCCGGATAAGGCATTCACTGAACTGCACCCCAAATGTATATTCAGTTTGATTCAGTAGAGAATTAATTTGTGATTATCGCAATAATGGGCAATCTGGTGGCAGACGGCAACGCAACGCCGCCGGAAGTATTTCAATATGAAAGTTTTGTCCACTCAACGGTTCGCCATCAAGATTAAAGGTGATTTCGTGTGGTGCTTGTATATCGAACCACGCCGAAGCGCCTTCAATAATATTCGGGTTATCTTCGTCAGATTTTAATGTTGATACGAGAGCTGGCAGAATTTCATCTCCGGTGAAAATACGCAGCTGCAACAAGCCATCATTAATCAGCGCATTTGGGCACAACTGCTGTCCGCCACCGGCCTGACGACCGTTGCCAATGCCAATAACCAGGGCGTCACCTTGCCAGTGAAAATTTTCACCGCGGATCTCACAACTGTCTGGTTGTAACGTGTCCATGCGCATTAATCCGTGAATGATGTAAGAGACGCCCCCTAGTGCGGCTTTTAATTTCTCCGGTGTTTCGGTGGTGATGCGCGTACCAAACCCACCGGTGGCCATATTGATAAAACAGGTTTGTCTGTTAACCTGCGCCATATCAATCGCAATAGCGTTACCGACAATAGCCAGTTTAAGCGCTTTATCCAGAGCCTCAGGGATCCCCACGCTGGTGGCGAAATCATTCGCTGTGCCTAGCGGCAAAATCCCCAAAGCAGGAATATCATCACCTTCACACTGAATTAACGCCGTGGAGACTTCATTAATGGTGCCATCGCCACCACCTGCTATCACCGTCGCGACGCCAAGTTGGCGTGCTTCAGTCACAAAACGCGCGGCATCACCTTTCTCCCAGGTGACCCGGACATGGATCGTCATTCCTTCCTCACGCAACAGCATAATCGCTTCGCGCAATGTTTCATTGTCAGTATTTTTGCCGTTAAGAATCAGTAAGCTGGCGGGGAAATCGGCCATGATCGTATGCCTTTATGATTGGTCTGTAGATAGTGTAGAGCAGAAAAAAAAAGTCGGAGTCAGAACAGGACGAAAGTTGTGGGATAAACCGTCAGTCTGCATAAGAGAGATTCAGGGGGGACAGTTCTGAACAAACTAACAACAGGGTAGTGAACATGAATAAATATCAAAAAATGAGCAAATACCTCGAATTCAACGGTATAGATACATGCAATATATTTCTAAAAAAATTGCAATATCTACCTGGGATAGAACTCCACCCCTGTATTTCCTACAAACGTAGGAAAGAGTGTACAGAACAAATCCTGTAATCGTATTCAATTATAACGAGTATGTCGGTATTGTATTTAATTATATGTGGTTTAGTTGATTTTTAATGGGGATGAATGCGAGATGAAAAAAGTAGCTGTTGTATCAATAATTAGTGTTTTTCTTATGTCTGGTTGTGCTGTGCATACTGATGAGACAAGTATCGGTAAATTTGGTCTTGCTTATAAAAGCAATATACAGCGCAAACTTGACAATCAGTACTATACCGAAGCTGAAGCCTCTTTAGCCAGAGGTAGAATATCTGGTGCAGAAAAGATTGTAAAAAATGATGCAACTCACTTCTGTGTTACTCAGGGCAAAAAAATGCAGATAGTTGACTTGAAGACGGAAGGCGCAGGATTACATGGCGTCGCTCGTCTGACATTCAAATGTGGAGAGTGAACGTGAATTCCAGGCGGCTATTCATACTTTCATTTTATCTCTGACGGGATGATCTTTACGACCATTCTTGAGCGGGAGTAATAATGATAAATAAACGGATAAATATTTTATTTTGCACACTCTTTTATCGTCAAAATAAAAAGTGATTTTCTAACTCACCATAAAATGATGTGCAAAAAAAATGTAAAAACATTAGGTTCATCTTTTTGTTGATACCAAACATACTCGTTTGGTCGTGCGTAGCCAGAACCTGTGCGATTTCATATTGGTCATGCAAATGTATTAAAAACATCCCATTAAGTGGGCGAAAGATGTTGAGGAAGCGCTTTGCAGGCTTGAGTGCAACGCAAGGGCGTAACCAGAAACAAATCTTTTAATTCAATTGGTTACGTATAAAAAATAAGCCTGTGTAAGGGAGATTACACAGGCTAAGGAGGTGGTTCCTGGTACAGCTAGCATTTTATGGGTTATGTTTTTCAGCGAAACGGATGATAACCTTAATAAATGCAGCTGTATGTGATCGATTTCTAAGAATTTTCCATCCGGGAAAAATAATCGAAATTAATCACTTACCGTGCGGGTTACGCGTCGTTTCCCCTGAGAAATTACGCATCAGCAGCGCGTAATTCAGCTCAAGATCCTGCGGTACCGGGAGCCACACAGTATAACCATCGCCCGGCGCAACCGGCATCGCTTCGCCTTTGGCGTTTTCCATATGCTCAAGGGTAAAGTTGATGTTACCCTGCGGAGTCATCAGCTCAAGGCTGTCGCCAACGGAGAATTTGTTTTTAACCGCTACCGCCGCGAGGTCGCCTTTGCGCTCACCGGTAAACTCACCAACAAACTGCTGGCGGTCAGAAACGGAATAACCGTATTCGTAGTTTTGATAATCATCATGCGTATGGCGACGCAGGAAACCTTCGGTATAGCCGCGATGCGCCAGGCCTTCCAGCGTTTCCAACAGGCTGGTGTCGAACGGTTTACCCGCAGCGGCATCATCGATAGCCTTCCGATAAACCTGCGCGGTGCGAGCACAATAGTAGAAAGATTTGGTACGACCTTCGATTTTCAGCGAATGCACGCCCATTTTGGTCAGGCGCTCAACATGGGCGATAGCACGCAGATCTTTCGAGTTCATAATGTAAGTGCCGTGTTCGTCTTCAAACGCGGTCATATACTCGCCCGGACGCTGGGCTTCTTCGATCATAAACACTTTGTCGGTTGGCGCGCCGATACCCAGCGTTGGTTCAACGTTTTGCACCGGAATCGGCTCGCATTTGTGTACGATGTTGCCGACGTCATCTTCTTTGCCTTCCTGCACGTTGTACTCCCAGCGGCAGGCATTGGTGCAGGTTCCCTGGTTCGGGTCGCGCTTGTTGATATAGCCCGAGAGCAGGCAGCGACCGGAGTAGGCCATGCACAGTGCGCCGTGAACGAAGATTTCGAGTTCCATATCCGGCACCTGATTGCGGATCTCTTCAATCTCTTCCAGTGATAGTTCGCGAGAGAGGATCACGCGGGTCAGGCCCATTTGCTGCCAGAATTTCACCGTCGCCCAGTTTACGGCGTTAGCCTGTACCGAGAGATGGATCGGCATCTCCGGGAAGTGTTCACGCACCAGCATAATCAGCCCCGGATCGGACATAATCAGCGCATCCGGCCCCATTTCCACAACCGGTTTCAGGTCACGGATAAAGGTTTTCAGCTTGGCGTTGTGTGGCGCAATGTTGACCACGACATAAAACTTTTTCCCCAGCGCATGGGCTTCGTTAATGCCGAGCTGGAGATTTTCGTGGTTGAATTCGTTGTTGCGTACACGCAGGGAGTAACGCGGCTGGCCCGCATAAACAGCATCTGCGCCATAGGCGAAAGCGTAACGCATATTTTTCAGCGTTCCCGCTGGGGAAAGGAGTTCCGGTTTAAACATAATTCTCTCGTTCTGATGACAGGTCAGATCCGCTTCACCTGATGAAGCGGCCAGGGGAGTGTCCCCACTTTAAGGGCGGGCATTGTAGCGCAATCGGCGGGGGTGGCTCCAGTGTAAATGTCTGGTAGCGTCCAGGTTTTGGTTAAGGATGATTTCTTTGGTATTTGCAGGAGATCAATAACGTGGTGTTCAAAAGGAAGAACAAAAAGGCCTTCGCCTGATTCAGGCCTGGGAGTGCCTGTATTATTGTTACCCAAAATCTGGAGAACTTCTGAAAGATGTTCAACATATCTGTTGGTGGTAGTTCAGATTGGGGATTGCGGGGAGATAATTTCTGACACTGAAACTTATCTACTCATTATTTTAATAGCGCAGATTTATTTTTATCATCATTAAAAAAGCGTTTATTGGAAATAAAGCCGGACGCAACTGAGTTACGCCCGGCTTAACTATTAAGTATTATCTTTCACCTTCTGACTTGCGCCATTGGTTTTTACGGAGGCAATTCCGACTTCGCGTGATTGAGCGGTAGCATACATCTGACTGGAGCCAATTATCTGATGATTGGCAGCTTTCAGATTGAAATAAAATTTGCCGTTGCTCGCTGTTTTTTTCTCATAGCGTTCATCCTGCGGACTGTTGCTTTGCACGGAGGCAATGCCCTTTTCCGCAGCAGCTTTTGAGGTATACAGTTCGCTGGTGAGAATGATCTCACCGTTGCCCGCTTTTAGCACAAACCGGAACTGATTTTCACTGCTCTTATTGAGTTCAAACCAACCAGCCATAATGACTCCTTGATTGAAATTGTGTATCGAAAACAGCATGTAACAATTTAAGTATGGGTGATATTCAGTTGACTGCCAATCAGGGGAATACCTTCTAAAGGGTGAGGGGGATTACTGATAAATATGCAGGAATCTTAAGGCTGATACGGTTTTATCCCTCTCTTTTTCAGAGAGGGTAATAATACTAGTCCGCGTTGTAATTTGAGCCTGCCATCATAAGGAACAGGTTAAACGATACGGCAGGCGTCAGCTTCCCAACGGTAACCGACACCGTAAACAGCGCGGATAAAAGACTGCTCTTCGTCCAGAGCTTCCAGCTTGCGGCGCAGGTTTTTAATGTGGCTGTCGATGGTGCGGTCGGTCACCACACGGTAGTCATCGTAAAGATGGTTAAGCAGTTGCTCGCGAGAGAACACTTTACCCGGTTCATGAGAGAGCGTTTTCAACAGGCGAAATTCCGCAGGCGTCAGGTCCAGCATTTTTCCACGCCATGAAGCCTGAAAACGGCCTTCATCGATAATTAACGGGCTTTCGGCATCCTGCTGCTGCAACTCGCGCTGCGGTTTGCAGCGGCGCAAAATGGTTTTGACGCGCGCCACCACTTCACGCGGGCTATAGGGCTTGCAGATATAGTCATCAGCACCAATTTCCAGCCCCAGCAGGCGATCGATCTCTTCAATTTTCGCCGTCACCATCACAATTGGAACATCGGAAAAACGACGAATTTCCCGGCATAGCGTCAGACCATCGGTGCCTGGAAGCATCAGATCCAGCAGGATGAGATCAGGCGGCGTCTGGCGCACGTAATGCAGTACCTGATCGCCGTGGCTAATAAGCATTGGCGCGTAGCTCGCGGCACGCAGATAATCAATGAGCAACTGCCCCAGTTTGGGTTCATCTTCCACGATTAAAATGCGTGGCGTGTTTTCGTCGATGGGTAACTCAGTCATGCTTCTCCCTGTAAATCTCGTTCCAGCGGTAACTCTACTGTAATGCTTACCCCGCCAAAAGGCGAATGGGCGGCAAGAATGCGGCCATTATGCGCTTCAACGATGTTTACGCAAATCGCCAGCCCCAGCCCGGAACCGCCGCTGGCACGGTTGCGGGAACCTTCGGCGCGATAAAAACGCTCAAACAATTTTTGCAGTTGATCGTCGCTGACGCCCGGCGCGCTGTCGGCAAAGATGAGTCGTACCGTTTTATCGCGCTGTTCGGCGGAGATTTGCAGGCTGCCGCCGCTGTCGGTGTAGCGCAGGCTGTTTTCCAGTAAATTATTGAACAACTGCATTAAACGATCGCGATCGCCAAATACGGTAATGCTGTCTGGCAGGGAAAATTGCAGTTTCAGGCCACGACTGGCGAACCGTTCGCGAAATGCGCCGCCCGCCACTTCCAGCAGAGGGATCAAGTCTACCGGCGCTTTTTGATAGGCGAGAGCGCCTTCATCAGACATCGACAACTGATGGAGATCATCCACCAGTTTGGTAAGCGTTCCTACTTCTGCCTGCAAAGAGGCCACTGTCTCCGGCGTGAATTTACGCACGCCATCCTGAATCGCTTCCAGTTCACCGCGAAGTACCGCAAGGGGGGTGCGTAATTCGTGAGAGATATCGGCCATAAAATCGCGGCGCATTTGCTGGTTTTTCTCCAGCGTGCTGGCGAGCTGGTTGAAGTCTTGCGCCAGTCTGCCCAACTCGTCTTCGCTGGTAGGCGTTACTCGTGTAGTGAAATCGCCCGCCGCCAGTTTGTGCGTGCCATCGACTAACCGTTTGACGGGGGCCAATAAACCGCGCGCCAGTGGGAAAGTCGCCAGCGCCGCCAGTAAGGTAGATAAAGCCACGATCAACCAACTGGTTTGCCGCTGTTGTTTGTCGAAATTGATATCAGTATTGCGGGTTAACCGTTCAACGGGCGAGGCGATCACCGCGCCAACCTCAACACCATTGACCAGAATGGGCCGCCGAGTACCGTCAGGTGGAACCGGCGCACGCGGCCCAACCAGAACTTTGTTGTTTTGATCAACCACCCAGAACTGGGTGCGCCAGCCGTGTGGTGGCATGCCGGGGCCGGGCTTATCTTCGTTGTTATCATGCTCCAGCGAACGTAGGATCTGAAACACAAAGCGATCGTTATTACGCAGGAAGCGCCAGTTCCCATGCTGGGCGTACTGCTCACCAAGCGCATCGCCGAGCATTTGTAGCCGTTGTTCATTGCCATGCTTGATATAATCAATAAATCCGCGCTCAAAACTGATACGCACCGCCCAATGCATAGTGATCAGTAAGACGATGCAGGTAGCGAAAATCGCCAGAAACAGTTTGCCGGTAATACCGGGCCGCCAGAACTTCATTGAGTACTCCTTTTGCGCCGCGAAATAGCCACATTTTGATGCGTATCGTTCGGAACTCTGGCAAAGATGAACGCCGGAAGGGCGATGATAAACGCCATACAAAGCCAGGTGTACATAAAGACGGTTTGTGTGGTGCCGCTGTCGACGCTGACATGCTGCGAACCAAAAAGTCCCAGCAACAGCCCGGCGATAGTCACGCCGATACTCATCGACAATTGCATAATCATCGACAGCAGGCTGTTGCCGCTGCTCGCCAGTTTGTCAGGCAGATCTTTCAGCGTCAGGGTGTTCATTGAGGAGAAACGGGTCGAGTTGACCATCCCTTGTAAAAACAGGACGAACGGTAAAGCATAGTACCAGCCCAGCAACGCGGTGGTCATAAACAGCAGGGTGACCAGCGACAGGCCCAGTGTGGTCGCCACCAGCACACGACGATAACCAAAACGGTTAACCACCTGCACCACAATTCGTTTCATCCCCATGCTGCCGAGTACCATAGGGATCATCATCAATCCGGCGTGAAACGGAGAAAAACCGAGGCCGATTTGCAGAAAAACAGGCGTCATAAAGGGCAACATGCCACTGCCAACACGCCCGGCGAAACTCCCCGCGAGGCCCAGCGAAAAGGTACGGGTGCGGAACAGTTTCAGACTGAACAGGGCGCGGTGGTTGTTTCTGGCATGCAGCAGATAAAGCACCAGTGCCACCACGCCGACTGCGACCAGAGCAGCAATCGCCAGCGGCGATAAACCTGTACCTTTACTGCCGTCCAGCGCCAGGGTTAACACCGCCATGCCGACTGCCAGCAATAAAAAGCCGGAGAGATCGAAGCGCCGCGTCTGCATGGTGTAGTTCGGCATTAACATCAGTGTGGCGATCGCACCAATAATCCCTACCGGAATGTTGATCAAAAAGATCCAGTGCCACGACGCGTACTCCACCAACAGACCGCCGAGTGCCGGACCGAGCAACGGGCCGACCTGACCGGGTAGCGTGACAAAGGTCATCGCCGCCATATATTGCTCACGCGGAACAATTTTCATCACCGTTAACCTGCCGACCGGCACCATCATCGCGCCGCCGACGCCCTGTAACGCACGTGCCAGCAACAGTTCGTTTAGCGTGGCGGAAAGCGCACAAAACAGGGAGCCGAGAGTAAACAGTACAATGGCGGTAAAGAAAATATTGCGCACGCCAACTTTGTCCGCCAACCAGCCGCTGGCAGGCAGCATCACCGCTACGGTCAGCACATAAGAGACAATGACCATGTGCATATGCAGCGGACTTTCCCCCAGGCTTTGCGCCATTGAGGGAAGCGCGGTGTTAACGATGGTGGTGTCCAGCGACTGCATAAAGAAGCCGAACGCCACAATCCACAATTGCCAGCGGGTGCTGTCGGGAAGCTCTGTCATTTACTCGGTTACCGTTTCTTTAGGTTTACGCGAAAAACGCAGCCGCAGACGGTCGAAAAAGAGATACACCACTGGCGTGGTATACAGTGTCAGGAGTTGGCTCATCACCAGACCGCCGACAATGGTGATCCCCAAGGGTTGCCGCAGTTCCGAGCCGTCGCCGCCCGACAGCACCAGCGGCAGCGCGCCAAACAGCGCCGCCAGAGTGGTCATCATAATCGGGCGAAAACGCAGCAGGCAGGCCTGAAAAATAGCCTCCTGCGGTGTCAGATTACCGTGCCGTTGGGCTTCAAGCGCAAAATCGACCATCATGATGGCGTTTTTCTTCACGATGCCGATTAATAGCATGATCCCTATCAGGGCGATTAGGCTGAACGGGGCATCGAACAGCTCCAGCGCCAGCAGCGCCCCAACGCCCGCCGAGGGCAGGGTGGAGAGAATGGTCAGCGGGTGTACATAACTCTCGTAAAGGATACCCAGCACGATATACACCGTGGCGATGGCTGCGATAATCAGGATTACCTGCGAGTTCATCGTCTCCTGGAACACCTGCGCTGTACCGGCAAAACTGCCGCGCACCGTCGAAGGCACACCAAGTTGGGTCATTGCGCGGTCGATCGCCGCACTGGCGTCCGAGAGCGATTTCCCGGTCGGCAGGTTGAACGAGATGGTCGAGGCCGCCGATAATCCCTGATGATTCACCGACAGCGGGGCATTCGCTGGTTGCCATTTGGCGAAATACGACAGCGGGATCGCTTTGCCTTCGTTATTAATGACGAACATTTTTTCCAGCGCGCTGATGTCCTGGGTATAGCGCGGATCCACTTCCATCACCACTTTGTACTGGTTCATCGGCTGGTAAATGGTCGAGATTTGCCGCTGACCGAAGGCGTTATTTAGCAGGCTGTTGGCGGCCTGCACATCGATTCCAAGCCGCGCCATGGTGTCACGATCGTAAACCAGATTCATTTCCGCGCCGTTATCCTGCTGGTCGGAGTTAACGTCCGCCAGTTCCGGCAACGTTGCCAGTTTTTTGCGGATTTTCGGCTCCCATTCACGCAGCGCCGCCAGATCGTCGGATAACAACGTGTACTGGTAACTGGCATTCGACTGACGTCCGCCAACGCGAATATCCTGTACCGCCATCAGGAACAGATTCGCCCCAGGCTCTTTCGCCAGCTTCACCCGCAGACGGTCGATAATTTGCTGCGCCGTTTCGCTGCGTTCGTCGCGTGGTTTCAGCGTGATAAACATCATCCCACTGTTCACCCGTGAACCGCCGGTAAAGCCAGTGACATTATCCACTGCCGGATCGTCACGAATAATTTTCATGAAATCCTGTAACTTGCCGCGCATCGCCTGGAACGAAATGCTCTGGTCAGCTTGTATGCCGCCCATCAGCACACCGGTGTCCTGTTCCGGGAAGAAAGTTTTCGGGATCGAGATATACAGCCAGATATTCAGCGCAATGGTGCCAAGCAGTATCACGCCCACCAGACGAGTATGATTGAGCACCCATTTCAGCGACTTGCCATAGCCTTGTTGCAGGGCAACCAACATGCGGCCAAAACCACGCAGACGCTTTTGTTCGCGCGGCTTGCTGGCTTTCAGCATCCAGCCGCACATCATCGGCGTTAATGTCAGAGAAACCAGCAACGAAATACCAATGGCGACAGAAAGCGTCACGGCAAACTCGCGTAACAGGCGCCCCGGCAGTCCCCCCATCAACAGTAACGGCAGGAACACCGCCACCAGTGACAGACTCATCGACAGCACTGTAAAGCCGACTTCGCGAGTACCTTGCAGCGCGGCTTGCAACGGTTTCATTCCCGCTTCCAGATGACGGGCAATGTTTTCCAGCACCACGATGGCGTCATCCACCACAAAGCCAGTGGCGATGGTGAGCGCCATCAGTGACAGGTTATTGAGACTGAAGCCGCACAGATACATCGCCGCAAACGTACCAATCAGCGAAACTGGCACCGCAACGGCGGGAATAATGGTGGCGCGACCCGAGCGCAGGAATAAAAAGACCACCAGGATCACCAGCGCCACCGAGATAATCAGCGTTTGCTCGACTTCTTCCAGCGAGGCGCGAATGGTGGGGGAGCGATCTTGGGCGATTTGCAGATCAATCGCTGCCGGAATGGTCTCCTGTAACTCCGGTAATGTTGCCCGGATACTGTCAACTGTCTGGATAATATTGGCTTCCGGCAGTTTGCGGATCATCAACAAAATAGCCGGTTTAGCGTTGGTCATCCCGGCGTTACGTACATCTTGTACTGAGTCGGTTACCGTCGCCACATCGCCCAGACGAACCGCGCCGCCGTTGTTGTAATGAATAATCAGCGGCTGGTATTCGGCAGCAGTTTTTAGCTCATCGTTGGTCTGGATCTGCCAGCGGTGAGTGCCATCTTCCAGCGCGCCCTGCGGTTTACGCACGTTGGCATTGCTGATGGCAGTGCGTACGTCGTCCAGCGACACGCCCTGATTAAACAGCGCCTGTGGGTTCAGCCCAACGCGCACGGCGGGCAACGAGCTGCCGCCGACATCAACATCACCGACACCGTCGATTTGCGAAATTGTCGGAGCCAGTTGCGTTGAGGCGAAATCGTACAGTTCACCTTGCGAAAAAGTATCGGATGTCAGCGTCAGGATCATAATTGGCGCATCCGACGGGTTCGCTTTGCGATAGGTCGGACGGCTGGGCATCCCGCTGGGCAGCAAACTTTGCGCGGCGTTGATCGCAGCCTGCACATCACGCGCCGCGCCGTTAATATCCCGGTCAAAATCAAACTGCAAAATAATACGTGTGCTGCCGAGCGAACTGCTGGAGGTCATTTCGCTGACCCCGGCAATTCGCCCAAGCGAGCGCTCCAGCGGCGTGGCAACGGAAGATGCCATTGTCTCCGGCGACGCGCCTGGCAGTGAGGCACTGACCATAATCACCGGAAAATCGACCTGCGGCAGAGGAGCTACCGGCAGCATACGGAAACCCAGTATGCCGCACAGGGTAATGGCGACCGACAGTAAAATCGTCGCCACCGGGCGGTAAATGAAGAGGGCAAAAAACTTCACTTACGCCTCCTCTTCATGACGGGTAAAGCGGCTTTTAGTCCACAATGCCAGACGGTCGAACAGCAGATAAATCACTGGCGTGGTGAACAGCGTCAGCACCTGGCTGACAACCAGACCGCCGACCATGCCAATGCCTAACGGACGACGCAGTTCCGCGCCGACCCCGGTACTCAACATCAGCGGCAGCGCGCCAAGCAGTGCCGCCAGTGTGGTCATCAGGATTGGACGAAAACGCAGCAGACAGGCCTGGTAGATAGCATCACGCGGCGACATGCCTTGCTCGCGCTCAGCAGCCAGCGCGAAGTCGATCATCATGATGGCGTTCTTCTTCACGATACCGATCAACAAAATAATGCCGATAATGGCGATTACATCCAGTTCACTACCGGCAATCATTAACGCCAGGAGTGCGCCGACGCCTGCCGTGGGCAGCGTCGAGAGAATGGTGATCGGATGAATAAAACTTTCGTACAGAATGCCGAGCACGATATACATCGCCACCACAGCCGCGACAATCAGCCAGACAGTGCTGCCCAGCGCCGACTGGAAGGCGAGGGTGCTGCCCTGGAACTGCGTGGTGATATCCACTGGCAGATTCAGCGTCTTTTCGGCGTCCATAATCGCCTGCACGGCATCGCCCAGCGAATAGTTATCCGGCACGTTAAAGGAGATGGTAGTGACCGGGAACTGATCCAGGTGGTTGATGGAGAGCGGCGCAAAACGCTGCTCAATTTTGGCAATTGAGCTTAGCGGCACCACGCCTCCGTCGCTACTGGTCAGACGGACGGTATCCAGCGCCGCAAGGCCTGGCGTATTTTCGGTGTTGTGCTCCAGCACCACCCGATACTGATTGGCCTGGGTATAAATCGTGGAAATCAGCCGCTGACCAAACGCGTTGTACAGGGCGTTATCGACATCTGCCATGCTGATCCCCAGACGGCTGGCGCTGTCGCGATCAACATTGACATACGCCACCAGCCCTTTG
The DNA here is from genome assembly GCF_011881725.1 of Escherichia coli. Lineage (GTDB taxonomy): Bacteria > Pseudomonadota > Gammaproteobacteria > Enterobacterales > Enterobacteriaceae > Escherichia > Escherichia coli_E. The sequence goes on along the minus strand of NZ_JAATUR010000014.1, from coordinate 30,549 downwards.
TCCTGCCAGTCGCTGGAGACATCAGAGAGCTGCGGCAGCTGCTGGAGTTTTTCCATGAGCTGCGGCACCCAGGTACTGAGCGCATCCAGTGACGTGGCCTGCAATGTAAACTGGTACTGGGTGCGGCTGACCTGGGTATCGATGGTCAGATCTTGTGTCGGCTGTAAGAAGAGATCGACGCCAGGAACTTTATCCACCGCCGTTTGCAGACGGGCGATGACTTTTTGCACCCGGTCATCACGTTCATCCAGTGGTTTGAGGTTGATCTGTAAACGCGCACTATTCAGTGACGGGTTAGTGCCGTCAACGCCAACAAATGAGGTCAGACTTTGCACTGCCGGATCTTGTAAAATCACGTCCGCAACCTGACGTTGCCGCTGGGCCATATTGGCAAAGGAGCTGGATTGCGGTGCCTGCAAGGTGCCCTGAATAATGCCGTTGTCCTGCACCGGGAAGAAGCCTTTCGGAATAAACACCCACAGCAATACACTAAGCAGCAGCGTGCTAAGCGCCACGCTTAAGGTCAGCCACGGATGATTCAGCACCTTTGCCAGCCCCCGACCATAGGCGGTAATGATCCTGTCGAACATTTTTTCCGAGGCACGGGAGAAGCGGTTCTGTTTACGCAGCGACTCCTGGCTGAGCATCCGCGCGCACATCATCGGCGTCAGGGTCAGCGACACCACCGCTGAGATCAAAATCGCTACCGCCAGAGTAATAGCAAATTCGCGGAACAGTCGCCCGACGATATCGCCCATAAACAGCAGCGGGATCAACACCGCAATCAGCGAGAAGGTGAGCGAGATAATGGTAAAGCCGATTTCGCCTGCTCCTTTCAGCGCCGCCGCCAGCGGTTTTTCGCCTTTTTCGATATAGCGGGAAATGTTTTCGATCACCACGATGGCGTCATCGACCACGAACCCGGTGGCGATGGTTAGCGCCATCAGCGTCAGGTTATTGATCGAAAAATCGAGAAATACCATGACTGCGAAGGTGCCGATTAACGACAGCGGTACTGCGACGCCTGGAATGATGGTCGCCGGAATATTGCGCAAAAACAGGTAGATAATCATTACTACCAGCGCGATAGCCATCATCAATTCAAACTGGGTATCGTCGACCGATGCGCGGATGTTGGTGGTGCGATCAGAAAGTACCGTCACTTTTACCGATTTCGGCAGGCTCTCGGTGAGCTGTGGCAGCATCTGCCGGATGCTGTCGGCGGTGGAGATAATGTTGGCACCAGGCTGGCGCTGAACATTCATCACAATGGCCTGTTCTTTGTTCGCCCACGCGCCGAGCCAGCTGTTTTCAGCCCCTTGCTCTACAGTTGCGACATCGCCCAGACGAATCGGCGCGCCGTTCTGGTAGGCGATGATTAGCTGGCGATACTCTTCGGCGGATTGCATCTGGTCGTTCGCGGAAAGCGTGACCGCGCGGGAAGGGCCGTCGAGGCTACCTTTTGCCGAGTTAACGTTAGCGCCGGTAATGGCGGTGCGCACGGTTTCGCTGGTGAGTCCGAGGGCGGCAATCGCTTGAGCGTTTAGTTTGACGCGTACCGCTGGGCGCTGGCCGCCGGAAAGCGTCACCAGCCCGACGCCGGAAATCTGCGAGATTTTCTGCGCGACGCGGGTTTCCACCATATCTTCTACTTGCATCATCGGCATGGCGGTTGAGGTGACGGCGAGCGTCATGATCGGCGGATCTGCCGGGTTCACTTTGCTGTAAACCGGCGGGTTAGGCAGATCGCTCGGCAACAAGTTGGTCGCAGCGTTAATCGCCGCCTGCACTTCCTGCTCGGCGACATCCAGCGGCAATGTTAGCTGAAACTGCAAGGTGATAACTGACGCGCCACCGGAACTCTGCGATGACATCTGTTTCAGGCCGGACATCTGCCCGAACTGGCGTTCGAGCGGCGCGGTAACGGCAGATGTCATCACATCCGGGCTGGCGCCAGGGTAGAGAGTGACCACCTGAATGGTCGGGTAGTCGACTTCCGGCAGGGCAGAAACGGGCAGGGCGCGATAGCCGATAATCCCGGCGAGTAAGATCGCCACCATCAGCAGCGTGGTGGCGACAGGACGCATGATAAACAGGCGCGACGGGCCGCCTGTGCTGCTCGGGGGTAACACCTGCATCAGGAGCGTGCTCCTTTTTTCGCGTATTCGCGGCTGGTGGCTTTCTCTTCCGGAGTGGTGGCGCTCTGGGCTTCCACCACTTCCACTTTCGCCCCTTCGGTCAGGCGATCAATCCCATCCGTTACCACGCGATCGCCTGCGGAAATACCCGCACGGATCACCACTTTCTGGCTGTCCTGAATGCCCGGCGTCACCAGATGTTTGCTGACCTTGTTTTCACTATTCAGCACCCAGACAAAATGGCCTTCATTGCCCATTTGCAGGGCGGCGGTGGGGATCACCACGGCGTTTTGTTCGGTGTCGACTAACATACGCGCGTTAACAAACTGATTGGGAAACAGCGCATCATCCTGATTATTAAAGCGTGCTTTCACTTTAATCGTACCGGTAGTGGCATCGATTTGGTTATCAAGACTTAACAGTGTGCCTTCACTTAACTTTTTCGAGTTAGTGCGATCCCAGGCTTCAACTACCAGCGGTTTTCCTGTTTTCTGTGCCTGCACGACGGTGGCGATATCACTTTCGGGCAGGGTAAAGAGCAAATCGATAGGATGCGTCTGGGTGATCACGACAATCCCGGTGGTGTCGCCACTGGAGATTTGGTTACCGATATCAACCTGCTTGAGACCCACGCGACCATCGACTGGCGCAGTAATCCGGCTCCAGTCGAGTTGCAGTTGTGCGCTGGCGACGCTCGCTTCATCGGCTTTAATGGTGCCTTCGGTTTCACTGACCAGCGCCTGTTGGGCATCCAGTTCCTGACGGGAGACAAGATTGGTTTTTGCCAGTTGTTGATAACGCGCCAGATCACGGCGTGCGTTGGCAAGCGTGGCTTTATCTTTTGCCAGTTGTCCCTGGGCCTGGGCTAGTGCGACTTTAAACTGGCTGGGATCAATCTCTGCCAGTAAATCGCCTGCTTTTACCTGCTGGCCTTCCTGGAAATGTAACGCCATCAGTTGACCATCTACACGACTGCGCACCGTAACGGTGTTAGCAGCGGTAATAGTGCCAAGCCCGGTGAGATAACGCGGAACTGCCTGTTCCACGGCGGTTGCCGCCTGAACTGGCGCTAATGGGCCGGAACGCATACCACGGCGCCCACCCGCAGGTGAATGCTGCGCTTGCTTCGTCGCACCTGGCGCTGCGCTCTGGGATTCATTGCGGCCTTGCCAGAACCAGAATGCGGCGATGGCGGCGATAACCACCACGATCACGATTACCCAACGGGATTTATTACTGCCTTTCATCGTTAAGAGTTTCTCTTCCTGAAACGTTTCGCGGAATGATACTAGTGTAGCCAGCCAATAAGGGAGAAAAATGGAGGAATTATGAAACAGTTTCGGGAATCGTCTGAATGACGGGTACTTTGCGAGCACGCATCCAGTAATGACACAGGAAACTATTTTATCTGCAAGTTAGCGATAGACTGCGCGCATGGCGAAAGGAGGTAAGCCGACGATTTCAGCGGGACGCTGAAACGGGAAAGCCCCTCCCGAGGAAGGGGCCTTAAATAAGGAAAGGGTCATGATGAAGATACTCATCATCGTGGTGCTCTTAGTGATTAGCTACCCAGCATACTAAGACTACCAGGGCGGGGGAAACCCCGCTCTACCCTCACTCCTCAAACTATGCCTTCACAGTCAGAATGTCAATCCGCAGGCTTTGCAGTCTGCGATCCTGCCAGCAAATATTCTTTGCGAGACATTACGCAATAATCACATGAGAAACTATGTTATCCGCAGGTCAGCGATAGACTGCATGCAGGGCGAAAGGAGGTAAGCCGACGATTTCAGCGGGACGCTGAAACGGGAAAGCCCCTCCCGAGGAAGGGGCCTTGAATAAGGAAAGGGTTATGATGAAGCTCGTCATCATACTGGTGATACTCTTAGTGATTAGCTTCCAGGCTTACTAAGAACACCAGGGGGAGGGGGAAACCTCTCCCTAACCCTCACTCCTGAAATTATGTCACTCTGCCCTTACTGTCAATCGACAGATCCCCGTTCTTGCGAGGCGAATGGCAAAATTGATTGTTTGCCTTGTCAGAATGCCTGTCAGATCGCCAAAAACACAAATTCCTCGAAGGATTATTCATTTATGTGGCATCGACGCTGACTGTCGGCGCGACAGCGTTGCTCCTGCACGGCCCCTATGCCGTTGATGGCACCTGTACGTCAGGCGGCAGAAAAACTGGCTCAGGCGCAGGCTGATTTAAGCCGTTGCTGAGCCATTTTTCAATTAACGAAACACCACTTCCGCCCAGCGTGCCAGTCCTGCGGTAACGGAGCCAAAGTCGTCGCCACCAGCGATCGGAATCCCCGGCAGCTGCTCCGCCAGTGCCTTTTTAATCAGCGGCGAGCGGGCGCTACCACCGGTCAGATAGATGACATCCGGTTTTTCCTGGGCGTTATCCAGCGCCAGTTGCACCTGTTCCAGAATTCGCGCCAGCGGCTGGTTGAGGGCGCTTTCCAGCCCTTGCTGGCTAATTAATGTAGCCAGTTCATCACTGATAAACGGCAGCGACGCGAGAGTTTCCGTTGCGCTGGAAAGGGCGATTTTGCTTTCTTCTGCACTGCGTACCAGTCGATAGCTTAAACGCTGGCGCCAGACCTTCTGCAACAGGGCTACTTTTTCCGGTTCGCGGGCATCGCGTACCAGATCGTTGAGCAGGCGACCGTTGGCGCTACTGTAGAAATCACTTTGTGCAGGTACGTCGTTGATTGCCACAGCATTCCACCACGGCAGAATCGGCAGGGCGATGCCTTTTTCGGTTTCGCCACCCATGCCCAGTAACGGCATCAGGTTTTTAAACGCCAGTGCGATATCGAGATCGTTACCGCCAATACGGCAACCACTGTGTCCAAGCAGGCTGGCTTCACGATCGAGACGCGAACGCCACTGTGGCCCCATCAGCAGCAACGAACAGTCAGTCGTACCACCACCAATGTCCACCACCAGCACCCGTTTTTCTTCCTGCAAGGTCGCTTCGTAATCCAGTCCTGCCGCTACCGGCTCATACTGGAATACCACATCCCTGAATCCGGCACGCTTCGCCGCGCGTTCCAGAATTCCCTGCGCCTGAGCGTTAGCTTCATCGCCGCCCAGTCCCTGGAAGTTGATCGGGCGACCAATCACCGCCTGAGTAATCGCTTCTGGCAGTTGCGCCTGCGCCTGTTGGCGAATATGCAACATCATGGCGCAGACCAGATCCTCAAACAGCGCCACCTGCTGTGGTTTTAAGCCGCTGGCGCCGAGAAATGATTTCGGTGATTTCACAAACCACACTTCTTCCGGATCATCAATGTACTGCGCCAGTGAGGAAAGACCGAACTGTACACTTTTCGCCGTAACATCAATATCTTCTTCGCGGTTATAACGAATCGCCCGACGTAACAGTGCCTGTGTTTCATCGCCAGTTGTCGGAACATCATGATGGCGGTACAACCACTCGCTGACCGCTTCACGCGTTGGCGCGCAAAGCATTGAAGGCAGCAGCGTGCTGTCGTTTTCCATTTTCAGTAATTGCGGTTTACCGTCGCGCATGACCGCCACTGAACAGTTTGCTGTACCGTAATCAAAACCAATAAACACGAAATAATCCCCATGCCGGTGAAGAAGGGGCGTGACTTTAGCGAAATGTTGCAGTCGCGACAACCGGAATATGAAAGCAAAGCGCAGCGTCTGAATAACGTTTATGCTGAAAGCGGATAAAAAAGGAGATGCGATGTATACCCTGAACTGGCAGCCGCCGTATGACTGGTCGTGGATGTTAGGATTTCTTGCCGCCCGTGCGGTGAGGGGTGTTGAAACGGTCGCTGACGATTATTATGCCCGTAGTCTGGCGGTGGGCGAATATCGCGGCGTGGTGACTGCTATTCCGGATATAGCCCGCCATACTCTGCACATAAATTTAAGTGCAGGTTTAGAACCCGTTGCCGCTGAGTGTCTGGCGAAAATGAGCCGCCTGCTTGATCTGCAATGTAACCCGCAGATTGTTAACGGTGCGTTGGGCAAGTTAGGCGCGGCGCGGCCTGGTCTGCGTTTACCTGGCTGCGTTGATGCTTTTGAGCAGGGCGTGCGCGCCATTTTAGGCCAGTTGGTGAGCGTAGCGATGGCGGCAAAATTGACCGCCAAAGTGGCGCAGCTTTATGGCGAACGGCTGGATGATTTTCCGGATTATGTCTGCTTCCCCACGGCTCAGCGGCTGGCAGCAGCCGATCCGCAGGCGCTAAAAGCGTTAGGCATGCCGCTAAAACGGGCAGAGGCGCTGATTCATCTGGCAAATGCGGCGCTGGAGGGCACCTTACCGATGACAATTCCGGTTGATGTTGAGCAAGCGATGAAAACGCTGCAAACCTTTCCAGGAATCGGGCGCTGGACGGCGAATTATTTCGCTTTGCGTGGCTGGCAGGCGAAAGATGTTTTTCTGCCGGATGATTATTTGATTAAACAGCGATTTCCAGGAATGACGCCGGCACAAATCCGCCGTTATGCCGAGCGCTGGAAGCCCTGGCGTTCTTATGCGCTGCTGCATATCTGGTATACGGAAGGCTGGCAACCAGAAGATACCTGATTCTGGTTGCGGATGCGGCGCGGGCGCCTGACACGGACGAATGGTAGGCTGATAAGACGCGTCAGCGTCGCATCAGGCGATGGGGGGCGGCAAAATATTCAGTTAATCGCGAAATAACTGCTATTAACCAGTGACTCCAATGGCTGGCCCTCGGCAATCACATCGCCATAAATCAGATCAACACCAATGTCAGAAAGCGTATTCAACACCAATGGCATGTCCACCGGCCCGGCGATGGTTTTCACTCCCAGCCGCTGAGCATGACCCTGAATGATCGAAATCAGCATTTCATCCATTAAATTACCCTGAACGCTGGCGCATAACTCGGCGTCTAGCAGCAGATAATCCGCCATATTTGCAGTGAGCGTATTGAATATTTGCAGGTCGCGCCCTACCTGGCTGAGTATGATCCGACATCCCGCCTGCCGCAGTTTTTGCATGGCCTGCCCGTAGTCGAAAATCGCTTCTGCCGGAATAATCAAATGGAGCAACCGTGGCGGTAATGAACTCTGTCCCAGTTGCTCAAGCAGTTCATCGACCAGAGTGAGGCTGCCTGACCCCGCAATGGAAAGGGGGAGGGCGATGCTTAAACCTTTATTGGCAACCGCTTTTGCTGTTTGTTGGAAAAATTCACGTAATACCCGGCGGTCAAGCGCGTGGCTGAGTGCCGGATCGCTGAAGCTACGGCGGAATGCCTGTTCATCAATCAACTCGCCTTTACTGCTCCAGAGCTTAAGCGAAATCAACCACAAATTACGCGTTTCCGTGATCCGTGGCGAAGCGACGCCGTGGGCAATCATCTTAAGCGGATTCTCTTTAGTCATCCGCCACTGTTCATCGAGCGACATCACTGTCCGTTCATTATGTGCAGTTTCCTGCAGTGGTTCATACACTGTGACCTGACCGCGACCACTATTTTTCGACGCATAACAGGCGATATCGGCCTGGGACATAACTTCTGCTGCCTGGTGATTACTGTCGTTAATTAACGTCATTCCGGCGCTTGCGCCTACCCGATGTAACCGACCTTCCCACATAAAGTGATAATCATTAATCGCATTGATAATGCGCGTCGCGATAAAACGGGCGCTTTCGACATTACAGTCTGGCAGTAACAGACCAAATTCATCACCACCGAGTCGTGCCAGTAGATCGCTGGAGCGCAGCATACTCAACATCAACGAAGACAGTTCGCGCAGCAAAGCATCGCCGGCCGCGTGCCCGGCGCTATCATTTACCGCTTTAAAGCGATCAAGATCGATAAATACCAGTGCATGTTGCTGATGGGTGCTGCTAACGGTTTGCAGCAGTATTCGCAGTTGTTTCTCAAAACTGGCACGGTTCGCCAGATGCGTTAGGGTATCATGGGAAGCGCTATAGCTAAGCTGGCGCAGCATTTTGCGTGATTCGGTGACGTCCTGAATCACCAGTACCGAACCAATATTACTGCCATCCAGAGTACTTAACGGTGTAATACTGTAATGAACGTCATAGCTGCAACCGCTACGGCAGTGGAGAACCACGTCCTGTTCAATAGCAGAACGTGAGGTGTCGGTACTGTAAATGTTCTCGATTAACGGCCCTGTGTCGCCAGTTGTCAGATGCAATACCGTCAGCAGCGGAACGCCTAACGCCTCTTCTTGCTTCCAACCGCTCATTTTCTCTGCGACTGGATTCATAAAGGTGATTTTCATCGCCATATCAATGCAGACCACGGCTTCGCCGATAGAGTCCAGGGTGATATGCAGGCGTTCTTTTTCCTGGAACAGCGCCTCGTTGAGCTGTTTTACTTCTGTCATATCCATATTGATGCCAAGCAGGCGTTCGACTTCACCTTCTTTATTCAGAACCCGATTGGCGAGTGCGCGGATATGACGAATACCGTCTTTTACCGTGATGCGAAATTCCAGTTTAAAAGGCAAGCGAGCCTGCAGGGAATCACGAATGACTTTCTCGGTGTGTTCTCGATCTTCCGGCAGCACGCAGTCATACCAAACCTGCCAGTTTGGTTTGATATGCGGGGGAATTTCATACAGCTCGAACATCCGCTTATCCCAACTGACAATATCCGGCTTCAGCTCCCACTCCCAGATACCAATCCCGCCAGCTTCGTTAGCCAGCGTGATGCGTTCCATCAGTTGCTTATTCACCTGCTCAGTGCGTTTTAGCTCGTTAATATCTTCTATCTGAGCAATGAAGTAGAGCGGTGTGCCATCGGTGTGACGTACCAGTGAGACGGCAAGTAGCGCCCAAACTACGTCTCCGTGGCGGTTGTAGTAGCGTTTTTCCATTGAGTAAGTATTGATTTCACCGCTAATCAACTTCTCAACGTGTTGCAGATCTTTATTGAGGTCTTCCGGCCAGGTCAGTTGCTGAAAGGTCAGCGCACGCAGTTCTTCCTGGCTGTAGCCGAGAAACTTGCAGAGCGCTTTGTTGCTTTGCAGCCATTGACCCCCGGTCCCTACTAACGCCATACCGATGGCGGAATACTCCATGGCATTGCGAAAGCGGGTTTCGCTTTCGGAAATATGCTTACGTTCCACGCGGAAGGCGTACATCACCATGGTCATGATGTTGGCGGGCAGGAGAATTAGCAAAAACGGTAGCCACGGTATATGGCTCATCAGGTATGTACGCGGCGAGGCAAGCAGGGAAGGATCGGCTGCCATCATCAGCGACACCATCATCACTGTGGTGAGGAAAATCAAAAAGGCTTCCATCCGTGGCAGACGCACGGCGCTCCACATCAGTAGCACAATAATGAAGGTATAAGGCCACGGCAGATACAGCATCGAAAGCCAACTTAACGTCAGCGTGATAGCTAACGTGAGCAGCGACTCAAAAAGCAACCTGGGGTCGCGGTGGCGCAGGAGATAGTGTGGCTTAAATAACAGTCCCAGCGGTACCAGTGCCAGTGCGCCGATGGACTCTGAAAGCACCCAAATTAAAAATGCTTTGAGAGGATCGTCTCCGGGCGTCAGCAGGAACACAAGAACACCACCCAACAGTGGCGGTACGATGGCGCTTCCGAGAGCCAGTCGCAGCCAGTCAGCCAGATTTTGCAGTGGGTTATACCACGGTAATAATTTTCGCAGCAGCATTGCGCCCACGACGGCTTCAATAATATTGATGGCCGTCCAGGTCATATTCAGCGAACTGGTAGAAAAAAGCAGGATGGATGCGGCGATATTTCCCAGCGAGCAGCTCAGCGCGATCCCCGGCCACATGCGTCCGGCATGGCGGTAAAACGCCACCATCATAATAGAAGTGGAGAACCATAGCGGCGCAAGCTGAGTGCCAAATTGCGAAAGCTCAAGCGAGAAAAGGGTAAAGATAAACGAGACTAAACCTAAACTGACGAGATGAAGCAGAGGATGAGGTAAGGTAATTAAAACACGCTATGATGGTTTACTCATTACCGTTCTATCCGTATGGCCAGGCTGTCAGTATTAGCGTCTGTGTTTATGCTAGTACAAAAGTTTTACATTTTATATGCAAATTGCTCATAAAGTGACGTAATGGCGGATAATTTGCGCAACTATGCATAACATTTTCACCCTGTATCATGACTGAGCAATTAAATTTGCATCAGGGAATTGATCGCCAACAATTAACTCTGAGCGCGTGGCAACGCTATTCGACTGGTATCAGGCGGATGAAATCCCTATAATTGCCGCGTTTGGCGCTTCGGCGCCCCCTTCCTAACATCCAGGTTAATCAGGTCGCTAAATATATGACTGATCAGTCTCATCAGTGCGTCATTATCGGTATCGCTGGCGCATCGGCTTCCGGCAAGAGTCTTATTGCCAGTACTCTTTATCGTGAATTACGTGAACAAGTGGGTGATGAACACATCGGTGTAATTCCCGAAGACTGCTATTACAAAGATCAAAGCCATCTGTCGATGGAAGAACGGGTTAAGACCAACTATGACCATCCCAGTGCGATGGATCACAGTCTGCTGCTTGAGCATTTACAAGCATTGAAACGCGGTTCGGCTATCGACCTGCCGGTTTACAGCTACGTTGAACATACGCGTATGAAAGAAACGGTGAAGGTTGAGCCGAAGAAAGTCATTATTCTCGAAGGCATTTTGCTGCTGACGGATGCGCGTCTGCGCGACGAACTAAACTTTTCCATTTTCGTTGATACCCCGCTGGATATCTGCCTGATGCGCCGCATCAAGCGCGACGTTAACGAGCGCGGACGTTCGATGGATTCTGTCATGGCGCAATATCAAAAAACCGTGCGCCCGATGTTCCTGCAATTCATTGAACCTTCTAAACAGTATGCAGATATTATCGTGCCGCGCGGCGGTAAAAACCGCATCGCGATCGATATATTGAAAGCGAAAATCAGTCAGTTCTTTGAATAAGCTTGGTAAATTGTGTACCGTTCAGTGATAACCTGGTATGCCCTTGACGTAACTGGCGTTAAGGGAGTGATGCGCGAAAGGAGAAAATGCCATGCGTCTGTGTGACCGAGATATTGAAGCCTGGCTTGATGAAGGCCGTCTGTCGATCAACCCACGTCCACCAGTGGAGCGTATTAATGGCGCGACGGTGGATGTACGCCTGGGCAATAAATTTCGTACATTCCGTGGTCACACGGCAGCGTTTATCGATCTGAGCGGGCCCAAAGATGAAGTGAGCGCCGCGCTTGATCGTGTGATGAGCGACGAGATTGTGCTCGACGAGGGCGAGGCATTTTTCCTGCATCCGGGGGAACTGGCGCTGGCGGTGACGCTGGAGTCAGTGACGTTGCCAGCCGATCTGGTTGGCTGGCTGGATGGGCGTTCCTCACTGGCGCGTCTTGGTCTGATGGTACACGTCACTGCGCACCGTATCGATCCGGGCTGGTCTGGCTGCATTGTGCTGGAGTTTTACAACTCCGGTAAACTGCCGTTGGCGCTGCGTCCGGGCATGTTAATTGGTGCGCTGAGCTTTGAGCCGCTTTCTGGTCCGGCAGCGCGTCCGTATAACCGCCGTGAAGATGCGAAATATCGCAACCAGCAGGGCGCGGTCGCCAGTCGTATCGATAAAGACTAATTCAGGCCCATTGAGGATACCATGAGACGATTTCTGACGACGCTGATGATACTCCTGGTCGTGCTGGTGGCTGGGTTATCTGCGTTAGTGTTGCTGGTGAATCCGAATGATTTCCGCGACTATATGGTCAAGCAAGTTGCTGCTCGTAGCGGTTATCAATTGCAGTTGGACGGGCCACTGCGTTGGCACGTCTGGCCGCAGCTTAGTATCCTCTCTGGGCGAATGTCTCTCACCGCCCAGGGTGCGAGCCAGCCGCTGGTTCGTGCTGACAATATGCGTCTGGACGTGGCGCTTTTACCGTTGCTGAGTCATCAACTGAGCGTTAAGCAGGTGATGCTGAAAGGTGCGGTGATCCAACTGACGCCGCAGACGGAAGCGGTTCGTCGTGAAGATGCCCCCGTAGCGCCGCGCGATAATACGTTGCCGGATCTTTCTGACGATCGTGGCTGGTCGTTCGATATCTCCAGTCTTAAGGTGGCAGACAGCGTGCTGGTCTTCCAGCATGAAGATGACGAGCAGGTGACAATCCGCAATATCCGCCTGCAAATGGAGCAAGACCCACAGCATCGCGGATCGTTTGAATTCTCTGGTCGGGTAAATCGCGACCAACGCGATCTCACGTTAGCGCTCAAGGGGACTGTTGATGCCTCTGATTACCCGCATGATTTAACTGCGGCTATTGAACAAATTAACTGGCAGTTGCAGGGCGCAGATTTACCAAAACAAGGTATTCAGGGGCAGGGGAGTTTCCAGGCCCAGTGGCAAGAGTCACATAAACGCCTTTCTTTCAATCAAATCAGTTTGACTGCGAATGACAGTACGCTTAGTGGGCAAGCGCAGGTTACGCTGACAGAGAAACCTGAATGGCAGCTGAGACTGCAATTTCCGCAACTGAATCTTGATAACCTCATTCCGCTTAAAGAAGCCACGAACGGTGAAAACGGAACTGCCCAGCAGGGGCAGAGTCAATCAACGTTGCCGCGCCCGGTCATTTCTTCGCGGATTGATGAACCGGCTTATCAGGGACTGCAAGGCTTTACCGCCGATATTTTGTTGCAGGCCAGTAACGTGCGTTGGCGCGGAATGAATTTTACAGATGTTGCCACGCAAATGACCAACAAGTCGGGGTTGCTGGAAATCACTCAGCTACAGGGCAAACTTAACGGTGGACAGGTTTCACTGCCTGGTACGTTGGACGCGAAATCTGCAAATCCACGGATAAGCTTCCAGCCACGACTGGAAAACGTTGAGATTGGTACCCTTCTGAAGGCGTTTAATTATCCGATCTCGTTGACCGGCAAGATGTCACTGGCTGGTGATTTCTCTGGTGCTGACATTGATGCCGAAGCATTTCGCCATAGCTGGCAAGGACAGGCGCATGTCGAAATGAGCGATACGCGCATGGAAGGGATGAACTTCCAGCAGATGATTCAGCAAGCGGTAGAACGTAATGGTGGTGATGTGAAAGCCGCTGAAAACTTCGATAACGTCACCCGGCTTGACAGCTTTACCACCGATCTTACGTTAAAAGATGGCGTCGTGACGCTAAACGACATGCAGGGCGAGTCGCCCATGCTGGCGCTTTCCGGGGCTGGTACGTTGAATCTGGCGGAACAAACCTGCGATACCCAGTTTGATATTCGTGTCGTTGGTGGCTGGAACGGGGAAAGCAAACTGATTGATTTCCTCAAAGAAACACCGGTTCCGCTGCGAGTTTATGGCAACTGGCAGCAACTTAATTACAGCCTGCAAGTGGATCAGTTACTGCGTAAACAGTTGCAGGATGAAGCCAAACGTCGTCTTAACGACTGGGCCGAGCGGAATAAAGATTCCCGTAATGGCAAAGATGTGAAGAAGTTACTGGAGAAGATGTAATTTCCAGATGACCTGTCCTGTAGGCCTGATAAGACGCGTAAAGCGTCGAGTCAGGCATTCGCGTAGATTACTTTCAGCAAAGATTAATCATCAGTAAAAGCAAGGTCTTTCAGCGAGGGGGTTGGTCCGGCTGTAAATCGCCGAATCGTTTCCTGTAGGCCGGGGCAGCCCACATGGATGTGGGCTGAGGGCGCGTTTTACAGGGATGTTACCTCGCGCCCGTACCCGATAGCCGAAAGGAATAAGATGAGGGGACCGCGTTAGCGGCGATTTACCGCCGGGAGCCCGGGTTGCCAGGGGGGGGGCGATTGAGCCACCCTGGCACGTTCACCGGCTTAAGCGTTCCATAGTAGCGAGGAACATAAAGTGAACGGAACAGCCTTCAATGTCACATAGTCTTCCGGTTGAACGAAACGCCTGATGCGACGCTTTGCGCGTCTTATCAGGCCTATGCATCATCACTCCTCATACTCCAAATCATCGTCCTTACGCAGCGGAATAATCTGCACCTTTTGCACGCGATGGCTTTCCACCTGCAACGTTTTGAGCAAATAATCCCCCACCTGAACTTCTTCACCGGGTTTTGGAATACGCTGTAAATATTCCATCAACAGCCCGGCGATGGTGTGATATTCCCGTTTTTCATCCAGCGGCAGCGGCACATACTGCACCAGATCTTCCAGTGGCATATGACCATTCGCCGTCCAGGAACCGTCGGCGTTTTTCTGAATATCATGACGGGCGTCGATCTCTTCCACTTCGTTCGGCAAGTTTCCGGCGATGGTTTCGGTGACGTCACTTAATGTCACAATCCCTTCAACTGAGCCAAACTCATCCACCACAAAAGCAAAGTGCGTACGGGCGTTGCGGAACTGCTCCAGGGCAGGTAACAATGGCAACGTTTCCGGGAACACCAGCGGCTGGCGAATCAGCACGCGCAGGTTGAGCGGTTCGCCGCGTAGTGACTGTTGCAGCAGGTCAATAACGTGAACTACGCCCAACAAATCTTCCGCGTCATCACCGTCAGTAACCACCAGTCGGGTATGTTGATTTCGCTCCAGCAACTGGCGGATTTCTTCTTCCGGCGCGTTGAGATCGATATGCTCAATATCGTGACGCGAGGTCATAATACTGCTGACGGTGCGCTGGTTAAGATTAAGTACCCGCTCAATCATCCGCCGTTCCTGCGGGTTAAAGATTTGTTGGTTGCCATGATCCACCAGCATGGACGCGGTTTCGGCATCCAGTTCCGCATCTTCTTTTTGCCCACTTAACAGGCGCATTACTGCTTCGGTCGTCCGCTGGCGCAGCGTCTGGTTAGCGGAGAGAAAACGTCGCCGGTTAAAGATAGCTAACTGGTTAAGCGCTTCGATCATCACCGAGAAACCAATCGCGGCGTACAGATAACCTTTCGGAATAATGAATCCGAAACCTTCCGCCACCAGGCTAAAGCCAATCATCAACAGGAAACTTAAGCAGAGAATTACGATAGTCGGATGGCTATTAACGAACTGGGTTAACGGCTTGCTTGCCATCAGCATCAGACTGATAGCAATAACGACGGCGGCCATCATGACCATTAGATGGTCCACCATCCCGACAGCGGTAATCACCGAGTCGAGTGAGAAGATGGCGTCCAGTACTACAATTTGCGTCACCACGCCCCAGAACTTTGCGCCCCGTCGCTGGGTGGGGTTATTACTGTCTTTCCCCTCCAGCCGTTCGTTTAGCTCCATGGTGGCTTTGAACAGCAGGAAGAAGCCGCCGAACAGCATGATTAGGTCGCGTGCGCTAAAGGTAAACGAGCGGAAACTGAACAGCGGTTGAGTCAGGGTAACCAGCCAGGAGATTGACGCCAGCAGTAACAGGCGCATTAACATTGCCAGCAACAGCCCGGTAACCCGTGCGCGGTCACGCTGCTTCGGCGGTAGTTTTTCGGCGAGGATGGCAATAAAGACCAGGTTATCAATGCCGAGGACCAGTTCGATCACAATCAACGTGACTAACCCAGCCCAGATAGACGGATCGGCAATCCATTCCATAGTAAGTGCAATACCTATTCGTTGTATGACAAATGTCACAATTCGATCATGGATAAATCAGGGCAAAAATGCAATGTTGTAGCACCATTTATCCGACATTATTTCAGGGCTATAACCTCAAATTATCTCTGAATTAAAGGTGGTAATAATAAAGTATCATTTAAGAAATATCGCAGATAGAGGCGACATATTAAATATTGTCAACATAAAGAAACTCCTAAAAATAACGTTTAATTACACTTAATATAATTCTTAAAAATAGCGAATTGCCGATTTGTTACCTTGCCTGCCATTCCGTTAGCTGTAACACTTCCTCCTGCATTATTGGAGAGCCAATATTCAATTACCATAATGCCATCTTATATCTGGAAAATTAATATCCGGAATAACGCTTTTTCATAAACGACCGCATGATGAAAGAGTTGGAAAATATAAATCAAATCAGTGCATTGGTAGCTAAAAAGCCAGGGGCGGTAGCGTGTCTGGATGCCTGAAAGACCAGTCTGAATTATTCTGTCAATAGCCTGCGGATGAAATCAATTTTTTTAGGACTGATGCCAGTTAAATTTTTATTCAATTAACTGCAAGGTAAATGTGCATGGCGACATTGCTATTAATAGTGCACAGGATAATTACTCTGCCAAAGTGATAAATAAACAATGATGAAATCCAAAATGAAATTGATGCCATTATTGGTGTCAGTAACCTTGATAAGCGGTTGCACAGTACTTCCGGGCAGCAATATGTCGACGATGGGCAAAGACGTCATCAAACAGCAGGACGCTGATTTCGATCTCGACAAAATGGTGAATGTTTATCCGCTGACCCCGCGCCTGATTGACCAATTACGCCCACGCCCGAATGTAGCGCGCCCCAATATGACGCTGGAAAGTGAGATCGCGAATTACCAGTATCGCGTCGGGCCGGGGGACGTTCTTAATGTCACCGTCTGGGATCACCCGGAACTCACCACGCCAGCCGGTCAGTACCGCAGCTCCAGCGACACCGGCAACTGGGTACAGCCTGACGGCACTATGTTTTACCCGTATATCGGCAAGGTCCACGTAGTCGGGAAAACGCTCGCTGAAATCCGCAGTGATATTACCGGGCGCTTAGCGACGTACATCGCTGACCCGCAGGTGGACGTTAATATCGCCGCCTTCCGCTCACAAAAGGCCTATATCTCCGGTCAGGTGAATAAATCCGGTCAACAGGCGATCACCAACGTGCCACTGACTATTCTCGACGCCATCAACGCCGCAGGTGGCCTGACCGACACCGCTGACTGGCGCAACGTGGTGCTAACACACAATGGTCGTGAAGAGCGCATTTCTTTGCAGGCGCTGATGCAAAACGGCGACCTCAACCAGAATCGCCTGCTTTACCCCGGCGATATTCTCTACGTGCCACGTAATGATGATCTGAAAGTATTTGTGATGGGTGAAGTGAAGAAACAGAGCACCCTGAAAATGGACTTTAGCGGCATGACCCTGACTGAAGCCCTGGGCAATGCTGAAGGCATCGACATGACCACCTCCAACGCCAGCGGCATCTTTGTCATTCGTCCGCTGAAAGGCGAGGGCGGGCGTAACGGCAAGATTGCCAATATCTACCAGCTGGATATGTCCGATGCCACGTCGCTGGTGATGGCGACAGAATTCCGCCTGCAACCTTATGACGTGGTGTATGTCACCACCGCCCCGGTTTCCCGCTGGAACCGTCTGATCAATCAGTTGCTGCCAACTATTAGCGGTGTCCGTTACATGACGGATACAGCCAGCGACATTCATAACTGGTAATCGTCATGTTTAACAACATCTTAGTTGTCTGTGTCGGCAATATTTGCCGTTCCCCGACGGCGGAACGCTTACTGCAACGTTATCACCCGGAGCTGAAAGTGGAGTCCGCTGGACTCGGCGCGCTGGTCGGTAAGGGCGCTGATCCTACCGCTATCAGCGTCGCCGCAGAACATCAACTGTCTCTGGAAGGTCACTGTGCCCGTCAAATCAGCCGCCGTCTGTGTCGCAACTACGACCTGATTTTGACCATGGAAAAGCGCCATATCGAACGCTTATGCGAGATGGCACCGGAGATGCGCGGCAAAGTGATGCTGTTTGGTCACTGGGATAACGAATGTGAAATCCCCGATCCGTATCGCAAAAGCCGGGAAACGTTTGCAGCGGTGTACACATTACTTGAACGGTCTGCCCGCCAGTGGGCGCAGGCATTGAACGCAGAGCAGGTATAAGAATGACAGAAAAAGTAAAACAACATGCCGCTCCGGTAACGGGCAGTGATGAAATCGATATTGGTCGCCTGGTCGGCACCGTCATTGAAGCGCGCTGGTGGGTGATTGGCATCACCACCGTATTCGCCCTCTGTGCCGTGGTTTACACCTTCTTCGCCACGCCGATTTATAGTGCCGACGCACTGGTACAAATCGAGCAAAACAGCGGCAATTCGTTAGTGCAGGACATTGGTTCGGCATTAGCCAACAAACCGCCTGCATCGGACGCCGAGATCCAGTTGATTCGTTCGCGTCTGGTGCTTGGTAAAACGGTGGACGATCTCGACCTCGATATTGCAGTGAGCAAAAACACGTTCCCGATTTTCGGTGCGGGCTGGGATCGCCTGATGGGACGTCAGAACGAGACGGTGAAAGTGACCACCTTTAACCGCCCGAAAGAGATGGCGGATCAGGTGTTTACGCTTAATGTGCTGGACAACAAAAACTACACCCTGAGCAGCGACGGCGGCTTTAGCGCCCGGGGGCAAGCGGGCCAGATGCTGAAAAAAGAAGGCGTCACGCTGATGGTTGAAGCCATTCACGCCAGCCCGGGCAGTGAGTTTACCGTCACCAAATACTCCACGCTGGGGATGATCAACCAACTGCAAAACAGCCTGACGGTAACGGAGAACGGCAAAGACGCTGGCGTTTTGAGCCTGACTTATACCGGTGAAGATCGTGAACAGATCCGCGACATTCTTAACAGCATCGCCCGTAACTATCAGGAACAAAATATTGAGCGCAAATCGGCGGAAGCGTCGAAAAGCCTCGCCTTCCTCGCGCAACAGTTACCGGAAGTACGTAGCCGCTTGGATGTTGCCGAAAACAAACTGAATGCCTTCCGTCAGGATAAAGATTCTGTTGATCTGCCGCTGGAAGCGAAAGCGGTGCTCGATTCGATGGTGAACATCGACGCCCAGTTGAACGAACTGACCTTTAAAGAGGCGGAAATCTCCAAGCTGTACACCAAAGTTCACCCGGCGTACCGCACGCTGCTGGAGAAACGTCAGGCGCTGGAAGACGAAAAAGCCAAACTTAACGGTCGCGTAACGGCGATGCCGAAAACCCAGCAGGAGATTGTCCGTCTGACCCGCGATGTCGAGTCTGGTCAGCAGGTCTATATGCAACTGCTGAATAAAGAGCAGGAGCTGAAAATCACCGAAGCCAGCACCGTCGGCGATGTGCGCATTGTTGACCCGGCAATCACTCAGCCTGGTGTGCTAAAACCGAAGAAAGGGCTGATTATCCTTGGGGCGATTATTCTTGGCCTGATGCTCTCTATCGTGGGTGTGCTGCTGCGCTCGTTGTTTAATCGCGGCATCGAAAGCCCGCAGGTGCTGGAAGAACACGGTATCAGCGTCTATGCCAGCATCCCGTTGTCGGAATGGCAGAAAGCGCGCGATAGCGTCAAAACCATCAAAGGGATTAAACGCTATAAACAGAGCCAGCTACTGGCGGTGGGGAATCCAACCGATCTGGCGATTGAAGCCATCCGCAGTCTGCGTACCAGTCTGCACTTCGCGATGATGCAGGCGCAGAACAATGTGTTGATGATGACCGGGGTTAGCCCGTCAATCGGTAAAACCTTTGTCTGCGCCAACCTGGCGGCGGTGATCAGCCAGACCAATAAACGCGTGTTGTTGATCGACTGCGATATGCGCAAAGGCTACACCCACGAGCTGTTGGGCACCAATAACGTCAATGGCCTGTCGGAAATTCTGATTGGTCAGGGCGATATTACTACCGCAGCTAAACCGACCTCTATTGCCAAATTTGACCTGATCCCGCGCGGTCAGGTGCCGCCAAATCCTTCTGAACTGTTGATGAGCGAACGCTTTGCCGAACTGGTGAACTGGGCGAGTAAAAACTATGACCTGGTGTTGATTGATACGCCGCCGATTCTGGCAGTGACCGATGCGGCAATTGTTGGTCGTCATGTCGGAACCACATTAATGGTGGCGCGTTATGCGGTCAACACATTGAAAGAAGTGGAAACCAGTCTGAGCCGCTTTGAGCAAAACGGTATTCCGGTGAAAGGGGTGATTCTGAACTCCATCTTCCGCCGCGCCAGCGCGTATCAGGATTATGGCTATTACGAATACGAATATAAGTCGGACGCGAAATAACGAGATCCGCTGTCGGATGCGATGCTGACGCATCTTATCCGACCTACGCTCACGCCGCATCCGGCAACAGAACCCGTAAACAAGTTTATAAACCGGCAGAACATCTCGACACTCCGGGAGAACAACCTATGAAAGACAATCCGCTGATCTCAATCTATATGCCGACCTGGAACCGCCAACAACTGGCGATTCGGGCAATAAAATCGGTTTTGCGCCAGGACTACAGCAACTGGGAGATGATCATCGTGGATGATTGCTCCACCTCCTGGGAACAACTGCAACAGTACGTCACTGCCCTCAACGATCCGCGTATTACCTACATTCACAACGACATTAACAGCGGGGCGTGCGCGGTACGTAACCAGGCGATTATGCTGGCGCAAGGGGAATACATCACCGGGATCGATGATGATGATGAATGGACACCCAACCGTCTGAGCGTCTTCCTCGCCCATAAACAGCAACTGGTCACACACGCCTTTTTGTACGCTAACGACTACGTTTGCCAGGGCGAAGTCTATTCCCAACCAGCAAGTTTGCCACTGTATCCCAAATCGCCGTACTCACGCCGCCTGTTCTACAAACGCAATATCATTGGCAATCAGGTCTTTACCTGGGCATGGCGTTTCAAAGATTGTTTGTTCGATACCGAACTAAAAGCGGCACAGGATTACGACATCTTCCTGCGGATGGTGGTGGAGTATGGCGAACCGTGGAAAGTGGAAGAGGCGACGCAGATCCTGCATATCAATCACGGTGAAATGCAGATCACCTCGTCACCGAAAAAATTCTCCGGATACTTCCACTTTTACCGCAAGCACAAAGACAAATTCGACCGCGCCAGCAAAAAATATCAGCTGTTTACCCTCTACCAGATCCGCAATAAACGTATGACCTGGCGCACTTTGCTGACGCTGCTGTCGGTGCGTAACGGCAAACGTCTGGCTGATGGTATTCGGGGGCGCTAAAGATGCTGGAAGATCTGCGCGCCAACAGCTGGAGTTTACGCCCGTGCTGCATGGTTCTTGCCTATCGTGTTGCTCATTTTTGTTCGGTGTGGCGCAAAAAGAACGTCCTCAACAATCTGTGGGCGGCCCCGCTGCTGGTGCTGTATCGCATTATCACCGAATGCTTTTTCGGTTATGAAATCCAGGCTGCCGCGACCATTGGCCGCCGCTTTACTATCCATCACGGTTACGCCGTCGTGATCAATAAAAACGTGGTAGCGGGGGATGATTTTACCATTCGCCACGGCGTCACTATCGGCAATCGTGGTGCCGATAACATGGCATGTCCACACATTGGCAACGGCGTCGAACTCGGTGCCAACGTCATTATTCTTGGTGATATCACGCTTGGTAACAACGTCACCGTGGGCGCGGGCAGCGTGGTGCTCGACTCTGTCCCGGACAACGCGCTGGTGGTGGGAGAAAAAGCGCGAGTGAAGGTAATTAAATGAATATTTTGCAATTTAATGTGCGACTGGCGGAAGGCGGGGCAGCAGGTGTGGCGTTAGATCTCCACCAGCGTGCGCTGCAACAGGGGCTAGCGTCACATTTTGTCTACGGTTACGGCAAAGGCGGCAAAGAGAGCGTCAGCCATCAAAACTATCCGCAGGTCATCAAACATACGCCGCGGATGACTGCAATGGCGAATATTGTCCTGTTTCGTCTGTTTAATCGCGATCTGTTTGGCAATTTCAATGAGTTATATCGCACCATTACTCGTACACCGGGTCCGGTGGTCCTGCATTTTCATGTGCTGCACAGCTACTGGCTAAATCTTAAGAGCGTGGTGCGCTTTTGCGAAAAGGTGAAAAACCATAAACCGGACGTCACTCTGGTCTGGACGCTGCACGACCACTGGAGCGTTACCGGACGCTGCGCCTTTACCGACGGTTGCGAAGGCTGGAAAACAGGCTGCCAGAAATGCCCGACCTTAAATAACTATCCGCCGGTGAAGATTGATCGGGCACACCAGCTGGTGGCGGGCAAACGCCAGTTATTCCGCGAGATGCTGGCACTGGGCTGTCAGTTTATTTCCCCCAGCCAGCATGTGGCTGACGCTTTCAATAGTCTGTACGGTCCAGGGCGTTGCCGGATTATCAATAACGGTATTGATATGGCAACCGAAGCGATTCTGGCGGATCTGCCTCCGGTGCGCGAAACCCAGGGTAAGCCGAAAATCGCGGTGGTGGCGCATGACCTGCGTTACGACGGCAAAACTAACCAGCAACTGGTGCGTGAGATGATGGCGCTGGGCGACAAAATCGAACTGCATACCTTTGGTAAGTTCTCGCCGTTCACCGCTGGCAACGTGGTTAATCACGGCTTTGAAACCGACAAACGTAAGCTGATGAGCGCGCTCAATCAGATGGATGCGCTGGTATTCAGTTCTCGCGTCGATAACTACCCGCTGATTTTGTGTGAGGCGCTATCGATTGGCGTGCCGGTGATTGCCACCCATAGCGATGCGGCGCGGGAAGTGTTGCAAAAATCCGGCGGTAAAACCGTCAGCGAAGAAGAGGTGCTGCAACTGGTGCAGTTAAGCAAACCGGAAATCGCGCAGGCGATATTTGGTACCACGCTGGCTGAGTTCAGCCAACGCAGCCGCGCCGCCTACAGTGGACAACAGATGCTGGAGGAGTATGTCAACTTCTATCAGAATCTGTAGCTACCTGTTGCTGCCGCTGATTTATCTGCTGGTTAACGTCAAAATCGCCCAGCTTGGCGAAAGTTTCCCCATCACCATCGTCACTTTTTTACCTGTCTTGTTACTGCTGTTTTTAGAACGCATCAGCGTTAAAAAATTGATGATTGCCTTAGGGATTGGCGCGGGACTCACGGCGTTTAACTATCTGTTTGGTCAGTCGCTGGATGCCAGTAAATACGTCACTTCAACTATGCTGTTTGTCTATATTGTGATCATTATTGGCATGGTGTGGAGTATTCGTTTTAAAACAATTTCGCCACACAACCATCGCAAGATATTACGTTTCTTTTATCTGGTGGTCGGGCTGGTGGTGGCGCTGGCGGCGGTGGAGATGGCACAAATTATCCTCACCGGTGGCAGCAGTATTATGGAGTCGATTTCGAAATATCTGATTTACAGCAACAGCTATGTGCTGAATTTCATTAAATTCGGCGGCAAGCGCACGACAGCACTTTATTTCGAACCGGCATTTTTCGCTCTGGCATTAATCTCAATTTGGCTCAGCATCAAACAGTTTGGTATCAAAACGCCTAAAACAGATGCTATGATTCTCGCAGGGATAATATTATCCGGATCGTTTTCAGGGGTTATGACCTTTATCCTGTTTTATTTGCTGGAGTGGGCATTTCAATATCTGAATAAAGAGGCGATTAAGAAAAAGTTACCGTTAGCATTGATTTCTCTGGCTGTATTCCTGGTTGGTGTGGTAATCGCATTTCCTTATATTTCCACCCGTCTGGGCGATTTAGGTACGGAAGGATCGTCATCGTATTATCGTATTGTCGGTCCGCTGGTGATGGTCGGTTATTCTTTGACCCATATTGACGGTGTAGTCAGATTTGGCTCACTTTATGAATATGTCGCATCATTCGGAATATTTAACGGTGCGGATGTCGGAAAAACCATAGACAATGGTTTGTATCTGCTGATTATTTATTTTTCCTGGTTCGCGGTGTTTTTATCGCTGTGGTACATGGGGAAAGTGATAAAAATGATGATCAACGCTTTTGGTGATAACCGCAATTTTCGCGTGCAATTATATCTTTTTACTCCGGTATCGCTGTTTTTTACCGGTTCGATATTTAGCCCGGAATATGCATTTTTAATCGTCTGTCCGTTTATTTTGCGAAAAGCGTTAAATATTACGAGGTAATAATAAGAACATGTTGCTTAGCATAATCACTGTCGCGTTTCGTAACCTCGAAGGGATAGTCAAAACACATGCCTCGCTGGCGCATCTGGCGCAGGCGGACGATATCAGCTTCGAATGGATTGTTGTCGATGGCGGCTCCAATGACGGCACCCGTGAGTATCTGGAAAATCTCAATGGTATCTATAACCTACGCTTTGTCAGCGAGCCAGATAACGGTATCTACGACGCCATGAACAAAGGCATTGCGATGGCACAAGGCAAGTTCGCGTTGTTTCTCAACTCGGGCGATATTTTTCATCAGGATGCCGCAAATTTTGTCCGTAAGTTAAAAATGCAAAAAGATAACGTGATGATCACCGGCGATGCGCTGCTGGATTTTGGCGACGGGCATAAAATTAAACGTAGCGCCAAACCTGGCTGGTATATTTACCACAGTCTGCCCGCCAGTCATCAGGCGATATTTTTCCCGGTGTCCGGCTTGAAAAAATGGCGTTATGACCTGGAATATAAAGTTTCTTCCGATTACGCGCTGGCGGCTAAAATGTATAAAGCCGGTTATGCATTTAAAAAACTCAATGGCCTGGTGTCTGAATTTTCAATGGGTGGGGTATCAACCACCAATAATATGGAATTGTGTGCTGACGCCAAAAAAGTCCAACGGCAGATATTACATGTGCCTGGCTTCTGGGCAGAATTATCCTGGCATTTACGCCAACGTACTACCTCAAAGACGAAAGCCTTATATAACAAAAGCTGAATATAAGGGAAAACGATGCAAGATTTAAGCGGTTTCTCGGTGCCGAAAGGGTTCCGGGGCGGCAACGCTATTAAAGTGCAATTATGGTGGGCAGTACAGGCAACAATATTTGCCTGGTCGCCACAAGTATTGTATCGCTGGCGGGCATTTTTATTACGTTTATTCGGCGCAAAAATAGGAAAAAACGTAGTTATTCGTCCGTCAGTAAAAATTACCTATCCGTGGAAATTAACCTTAGGTGATTACGCGTGGGTCGGCGATGACGTCAATTTATATACCCTCGGTGAAATAACCATTGGCGCACATTCGGTGATATCGCAAAAAAGTTATTTATGCACCGGGAGCCACGACCATGCAAGTCAACATTTCACCATTAACGCCACGCCTATTGTGATTGGCGAGAAATGCTGGCTGGCAACCGATGTCTTTGTTGCCCCAGGCGTCACGATCGGTAACGGCACCGTCGTGGGTGCGCGAAGCAGTGTTTTTAAATCGCTTCCGGCAAATGTGGTTTGCCGGGGGAATCCAGCAGTGGTGATACGCGAACGCGTTGAAACTGAATAAATTCAAAAAATACAGAGGAATAAGACATGTCAAAAGTCGCTCTCATCACCGGTGTAACCGGACAAGACGGTTCTTACCTGGCAGAGTTTCTGCTGGAAAAAGGTTACGAGGTGCATGGTATTAAGCGTCGCGCATCGTCATTCAACACCGAGCGCGTGGATCACATTTATCAGGATCCGCACACCTGCAACCCGAAATTCCATCTGCATTATGGCGACCTGAGTGATACCTCCAACCTGACGCGCATTTTGCGTGAAGTACAGCCGGATGAAGTGTACAACCTGGGGGCAATGAGCCACGTTGCGGTTTCTTTTGAGTCACCGGAATATACCGCTGACGTCGACGCGATGGGTACGCTGCGCCTGCTGGAGGCGATCCGCTTCCTCGGTCTGGAAAAGAAAACCCGTTTCTATCAGGCTTCCACCTCTGAACTGTATGGTCTGGTGCAGGAAATTCCGCAGAAAGAAACCACGCCGTTCTACCCGCGATCTCCGTATGCGGTCGCCAAACTGTACGCCTACTGGATCACCGTTAACTACCGCGAATCCTACGGCATGTACGCCTGCAACGGTATTCTCTTCAACCATGAATCCCCGCGCCGTGGCGAAACCTTCGTTACCCGCAAAATAACCCGCGCAATCGCCAACATCGCCCAGGGGCTGGAGTCGTGCCTGTACCTCGGCAATATGGATTCCCTGCGTGACTGGGGCCATGCCAAAGACTACGTAAAAATGCAGTGGATGATGCTGCAACAGGAACAGCCAGAAGATTTCGTTATTGCTACCGGCGTTCAGTACTCCGTGCGTCAGTTCGTAGAAATGGCGGCAGCACAGCTGGGCATCAAACTGCGCTTTGAAGGCACGGGCGTTGAAGAGAAGGGCATTGTGGTTTCCGTCACCGGGCATGACGCGCCGGGCGTTAAACCGGGGGATGTGATTATCGCCGTTGACCCGCGTTACTTCCGTCCGGCTGAAGTTGAAACGCTGCTCGGCGACCCGACTAAAGCGCACGAAAAACTGGGCTGGAAACCGGAAATCACCCTCAGAGAGATGGTGTCTGAAATGGTGGCTAATGACCTCGAGGCGGCGAAAAAACACTCTCTGCTGAAATCTCACGGCTACGACGTGGCGATCGCGCTGGAGTCATAAGCATGAGTAAACAACGAATTTTTATCGCTGGCCATCGCGGGATGGTCGGTTCCGCCATCAAGCGACAGCTCGAACAGCGCGGTGATGTGGAACTGGTATTACGCACCCGCGACGAGCTGAACCTGCTGGACAGCCGCGCCGTGCATGATTTCTTTGCCAGCGAACGTATTGACCAGGTCTATCTGGCGGCGGCGAAAGTGGGCGGCATTGTTGCCAACAACACGTATCCGGCGGATTTCATCTATCAGAACATGATGATTGAGAGCAACATCATTCACGCCGCGCATCAGAACGACGTGAACAAACTGCTGTTTCTCGGATCGTCCTGTATCTACCCGAAACTGGCAAAACAGCCGATGGCAGAAAGCGAGTTATTGCAGGGTACGCTGGAGCCGACCAACGAGCCTTACGCCATTGCCAAAATCGCCGGGATCAAACTGTGCGAATCATACAACCGCCAGTACGGACGCGATTACCGCTCAGTCATGCCGACCAACCTGTATGGCCCGCATGACAACTTCCACCCGAGTAATTCGCATGTGATCCCTGCATTGCTGCGTCGCTTCCACGAGGCGACGGCACAGAATGCACCGGACGTGGTGGTATGGGGCAGCGGTACACCGATGCGTGAATTCCTGCACGTCGATGATATGGCGGCGGCGAGCATTCATGTCATGGAGCTGGCGCATGAAGTCTGGCTGGAGAACACCCAGCCGATGCTGTCGCACATTAACGTCGGCACGGGCGTTGACTGCACCATCCGCGAACTGGCGCAAACCATCGCCAAAGTGGTGGGTTACAAAGGCCGAGTGGTTTTTGATGCCAGCAAACCGGATGGCACGCCGCGCAAACTGCTGGATGTGACGCGCCTGCATCAGCTTGGCTGGTATCACGAAATCTCACTGGAAGCGGGGCTTGCCAGCACTTACCAGTGGTTCCTTGAGAATCAAGACCGCTTTCGGGGGTAATGATGTTTTTACGTCAGGAAGACTTTGCCACGGTAGTGCGCTCCACACCGCTTGTCTCTCTCGACTTTATTGTCGAGAACAGTCGCGGCGAGTTTCTGCTTGGCAAAAGAACCAACCGCCCGGCGCAGGGTTACTGGTTTGTGCCGGGAGGGCGCGTGCAGAAAGACGAAACGCTGGAAGCCGCATTTGAGCGGCTGACGATGGCGGAACTGGGGCTGCGTTTGCCGATAACAGCAGGCCAGTTTTACGGTGTCTGGCAGCACTTTTATGACGATAACTTCTCCGGCACGGATTTCACCACTCACTATGTGGTGCTCGGTTTTCGCTTCAGAGTATCGGAAGAAGAGCTGTTACTGCCGGATGAGCAGCATGACGATTACCGCTGGCTGACGCCGGATGCACTGCTCGCCAGTGACAATGTTCACGCTAACAGCCGCGCCTATTTTCTCGCTGAGAAGCGTGCCGGAGTACCCGGATTATGAAAATACTGGTCTACGGCATTAACTACTCGCCGGAGTTAACCGGCATCGGCAAATACACCGGCGAGATGGTGGAATGGCTGGCGGCACAAGGTCATGAGGTGCGGGTCATTACCGCACCGCCTTACTACCCGCAGTGGCAGGTGGGCGAGAACTATTCCGCCTGGCGCTACAAACGAGAAGAGGGGGCCGCCACGGTGTGGCGCTGCCCGCTGTACGTGCCAAAACAGCCGAGCACCCTGAAACGCCTGTTACATCTCGGCAGTTTTGCCGTCAGCAGTTTCTTTCCTCTGATGGCGCAACGTCGCTGGAAGCCGGATCGCATTATCGGCGTGGTGCCAACGCTGTTTTGCACGCCGGGAATGCGCCTGCTGGCGAAACTCTCTGGTGCGCGTACCGTGCTGCATATTCAGGATTACGAAGTGGACGCCATGCTGGGGCTGGGCCTTGCCGGAAAAGGCAAAGGCGGCAAAGTTGCACAGCTGGCAACGGCGTTCGAACGTAGCGGACTGCATAACGTCGATAACGTCTCCACGATTTCGCGCTCGATGATGAATAAAGCCATCGAAAAAGGCGTGGCGGCGGAAAACGTCATCTTCTTCCCCAACTGGTCGGAAATTGCCCGTTTTCAGCATATTGCAGATGCCGATGTTGATGCCCTTCGTAACCAGCTTGGCCTGCCGGATAACAAAAAAATCATTCTTTACTCCGGCAATATTGGTGAAAAGCAGGGGCTGGAAAACGTTATTGAAGCTGCCGATCTCCTGCGCGATGAACCGCTGATTTTTGCCATTGTCGGGCAGGGCGGCGGCAAAGCGCGGCTGGAAAAAATGGCGCAGCAGCGTGGACTGCGCAACATGCAATTTTTCCCGCTGCAATCGTATGACGCTTTACCCGCACTGCTGAAGATGGGCGATTGCCATCTGGTGGTGCAAAAACGCGGCGCGGCAGATGCCGTATTGCCGTCGAAACTGACCAATATTCTGGCGGTAGGCGGTAACGCGGTGATTACCGCAGAAGCCCACACAGAACTGGGGCAGCTTTGCGAAACCTTTCCGGGCATTGCGGTTTGCGTAGAACCGGAATCGGTCGAGGCGCTGGTGGCGGGGATTCGTCAGGCGCTCCTGCTGCCCAAACACAACACGGTGGCACGTGAATATGCCGAACGCACGCTCGATAAAGAGAACGTGTTACGTCAATTTATAAATGATATTCGGGGATAATTATGGCGCAGTCGAAACTCTATCCAGTTGTGATGGCAGGTGGCTCCGGTAGCCGCTTATGGCCGCTTTCCCGCGTACTTTACCCCAAGCAGTTTTTATGCCTGAAAGGCGATCTCACCATGCTGCAAACCACCATCTGCCGCCTGAAAGGCGTAGAGTGCGAAAGCCCGGTGGTGATTTGCAATGAGCAGCACCGCTTTATTGTCGCGGAACAGCTGCGCCAACTGAGCAAACTCACCGAGAACATTATTCTCGAACCTGCAGGGCGTAACACTGCACCTGCCATTGCGCTGGCGGCGCTGGCGGCAAAACGTCATAGCCCGGAGAGCGACCCGTTAATGCTGGTGCTGGCGGCGGATCATGTGATTGCCGATGAAGACGCGTTCCGTGCCGCCGTGCGTAACGCCATGCCATATGCCGAAGCGGGCAAGCTGGTGACTTTCGGCATTGTGCCGGATCTACCTGAAACTGGTTATGGCTATATTCGTCGCGGTGAAGTATCTGCGGGCGAGCAGGATACGGTGGCCTTTGAAGTGGCGCAGTTTGTCGAAAAACCGAATCTGGAAACCGCCCAGGCCTATGTGGCAAGCGGCGAATATTACTGGAACAGCGGTATGTTCCTGTTCCGCGCCGGACGCTATCTCGAAGAACTGAAAAAATATCGCCCGGATATCCTCGATGCCTGCGAAAAAGCGATGAGCGCCATTGATCCGGATCTCGATTTTATTCGCGTGGATGAAGAAGCGTTTCTCGCCTGCCCAGAAGAGTCGGTGGATTACGCGGTCATGGAACGTACGGCAGATGCCGTTGTGGTGCCGATGGATGCGGGCTGGAGCGATGTCGGTTCCTGGTCCTCTTTATGGGAGATCAGCGCCCACACCGCCGAGGGCAATGTTTGCCACGGCGATGTGATTAATCACAAAACCGAAAACAGCTATGTGTACGCCGAATCTGGCCTGGTCACCACCGTCGGGGTGAAAGATTTGGTGGTAGTGCAGACCAAAGATGCGGTGCTGATTGCTGACCGTAACGCGGTGCAGG
Source organism: Escherichia coli (assembly GCF_011881725.1). Lineage (GTDB taxonomy): Bacteria > Pseudomonadota > Gammaproteobacteria > Enterobacterales > Enterobacteriaceae > Escherichia > Escherichia coli_E. Next base: position 418 of record NZ_JAATUR010000014.1, on the reverse strand, counting down.
ATGTGAAAAAAGTGGTCGAGCAGATCAAAGCCGATGGTCGCCATGAGCATCGGGTGCATCGCGAAGTGTATCGTCCGTGGGGCAAATATGACTCTATCGACGCAGGCGACCGCTACCAGGTGAAACGCATCACCGTGAAACCGGGCGAAGGCTTGTCGGTACAGATGCACCATCACCGCGCGGAACACTGGGTAGTGGTCGCGGGAACGGCAAAAGTCACCATTGACGGTGATATCAAACTGCTTGGTGAAAACGAGTCCATTTATATTCCGCTGGGGGCGACGCACTGCCTGGAAAACCCGGGGAAAATTCCGCTCGATTTAATTGAAGTGCGCTCCGGCTCTTATCTCGAAGAGGATGATGTGGTGCGCTTCGCGGATCGCTACGGACGGGTGTAAACGTCGCATCAGGCGCTGGT
>NZ_JAATUR010000013.1 GCF_011881725.1 Escherichia coli | reverse complement strand
GCACTGGGGGAGCTCAGATTGTTGACAACGTGCGCTTTATTCATGCCGGATGCGGCGTGAACGCCTTATCCGGCCTACAAAATCGTGCAAATTCAATATATTGAAGAAAGCACGTAGGCCTGATAAGCGTAACGCAGCAGGCAATTTTGTATTTGTCATCAGTCTCAGATCCCCCCGCTCGGGGGGATTTTTTATTCGCTAACTTCGCGTCTTGCACTCTTCGGTCTGAATGCCGCAACCACTTCCGGTGCTGTTTCAACGTATGGTCCTTCCAGCAACTGAATGCAGTACGGTACGCTGGCAAAAATGCCATGCACCACAACCTTGCCTTCGGCGTCCTTCACCCCTTCCAGCGTCTCTTTGATGGACTTCGGCTGACCGGGTAAATTAAGAATCAGTGCCTGTTTGCGAATAACACCCACCTGGCGCGAAAGGATCGCAGTTGGCACAAAATGCAGGCTAATCTGGCGCATCTGTTCACCAAAGCCCGGCATCTCACGGTCAGCCACCGCCAGCGTTGCGTCGGGCGTTACGTCACGGCGCGCGGGGCCAGTACCGCCAGTTGTCAGCACCAGATGACAACTCATTTCATCTACCAGCTCACACAACGTTTGCTCGATGATCGCCTGCTCATCGGGAATTAAGCGGGTTTCCAGTTCAAATGGCGTGGTCAACGCCGATGTCAGCCATTCTTCCAGCGCGGGAATGCCTTTATCCTGATAAACGCCGCTGGATGCGCGATCAGAGATGGAAACTAAGCCAATACGTAAAGTATTCATCAAGATTTTTCCGTTTAAACAGTCTCGTTAAACAGAATGATACACTGCGAAGGGAGTGACAGACAGGCTTCAGAAGAGGTAGCGTGACCGACTTCCCGGTCACGCTAAGAATGATTACAGCAGATCGCCGATCATTTTTTCCAGTTTTTCCTGGTCAACAGCAAACTTACGGATACCTTCCGCCAGTTTATCGACTGCCATTGGATCCTGGTTGTGCTGCCACAGGAACTCAGACTCGGTAATGCGTGCTGGACGCGCTTTCACTTCGCCGGTGTAAGACAGTTTACGTTCGATAGCCCCTTCGCTCTCAGCCAGTTCTTTCAGCAGCGCCGGTGCGATGGTCAGACGGTCGCAGCCTGCCAGTTCCAGAATTTCGCCGATGTTACGGAAGCTTGCGCCCATAACCACGGTTTCATAACCGTGCTCTTTGTAGTACTGATAGATTTCAGATACAGAAACCACGCCCGGATCTTCTGCCGGAGCATACTCTTTCTTATCGGTATTCGCTTTGTACCAGTCAAGAATACGGCCAACAAACGGAGAGATCAGGAACACGCCCGCTTCTGCACAAGCACGCGCCTGAGCGAAGGAGAACAGCAGAGTCAGGTTACAGTTGATGCCTTCTTTTTCCAGCTGTTCTGCTGCACGGATACCCTGCCAGGTAGATGCCAGTTTGATCAGAATACGATCGTTGCTGATGCCAGCATCGTTGTAGAGCTTGATCAGGCGTTTTGCTTTCGCAATCGACGCTTCGGTGTCATAGGAAAGACGCGCATCAACTTCAGTTGAAATACGGCCCGGAACCAGTTTCAGAATTTCCAGACCAATGTTTACCGCCAGTTTGTCGGTCGCGTCTACGATCTGCTGCGCACGATCGTTGCTCTGCTGTTTCGCCCAGGCGACAGCATCATCAATCAACTTACGGTATTCCGGAATCTGCGCTGCGTTAAGAATGAGAGAAGGGTTGGTTGTGGCATCCTGCGGTTGATACAGCTTCATTGCCGCGATGTCCCCAGTGTCGGCCACTACAGTGGTGTACTGACGAAGGGAGGTCAATTTGTCCGTCATGATAGTATTTCTCTTTAAACAGCTTGTTAGGGGGATGTAACCGGTCTGTCCTGATGATATCACGACGCAACGTCAGCGCAACCGCCGACTAGACGGTTATCGTCAGGCGTGACTGTTTCGGATTTCTGACACTGCGTTGATATCGCCCGCCATTTTTATAGAAAACCTCATGTATGCTAAGCAGAAGTTATCAAGTACCTCGTAGCGTATATACTTCTTAAACAATTGGTAACGTTTACACTGGAAAGTCATCGCGACCGGCAATAAGAGGGATATGCATGCCAGATTTTTTCGCCTTTATTAACAGCGTTCTCTGGGGATCGGTAATGATTTACCTACTCTTCGGCGCAGGTTGTTGGTTCACTTTTCGCACCGGATTTGTGCAATTTCGCTACATCCGCCAGTTTGGCAAAAGTCTTAAAAATAGCATTCATCCACAACCAGGCGGTTTAACCTCATTTCAGTCATTGTGCACCAGTCTTGCGGCGCGCGTGGGTAGCGGCAACCTGGCCGGAGTGGCGCTGGCAATTACCGCCGGTGGACCTGGTGCCGTCTTCTGGATGTGGGTTGCCGCGTTTATCGGCATGGCGACCTCTTTTGCCGAATGCTCCCTCGCACAACTTTATAAAGAACGTGACGTCAATGGGCAGTTTCGCGGCGGACCGGCATGGTATATGGCCCGCGGGCTGGGGATGCGCTGGATGGGCGTTCTGTTTGCCCTCTTTTTGCTCATCGCCTACGGCATAATTTTCAGCGGAGTTCAGGCGAACGCCGTTGCCCGCGCCCTGAGTTTTTCTTTTGATTTTCCCCCTCTGGTGACAGGCATTATTCTCGCTGTCTTTGCTCTGTTGGCGATCACTCGCGGTCTTCATGGCGTCGCCCGGATCATGCAGTGGTTTGTCCCGCTGATGGCGTTAATCTGGGTACTGACCAGTCTGGTGATTTGCGTATTGAATATCGGGCAACTTCCCCATGTCATTTGGTCTATTTTTGAGAGTGCTTTTGGCTGGCAGGAAGCGGCAGGCGGCGCGGCGGGATATACCTTAAGCCAGGCGATTACTAACGGCTTTCAGCGCAGTATGTTTTCCAATGAGGCGGGGATGGGTTCGACGCCAAACGCTGCAGCGGCAGCAGCATCCTGGCCTCCGCATCCGGCAGCACAAGGGGTTGTTCAGATGATTGGCATTTTTATCGACACCCTGGTCATCTGTACAGCAAGCGCCATGCTGATATTGCTGGCGGGAAATGGCACAACCTACATGCCGCTGGAAGGTATTCAGCTTATCCAGAAAGCGATGCGGGTGCTAATGGGTTCCTGGGGTGCGGAGTTTGTTACCATCGTGGTTATTCTGTTTGCCTTCAGCTCCATCGTTGCCAACTACATTTATGCCGAAAACAATCTCTTCTTTTTACGCTTGAACACCACTAAAGCGATCTGGTGTCTACGGATCTGCACCTTCGCAACGGTCATCGGCGGCACCTTGCTTAGTCTTCCGCTGATGTGGCAACTGGCAGATATCATAATGGCCTGCATGGCAATTACCAATTTGACCGCCATTTTACTGCTCTCGCCGGTGGTACATACTATTGCCAGTGATTATCTACGCCAGCGTAAACTCGGCGTGCGCCCGGTATTTGATCCGTTGCGTTATCCGGATATTGGCCGCCAGCTTTCTCCAGACGCGTGGGATGATGTTTCACAGGAGTAATCACAACTATCGATCAACTCATTCTCTTTTTTTGCTAAAGTCGGCATAAATTTCCTGCAAGGACTGGATATGCTGATTCTTATTTCACCTGCGAAAACGCTTGATTACCAAAGCCCGTTGACCACCACTCGCTATACGCTGCCGGAGCTATTAGACAACTCCCAGCAGCTGATTCATGAAGCGCGGAAACTGACGCCCCCGCAGATCAGCACGCTGATGCGCATCAGTGACAAACTGGCGGGTATTAACGCCGCTCGCTTTCATGACTGGCAGCCAGATTTCACGCCAGAGAATGCCCGACAGGCAATTCTGGCATTCAAAGGTGATGTCTACACAGGCTTGCAGGCCGAAACCTTCAGCGAAGACGATTTCGATTTTGCCCAACAGCATTTGCGAATGCTTTCCGGCTTGTATGGCGTACTGCGCCCGCTCGATTTAATGCAGCCTTATCGTCTGGAAATGGGGATTCGTCTTGAAAATCCCCGAGGGAAAGATCTGTATCAATTCTGGGGAGATATTATCACCAACAAGCTGAACGAGGCGCTCGCAGCACAAGGCGATAAGCTGGTGATTAATCTGGCGTCAGATGAATATTTCAAATCGGTGAAACCGAAGAAATTGAATGCCGAGATTATCAAGCCAGTGTTCCTCGATGAGAAGAACGGCAAATTTAAGATCATCAGCTTCTACGCTAAGAAAGCGCGCGGTCTAATGAGTCGTTTCATTATTGAAAATCGGCTGACCAAACCAGAGCAACTAACTGGCTTTAATAGCGAAGGTTACTTCTTTGATGAAGCTTCCTCCAACGATGGTGAACTGGTGTTTAAACGCTATGAGCAGCGTTAAGTTTGTAGTAAATGCCGGATGGTAATCCGGCATTAATATTTAGCGATGATGTTTGTCTGGCCCCGGACGATGATCGCCACGGTGGTCATTACGTTGATCATGATGCTTGTTATGGCGCGGCGGTGGCGGCGGTCCGTGTGGATGCCAGCGATTGCCTCGCCATTCATAATGTTGTTTCCACCAGCCGTGATCGCGCCAGTGCCCGCCATCCCAGTAATAGCCGCGATTATCACGATCGCCTATCTGTAATTTTACTGACGGGACTAACGTAATTTCTGCGGCCTGCACTGCCATGGGAGCGACCAGAACCAGGGAAAGTGCGAGTACGATAGATTGCATCTTTTTCACAGGTTACTCCTTTTATCATTGCCCGTTATGGGTCGATATCGGAAGATTACGCCATGAGAACGGCGGTTGTTATTCTCCGCAATCCTAATCTCTAAGTTACCGCATTTATTGAGAAATTCTCCTTTTTCCCTGTCGATTTTCTCCATATTTTCTTCATAAAAAAGCCGGGCTGCGTAAACGCAAACCCGGCCTGATTGAGATAATGAATAAATTTTACTGATGATTCATCATTAATTTACGCAGCGCAGCAAAATCGGCAGGCAGATTATGTGAAAGTAAGGGCAAATCAGCACGTTCTGCCAGCTCTTTTGGCAGATCCAACGTTTCACCGAGAATCGCTTCTACGCTCTCTTTAAATTTCGCCGGATGCGCGGTGCCGAGGAACAGGCCATATTCACCAGGATGCAACTGGTCGCGCAGCGCACGATAAGCCACGGCAGCGTGCGGTTCCGAGGTATAGCCCAGCGCTTTTAACTCACGCATTGTCTGTTGCGTGGTTTCATCATCCACCGCTGCATAACCCAGTTCTTTCAATTGCCAGATTTTGCGGCGGAACAACTCTTCCACTCGCGGCCAGTTGTTCGGCTGACTTACATCCATCGCATTGGATAATGTCGCCTGGGTAGCTTTAGGCGCCCACTGCCCGTCATGCAAGAAACGCGGCACCGTATCGTTAATGTTAGTGGCAGCGATAAAACGCTTCACCGGCAGACCGAGTGATTTCGCCAGCAATCCTGCCGTCAAATCGCCGAAATTTCCGCTCGGCACTGAAACGACCAGCTGGTTACGCGCTTCCTGCGGCAACTGCGCCACGGCTTCAAAGTAATAGCAAATCTGCGCCAGCAATCGACTGATGTTAATAGAGTTAGCAGAGTTCAGCCCCAGCGCCACTTTCAGTTCTTCATCGTCAAACGCTTGTTTCACCAGTGCCTGGCAGGCGTCGAAATCGCCGTCGATGGCAACGGTTTCAATATTGCCACCCAGCGTACAGAACAGCTTTTCTTGCAGTGGGCTGATTTTGCCGCGCGGATAGAGGATAACCACTTTCACATTCGGTAAACCGTAGAAAGCATGAGCCACTGCCGCACCGGTATCGCCGGAGGTTGCAGTCAGAATAGTCACTGGCTTATCGCCCGCAATATGGGTCAGCATTTGCGCCATAAAGCGACCGCCGAAATCTTTAAATGCCAGCGTTGGCCCGTGGAACAACTCCAGACAACCGACATCATTTTCAACTTTGGCAACCGGAGCAGGGAAAGCAAATGCCGCGCGCACGCGCTCTTCCAGTATTTCCTGCGGGATCTCATCACCAATAAACGCCGAGAGGATCTTCGCGCTGCGAGTGACGAAATCCTGTTTCAGCATCTCATCAATTTCGGTCAGGCTGAATTCCGGTAAGTCATGAGGGAAAAATAACCCCTGATTTTTGCCCAATCCCTGCGTTACGGCTTGCGCAAAGCTGACCTGCTCGTTGTGATCTTTCAGATTGTAGAGTTTCATTTAGTTTTCCAGTACTCGTGCGCCCGCCGTATCCAGCCGGCAAATATGAACAAAACCTTCCTGATTTTGCAGGTAGTTCTTACTTAACCAATCAGCAACGCGCTGAGCGGTATCCGGTTTGTCACACAGTGCGAACAAGGTCGGTCCTGAGCCAGAGATACCGCTCGCTACCGCGCCGATTTCCGCCACCGCCTGCCGTGCCTGCCGGAAGCCTGGCAGTAAACGTTCACGGTAAGGTTCAGCGATAACATCTTTCATCAGCTTCGCGGCAAGCTCAGGCTGACGGGAATAGCAGGCGTGGATGAAGCCCGCCAGATGTCGCCCGTGCGCAATGCAATCCTGGCGGCGGTACTGCGCCGGTAAAATAGCCCGCGCTTCTGCCGTCGAGACTTTAATCCCCGGATACGCCAACACCCATAACCACTCATCAAATCCAGGTACCTGCTGGCTGATGATGCCGTTTTCTTCGATCATCAACTGCATGCCACCAAGAAAGCACGGTGCTACGTTGTCGTAATGAATGCTGCCGGAGATACGCCCTTCCAGTTCACCCATCAAGGCCAGCAGGCGGGTATCATTTAGCGGCTTACCACAGTGTTCATTCATCGCCACCAGCGCCGCGACCACCGAACAGGCGCTGGAACCTAATCCAGAACCGATCGGCATATTCTTCTCCAGAGTCATCGCCACCGGAATTTGCTTGCCCAGTTCCTGGCAAAAACGTTCCCAGCACTGATAAACGATATTTTCCCGTGGTTCTGACGGCAGCTTGTCGGCAAAGCGTCCGAGGTTGTTAAGACTAAATGTTTTTGCCGCCTCAACCGTCACGACATCTCCGAGCAATGCACCATCAACAGGAGTCACCGCCGCCCCGAGTACATCAAACCCGACGCTCATATTGGCACTGGAAGCCGGAGCATAAACTTTAACCATTTTAAACTCCTAACTTCCATGAGAGGGTGCGCAACAGATCGGCAAAGACACCGGCAGCTGTAACGTCATTACCCGCGCCATATCCGCGCAGAACCAGCGGTAGCGGCTGATAATAGTGACTATAGAAGGCCAGGGCGTTTTCGCCGTTTTTCACTTTGAACAGTGGATCATTACCATCCACTTCGGCAATCTTCACGCGGCAGACGCCATCTTCATCAATATTGCCAACATAGCGTAAAACTTTACCTTCATCACGGGCCTTCGCCACACGCGCGGCAAAGAGATCGTCGAGCTGTGACAGGTTCGCCATAAAAGCGGCAACATCCCCCTCGGCGTTAAACTCTTCGGGCAGCACAGATTCGATTTCGATATCCGCCAGTTCCAGTTCACGTCCAGTTTCACGGGCGAGAATCAATAGCTTGCGCGCCACATCCATACCAGAAAGATCATCTCGCGGGTCCGGTTCGGTATAGCCCATTTCCCGAGCCAGCGTGGTCGCCTCGGAGAAGCTCATGCCTTCGTCTAACTTGCCGAAGATGAACGAAAGCGAACCAGAAAGAATGCCGGAGAATTTCATCAATTCATCACCCGCGTTGAGCAGGTTTTGCAAGTTCTCAATGACCGGTAATCCTGCACCAACGTTGGTGTCATAGAGAAATTTCCGCCGCGATTTTTCCGCTGCGTAACGCAACTGATGGTAGTAATCCATCGACGAGGTATTGGCCTTTTTATTCGGGGTCACCACGTGGAAACCTTCTCGCAGGAAGTCGGCATATTGATCCGCTACCGCCTGGCTGGAAGTGCAATCGACAATCACCGGGTTCAGCAAATGATATTCTTTCACCAGGCGAATTAAGCGCCCGAGATTGAACGGCTCTTTAGCTTGCGCCAGTTCTTCCTGCCAGTTTTCCAGGTTAAGGCCATGCACATTGGTCAGCAGCGCCTTCGAGTTAGCAACCCCACAAACGCGTAAATCGATGTGTTTGTTCTTCAGCCAGCTTTGCTGACGCTTCAGTTGCTCCAGCAGCGCACCACCAACGCCACCCACACCAATCACAAACACTTCGATAACCTGATCAGTATTGAACAGCATCTGATGGGTCACACGCACGCCTGTGGTCGCGTCATCGTTATTTACCACTACGGAGATTGAGCGTTCAGAAGATCCCTGAGCAATAGCAACAATGTTGATATTAGCGCGGGCCAGTGCGGCAAAGAATTTCGCTGAGATCCCGCGCAGTGTACGCATACCATCTCCCACTACCGAGATAATGGCCAGCCGTTCTGTCACCGCCAGCGGCTCCAGTAAGCCTTCTTTCAGTTCAAGATAGAACTCTTCCTGCATTGCCCGTTCAGCTCGCACACAGTCGCTTTGTGGAACGCAGAAACTGATGCTGTATTCGGAAGACGATTGCGTAATTAGCACCACTGAAATGCGGGCGCGTGACATTGCCGCAAAGACGCGTGCTGCCATGCCAACCATCCCTTTCATTCCTGGACCGGAAACGCTGAACATCGCCATATTATTCAGATTGGAAATCCCTTTGACCGGCAATTCGTCTTCATCACGGCTGGCGCCAATGAGCGTACCTGGTGCTTGAGGATTTCCGGTGTTTTTAATCAGGCAAGGGATCTGGAACTGGGCAATGGGGGTAATAGTGCGGGGGTGAAGAACTTTAGCGCCGAAGTAGGAAAGTTCCATCGCTTCCTGGTACGACATTGACTTCAACAGCCTCGCATCGGGCACCTGACGCGGGTCGCAGGTATAGACACCATCAACGTCCGTCCAGATCTCGCAACAATCGGCGCGTAAACAGGCAGCCAGCACCGCGGCAGAGTAGTCGGAACCGTTACGTCCAAGCACCACCAGTTCGCCTTTTTCATTACCGGCGGTGAAACCTGCCATCAGCACCATGTGGTCAGCCGGAATGCGGCTTGCCGCAATACGGCGGGTTGACTCAGCAATATCGACGGTAGATTCGAGATAATGACCGATTGCCAGCAGTTTTTCGACCGGATCGATAACAGTAACGTTGTGACCACGCGCTTCCAGTACACCGGCCATAATGGCGATCGACATTTTTTCGCCACGGCAAATCAGCGCTGCGTTGATACTGTCCGGGCATTGCCCCAACAAACTAATGCCATGCAGGACATGTTTGATTTGGGCAAATTCTTGATCGACGAAAGTTTTCAGTTGCGCCAGTGGAAATCCTGGTTGGGCGGCGGCGAGTCCCGTCAGAAGTTCGGAAAAAATACGTTCGGCATCACTGATATTGGGTAAAGCATCCTGACCGCTAATGGTTTTTTCAATCATTGCGACCAGATGGTTGGTAATTTTGGCGGGGGCAGAGAGGACGGTAGCCACCTGCCCCTGCCTGGCATTGCTTTCCAGAATATCGGCAACCCGCAGAAAACGTTCTGCATTTGCCACTGATGTACCGCCGAACTTCAACACTCGCATGGTTGTTACCTCGTTACCTTTGGTCGAAAAAAAAGCCCGCACTGTCAGGTGCGGGCTTTTTTCTGTGTTTCCTGTACGCGTCAGCCCGCACCGTTACCTGTGGTAATGGTGATGGTGGTGGTAATGGTGGTGCTGATGCGTTTCATGGATGTTGTGTACTCTGTAATTTTTATCTGTCTGTGCGCTATGCCTATATTGGTTAAAGTATTTAGTGACCTAAGTCAATAAAATTTTAATTTACTCACGGCAGGTTACCAGTTCATAGCGTGCTGGTAGATGCTCTTTTTTTAATCCACACAGAGACATATTTCCCATTGCAGTCAGAATAAAAATCTGAAAACGTTCTTGCTTGTCGTTTTTTATTTGGTGATATTTTTTTCAATATCATGCAACAAACGATGCAACATGGCCGTGTCTCGTTGCTCTAACAGCCCGATGCGTTGTTGTAACCAGTCGACCAGTTTGGTGTCATCTGCCACCGCCAGAGTCGATAACAATGACATGGCACGTTCACGTAATGCCTGCAATTGAGATGGGTCCGCCGTTGCATCACTTTTCGCCGGTTGTTGTATTAAAGTTGCTAATTGATAGCAATAAACCATCACCGCCTGCCCCAAATTCAGTGATGGATAATCCGCCACCATTGGCACGCCGGTGAGGACGTCAGCAAGCGCCAACTCTTCGTTAGTCAAGCCCGAATCTTCGCGACCAAAGACCAGCGCAGCGTGGTTCATCCATGTCGATTTTTCCTCCAGAAGTGTCACCAGTTCTACCGGCGTGGCGTAGTAATGGTATTTCGCCCGACTGCGCGCAGTGGTGGCAACGGTAAAATCAACGTCGTGTAGCGATTCAGCTAGCGTTGGAAAAACTTTAATATTATCAATGATATCACCGGAACCATGCGCCACCCAGCGGGTAGCCGGCTCCAGGTGTGCCTGACTATCGACAATGCGCAGCTCGTTAAATCCCATTGTTTTCATTGCCCGAGCCGCTGCACCAATATTTTCTGCTCTGGCAGGTGCGACCAGAATGATCGTTATACGCATGTTGCCACTCTTCTTGATCAAATAACCGCGAACAGGGTGATTAATGTCAACTTGTTACGCGGCGAGAATTTACAATTTAGTAACGTAAGTCGCAAAAAAAGCCCTTTACCTATCTTAAAAAAAACTAAACTATTTCTTGACTGTACTAACCATTTAATTGTTAAAAAACGCTACATATCCTTATGTTTACTTAGGATAATTTTATAAAAAATAAATCTCGACAATTGGATTCACCACGTTTATTAGTTGTATGGTGCAATTAGTTGGATTATTAAAATAATGTGACGAAAGCTAGCATTTAGATACGATGATTTCATCAAACTGTTAACGTGCTACAATTGAACTTGATATATGTCAACGAAGCGTAGTTTTATTGGGTGTCCGGCACGTCTTAGCCTGTTATGTTGCTGTTAAAATGGTTAGGATGTCAGCCGTTTTTGACACTGTCGGGTCCTGAGGGAAAGTACCCACGACCAAGCTAATGATGTTGTTGACGTTGATGGAAAGTGCATCAAGAACGCAATTACGTACTTTAGTCATGTTACGCCGATCATGTTAATTTGCAGCATGCATCAGGCAGGTCAGGGACTTTTGTACTTCCTGTTTCGATTTAGTTGGCAATTTAGGTAGCAAACATGCAGACCCCGCACATTCTTATCGTTGAAGACGAGTTGGTAACACGCAACACGTTGAAAAGTATTTTCGAAGCGGAAGGCTATGATGTTTTCGAAGCGACAGATGGCGCGGAAATGCATCAGATCCTCTCTGAATATGACATCAACCTGGTGATCATGGATATCAATCTGCCGGGTAAGAACGGTCTTCTGTTAGCGCGTGAACTGCGCGAGCAGGCGAATGTTGCGTTGATGTTTCTGACTGGCCGTGACAACGAAGTCGATAAAATTCTCGGCCTCGAAATCGGTGCAGATGACTACATCACCAAACCGTTCAACCCGCGTGAACTGACTATTCGTGCACGCAACCTGCTGTCCCGTACCATGAATCTGGGTACTGTCAGCGAAGAACGTCGTAGCGTTGAAAGCTATAAGTTCAATGGTTGGGAACTGGACATCAACAGCCGTTCATTGATCGGTCCTGATGGCGAGCAGTACAAGCTGCCGCGCAGCGAGTTCCGCGCCATGCTTCACTTCTGTGAAAACCCAGGCAAAATTCAGTCTCGTGCTGAACTGCTGAAGAAAATGACCGGCCGTGAGCTGAAACCGCACGACCGTACTGTAGACGTGACGATCCGCCGTATTCGTAAACATTTCGAATCTACGCCGGATACGCCGGAAATCATCGCCACCATTCACGGTGAAGGTTATCGTTTCTGCGGTGATCTGGAAGATTAATCGGCATTACCACCGTCAAAAAAACGGCGCTTTTTAGCGCCGTTTTTATTTTTCAGCATTATTTCCAGATACGTAACTCGTCGTCCGGCGTAGCTTCTTTACTGCTCTTCATTTTCGGCAGTGAAAACGCATACCAGTCGATATTACGGGTCACAAACATCATGCCTGCCAGCGCCACCACCAGCACACTCGTCCCTAATAACAGCGCACTGTCAGCAGAATTCAGCAGCCCCCACATCACACCATCCAGCAACAGTAGCGCAAGGGTAAACAACATGCTGTTACGCCAGCCTTTTAATACCGCCTGCAAGTAAATACCGTTCATTAACGCCCCAATCAGACTGGCAATTATCCATGCCACGGTAAAACCGGTATGTTCAGAAAGCGCCAGCAAGAGCAAATAAAACATCACCAATGAAAGCCCCACCAGCAAATATTGCATTGGGTGTAAACGTTGCGCCGTGAGCGTTTCAAAAACAAAGAAGGCCATAAAAGTCAGCGCAATAAGCAAAATGGCGTACTTTGTCGCCCGGTCGGTTAATTGATACTGATCGGCAGGCGTAGTGACTGCGACGCTAAACGCCGGGAAATTTTCCCAACCGGAATCATTGCCCGAAGCAAAACGTTCACCAAGCTGATTGGCAAACCAGCTACTTTGCCATTGCGCCTGAAAACCGGATGTACTTATTTCTCGTTTTGCTGGCAAAAAATCGCCTAAAAAACTGGGATGTGGCCAGTTGCTGGTTAAGATCAACTCACTATTTCGTCCCGTCGGTACCACGGACAAATCACCAGTACCACTTAAATTCAGCGCCATGTTCAGCTTCAGGTTCTGTTTCAGCCAGCCCCCTTCTGGTAAAGGGATATGCACACCCTGCCCGCCTTGCTCTAACCCGGTTCCGGGCTCAATGGTCAGCGCTGTTCCGTTAAGTTCAGGCGCTTTCACTACACCGATCCCACGAGCGTCGCCTACGCTAATCACAATAAACGGCTTGCCTAAGGTGATATTTGGAGCGTTGAGTTCGCTAAGACGCGAAACGTCGAAATCGGCTTTTAGCGTTAAATCACTGTGCCAGACCTGACCGGTATAAATACCAATCTTCCGTTCTTCCACATTCTGATTACCATCAACCATCAACGACTCAGGTAACCAGAAATGGATAAAACTTCGTTTCCGCTCCACGGTTTTATCCTCTTCCTGCACCGTATAAAGCTCGGTCACAGGAATAGCAATAAGCGGCCCAACCAACTTCTGCGGCCCACTGGTACTTTGACGAATCGCATCTTCAACATCGTTACGGTAATCAGCACGTTCGACAATCACCTGCCGAATCAACATTAATGGAATTAACAACAACAATACTGCGCCAAACAAAGTGGCCATTTTCCAGAACAGGGGGGATTTCAACATAGTCTTCTCCTTTGCAATGGCGACAGGATATGAAGGCTATGTGGGAAGAATTTGAAGTTATGTGAAGTAACGGTGAAGTCGAAGCGAGGCCAATACACCGCCTTGTGGCATGTTGCGCAGCGTGACTTCGCCATTAAGCAAACGGGCGACTTCACTGACAAATGCCAGCCCCAGGCCACTGCTTTTTTGCCCGTTCGCGCGCGGTAAAGAGTAAAAACGTTCAAAAATACGCGATAGCGCGTAGTCAGGAATGCCGCTACCGGTATCTTGTACGTTAAGCGTAACGTGTTCCTGCTCCACCCCGGCACTCAGCGTTATACTGCCATGCTCGGGAGTAAAATCGATGGCGTTATCCAGTAAATTCCCCAGCGCCTGTTCCAGTAATGCAGGTTCAGCAGCAACGTTAACCTCGGTGGGCATAACATGCAGAGCGATATTTTTTTCTGCCAATTGCACGGTGCGCGCTTCGCTGACACGGCGAAATAATGCAGCCACATCAACCGCAGAAAGAACAACCTCCTGGCGATTCTCCAGTCTTGCCTGGCGTAGTAGCGTTTCAACCAACGCCTGCATTCGCGCGTTTTGCGTCAGAATATTGTCGGTAAAACGGGCCACCACTTCTGGCGGCGGACCTTCGCGTAAAATTTCCGCCGCGCCACGAATTGCCGCCAGCGGACTTTTCAGTTCATGAGTTAACGCGTAGACATACTGCTCAATATAGTTTTTCCCTTCCAGCTTCACGCGCATACTTTCCAGCGCCTGCGCTAACTTACGCAACTCGCTACTACCAAGTTCAGGAAGCGGAACGGGCTTATTGTCGGTAACGGAATCGGCATAACGGGTGAGTCGGGCAATCGAACGGTTAATCCACCAAACCATTCCGGCACCAATCACCAGCGCGATCCCCAGCAAAATGGCGCTTGCCCATAAAATTCGCCGCTCGCTGCGTTTAATTACCGGCGCCATCGCCGCATTCGGTTTACCTACGCTCAAAACACCAATAAGCCGCGTACCGTCCATAATCGGTGCGGCAACATACATGACAGAGCTTTCAGGATCGGCTGGATTTCGCAACGTGCTACGCGCGCCATACTGACCACGCAACGTTAGCCAGACATCATTCCAGCGGGAATAATCCTGCCCCACGGCTTTATTTGCCGAATCAAATAACACTTTGCCCTGCGCATCAGTCATATAGACATGGTATTCGTTGCGAACTTTATTGATGCCACCGATATTGGCGCGAAACGGGCGATTTTGTAGCTGGTTAAACGCCTGCGCCAGTTGCCCATGCTCGGGGTCACCAGAGAGCAAATCGGGACGCGCCAGCTCCGCCAGCAACGTTGCGGTGTCAATCAACGTACCTTCTGTCGCCCTTCGCACGCCCGGTTTAACTTCTTTGACAAAAATTGCCAGCACGAACCAGGCCGCTACCGCCACCAGTAAAAAATAGCCCAGCAACAGGCGCATCCCGATGCGCATTACAGGCTCCTCAGACTGTATCCCATTCCGCGATGCGTATTAATCGGCGAAAGATCGGGATTTATAGCGCGCAGTTTGGCGCGTAACGTTTTGATGTGAGTATCGACGGTGCGATCGTAAGTGTCCTGCGCATCCTCCCAGACGCTATCCATCAGTTGTTGACGGGACCAGACGCGGCCCGGCGACTTGAGTAACGTTTTCAGTAATAAAAACTCATACCGTGTTAGCGTTAATGGCGTGTCAAACCAGCAGATCTGCGCCGCTGGTTCATCCAATTCAAAATGACCAATACGGATGACGGGAGACGGCATCGAGAACTTCTTCACCCGACGCAGTAAAGTGCGCACTCTGGCGCACACTTCGCGGGGTGAAAACGGTTTAGCCACGTAGTCGTCAGCGCCAATTTCCAGTCCAAGCAGGCGATCTATCTCTTCACTACGAGCTGTCAGAAATAGTACAGGTAGCGCCGGATGGATCACCAGTAACTGTCGGCACAATTCAAAGCCGCTGATATCCGGCAGACCAACATCGAGAATAATGACGTCGGGAACCTGTTGGCGTGCTTTATCCAGTACTGGTAAGCCTCGCTCAAAGACTTCGACGGCAAAACCTTCCTGCTGCAACATGTAGACCAGCGTATCAGCTATCCCTTGCTCGTCTTCCACTAACCAGACCGTTTCCCGTTGCATATATCGCCTCTGTTATTGCCGCCACGGCATGACAGGCACCGCGCTAATCGCGTTTTTCGGCGACCCATCAACAACTTTGTCGGAGTAAGCCAGGTAAGCGAGCGCGTTGCGTTTGGCGTCATAGAAGCGTACGACCTGCAATGACTTAAAGACCAGCGACGTACGTTTTTTGAATACTACTTCGCCCTGGGCTTTGCCATTTTTAATGCGATCCGACAGTTCAATCGGCCCGACTTGCTGGCAGGAAATAGCCGCATCGGAAGTATCTTCCGCCAGGCCCAATCCCCCTTTAATACCGCCGGTTTTCGCCCGACTCACATAACAGGTGACATTTTTCACATCGGGATCGTCAAAGGCTTCTACGACAATTTTGTGATCCGGGCCGATCATTTTAAATACTGTATCGACCGAACCAATTTCTTCCGCATGTGCCAATGGACCCAGCATTATCAGGCTTAAAGACAGGATCAAATGCTTGTATTTCATATTGTTACCATTTTTATAAATTACACAGAGCAACTAGTTCGTCACAGTAAATAACATATTGATTAAAAACAAAATCTCAATACTTTTATTTCCGTCAAGACCTAAAACATACTCTACTAAGAAAAAAACACTGAATGCTAAAACAGCAAAAAATGCTATTATCCAATAACCTGATGTCAGGTGCTCGTTGTGAAAGGATGAGGATATTTTATGGATCAGGCCGGCATTATTCGCGACCTTTTAATCTGGTTGGAAGGTCATCTGGATCAGCCACTGTCGCTCGACAATGTAGCGGCGAAAGCAGGTTATTCCAAGTGGCACTTACAGAGAATGTTTAAAGATGTCACTGGCCATGCTATTGGCGCGTATATTCGTGCTCGTCGTTTGTCGAAATCGGCGGTCGCACTACGCCTGACCGCGCGCCCAATTCTGGATATTGCACTGCAATACCGCTTCGACTCTCAACAGACATTTACTCGCGCATTTAAGAAACAGTTTGCCCAGACTCCCGCTCTTTATCGCCGTTCCCCTGAATGGAGCGCCTTTGGTATTCGCCCACCACTGCGTCTGGGTGAATTCACCATGCCAGAGCATAAATTTGTCATCCTGGAAGACACGCCGCTGATTGGCGTAACCCAGAGTTACTCTTGTTCACTGGAACAAATCTCTGATTTTCGCCATGAAATGCGTTATCAGTTCTGGCACGATTTTCTTGGCAACGCGCCGACCATTCCGCCAGTACTTTATGGCCTGAATGAAACGCGGCCAAGCCAGGATAAAGACGACGAGCAAGAGGTGTTCTACACCACAGCGTTAGCTCAGGAGCAAGCAGACGGCTATGTACTGACTGGGCATCCTGTCATGCTACAAGGTGGTGAATATGTGATGTTTACCTATGAAGGTCTGGGAACCGGCGTACAGGAGTTTATCCTGACGGTATACGGAACATGCATGCCAATGCTCAACCTGACACGCCGTAAAGGACAGGATATTGAGCGATACTTCCCGGCAGAAGATGCCAAAGCGGGAGATCGCCCAATTAATCTGCGCTGCGAACTGCTAATTCCAATTCGTCGTTAACGCTGCAACTCGTCTAATGCAGGGGCGTCCAGATGCGAGATGTCCCCTGCGGTTTCAACTACCCAGCCAGACGCCAGCCACAGGCTTTCCTGATAATCCACACGCGAAATAGAACAGTTACGCAGGCGCAAGCGGCGCTCTGCCCATGCTGGTAAGCCGAGAATGGTGCTCACCAGGCATCCCAGTGCAATACCGTGGCTCACCAGCAGCGGCCGGCTTCCCTGCGGTAATTCCCGGCAAGCTTCCAGGGCCGCATTGACACGATCACTGAGCTCCTGCATTGATTCGCCTTCTGGAATACGCCCATCGACGGTGCCATTTACCAGCTGGCGACGCCAGTTCTCTTCTTCTTCGGTCAGAGAATCGATATGCCTTTTTTCCAGCACACCCATATTTAATTCACGCAGGCGGGCATCAAAGATAATGTCACAGCCGCAGGCCTGGGCGATGATTTCTGCCGTGCGCCGGGTGCGACCTAAATCGCTACTGATGATATGTGTAATGCCAAGCTCTTTGGCACGCGTCGCCACCTGCATCGCCTGTTGCTCACCTTTGGCAGTCAGCGGGCTGTCAGACTGGCCCTGAATACGTCGCTCGGCGTTCCACTGCGTTTCACCGTGGCGGACTAGGTATACCTGTAACATGCTTTTTTTCCGTATACTGCTGTAACGTTAATTTTCTGAGTAATCCTGATTATGCACCAAGTTGTCTGTGCGACCACCAATCCCGCTAAAATTCAGGCCATTCTGCAGGCATTTCACGAGATCTTCGGCGAAGGATCCTGCCACATTGAGTCCGTTGCCGTCGAGAGCGGTGTACCGGAACAGCCCTTTGGCAGTGAGGAAACGCGCGCTGGCGCACGAAATAGGGTAGCAAATGCCCGCCGTTTATACCCAGAGGCTGATTTTTGGGTGGCGATTGAAGCGGGGATTGATGGTGACAGCACCTTCAGTTGGGTGGTGATTGAAAACGCCAGCCAGCGCGGCGAAGCGCGTTCGGCTACTTTGCCGTTACCTGCGGTGATTCTGGAGAAAGTGCATGAAGGAGAAGCGCTCGGCCCCGTAATGTCGCGTTATACCGGCATCGATGAAATTGGCCGTAAAGAAGGGGCGATTGGCGTGTTTACCGCCGGGAAACTTACCCGCGCCAGCGTCTATCACCAGGCGGTGATCCTGGCGCTGAGCCCGTTTCATAATGCGGTGTATCAGTCATTGTAGGATGGATAAGGCGTTCACGCCGCATCCGGCGAGACAGTGCACAATGCCTGATGCGACGCTGACGCGTCTTATCATGCCTGCGAAAATATTGAAATTAATCGTTTTTCAACAACACCTCTTCCAGCCACTGGCGCAGCTCGACAGGTGCGGCTTTCAGGCTGTTAGATCCACGCGTGATAGTCGCGATGCCCGCGCCGAGTTCATTTTTTAACTCGCGCTGACTCATTTCGCCGCGCAACAACTCTTCGACAATACGCACGCGAGTCCCCAATGCTTCGCGCTCATCCGGCGTCAACATCAGGTTTAACAACGATAAATGGAGATCGTTTTCGTAGGCATTCTTAAGCAGGTCAACAAAACGTAACCACTCCTGGTGACGCTGTTCTGCCATCGCTGCTGAATAGGGTGATTGTTGGGCCATAGTGTGTCGCCATTGTTAGCGGGGGAAGCCTGGCGCCTCCCCCGGTTGTACTCGCTAAAGAGTACGTTAGCATATCATAAACGTACGACTCAGTAACGACGTCCCCATTCCGTAGCGCTCAAAAGCGTCGGTTTATCCCCCATGAAATAGCGATAGTACGCGTCATAAGCCAGCACGTTCTTCACATAACCGCGCGTCTCGGAGAACGGAATACTCTCGACAAATGCCACTGCGTCGATACGCCCCGCGCTGTTGCCAAGCCAGGTGCGCACCCGTCCTGGACCGGCGTTATAAGCTGCGGAGGAGAAAATACGGTTATTACCAAACTGCTGATAAACATATTGCAGGTAACTGGTGCCAATGTTGATGTTCGTTTCCGGATCCAACAATTGCCCAGGGCTGCTGTAACCAGGAATAGAGAACATCTTCACCGTATGGGTCGCCGTACCGGGCATAATCTGCATCAGGCCGCTGGCCCCTACCGGCGATTTCACTTTCGGATTCCAGGCGCTCTCCTGACGGGCGATTGCCATTGCATAGCTTTGCGGGATCTCCTTACCACCGGTGTAGCGTTTGAAAAGATCGTTGTAGGCCAGAGGGAATCGTTCTTCCAGATGATCCCATAGTTTCCCTGCGATCGTTGCCTGAACGCTAAGATCCCACCATTGGTTGTTGAAAGCATACCGCGCCAGTTGAGCCTGCTCTGTTTTTGACTTGCTCTTCACCAGATTGGCCCACTCGCTACGTGCGGTGTTATCGAGATTCCAGTACATCAACTCGCGCACGCGCGCCATCTCCGGCCCCTGAGTCAGGGCGCTGTCAACATTCTGCGGCGCTTTATCAATCTTCAACTCATACTCTTCACCGATGCGTTGTGCTGCAACCATCGGGTAGAAACCACGCTGTTGCATGAGTTGATGCAAAATCTCTTTCGCTTCAGCTTCACGTCCGCGCTCCAGCAATAGATCCGCCTGCCAGTAACGCCATTCATCTTTCTCTTTCGCTTCCATAGGCAGACGCGCCAGCCAGGTATTCAGGCCTCGACGATCGCCAGTGCCAAGCGCCATCCGCACGCGACGTTCAATTAACGAGGTGGATTGCGAACGCATAATTGCGTCATCGCGCCATTTCGCCTGCTCGTCGGTAACATCATTACCCATCAGACGCCAGGCGACGATATCGCGCAACTCCTGAATCTGATCTTCATTAAGCTGCTGCGCCTGGGCAAGCGACGGGATCATCAGCCGTGCATTTTCAGCATCCTGGCGCGCCACGCTGGCAAACGCCACCGCCGCCATTTGACGGGTAAAATCTGTCGCTCCAGTTGTACGCGCGAAGGTCAGCACCGTATTAGGGTTATTTGCCAGTGAAATGATTGCTGAGGCGATAGTCTGGTAATCGGCAGGCATCTGCCCTGCCAGTACTGTTACTAGCCCCGTGTTACCCGCTTTCATCGCCAGCCGGATACGCTCTAAATACGCCAGCGGATCTTGTTTTCCGGACGCGCGCCATACGCTAAATAACTTGTCACAAGCGTTAGGCTGGCTCTTGCCGGTTAGCCACAACTCTTTCGCCCCTTGCCAGGCTTCTTCACTCTGCCCGGTGTTCCATTTCGCATAGTAGTAATTACATTGCGCTTCGGTAGTTCCGGGCTTTTCCGGGCTAAAGGCTAACAAACCACGCCAGTCTTCACGCCGCGCCAGTTCATTGACGAAACGAGATTGTAGAGTGCGAGCGGGAGGAAGCGTGGGATTAGCGCGAACAAAGTTAGTGACCGTCACCGCTGGTTGATTCATCAGGTCATCGGTAATCTGGCGATATTCCAGGTAAGGATAAAGTGGATAATCCTTCAGGGATGGCATCATTTGTTCGACCACATCCATTTGTCGATTATCCCAGGCCTGCTTGATTTGCGCGTAACGGCTACGCTGCTCATCCAGTGAGTCGGCTCGTGCCACGCTGCTGACCGTCAGCAGACAGACACCGGCAGCCAACAGCCGCCAGGTAACTTGTTTGGCTTTTTCCACAAGCGCACCCTCTAAGTGTAAATACATCAATGCAGCGTCATGCCGCGTAATAGATTTATGCTAACCAGTCATTGCCGTTTACGCCACGTTACGGACACTTTTTTACTTTTATACTCTAAATAATTCGAGTTGCAGGAAGGCGATAAGTGAGTGAGTCCCCAGGAGCTTACAGAAGTAAGTGACTGGGGTGAGCGAGCGTAAGCGCAGCACATGCAACTTGAAGTATGACGAGTATACTGCGAAGGCGATCGACCAACTGGGATTAGGCGGGGAAAAAGGCTACACTTCGCCTTTGAAAACTCATCATCACGATAAACATAGAGGCGAAGTCCAACGTGGCTCAATTCGTTTATACCATGCATCGTGTCGGCAAAGTTGTTCCGCCGAAACGTCATATCTTGAAAAACATCTCTCTGAGTTTCTTCCCTGGGGCAAAAATTGGTGTCCTGGGTCTGAACGGCGCGGGTAAGTCTACCCTGCTGCGCATTATGGCGGGCATCGATAAAGACATCGAAGGTGAAGCGCGCCCGCAGCCAGATATCAAGATTGGTTATCTGCCGCAGGAACCGCAGCTCAACCCGGAACACACCGTACGTGAGTCCATTGAAGAAGCCGTTTCTGAAGTGGTTAACGCTCTGAAACGTCTGGATGAAGTGTACGCGCTGTATGCCGATCCGGATGCCGATTTTGACAAACTGGCTGCTGAGCAGGGCCGTCTGGAAGAGATCATTCAGGCTCACGACGGTCATAACCTGAACGTACAGCTGGAGCGTGCAGCGGATGCGCTGCGTCTGCCGGACTGGGACGCGAAAATCGCTAACCTCTCCGGTGGTGAGCGTCGTCGCGTGGCCTTGTGCCGCCTGCTGCTGGAAAAACCAGACATGCTGCTGCTCGACGAACCGACCAACCACCTGGATGCCGAATCCGTGGCGTGGCTGGAACGCTTCCTGCACGACTTCGAAGGCACCGTTGTGGCGATTACCCACGACCGTTACTTCCTCGATAACGTCGCGGGCTGGATCCTCGAACTTGACCGCGGCGAAGGTATTCCGTGGGAAGGCAACTACTCCTCCTGGCTGGAGCAGAAAGATCAGCGTCTGGCGCAGGAAGCTTCACAAGAAGCGGCGCGTCGTAAGTCGATCGAGAAAGAGCTGGAGTGGGTTCGTCAGGGTACTAAAGGCCGTCAGTCGAAAGGTAAAGCACGTCTGGCACGCTTTGAAGAGCTGAACAGCACCGAATATCAGAAACGTAACGAAACCAACGAACTGTTTATTCCACCTGGACCGCGTCTGGGCGATAAAGTGCTGGAAGTCAGCAACCTGCGTAAATCCTACGGCGATCGCCTGCTGATTGACGATTTGAGCTTCTCGATCCCGAAAGGGGCAATCGTCGGGATCATCGGTCCGAACGGCGCGGGTAAATCGACGCTGTTCCGTATGATCTCTGGTCAGGAACAGCCGGACAGCGGCACCATCACTTTAGGTGAAACGGTGAAACTGGCATCTGTCGATCAGTTCCGTGACTCAATGGATAACAGCAAAACCGTTTGGGAAGAAGTTTCCGGCGGGCTGGATATCATGAAGATCGGCAACACCGAGATGCCAAGCCGCGCCTACGTTGGCCGCTTTAACTTCAAAGGGGTTGATCAGGGGAAACGCGTTGGCGAACTTTCCGGTGGTGAGCGTGGTCGTCTGCATCTGGCGAAGCTGCTGCAGGTTGGCGGCAACATGCTGCTGCTCGACGAACCAACCAACGACCTGGATATCGAAACCCTGCGTGCGCTGGAAAACGCCCTGCTGGAGTTCCCGGGCTGCGCGATGGTTATCTCGCACGATCGTTGGTTCCTCGACCGTATCGCCACGCACATTCTGGATTACCAGGATGAAGGTAAAGTTGAGTTCTTCGAAGGTAACTTTACCGAGTACGAAGAGTACAAGAAACGCACGCTGGGCGCAGACGCGCTGGAGCCGAAACGTATCAAGTACAAACGTATTGCGAAGTAATGCGTAAAATGCCGGATGCGGCGTGAACGCCTTATCCGGCCTACAAACCATGCACTTTCAATACGTTGTGAATCTCCAAGCCTGATAAGACGCGATAAGCGTCGCATCAGGCATTGAGCACCGAATGCCGGATACGGCGTGAACGCCTTTTCCGGCCTACAACAGCCTTAGCATCCGCAATTTCGTAGCGGGTCATCCGTGCTGGTTCTTTCAAACCTTGTTTAATCTCGACAGCCTCTTCCAGAGAGGTTTTCAACTCATCAAAAAAACTCATTTTATACCTCGCCTTTGAGCAGTTTCGTCACGGTTACCTCTGCTCCCCCATCATTTCCCGCACCAGCTCCACGCAACGCAGGAAACGGCTGTCGTAATCGTCCTCTTCAACCCGCACAAATTCGATATTGTTCTCTTCCAGCATCTCCACCAGCAAGTTCTGGAACTCTTTGCGATCCACCGAACTGCCGAGGCTGCGTAAACCATCTGCCACCCACGGAGTGTTGTTCTCCAGCAGGATCACCAGATCAAAACGGTATTCATCGATCAGTGCCTGTACAAACGGGTGCTCACGCCCTTCGTACTTTTTGCAGAATGCCTGGGTAGTGACAAAATCAGTGTCGATAAACGCCACTTTATTGGCATATTTCACCGCGAAATCAATATATTGTGCGTGTCCCAGCGCGATTTTATCGTAGTCGGAATACTGCAACGCGATCTCATCACCGCCCAGATGCGAAAAGACATAATCACGACCAAACTCCCACGCACTGGTGGTGTTGAAGATATTGGCGAGTTTATTTACCAGAGTGGATTTACCGCTCGACTCGCCGCCGAGGATCGCCACGGTACGCACAAAGAACGGCTTCACTTCGGTGGGAATATATTCCCAGTAACGGAACGGATTTTCGCGGATCTGCGCACCGCTGATACTCATAAAGGTACGTTTCGGATCGACCAGCACCGTTTCGATCCCCAGATGCTCCATATACTGCGGGGCGTCGGCTTCTTCCGAGGTGTAGATCAGATCCGGCTGGATCCCTTTTTCAGCCATAAACTTTTTGATGCCATTGCTCCACACATCCCAGCCGTGCGGATACGGCTCCATGCCCTCTTCGTTAAAGGCATGAATGCGGATATTTTTTTGATACTTGAAGGTTTGCAGTAACCAGCGCAGACGATCCGGGACAGTCGGCTGCTGCGACATGGCACTGTCTTCAAACAGTGCGCGGTCACGGGTATCGTCAAAACCCATAATGATATGCAGCTCGTCAACCTGGCTACAGGCACGCTGGATAAGGTAGATATGTCCGGTATGCAGCGGGTAGAACTTACCGAATACAACGCCGATCGTTTTCTTCTGCCGGGGAAACTCCAGCCCCAAAAAACGGTGCAATGCCTCCAGCTTTTGCGCGCTGGGGCTTTTGATTTTGGCATTCAGTAACTGGCTTAAATACCCTTTGGTCATACCGCTGGCATCAGCCACCTGCTGTAGCGTGCAGCCCTGTTGCTTAATGGCAGTTTTCAGGTAATCAAATGACGACATATCTCCCTCCGTATCTCTCATTATAAGTCGTCGAACACGCTAAGCGCGTCGGAGAGTTTTTTAACGCCAAAAATCTGCATCCCTTCCGGCGCTTTTTTCGGCACATTGGCTGCCGGAACAATCGCCCGGCGAAAACCGTGTTTCGCCGCTTCAGAGATTCGTTCCTGGCCGCTGGGCACCGGGCGGATCTCTCCTGCCAGCCCGACTTCACCAAACACCACCAGATCCTGCGGTAGCGGTCTGTCACGCAGGCTGGAAACCATCGCCAGCAGTAATGCTAAGTCGGCACTGGTTTCGGTCACCTTCACACCGCCGACCACGTTCACAAACACATCCTGATCGGCCATTTGCAGACCACCGTGACGGTGCAGCACTGCCAGCAGGATCGCCAGACGGTTTTGCTCCAGCCCTACTGCGACGCGGCGTGGATTCGCCATCATCGAGTGATCGACCAGCGCCTGGATCTCCACCAGTAGCGGACGCGTTCCTTCCCACACCACCATCACTGAACTGCCAGAGGTCACTTCATCGCCGCGACTTAAGAAGATCGCCGAAGGGTTACTAACTTCACGCAGACCCTGTTCGGTCATCGCGAAGACGCCCAGCTCATTCACCGCGCCGAAGCGGTTTTTATGGCTGCGCAAGGTGCGAAAACGGGAGTCAGCATCACCGTCCAGCAGCACTGAACAGTCGATACAGTGTTCCAGCACTTTAGGACCAGCCAGCGAACCATCTTTGGTTACGTGACCCACCATGACAATCGCCACCCCGCGCGTTTTGGCGAAGCGCGTCAGATAAGCCGCCGTTTCACGCACCTGCGCCACGCTGCCTGGCGAAGACTGCACGTCCGCCATATGCATCACCTGGATCGAGTCAATGACCATCAGCTTCGGTTGCTCTTCTTCAGCAATCAGGCAGATCTGTTCGATGCTGGTTTCCGACAGCATATTGAGATTGTCGGTCGGCAGACCGAGACGGTGAGCACGCATCGCCACCTGTTGCAGCGACTCTTCGCCAGTGACATACAGCGTTTTCATCTGCTGCGCCAGTTTGCACAACGTTTGCAGTAGCAGCGTGGATTTTCCGGCACCAGGGTTACCACCAATCAGAATGGCGCTTCCTGGCACCACCCCGCCGCCTAATACGCGGTCGAACTCTTTAAATCCGGTGGAAAAACGCGGCAGCTCTTCAAGGCTGATATCGGAGAGTTTCTGGACTTTTGCCACCCCGGCACTACCGGCATAGCCACTGAGACGCTCGTTACGCGCCACCGTTGGCGACGCAGCAAGACGTACCTCGGTGATGGTGTTCCAGGCATGGCAGGCGCTGCACTGCCCCTGCCAGCGCGGATAATCGGCCCCGCATTCATTACAAACAAAGGCGCGTTTTGGAGCTTTTGCCACGGTGTACCTCGTTAATGCTGTGCCGCCCGCAGGATGACGGGCGGGCAATTACTTCTGATTCAGGCTACCGGAGAGGATGCAGAATACCCCCATCAGGTCAGCGTGACGGATGGTGACTTCCGTCTTTTCATTCACTTTTGGCTTGGCATGGTAGGCAATCCCCAGCCCCGCCGCTTTGATCATCGGCAGGTCATTGGCGCCATCGCCAATCGCTACGGTCTGCGCCAGCGGGATTTCATACTCCTGCGCCAGCCGGATCAGGGTATTAGCTTTGTACTGCGCGTCAACGATATCGCCGATCACGTTGCCGGTAAATTTACCGCCCATGATCTCCAGTTCATTGGCTACCACGGTGGTTAATCGCAGCTTGTCGCGCAGGTATTCGGCAAAGAAAGTAAAGCCGCCGGAGGCAATCGCCACTTTCCAGCCCAGCGTTTCCAGCTTCAGCACCAGTTGCGTTAAGCCTGGCATCAGCGGCAGATTTTCACGCACCTGTTGCAAAATACTGGCGTCAGCACCTTTCAGCGTCGCCACGCGGCTGCGCAGGCTGGCGGTAAAATCCAGCTCCCCGCGCATCGCCCGTTCAGTCACTTCCGCCACCATCTCGCCCGTTCCGGCCAGTTTGGCGATCTCATCAATACATTCAATCTGAATGGCAGTGGAGTCCATGTCCATCACCAAAAGACCTGGCGTGCGCAGGTGCGGAATTTTCCCCAGCGGCGCGACATCCAGCTGTGCTTCATGCGCCAGGCGTGTAGCCCGCGCGGTAAGCGATCCTGCCAGACGAATCACCTGATAATCTTCCACGCACCAGGCGGCAACAATCACCATCGCCGCGCCCAGTTTGCTCTGGTACTGGGTCAGACGTTGTTTATCCAGCCCACGACCATACAGCAGCCAGCCGCTACGACCTGCGTGGTAATCCAGTGGCATCACTTCATCACCACTTAACGAAAGAGGCAGACCAGGCCATAAAGAGACATCTTCAGGCAGGTCGCACCAGGTAATGTTAGGCATTAAGGCTCCTGTAAAATCGTTCGAAGCAGGGAAAATAACGCATGAGGCTACCTTGTATCCATTGCTTCTGGCAACATTAAGTCTCAAATTTTCAACGGGTGGAATATGGCTCGCACAAAACTAAAATTCCGGCTGCATCGGGCAGTGATTGTCCTGTTCTGTCTCGCTTTGTTAGTCGCACTCATGCAGGGAGCATCATGGTTTAGTCAAAACCACCAGCGACAGCGTAATCCACAGCTGGAAGAACTGGCCCGTACCCTGGCTCATCAGGTAACCCTGAACGTTGCGCCGCTGATGCGTACCAACTCACCTGATGAAAAACGTATTCAGGCGATCCTCGACCAATTGACGGACGAAAGCCGTATCCTCGACGCGGGTGTGTATGACGAACAAGGCGATCTTATTGCCCGCGCAGGCGAAAGCGTTGAGGTGCGCGACCGACTGGCGCTCGACGGTAAAAAAGCAGGGGGCTATTTTAACCAGCAGATTGTCGAGCCGATTAAGGGGAAAAATGGACCGCTCGGTTATCTGCGCCTGACGCTCGACACCCATACGCTCGCCACCGAAGCCAAACAGGTGGATAACACCACCAACATTTTACGCCTGATGCTGCTGCTTTCACTGGCAATCGGCGTAGTGCTGACCCGCACGCTGCTACAGGGTAAACGCACCCGCTGGCAGCAATCCCCCTTCCTGTTAACCGCCAGCAAACCGGTGCCGGAAGAGGAAGAAAGCGAGAAAAAAGAGTGACCCATTACTACAAGAAAGGAAATCGTTATGTCCACATTACGCCTGCTCATCTCTGACTCTTACGACCCGTGGTTTAACCTGGCGGTGGAGGAGTGTATTTTTCGCCAGATGCCCGCCACGCAGCGCGTTCTGTTTCTCTGGCGCAATGCCGACACCGTAGTGATTGGTCGTGCGCAAAACCCGTGGAAAGAGTGCAATACCCGGCGAATGGAAGAAGATAACGTCCGCCTGGCGCGGCGCAGTAGCGGCGGCGGCGCGGTGTTCCATGATCTCGGCAATACCTGTTTTACGTTTATGGCTGGCAAGCCGGAGTATGATAAAACCATCTCCACGACGATTGTGCTTAATGCACTGAACGAACTTGGTGTCACCGCCGAGGCTTCCGGGCGCAACGATCTGGTGGTAAAAACGGCTGAAGGCGACCGCAAAGTCTCTGGCTCGGCCTATCGCGAAACCAAAGATCGCGGTTTCCACCACGGCACCTTGCTGCTCAATGCTGACCTTAGCCGCCTGGCGAACTACCTCAATCCGGATAAAAAGAAACTGGCGGCGAAAGGCATTACTTCAGTGCGTTCCCGCGTGACCAACCTCACCGAACTGCTGCCGGGGATCACCCATGAGCAGGTTTGCAAAGCCATCGCCGAGGCCTTTTTCGCCCATTATGGCGAACGCGTAGAAGCGGAAATCATCTCCCCGAACAAAACGCCAGACTTGCCAAACTTCGCCGAAACCTTTGCCCGCCAGAGTAGCTGGGAATGGAACTTCGGTCAGGCTCCGGCGTTTTCGCATCTGCTGGATGAACGCTTCACATGGGGCGGCGTGGAACTGCATTTCGACGTTGAAAAAGGCCATATCACCCGCGCCCAGGTATTTACCGACAGCCTTAACCCCGCACCACTGGAAGCCCTCGCCGGGCGGTTGCAAGGCTGCCTGTACCGCGCTGATATGCTGCAACAAGAGTGCGAAGCTCTGTTGGTCGACTTCCCGGAACAGGAAAAAGAGCTACGGGAGTTATCGGCATGGATGGCAGGGGCGGTAAGGTAACTCGCTGATTAAAATATCCAGGGAAGGAAATATGATCGATCTGGAAAACCAGGAACGGGAGATTATCAATTTAATGTTCAGCCAGCGTATTTCCTGGCTGGCCGCCGTGCGTATCAGGTATAAATTATCGCTTTCTGAAGCAAGTGAAATGTTAGATATCTCAATTAATTCTCTAAAACAGATCGAAAAGACGGAACGGCTTAGCTCAAACATTATAAGCAAAATGGCAGGAATTTATGGTTGTCCACCAGAGTTGCTGATATCCCCTTACTGGATGAAGTCTGAGCATAAATGAATAGATTCTTGAATGGATTCAACTTTATAACAATATGAAAATTATAGAAAAACTATAAATTAGTAGCTCTTGATGAATAGATACTAAAAAGCCGGAGCAGTCTCCTGATCCGGCTTAACACGACAATCGCCTTTCAGCGAAACACGATTACTCTTTATCGCCCAGCAGAACAGATTCCAGCGCGATTTTGATCATGTCGTTGAAGGTGGTCTGACGCTCTTCGGCAGTGGTTTGCTCGTGAGTACGGATGTGGTCAGACACGGTGCAGATAGCGAGTGCTTTCGCACCAAACTCTGCAGCCACGCCGTAGATACCAGCCGCTTCCATTTCTACGCCGAGGATGCCGTATTTTTCCATCACGTCGAACATTTCGCCGTCCGGAGAGTAGAACAGGTCAGCGGAGAACAGGTTACCAACGCGCGCATCAACGCCCAGCGCTTTAGCAGCGTCTACTGCGTTACGCACCATGTCAAAGTCAGCGATAGCTGCGAAGTCATGATCTTTAAAGCGGATACGGTTAACTTTGGAATCGGTGCAAGCACCCATACCAATCACCACGTCACGCAGTTTTACGTGCGGCAGAACAGCGCCACAGGAACCAACACGGATGATTTTCTTAACGCCGAAATCGGTGATCAGTTCTTTAGTGTAGATGGAGCAGGACGGGATACCCATACCGTGGCCCATTACGGAAATTTTGCGGCCTTTGTAAGTACCGGTGAAGCCCAGCATACCGCGAACGTTGTTCACTTCACGGACATCTTCAAGGAAAGTTTCTGCAATATACTTCGCACGCAGCGGGTCGCCTGGCATCAAAACTACGTCAGCGAAATCGCCCATTTCTGCATTAATGTGTGGGGTAGCCATCGTTTTATCCTTTTTGTGACATATCAAAGGCGGAGTCAACGCTCCGCCCAAATCCATCAGAACATGGCTTTGCCATATTCCATATCAGAAGTACCAAAATATTTTGCCAGAGTCTGGCCGATATCCGCGAAGGTTTCACGGTGACCCAGTGAGCCCGGTTTTACTTTCGGGCCGTAAACCAGTACCGGAATATGTTCACGCGTGTGGTCAGTACCGGTCCAGGTCGGATCACAACCGTGGTCAGCGGTGAGGATCAGGATGTCGTCATCGCGCAGCAGAGACATCAGCTCCGGCAGACGGCGGTCAAACAGTTCCAGACCTGCGGCATAACCTGCGACGTCGCGACGGTGGCCCCAGGAGGAGTCGAAGTCAACGAAATTGGTGAAGACGATGGTGTTATCACCTGCTTCCTTCATCTCTTTGATGGTGGCGTCAAACAGCGCGTCCAGGCCAGTCGCTTTCACTTTCTTGGTGATGCCGCAGTTAGCGTAGATGTCCGCAATTTTACCAACAGAAACCACCTGACCGTGTTTTTCATCAACCAGTTTCTGCAGCACGGTCGGTGCTGGCGGTTCAACAGCCAGGTCGTGACGGTTGCCAGTACGCTGGAAGTTACCGGCTTTGTCGCCGACAAACGGACGAGCGATAACGCGACCGATGTTGTAGCCGCCGTTGGTCAGCTCTTCACGGGCGATTTCACACAGTTCGTAGAGTTTATCCAGACCAAAGGTTTCTTCGTGGCAGGCAATCTGGAACACTGAGTCAGCGGAGGTATAGAAAATCGGCTTGCCGGTTTTCATGTGCTCTTCGCCCAGTTGATCCAGGATGACCGTACCGGAAGAGTGGCAGTTACCGAGGTAACCCGGCAGGTTAGCGCGTTCTACCAGTTTATCCAGCAGCTCTTGCGGGAAGCTGTTTTCGTGATCGGAGAAGTATCCCCACTCAAACAGAACCGGTACACCGGCGATTTCCCAGTGACCTGACGGGGTGTCTTTACCGGATGACATTTCGTGCGCCCATGCGTACGCGCCGATAACTTCAGCGTTGCCGTCCATTCCCGCCGGAATGAAACCGGTAGAACCTTCGTGTGCTTTAGCCAGCCCAAGACGGGTCAGATTTGGCAGATTCAGTGGCCCTTTACGACCGTGATCAGCTTCGCCTTTGGCGCAAGCTTCTGCGATATGACCCAGGGTGTCAGCCCCGACGTCACCAAAGCGTTCTGCATCTTCTGTAGCGCCGATGCCGAATGAGTCCAGCACCATAATAAATGCACGTTTCATATGTTCTCCGTACTCAGTGCTTCAAATTTAAATGATCAGATCAGTATACCGTTATTCACTGATACGACGATAGACAGTTGGTGTGCTTTCTGGTGCTTTATCGGCAAGTTTAATTGCCGCTTTCACCGCTTTCGCCGCTTCCTGCCAACTGGTTTCATCTTTCGCGTGGATAACCGCCAGCGGACGCTGGCCGTCTACCTGGTCGCCCAGACGCGCCATATCAGTAAAGCCGACGCTGTAATCGATGGTGTCAGATGCCTGACGGCGACCGCCGCCCATTGCAACCACTGCCATCCCCAGCGCGCGGGTATCCATTTCACTGACAAAACCTTCGGTATCAGCATAGACTGCTTTCGTCAGCATCGCTGTCGGCAGATACTTCGCGTAGTTCTCAACGAAGTCAGTCGGGCCTTTTTGTGCCGCTACCATACGACCAAAGATTTCTGCCGCTTTACCGTTGTCCAGCACCGCCTGCAATTTCGCGCGCGCTTCAGCGTCATCTTTCGCCAGTTTGCCGGAGATCAACATCTCCACACACAGCGCCATCGTGACATCAAACAGACGCGGGTTACGGTATTCACCGGTCAGGAACTGCACCGCTTCACGTACTTCAACCGCGTTACCGGCACTGGAGGCCAGCACCTGATTCATGTCGGTGAGCAGTGCGGTGGTGCGCACGCCAGCGCCGTTAGCCACGCCAACAATCGCTTCGGCAAGGGCTTCGGAGAGTTCGTAGGTCGGCATAAACGCGCCGCTACCCACTTTCACGTCCATCACCAGCGCATCCAGACCTTCCGCCAGTTTCTTCGCGAGGATTGAGGCGGTGATCAGCGGGATGGAATCCACAGTTGCGGTAATGTCGCGGGTCGCGTAGAAACGTTTATCCGCCGGCGCCAGTGAGCTGGTCTGGCCGATAATTGCCACGCCGACGTCTTTAATAATTTCGCGGAAACGGTTGTCATCCGGGAAAATGTCGAAGCCAGGGATGGATTCCAGTTTGTCGAGCGTACCGCCAGTATGACCGAGGCCGCGACCGGAGATCATCGGAATATAGCCGCCACAGGCAGCCACCATTGGACCTAACATCAGCGAAGTCACATCGCCGACGCCACCGGTAGAGTGTTTATCAACAATCGGGCCATTCAGATGCAGGCTTTTCCAGTCGAGAACGGTTCCTGAATCTCGCATCGCCATTGTCAGCGAGACACGCTCCGGCATCGTCATATCGTGGAAGAAAATGGTCATCGCGAGGGCGGCAATCTGCCCTTCGGAGATAGTGTTATCGCGAATGCCGTTGATAAAGAAACGAATTTCTTCATCGCTCAGCGCATGACCATCACGTTTTTTACGAATAATTTCTTGTGCGAGAAACAAGGTAACCTCCCGAGGAATAAGTTTGAAGGCGTTGTTGCCAGATGGCGGATGCTGTTATTGCCTGATGCTGACTGCTTCTTATCAGGCCTACATGGCGCTCGCCCCGTAGGCCGGATAATGCGTTCACGCCGCATCCGGCATCACTACTGACCGCCTGATGCGACGCAGACGCGTCTTATCAGGCCTACAGGGGTACTCAACCCGTAGCATCCGGCATCCACCCTCTGGCAAAAGGCAGCTTAGTAGCTGCTGGCGCTCTTACCGTCGCCGTGGCCCAGTGCTTTCAGCAGACTTGCCAGCAAGCTGGAAGCGCCAAAGCGATAGTGACGTGCATCTGCCCAGTCAGCGCCGAACAGTTCATCTGCAATCGCGAGATATTTCTGCGCATCTTCCGCAGTACGCACACCGCCCGCTGGTTTGAAACCAACAGTTTTTTCTACGCCCATATCCTTGATAACTTCCATCATGATGCGTGCGCTTTCCGGCGTCGCGTTCACCGCCACTTTACCGGTAGAGGTTTTGATGAAGTCAGCGCCCGCTTTAATGGAGATTTCAGATGCTTTGCGAATCAGCGCTTCGTCTTTCAGCTCACCGGTTTCGATGATCACTTTCAGCAGTACGTTCGCCGCTGCGCAAGCCTCTTTACAGGCTTTCACCAGATCAAAACCAACCTGCTCGTTGCCCGCCATCAGCGCGCGGTACGGGAACACCACGTCAACTTCATCAGCACCGTAGGCGATTGCCGCACGGGTTTCTGCCAGCGCGATTTCAATGTCATCGTTACCGTGTGGGAAGTTGGTTACCGTAGCAATACGGATTTCCGGAGTACCCTGCTCTTTCAGCGTTTTGCGAGCAATCGGGATAAAGCGAGGATAGATACAGATAGCGGCGGTATTGCCGACCGGAGTTTTTGCCTGATGACACAGGGCGATCACTTTTTCGTCGGTGTCGTCGTCATTCAGGGTGGTCAGGTCCATCAATTTCAGTGCACGCAGGCTGCTTGCTTTCAGATCAGTCATTTCATTCTCCTGGCTTGTCGCCAATAAAATTCACCTTGCGAGTTTGTTAGTATTCTAACATCGACTCAGCAACACACTTCGATATACATCACAATTAAGAAAATCTACTTACAAATTTGCATTACAGTAATGCGATCTGGTTCAAGTAATTCACTTTCAAATGAATCCGTCAGCGGTGGCTAACGTATCAGGATCAAAGTGAACATCACGAAACTTCTTACAATGGCGCATCACCTTCGCATAAAAGGAAAAGAAGATGCCCACGTCTAATGAAAGCGCACTGCAACAACGTTGCCAGCAAATTGTGACCAGTCCGGTACTTACCCCGGAGCAGAAGCGCCATTTTCTGGCGCTGGAAGCAGAAAACAATCTGCCTTACCCGGCGTTGCCTGCCGAAGCCCGTCGCGCGCTGGATGAGGGTGTAATCTGCGATATGTTTGAAGGTCATGCACCGTACAAACCGCGCTATGTCTTACCCGATTACGCCCGTTTTCTGGCAAACGGTTCCGAATGGCTGGAGCTGGAAGGCGCGAAAGATCTTGATGACGCACTCTCTCTGCTGACCATTCTTTACCACCACGTTCCCTCGGTCACATCGATGCCGGTCTACCTGGGGCAACTGGATGCGTTGTTGCAACCTTATGTTAGAATTCTAACACAAGACGAAATTGATATTCGAATAAAACGTTTCTGGCGTTATCTCGACAGAACTCTGCCTGACGCCTTTATGCATGCCAATATCGGTCCGGCAGATTCCCCTGTCACCCGTGCGATATTACGCGCAGATGCAGAGCTGAAGCAGGTTTCACCGAACCTGACTTTTATCTACGATCCTGAAATCACCCCTGATAACCTGCTGCTGGAAGTGGCGAAAAACATCTGTGAATGTAGCAAACCGCACATCGCCAACGGCCCAGTGCATGATAAAATTTTCACAAAAGGCGGCTACGGGATTGTAAGTTGTTACAACTCACTGCCGCTGGCAGGCGGTGGTAGCACACTGGTACGTCTTAATCTTAAAGCTATTGCCGAGCGCAGTGAGTCGCTGGATGACTTCTTTACGCGCACACTACCGCACTACTGCCAGCAGCAGATCACCATCATTGATGCGCGGTGTGAATTCCTCTATCAACAATCACACTTCTTTGAGAATAGCTTCCTGGTGAAAGAAGGGTTGATTGATCCTGAACGTTTTGTGCCGATGTTTGGCATGTACGGGCTGGCGGAAGCAGTTAATCTGCTGTGCGAGAAAGAAGGGATTGCCGCGCGCTATGGTAAAGAGGCCGCCGCAAATGAAGTGGGCTATCGCATCAGCGCGCAACTGGCGGAGTTTGTCGCTAGTACGCCCGTGAAATATGGCTGGCAAAAACGTGCGATGTTACACGCACAGTCTGGGATCAGTTCCGATATCGGCACTACGCCGGGCGCGCGTCTGCCGTATGGCGACGAACCCGATCCAATCACCCATCTGCAAACTGTCGCCCCGCATCATGCATATTATTACTCCGGGATCAGCGACATCCTGACGCTCGATGAAACCATCAAGCGTAATCCGCAGGCGCTGGTACAGCTTTGCCTCGGTGCCTTTAAAGCAGGAATGCGTGAATTTACCGCTAATGTCAGCGGTAACGATCTGGTTCGCGTTACCGGCTATATGGTGCGTCTGTCTGATTTAGAAAAATATCGCGCCGAAGGATCACGTACCAACACGACCTGGCTGGGCGAAGAGGCCGCACGCAACACTCGTATTATGGAACGCCAACCACGCGTGATAAGCCATGAACAGCAGATGCGCTTTAGTCAGTAAGATTATCCCCTTCTCCTGCGTTGACGGGCCAGGCAGTCGTCTGGCTCTGTTTTTACAAGGATGTAATCTGCGCTGCAAAAATTGCCACAACCCGTGGACGATGGGGCGCTGCAATGATTGCGGAGAGTGTGTGCCGCAGTGTCCACATCAGGCGTTACAGTTTGTTGATGGCAAAGTGGCGTGGAACGCTGCGGTCTGCGAACAGTGCGATACCTGCCTGAAGATGTGTCCGCAACACGCCACGCCGATGGCGCAATCCATGAGCGTGGACGAGGTGCTTAGCCATATCCGCAAAGCAGTGCTGTTTATCGAAGGGATAACGGTGAGCGGCGGCGAAGCCACGACCCAGCTACCGTTTGTGGTGGCGCTATTTACTGCCATCAAAAATGATTCCCAACTACGCCATCTCACCTGTCTGGTGGACAGCAACGGCATGTTGAGCGAAACCGGCTGGGAAAAATTGCTCCCGGTGTGCGACGGCGCGATGCTCGATCTCAAAGCGTGGGGGAGCAAATGTCATCAACAATTAACCGGACGCGATAATCAGCAGATTAAGCGCAGCATTAGTCTGCTTGCCGAGCACGGCAAGCTGGCGGAACTGCGTTTGCTGATGATCCCAGGCCAGGTGGATTATTTGCAACACATCGATGAGCTAGCGGTGTTTACCAGGGGGCTTGGTGATGTTCCGATTCGCCTGAACGCGTTTCATGCCCACGGCGTGTATGGCGAGGCGCAAAGCTGGCCGAGCGCCACGCCGGAAGACGTTGAGCAGTTGGCTGATGCGTTACGGGAGCGCGGGGTAAGCCGGTTGATATTTCCGGCGCTGTATTTGTGACATGCCATCAGACCTGTAGGCATGATAAGACGCGTCAGCGTCGCATCAGGCATTGTGCGCCGACTGCCGGATGCGGCGTGAACGCCTTATCCGGTATGAAAGACAAACTACCCACGAACGTTAAACACCGCATACGTGTTATTAAGCAACACTTCGGCAATCTCATCCGCTGGTTCCGGGCGCAACTCGCAAAGCACAGCAAACACACGAGCGGCCTGTTCCGGGCGGTTAGGCTGCCCCTGAAAACCATTGAGCGGCATATCCGGCGCGTCGGTTTCCAGAAGCAACGACGCCAGCGGCAGTTTTGCGATGACATCGCGGGTTTTACTGGCACGCGGATAAGTGATAGTGCCGCCTACGCCAATTTTGTAGCCCAGCTGTACAAACCGTTCGGCCTGTTGCAGGCTGCCGGAAAAACCGTGAATCACGCCAGTACACGGCAAATCGTGACGTTTAAGATACATCGCCAGCTTGTCATGCGTACGGCGTGAATGGAGGATCACCGGCAGATCGTAGCGTTTCGCCAGCTTCAGTTGTTCGTCGAGCAACCACTGTTGCCTCTCAAATTGTGGATCGTCGCCAAAAAGATCCAGACCGATCTCCCCCACCGCTACCACCTTCGCCGGACGCCTTTCCAGCGCCTGCTGTAACTGATCCAGCGACGCATCGGTGTGTTTTTCCAACATCCCTGGATGCAGCCCCAATGCGGCATACAGCGGTTGATAATTTTCCGTCAACGCCTGCACGCGGGCAAAATTTGCCGCCTCGGTTGCCGGAACAATGATCTTGCCTACACCCGCTTGTGCAGCACGTTGCAGGCTGGATTTTTCATCACCACTAAACGGCGGAAAATCAAAATGGCAGTGAGTATCGATAAAACGGCAAATCAAGCCAGATCCTCATTATTAAATGTCGGGTCATTCGCCTGCGGGGCATCAATCACCTCGGTAACCAGCGTATCGTTGGCGACTGGCGCAGGCGGCGGAATGACTATCGATTCCGGCGTCACCACCGGTACCAGATGGCGGGTAAGCGGCGCTTTTTCAGTCAATAACTTACCAACCGTTGCCAGAAAATAACGCCCACATAAACGCCCAAGTTTATAGTCTTCACGCAGCGCAGGAAGCCGGCTACCAAGCGCAATACTGTGTAATGGCTTAGGAGGATAAATTTCGAATATCCGCAGCTTGCCCGGTGGTTTCTCAATAAATTGCTGGATGTCACGATAGCTGCTTTCATGATGCTGTACCAGGTTAACCAGTGGTTGCAGGCTACTGTCACCCAGCCAGCGTTCCATACGTTTAAACCACTGCGGCGTGTAGTACATTTGCGACGGTACGGTGCGGATCACCACCAGTGTTTTCGCCCCCTGTCTTGCCGCTTCTTTAACCGGGATCGCATCACTGATCCCACCATCCAGATAGTTAATACCTTCCAGAGACACTCCGCTACGATAAAAGCCAGGTATCGCACTGGTGGCGCGAATCACATCCAGCCAGTTTTGTTTGGTTGGTAAAAAGTAATTCGGCGCATAATCGTCCTGACGGCAGGCACACATATAAAACGATTTGCCACTGTCAAACAGCCGCGCGGCGGTGTCCATCTGCAACGGCATCTGGCTTGCAGTCGCCTCCACCAGCCAGTCGAGATCGATAAGGTTTCCTCCACGGACAAAGCGCAATGGATCGAAAAATTCGCGTTTTGTGGTGTAACGCATGATGACTTTGCGCGCGTAACCGGGCTGATTGCAGATATATGCCGAAAGGTTCTGCGCCCCGGCAGATGTGCCAAGATAGAGATCGAAAGGATTAAACTGCGCGCGCATAAACTCATCCAGCACGCCAGCTGTGAAAATTCCACGCTGCCCGCCGCCTTCGCACACCAGAGCAATTCGTCCAGGCTGGAACGGCCTTAGCGACAACGGCGCAATATTACCAAGCGTTACAGGTATTCGCTGCCCCACCTCTGCCTTCCTGTTTTTGTTGTGAAAGAATGACAAAGTAACGCAATTTATTATTCGCTAAAACCGCAAAAGCCAGTCCGCTGGACTGGCTTTGGATAAAATTTTCTTAATGGTCTGAAATCTAGGGTCGTTTTCGGCCCATGAACAAACTCACCAGGAACAGAATAATCCCGACGACAAAGACAATTTTTGCTGCGCCTGCAGCGGTACCGGCCAGACCACCAAACCCAAGTGCGGCGGCGATTAACGCGATAACCAGAAATATGATGCCCCAACGAAACATAAGCGTCTCCTTTACCATAGTTAATGTCACCGCTTGATATGAGCGTGAAAATCACTCAATGCGATATTTTTAGTGTGGTGCACATCGCGCCTCCCGACAAAGTTCGGGAGGACGAATTACGACGAATTAATGAGTTTTCAGATCATTTTTAACACTTTTCACACCATCTACCGCTTTGGCGATGCTTTCAGCACGATCGCTCTGTGCCTGAGAATCTACGGTACCGGAGAGCTGAACCACGCCATCGGTGGTTTCAACTTTCACTTTACGTGAAGGGACAATGTCGTCCGCCAGCAGTTTGGCTTTGATTTCACTGGTGGTGGCGGTATCACCCGCGTAGCCCTTCACAGAGCCTTCTTTAGCGTCGCGAACATGCAGCTTGTCGCTAACGGAGGCGACGCCTTCAATGCCTTTCGCCACTTTTACTGCCTCTTCGGCCTGGGCCTGGCTTTCAACGAAACCGCTCAGGGTCACGACTTTTTGATCGGTTTTGACAGAGATATCGGTGCTCTTAATGTTGTCATGATCCACCAGAGCCGCCTTCACTTTCGCGGTGATAGCACTGTCATCCATGAAATTACCGACTTTATTCATAGAGCTATCGACTTTTTGCCCTGCGCTTTCATTGGTGGTCTGCGCGTTGTTTTCCGCATAGGCAGAGCCGGTCGCGACGGCAGAAGTCAGCATTACAGCCAGCAGAGTTTTCGAAATC
Organism: Escherichia coli; assembly: GCF_011881725.1. GTDB lineage: Bacteria > Pseudomonadota > Gammaproteobacteria > Enterobacterales > Enterobacteriaceae > Escherichia > Escherichia coli_E. Next base: position 58,873 of record NZ_JAATUR010000013.1, on the reverse strand, counting down.
TTCAGTCTTGTCATAGTCATCGATTTATTCCTGTATGTTTGCTCGTAATTTGAGCCTGGCAACACGAGGTTGCATTGCTGAATAGGGAGATACTTCACCCTCTACAGAAGTCAATGGCCGTCATCACAAAAGCGATGGGTGATGAATAACGACCATTACAGCTTCTTAAGCAGTTATTAATATCGGTACAATGACAATCGACGGCTTTAGATACTGATATCTACGCATTGAACGGTATTTAACACCGTCAGAAATGTCATTACTTTGTTAAATATAGATCACAATTTTGAAACCGCTCGGGATATCAGCTAAAACATAAGCAAAAGTGAATGTTTTAAGAACATTCCGTAAGCGGCTAATAAGGAAGGAAAATTGACAGGGCGCAGCGGCTACCGCGCCCTGAAGGCAAGAATTAATGCTCGCGGGTCTGGTGGAACTGTACGTCCGGGTAACGCTCCTGCGCCAGGCGCAGGTTGACCATGCTGGTGGCGATGTAAGCGAGGTTATCGCCGCCATCCAGCGCCAGCTGGCTTTCGTTCTTACGCTTGAACTCTTCGAATTTCTTCGCGTCTGCGCATTCTACCCAGCGGGCGGTGGCAACGTTGACTGACTCATATACTGCTTCAACGTTGTATTCGCTCTTCAGACGCGATACCACCACATCAAACTGCAGTACACCTACCGCACCGACGATCAGGTCGTTGTTGGAGATCGGACGGAATACCTGCACCGCGCCCTCTTCGGAAAGCTGTACCAGCCCTTTGAGCAGCTGTTTTTGTTTCAGCGGATCTTTCAGGCGGATACGACGGAACAGTTCCGGTGCGAAGTTCGGAATACCGGTGAACTTCATCATCTCACCCTGGGTAAAGGTGTCACCGATCTGAATGGTGCCGTGGTTGTGCAGACCGAGGATATCGCCCGGATAAGCCTCTTCAACGTGCGAACGGTCGCCCGCCATAAAGGTCAACGCGTCGGAGATCACCACGTCTTTCGCAGTACGCACCTGGCGCAGTTTCATGCCTTTTTCATATTTACCGGATACCACACGCATAAATGCCACGCGGTCACGGTGTTTCGGGTCCATGTTGGCCTGAATTTTAAATACGAAGCCAGTAAATTTGTCTTCGCTCGCTTCTACGGTACGAGTATCGGTCTGACGCGGCATCGGCGCAGGTGCCCACTCCACTAGGCCATCCAGCATATGATCGACGCCGAAGTTACCCAGCGCAGTACCAAAGAACACCGGAGTGATTTCGCCTGCAAGGAACAGCTCTTTGTCGAACTCGTTAGACGCGCCTTTCACCAGTTCCAGTTCGTCACGCAGCTGTTGCGCCAGATCTTCACCGACTGCAGCGTCGAGATCCGGGTTGTTCAGCCCTTTAACAATGCGGACTTCCTGAATGGTGTGACCTTTACCGCTCTGATAGAGATAGGTTTCATCTTTGTAAAGATGATAAACGCCTTTAAACAGCTTGCCGCAACCAATCGGCCAGGTGATCGGCGCGCAGCCGATTTTCAGCTCGTTCTCAACTTCATCGAGCAGTTCCATCGGGTCGCGGATATCACGGTCAAGTTTGTTCATAAAGGTGAGGATCGGCGTATCACGCAGACGGGTAACCTCCATCAGCTTACGGGTACGATCTTCAACACCTTTTGCGGCGTCGATAACCATCAGGCAGCAGTCTACTGCGGTCAGCGTACGGTAGGTATCTTCCGAGAAGTCTTCGTGCCCCGGGGTGTCGAGCAGGTTAACCAGGCAGTCGTGATACGGAAACTGCATCACAGACGTGGTAATAGAGATCCCACGCTGCTTTTCCATCTCCATCCAGTCCGACTTGGCGTGCTGGTTGGAACCTCGACCTTTTACCGTACCGGCGGTCTGAATGGCCTGTCCGAACAGCAACACCTTCTCGGTGATGGTGGTTTTACCGGCGTCCGGGTGAGAAATAATTGCAAAGGTTCTTCTTTTCGCTACCTCTGCGGCCAAAAGGCTTGTCATAATTGTTGTCTCTTTGATTATGTACAATCATATGTACAAAGAAAAATTCATGCCGCTGATTGTACATTTTGGAGGTATCAGAGCATAGCAGAACATGATCAGTAGGTGTATTTGTAGCCAAAGAACATTTGTACATGCAGCAATCTTTGTTCTATTGACACTGTTTATTCATACAGTTAAAAATAACACTGTATACAAACACAGTGTAGAGGGATTTTTATGCGTATTGAGATCTGCATAGCCAAAGAGAAAATGACTAAAATGCCAAACGGTGCTGTGGATGCGTTAAAGGAAGAATTAACTCGACGCATCAGTGAGCGTTATGACGATGTAGAGGTGATCGTAAAAGCCACCAGCAACGATGGCCTTTCTGTTACGCGCACCGCCGATAAAGATTCAGCTAAAACTTTTGTTCAGGAAACTCTGAAAGATACCTGGGAGTCTGCTGACGAGTGGTTTGTTCACTAATTAACACGTAAAATCGGTAACGGCTGGAAATCATTCAATACTCGCACTATCGGAAGTTCACCAGCCAACCGCAGCACGTTCTTGCATACGACGTGTCTGCGGTTTTTCAACCATTCATATACAGCACTCTCATCACATTCATTCTTCCGCATTAAAGTATATATGACCATATCACCTTAATATTTTTCTTCTTCAGATAAAAATTGTTATCTATGTATACTTTTAAACCGAATCCGTGTAGAGTTTCTACCTAAGTTAGTTCGCAGCTACCCCTTCAGTTTGCGCCATTAACCTCCTGACTTTTGCCGCTATCTGTAAGCATTCCTGTATACCTGAAACTACAGGGTTCATCTACGAACTTTAAGAACACCCAGGATAAAAATTGTCAACTATATTATATATAACACCATACTAATTCGAGGCTATATGAACAGCATACTGATAATCACTTCACTACTTATCATATTCAGCATTTTTGGTCATGCTCTAATAAAATTAGGGATTGGCATATCCAATAACCCGGACAAAACCGATGTATAAGTCAACATATCCTGAATCAGACATACAATATTGCAATGAAAACCAATAATATTTTAAGGAATATCTTCATGAAATCAAAAGACACCCTAAAGTGGTTCCCTGCGCAGCTTCCTGAAGTCAGAATTATCCTGGGAGATGCTGTCGTGGAAGTAGCAAAACAGGGAAGACCTATCAATACCAGAACATTGCTTGATTACATTGAAGGAAACATAAAGAAAAAGTCATGGCTGGATAACAAAGAATTATTACAAACAGCGATATCAGTTCTTAAAGACAACCAAAATTTAAATGGTAAAGTGTAATACCTCCCCTGAAAAATAATTTTTCAATGCATTAAAAAAATATCAACAACTACGTTATTCCGCAACAACCTACTTTTTTTACCATTTTTCCACTTTAACAACATTTTGCTCCACTTTTCCACGACCAAACAACTTAAAATCTGGTTAAAATAACATACAACACTATTATTCGTCTTCCTCGAGTCCGCCCGGAGTTCGAAAAACAAACCGAGTTAAAGCCATTTTTCAAAAAATCGATTTTTGGTTACACCAAAATTACGGGACTGCATCCGAATTCGTTTATTTTCGAACGTATACATACAAATATGTACAATAATAAGCGAAATAATTTTTGGATATGCATTATGATATGTACACCAATTTCGTATAGAGTCTCACTATGTCTCGAATTTTTGCTTACTGTCGGATATCAACGCTGGATCAGCCCCCCGAAAATCAACGCCGGGAAATCGAAAGTGCAGGTTTTAAAATCAAACCTCAGCAAATAATCGAAGAACACATTAGCGGCTCAGCAGCAACCAGTGAGCGTCCTGGTTTTAACCGGTTGCTTGCTCGCCTGAAATGTGGTGATCAATTGATTGTGACAAAACTGGATCGCCTTGGTTGTAATGCAATGGATATCAGGAAAACAGTGGAACAACTGACCGAAACAGGTATCAGAGTGCATTGCTTAGCATTGGGGGGCATTGACCTGACCAGTCCAACAGGAAAAATGATGATGCAAGTAATTTCAGCAGTCGCTGAATTTGAACGAGACCTTTTACTTGAACGCACTCATTCCGGGATAGTAAGAGCCCGGGGCGCAGGGAAACGTTTTGGTCGACCACCTGTGTTAAATGAAGAACAGAAACAGGTGGTATTCGAACGAATTAAGTCAGGTGTAAGTATAAGTGCCATTGCCCGGGAATTCAAAACCTCGCGGCAAACCATTTTAAGAGCCAAAGCAAAACTTCAGACACCTGACATATAAAAAATAATCTCGGTGTGAGATGCTTTACGTCTTCCAAGCCCCCTTCCTTGCCGTAAATGGAAAGATACATCTAATTATAGAATTTATATGTTTTACCCTACGGCAGTGCTGGCCATTCAATATCCTGTGCAGTTGACGTATCAACACGGTTCAGCAATACCCGATACTTTTTCCATGCTTCCAGCAACGAGATTTCTTCCTCCGTTGCAATTTCCAGATCTGCAGCATCCTGAAGTGGCGCAATATGCTCACTGGCTACCCGCATGAGGCTATTTTTTGTTTCTTCCGCTTCCCGTATCCGAAACAGTTTTTCTGCTTCCGCATCCTTCACCCAGGTTGTGCCGTTCCACTTCTGATATTCCCCATCCGGCGACAACCAGGTGACATTTTCTGGTAACGGGCCGAGTTCAGAAATAAATAACGCGTCCCCTGATGCCACGTCATAGACCGTTTTTCCCCTGTGGTCTTCAACGAGATGCCATGATGTATCCTCATTGTTAAAAACAGCCACGAAGCCAGCCGGAATATCTGGCGGTGCAATATCGGTACTGTTTGCAGGCAGACCTGTATGGGGTGGAATATATGCATCACCTTCACCAATAAATTCGCCGGTTCCGGCCAGCAGATTATAAATTTTTATGGTCTGTGGATGTTCACTCATTATGAATGCCATTATGCAAGCCTCACAATATAGTTAAATGCGATGTTTTTGACGGTGTTTTCCGCGTTACCAGCAGCGTTAACGGTGATGGTGTGTCCATGTGCACCCAGCGCCACAGTGTGTGCATGGGCACCAATACCGACAGTATGTGCGTGTGCCCCTGCAGATGCGGCAGTACCAGACAATGAGTGGGTATGTGCTCCATCTGATGATGTCTTCCCTGATATACGGCTCGTACCTGAGCCAGATTCCTGTGGTACAACTGGTACGTTTGTGACTGAAACCTGGGTATAACCGTTAGGAAAGAGTGCAGTTCTATTAGAATTCGCATATGGTCCAGAACTCTGGTGTTGGTGCCCACCTGCACTATTTGCTGTCCCGCTAATACTATGTGTATGCGCCCCGGTGTTATTCGTGGACTTAGTACCATAATCAAACGAACTGGTTGTTTTCGTCCCCAAATCCGTACTGGATGCACTGGCACTGTGGGTATGCGATTTAATACCATCCTGTTCCTGAGACAATACAGCGCGACCACTGGCGGGTTTGCCCTTAATTGTCCATCCACGCAGATCAGGGATCACACCAGATGGGTAAGCGGTTGCAAGTTTCGGATATGCTGATTTATCAAAAGTCTGCCCCTGCATCAGAGCATAACCAGATGGAATTGTGTCTGATGGCCACGGTATCGGTGCCCCTGCAGGATAAAGCTCTGAAGGAGGATAAGCCGTTGTGTAAAGCTGATCCCACAGCGACCAGTTTGCGTCGGTAGTATCCCGTCGCGAACGAATAAATGCCGGAGCATGTGCACCGCTTGTACCACTCCAGCCGATAAGCAATTCGCCCTCTCCAGGAGCATTCGCACCTCTCATATGAAGCACATTGCCGTAAGTCGTGGGGTAGCCATTGTTATACGCTTCATACATCTGAACGCCTGCGGTGCCTTGTGTATTGCCACTTAATGCGGCCACCATACCTCTGGACACTAAGGTATTAATGTTGATGTCACCTGAGCCATCAAACTTAACACCATTAATATTTACTGGCGTTTGAAGCTTCGTAGCCGTTGAAGCATTACCCTTAATGCCGCCATTAACGGTAAGCGACCCGGTTATTGTGCCTCCTGTTAATTTCAAAAAGAGTGCATCAATCCATCCAGCGAAACCCGGTTTATTGATATACAAGTTGCCATCATTGGCAAATATGCCACCACCTGGAGTTCTTAATGGTTGCGCCATATTTGCTAAAGTCAATGCACCGGACATTTGCCCCCCAGACAGAGGCAAGGCACCAATAAACTGATGCGAGCAGTAATAACCACGCCCCTGGTTAAAATCAATTACAGTACGGGCATTTATACATTCAGTAGCAGGTTCTGTTACACCCCACTTATATGTAGTTTGACCTGCTGTATAATCAGTTGTCGGTACAATGACACTTAACCCTTCCTCAGCAAATACTTTAATCGGAAAAGCTCTGGCCTCAACATAAAATACACTGCAAACATCATCATCTTTAGTGCTTGCGATAGCTGGCCGGATCAATTCGCTGGCTCTCCCCGTCGCTGTCACCGCGCAATGACTGCGTGATGTTGTAACGATCAATAATCCAGCGTTCGCCACGGCTGCCATAGCCCGTTACCTGAACCACAAAACGGCGATGACGTCCCGCCTGCACATCCACTGTCGCCACCAGGAAATTAACGCCATCCGGCACACTGCGGGAAGGAACTGGCTCTGCCCGCTGCTCAAGCAGTTCACTTTTTCGTTGCTCCATGCTGGCACGGGGAAGATAAGGTAATCCCCAGTCGGTATTGATAACCGTCTTGAGTGTTTCTTCACTTCCGGTTGTCTCGTATTCCTGTTCTGCAGTAAGCAGTTTGTAAACGAGTTGCGAGAGTGTCTGGTAAGCAGCTGCCGGACCCTCCATCCAGAATGACGCAATACGTGAGCGTCGGGGATCACCATAACGACTGCCATCCGCATTGATGGATTCACCATCCCGCAACCAGACCCCACGTCCGTTCAGCTCACGTTTTTGTTCAGGCATAATCCGTCCTGAACAGGAAGGACACTGAATATAAGCCGCCTCACTTGCCAGCACGGGATCGGCAATATCACGGAAACCAGCAACCACATCGCCGCAGGGCTGAAAATACTCACCACAGTGTGGACAGGGCCAGTACCAGCGACGGCGATCGCCACGGTTATAGAGCGACAGTATCCCCGTGGTTGGTGGAGCCTCATGCGGTGAAGTCCGTCGCCATTTCACATCCTTCACATCCCTGCCGGGGGAACTCTCCACCAGCGTCATACCACTGGACATAAATGTGGTGGTACGTTTTGAGGCAAGAGAGAAGGCATCCCCCTCGCCATCAATATCTTCCGGAAAACGGTCATAATCCGTCAGCGCCACGCATTTATAATCTGATGAGGACATGATATTGACTGACGGCCAGCCGATTTTCAGGTAGTTGCCAGCAAGGAATGTTCTGTCATAAACGTTGTTGTCATTTTTGTTCGGACTCAGGCGACTGACCACTTCCGGGCTGACGCGAAACGTTCTGGCAAGTCGTTTTTTGGAGTGTTCGCGGGCTTTTTCCTCCGTCATCTGAATGATCAGCATATCAGCAGGATCGCAAATCACATTGTAAATCACCCAGCCGTCAATCAGGCCGATAGTCTTGCCAGTTCGTGCCGGGCCAACAAATATCACTGCGTCGTATTCACGCGAGGCCAGGCAGTTCATCGGCTCAATAACATACGGTGCCACCAGCGGATCCCACGGGACTGAATTCCCGGCCCCCATGGGCACCCGCATATACTGAGCAACGGCATCAGCAACCAGCATTCGTCTCGGTGCGCGAAGGATATAACCTGAATCGGTTCGTGCTGCCTTTGCGGTTTCCTGATTCAGCATTACTCCTCCTGCTGTAATTCCTCCTCATCATCCGCACCTGCTTCGGTCACCCGCAGGGCTATCTGATCGCGCAGATCATCAATAATGGACTGAACACGGCTCACAGCGGCAGGCTGCAGGCCGCAGTCACGTTCCAGAATATCCGGTAATGTCTCCAGCACCTGCACGACCGCTTTTGCCCAGATGGCAAACTCCCGTCTGACATCACTGGCCGGAATGAGTTGTGCCGTTTCCTGTTCGAACTTAAGACGCTCACGTTCAGACTGATACCAGGCTTTGCGTTCATGTGGATCCATTTCGCCCTCAGCAACCGGCGGTGGTAACCCCATAAATTCAGTCAGAATATCGGTCAACCGGTATAGCTTGAGTTTGTCATGTCCACCAGCGGGACGAATGTTTTTCAGTCTTGCCACGACAGTCTGGCGGTGCAGACCAGATAAAGCCGCCAGTTGATTAATATTCAGCACCAGTTTTTTCAACTCATGATCCATATTTCCTCCGGAGAGCTTTAAACATGCATCGTGCGAACAACTTTAAGAAAACGCGTTCGATGTCGAACAAAAAACACTCAATTCGACATGCAAAAAACAAATAACCATTAATAATCAATAAGATGCAAAGATGATGGTGGCCGATAAAAATGCAAAAACTAGCCTTTTTCCGCGACGCTCCCGCCCCGTGGCAGGGGCCCCCACCGGGAGGACCCGACAGCCTGACAGCCGTGACGAGCATCTGATACAGCGCTTTACATAATGGCATAGGAATAATTCAGAAGGACATCACAGCATGCCCACACAAATTAGTGTGAGTGTCCTGTTTCTTCCTACGCACAGGACTGACGAGCATGAGGGGAAAATACGCGAACCGAAATGCCTTATCTTTAGAAATGCAGCCGGCATCCGAACTGGACGATATTGTAAATTCACCTAAATACGAGGCATTGCTGTAGTTGAATTGCAGTACTGTATTAGCCTGACAGTGACAGAATACGATATTGACTCTGTCACTTGTGAAATGGTCAGAATGGTTAGCAGTTATGGTGATCAGTCAACCACCAGGGAATAATCCTTCGTATTCTTATCGTGCTTTACTAACGCGGCCTCAATTGCCCTGAATGCTTCCAGAGATACTTGATGTGCTATACATGCAATTACAACATCCGGGTAACCCATCGAAATGGTGCTATTAAGCATAGTTTTTACACGAACCTGCTCCTGGGAGGGGGCATCAGTGTATTGATCTTTATGCATTTTGTCGCTCCATGCGTTTGCTCTTCACTTGCGGCTAAAAATATAACGTCAAATCACTCAGCATGAAAGTGTGAAAGTTTCAGCGCGTTTCCCTTACATAATCTGTCGTTTGTATTCTCTCCAGGCATACCGGAAAGACTAGGTATTGTCACACAACCAATACCACCGACTATCGAGACTTATATCTATTCGGTAATGTTTAAATATAACAAAACCCCGTAAAAACGAGGTTTATGGGTAAATTGTATTGTTGAATAGCATCTGATAAGAAATTGATGCTAATACTATAAACACACTAGATTAAATCAATCTTGATATCATAGCTTTCAAGACCAGTCATTTTTTCCCGTGCAGTAAACTGGATACTGGTAACTTCTTTCCCGGTCTTTTTCTTAAGCTCAATAATTTTTTTTGTTATATATTCAGAAATATCTGCTTCTGTTTTTGTTTTTAACTCTTCAATGTTCATCATTTCCTCTTTTAGTCTGTTATGACTTTCCTGGTACACAGTAGTGTCAATTATATGGAGCAAACGTATAAAAGATAAGATGAAACATCGCAATAATCAACATACGACAGTCTAAATTTCGCACAAACAGATAAAGATGATTATCCTTTATTATCAAGGCATTAGAATGAAATCAATTCAAGAGTCTCATTGCTGCTTCCAGAATTTCTTCTGAAGTTACATGTCGATCCGCTGCTACATAAATGACTTTATGATCTCCGGTCAGAGATGGAAACCCTGCAGCCATTACAGTGAGATGTGTTGTTTCGCCATTTGGATATTCACGCATGATGGTGTTAACTCCGGTCATCACTGGCACTACCATTGCTGGTTCAGAGTTAAAAAAAACTATTATTTTTTTCATGATGTTACCGTAATATGTGAGTATCCATCGACTAGACACTAAGCAAAAAAGCTCCCGAAGGAGCCTTCATTTTCACTTTCTTAAATCTAACGACAGACGGCTAACATTTAAGTATTGTGAAATATTATCAAATGTAATCATCATTGATTTACAAAAGATACATTTTGCCCCGAAAGGATTCCTGTCAGAAACATCAAAAGATGATGTTCTATACTGAGAACCATGGCAACACGGGCATCTAAAGTGAATATGGTTTGTAATATTTTCTACCTCAAAGTGCCACTACATGAACAGCCGCGGGGCCTTTAGGTCCGTTCTCAATACCAAATTCGACTTGCTGATTCTCAGTTAACGTTTTGAAATCGTTGCTCTGAATAGCTGAGAAATGGACAAACACATCTTTGCTACCATCTTTCGGCGTGATGAAACCAAAACCTTTTTCAGGGTTAAACCATTTCACTAAACCAGTCATTTTGTTAGACATTATTATTACCTTTTGAAGAAGTTAGCCCTTGGGCAGAATGGTCCGAAAAAAAATATCAGAGAGAAAAACCAACAAGGAAATCTCAAGAGGTACAAATAATAAAATTATAACAATGACTGCTTCAGATAATTTTGTAACAAACCAGAACACCATTAACGCATGATTAACCAACCATAGCAAGGATTACTTTTGTAAAGAAAAACACACGAATGAAACAATAGCTTTATTTATTAATAAAACGTGTCATTCTGTCTAATGACCTTTTATCTTACCCTTAAGATTTCAAGGATTTTGACTCATGGAAGAGTCCTTTTTATTTAAATTTCACATTCAGCGCTAAAAATAATCCGATTTAATATTAATCTACATCTGATATTTTTTATCTCTTAAAGATTCATAAATCCGTTGACAAGTCACTCCTGCGATGTAGCGTTTGTCAGCAATTTCAGCATAAAGCTGAGCTTCTGCTGCAATATCTCCGAGCATGTTGGTGAGCATTCCTTCGGCGGCTTTGGTTGTTTTGCCTCTGACGGCAGCGGCAAGATTTGCGGTATGCTGCGCTGCGTCAAGGCGTATGGCATATTTTGTTGCTTCGGCACGCAGCTGGTTAACACTATCAGACAGATCAGCAGCCCTGGCAGAAATTTCAGCGGCTTTCTGTTGTGCATCTTTAACAGCCTCATCACGGGATATAGTTCGCCCCTGTTCAATTATTCGAGCAGCAAATTGGACATTTACCTCTTGAGATAATTCGGCAGCATCACGCTCCGCCCATTTTTTTTGCCATCCTCTGTCGCTCCAGACATTACCTACGACAAATCCTACCAACACGAGCAAAATCACCGTGAATATCTGATTCACTGTTCTATCCCCCAGCAGGTTAATGCACTCTCCTGGTCACGACGAATAACCTGACCGTAACAATTATTTGAACGAATGCGGCAATCACGTCCACCGTCCTTTATCCACCAGCGAATCGCCTCGCATGCGCCTTTACGATCACCGGCATTAAGCCGCTTATAAAACGTCGACGGAAAACACTTACCAGGGCCAATGTTATAGGGACAGAATGACGCGATACCGGCTTTCTGTGGCTCGGTCAGTGGAACTTTTATATTGCGCTCCACCCATGCCAGAGCCTTATCCCGCTCAATGGCGTTAACCTGGGCGCATTTTTCCTTCGACAGTTTCATTCCCGGAATAACAGGTTTACCGTCCACCATCGTTGCTCCCCGACAGATGGTCCATATGCCGGAGCCATCGCGGTATGCAGTGGTGTGATTCCCCTCTTTTTCATCCAGAAACTGATCGAGAATGTCAGGGGCAGGAGCACTGGCGGCAATCAGTGCCAGAACAGCAGCCGACAGGCTGTATCTGATTTTTACGTTCATGGATATTTATCAGGATTTATCGGCTTCAAATCCCCGGATATGTTAAATCTTACCTCACCAGTGATGGGCACTGGCGGGAGGAGGATGTCAATCTGATAAACACAGAGGTGACTATGGATTACACAAATCTACCAAAACAAACTTTTGCTGATTTAATCGCACTCAGGCAAGCAGTCGTAGCTCTAATCAACTTGTTGCCGGAGAAGGAAAAGGAATTAGTTAAAGCGCTTCTTAACAGAACTGCCGCCGATTTTTCATCATATCCACTGACAGATGACCTTGCGGACCTTCCTGAATTAATTGCAGCGTCCGCCATTAAGCTTACTGAAGAGATTTACCCTCCTCAAAAATCTTCACAAAATTCCTGCGAGTAACTTCAATGCAATAATCGTAAAACGCCGCAAACTGCTCATCGCGGCGTTTTTTTTCATCTTCAGAAGGGATCAGCACCGACAATTTTTTATTCAGATCAGCGACGCTGCCCTCCAGTTTTTCAATGGGCGATTCAATATCATCTTTTTCTGACCGCAATGCCGTCGGTGGCGTCTTCAGAGAACCAGTAATTCTTCCCGGTAGCTTTCCTTTGTAGGTTATCCACACATTCTGCGCCTCTAAAATTATGGGGCGCTTTTCCGGCGACTGCTCATCCCCTACACATAACCCGGCAGCAACATCCAGGAATACCTGTCTGATTCTCATTCTGGCTGCTGCCTCATAAAACTCCAGCGCGGCACCTTCAACACGGTCCAGCGAGATGTCCAGGTCAAAAATTTCACCGTCAAAGCGTTTTTTGTCCCGTAAGGCTACAGTTACCGCCACTTTATTCTCAAAATTGCGGACTCCTTTCACAACCAGTTCATAGTCTTGTGTCATTGGATTACTCTCTTCTCGCAACCTTACGCCTGTCTTCTTTAATCTTGAAATAAAGGTTTGTCAGATACGTCAGCAGGCCAAAAACCAGACTACCCAGCACACCGATTGCAGCCCACTGTGACGGAGTTACTTTATCGAGTAACTGCAATGCCCAGAAACCAGCATTACCAGCCGATGTGCCATAGGCGATACCTGTTGTTAACTTATCCATTGATTTCATATCCTCACCCCGATGTACACAGATGGTGCAATATGTTTGAAAAGATCGGAGTCTATGGGTTAGTTTTTATAGCAAACGTTGTTCTCAACGGCGCTAAAAAACAGACACATTAAAAATGTGGGTAATTATTTTAAAAGAAAATCATATATTAAATAATAATACGAGATATGTTTTCATATTTAGTGTACTGTATACGGCCATTTATACAGGAAAAGCCTATGTCAGAACGTAAAGACTCAAAATCACGCCGTAATTATCTCGTTAAATGTTCCTGCCCAAACTGCACCCAAGAGTCAGAACACAGTTTTTCAAGAGTACAAAAAGGTGCCCTTTTGATCTGCCCTCATTGCAACAAAGTATTCCAGACAAATCTTAAAGCTGTAGCTTGATTGATTTTATTCGTAACAAGTATTTTTTATATTTTAATAACATATTTAAAGCAGATAATAAAAAACCCGCCTGAGCGGGTTTAATATTGTGGTACTTTTTGTGGGAGTCATCCACTTACGCACTTTGTTTTGCTATGCCAGCAGTTAGCTTCTGCTGTAAAACTATTCATGCAGCAAACCTGCACTTCACCACAATGGTTAGCATACTTTTCCTGATTAAGTTATTGCCAAATATGCTGGCCATTGTTTCATGTATTGGACCTCCTTACTATTTATTAAAGAGATCCAATATTCACCACTCTGTCTGTATCTCCACTCAGGCATCAGCCTTCTTCGTTATCGTATACAGACAAACTATGAATTTTAATCAGTAATTATGACATTTGCTGCTGCAGGACCTTTAGCACCACTCTCTACAGAGAAGGTAACCTTTTGACCTTCAAATAAGGTTCGAAAATTATCATTCTGAATCGCAGAAAAATGCACAAACACATCTTTACTACCATCAACAGGAGAAATAAAGCCGAAACCTTTATCAGCGTTAAACCATTTTACTAAACCAGTCATTTTATTTGACATTCTACATTCCTTAACTTGAGCCTTTCGGCATAAATGGCTTGTATAACAGAAACGACTTCGTACTTAATTGGAGAGACTCAAAGAAGGAATAAGTGAATAACACCTGAAATGAGAACTGCTTTAGTAAACTACTTCGTATATCGTCTGTTCTTCAAACCGACGCAATCATTAACGCATAGTTGAACATATGAAGCAATGTTTATTTTAGACATCCAGCCATCTTCAACCCCATCAAAAAACTATAGCTTTCTTCAGGAACGTGTGTATAGTGCGCCCAGTTATCAGTATTAAGGAATTTTTTTGTCCCGTAAAATGACAGGAATTGTCAAAACCTTTGACGGCAAAAGCGGCAAGGGTCTTATCACCCCATCCGATGGTCGTATCGATGTCCAGCTTCATGTTTCAGCGCTCAATCTCCGCGATGCAGAAGAAATTACCACCGGATTACGCGTGGAATTTTGCCGGATAAATGGTCTGCGTGGCCCTTCAGCTGCCAATGTTTACCTTTCATGAGCTATATTAAAGCTTTAATTTCAGGCCCCATCGAATCAAACATGGAGAGTTTTCATGAATAACCCCGTCTGTCTTGATGACTGGTTGATTGGCTTTAAAAGCTTATGCTGTACTTTGACCGTAATAGCTCTGCTAATAATGTAATATGCAGACTCATTGTATCTAGGGACATAGTACTGGAAGAAAACATTTTAAACATCAGGCAAAGTCACCCGATAAATAATAAGTAAACAAACATGAATCCCGGAATGAGATTCAACATCTCTATTACCCTATTTAAAGCACAAAAACCCGCTCATCAGCGGGTTTTCTACTTTTTCTTAACGTCGGGTATATAAAGCCCATCTTTGAAAAAATTTTATCCATATTTTTTGAAAAATGCAAGCATTACGTCGCCATCTTCAGCGAAAATCATTTATCTCGTCACTTTTCTTAATTGCACCTCAGCATATGCTTCTTCCTGCCAGCACTTTGTAACCAGTTTATCAATGACATCTGCATATCCTTTGTACCACTGATAATCAGTCAGGTCTGGTACCAGCTTCTGGACATGACACCGCGCCAGTGTCGTTGGTAAACGACTAAACCGGTTTCCATTGCAACGCCCACAAATCTTATAAACAGGTGTGCCATGAAGCCGGGTCCTTTTTTCATCCAAGACAATACCTTTACCCTTACACCCTCTGCACGCTGTGCTGACTTCTCCCTTACCATGGCAATGCTGACATAGTTCCTTCACCCACTCTTCTTTGATAACAGATTCCCCGCTTCTGGAGTGTTTCACCACTTCGCGCAATACATTATGAAATCCAGTACCAGCACAATGCTCACAACGAGCCTTACTTGCCGCAGACCTGGAATAATCAGCAAAGGCAAAATTCACAAGGTAAGGAATAATCTGTAGCCGGGTTTCTTCACTCAATTTATTCAATGTCGGGTTATCCGGTCTTAAGTCAGATTTCGTAATTGCACCTGACGTGCATTGCTCAAGTTTTTTAGCCAGCACAAAACTGGCTTTTTTATAGCCATTGAAAACCAGCCGTAAGTAGCCAGGTGTTGAGCCAACTTTTCCGGCCAACTCGCCCTGCTGTTCTTTGGTTAAAGAGTCCCAATACGCTTTCATACAATATGTACCTCCGGTGTACATATTACATGATTGAAATGAACCTTCAAGATACTTGTACCTTAACGGTACAAGGGTTTTAATTTCGTTATGAAAACAATCCATGACATCCGGCGGTCTAACGCCAGAAAACTGAGAGATGGTGTTGGCGGGAATTCTTCCTTTGCCACTATGATTGATCGCGAGCCAACCCAGACCAGCAGGTTTATGGGAGATGGTGCTACTAAAAATATCGGTGACAGCATGGCACGACACATCGAAAAATGTTTCGACCTACCTGTCGGATGGCTCGATCAAGAACACCAGACAACGAACATCACAAAAAAACCTGATGTTTCAATCACTAATAAACAAATCACATTAGTCCCTGTCATATCATGGGTACAGGCCGGAGCATGGAAAGAAGTTGGATATTCTGAGGTTGATTTGAGCACAGCAGAAACGTATCCCTGCCCTGTACCCTGTGGGGAAATGACTTATATCTTGCGGGTGATAGGTGATTCAATGATTGATGAGTACCGCCCGGGAGACATGATTTTTGTCGATCCTGAAGTACCTGCCTGCCACGGTGACGACGTTATTGCATTGATGCACGATACAGGTGAAACCACCTTCAAAAGGTTAATAGAAGATGGGACACAACGTTATCTCAAAGCGTTAAACCCAAACTGGCCTGAGCCTTACATTAAGATCAACGGTAATTGCTCTATAATTGGTACAGTGATTTTCTCAGGAAAACCAAGAAGATACAAAATCAAAGCCTAATCAATGTTTATGAACCTGCTTCGGCAGGTTTTTTTATACTTGACAATGTACCTTTGAGATACATAATGTACCCAAGAGAAACAACGAACAGGCAGGACGCCCACGAAGTAGCCGCCTGGGGCATATGAAGTCCAGGATGATTCGTTAGCAACAAAAAAGCGCCCTACAGGACGCTTAGCTCTTTAACAATCTGGTCCCCATCAACAAGTAACTGATAACTTGAGGAGATGTGAAATGCACAAAACAGAACCCAAAATCGTCGCGCCTGGCTACACAGATGAGGAAATTTATGAGTGGATGACAAAGAAGCTGGCAGCTATAAACCAGCTTCGTGAAGTGCTGTCTTATCGACAGGAAACAATAGACTCCTTAAAAAAACTGGATCAGGAAATCACGGTTTTATCACAGAATGTTACTTTAGATATTGTGCAGACAAATTAGGATCCCATTCATTTTCGTCAAAATCATCAAAGTGATGAATTTGTGATCTCCAGTCTCGATAATCTAAAAATTTCTGGGCGGTTACGCTTATTTTATCAAGTGTGAGTTCATCCTGAATTGAAAGAAGAAGTTCATCAAATTTCATCTCATTAATCTGTTTTGGCATCCAGTGATGCTTCATCAGAATAAGGTGAACCAGAGCCTTTTTCCCATTCAACTGATTATAGGGAGTGCCGAATTTCTTCCGGTGCTCATGTAAGACAAGGTCCAAAAGAGTAAGTAATGTTGCCCTTGATTCAACTTTGCTTATTTCGACTGATGACACTACCCCACTGATTTCAATGCCCCGATACTTTCCAACATTTTCACAGTGGGATTTGTACAGCGTATAGATATTACCGGACATTTCTTTTCCTTTTGCGTTGTTGGGGATAACCAGATTAACCGAATCCTTGTTGTTGGGGAATAACTAGGTCCACCTCGCCTGATGTGGCTAAAAGCAGGCACATAACAGCTAAGTATTTTCAACCAGAGAGAATCCTTAGCGTTGTGGTGAATGCGGCTCAGCGCACGCGGGTTAAGGTTGAGGCTGACAGTCGACCTTCTGTGGATACCCACCCGCCTGGTGTGCAACCTTCGCCAGGCACCGGGAGGCACCCGGCACCACAACTTTATGCTGTGTGTAGTCTTGGCGGTACCAGCTTATACCCTTGCTTCCAGCTGGTACCGCTCTTTTTACAAAACAGAGAAGAGCATCACCGGACGACGGGCTCATAACCCAATCCATCCGGGCGGCTGCCACCGCAGGTGTTCTTCTCTGTTTTGTGGAGAAACCAACCGACCTTGCAGGGTCGATATGATGAGGAACAGCAAAATGGCTAGCGAACGCAGTACTGATGTGCAGGCATTTATCGGGGAGCTGGACGGCGGCGTATTTGAAACCAAAATCGGCGCAGTTCTCAGTGAAGTCGCTTCCGGTGTGATGAACACGAAAACCAAAGGGAAGGTCTCACTCAACCTGGAAATCGAACCATTTGATGAGAACCGTGTGAAAATCAAACACAAACTCTCATATATTCGCCCGACTAACCGCGGGAAAATTTCCGAAGAAGACACCACCGAAACGCCGATGTATGTCAATCGCGGTGGTCGCCTGACAATTCTGCAGGAAGACCAGGGACAATTACTGACTCTTGCCGGTGAACCTGACGGAAAACTCCGCGCAGCAGGTCATTAATATCGTTCTTAATTAACTGATTATTTATCTCATCACTGAATATCTTTATATAGTGAGGACTTATTATGTCTCAGAACTTAGACGCAACCGCAATTAATCAAATCCATGCTCTTATTTCTGCTCAGGGTGTTAATGAAATTATCAGTAAGATTGGTGCCGATGCTGTGGCATTGCCTGAGAATTTCCGCATTCATGATCTGGAAAAATTTAATTTAAATCGCTTCCGTTTCCGTGGTGCGCTTTCCACTGCCAGCATCGATGACTTTACCCGTTATTCTAAAGATCTTGCAGATGAAGGCACCCGCTGCTTTATCGATGCTGATAATATGCGTGCCGTCAGTGTGCTTAACCTGGGTACTATTGATGAACCAGGTCACGCAGATAACACCGCCACTCTCAAACTGAAAAAGACAGCACCGTTCTCTGCACTGTTGTCTGTTAACAGCGAGCGTAACTCCCAGAAGTCACTGGCAGAATGGATTGAAGACTGGGCCGACTACCTTGTGGGTTTTGATGCTAATGGTGACGCTATCCAGGCAACAAAATCGGCTGCGGCTGTCCGTAAAATCACGATTGAAGCAAACCAGACCGCTGATTTTGAAGATAATGACTTCAGCGGCAAACGCTCCCTGATGGAGTCTGTCGAAGCGAAGACCAAAGACATTATGCCAGTGGCATTTGAATTTAAATGCGTTCCGTTTGAAGGTCTGAAAGAACGTTCTTTTAAATTACGCCTCAGCATTATCACTGGCGATCGTCCTGTACTTGTTCTGCGCATTATTCAGCTGGAGGCTGTGCAGGAAGAAATGGCTAACGAATTTCGCGATCTGCTTGTTGAGAAATTCAAAGACAGCAAAGTAGAAACCTTTATTGGTACTTTCACCGCCTGATTTGATTACTGCAAATGCCCCTGCGGGGGCATTTATGGAAACGTAATTAACTCAATAATCGCCGGATGGTGAGGGCTTCCTTTTACCAGAATTCAGTGCGGTGCAGCGCAAATAACGTGGAGAACAAAATGTCATTTATTAAAACTTTTTCTGGGAAGCATTTTTATTATGACAGGATAAATAAAGACGACATCGTGATTAACGATATCGCGGTTTCCCTTTCAAATATCTGTCGCTTTGCAGGACATCTTTCACACTTCTACAGCGTCGCCCAGCATGCGGTGCTTTGCAGCCAGCTGGTACCGCAGGAATTTGCTTTTGAAGCGTTAATGCATGATGCAACAGAAGCGTATTGCCAGGACATCCCGGCTCCACTGAAACGCCTTCTTCCTGATTATAAACGGATGGAAGAAAAAATAGACGCCGTAATCCGTGAGAAATACGGGTTACCCCCGGTTATGAGCACACCTGTGAAATATGCCGATCTCATCATGCTGGCAACCGAACGCCGCGATCTCGGACTTGATGATGGCTCTTTCTGGCCTGTACTGGAAGGCATCCCGGCAACAGAGATGTTCAAAGTTATTCCACTGGCTCCGAGCCATGCCTACGGGATGTTTATGGAGCGCTTTAACGAGTTATCGGAGTTACGCACATGCGCATGAGTCTTTCAACCGAACAATCACTGGAGGGGCAGCAATGAACAACTTAATGACAACAAAACAAGTCGCCGAATTCTGTGGCGTTTCAATATCGACGGTGCTTCGCTGGAACAGCGTAAACAGGAGGACTGGCCAGAAATACAGACCAGATTTTCCAGATCCTGATATTAAATCCTGCCCAAATAAATGGGCATCACGCAAGATATATAGGTTTGCTGGAGTAATAGAGTAACAAACATTAGCTCAAATGAGAGCTGGCACAGATATGGCACAGACCAAACAAATCTGACTGTCTGCTCTGTGCCAGGAGCAGCCATTGCTAAGTCCATCCTGTATTGTGCAGGTCAGCTCGTTTTTAAAGAGTCCGGCCATCATCTTACTGGTACAGACACCATATACTTTGTGACGGTCAGGCTACATATGCACAACTCAACTTATTCATCTATTTTTTGCTTTAGCATGTCAGTGTTGCTTTCTCGTCGGCGGGTGAGCGGTGACCTGACCTGTCGATAAAGGAACGTAGCACGTTTTATGCAACACCCGCATGCGGCAGAAAATTATTGCCGAACGTTTACCCCTGTCAACAAGCTTTACTTTTTGAGGCGCGCCAGCCCGCGAGGAAAACAATCTGAACATCAAATAATTAATGACACAAGAAATACGATTAAAGATTTTTTTGTGCATGCCGATAGTGCTTTTTTAAAAGGAGAAATCTATGTCTGTCACAATTCAGGGGAATACCTCAACCGTTATTTCAAACAACTCCGCCCCGGAAGGAACATCAGAAATAGCCAAAATCACAAGACAAATTCAGGTGCTGACTGAAAAGCTTGGGAAAATCTCATCGGAAGAGGGGATGACGACACAGCAGAAAAAAGAAATGGCTGCATTGGTACAGAAGCAAATTGAAAGCCTCAGGGCTCAACTGGAGCAGTTGTTAAGGCAGCAGGCAGAGAAAAAGAATAAAGACGCGACAGTTCAGCCTGATAAAAAAGAAGAGAAAAAAGACGATACAAATACCGCTGGCACCATTGATATTTACGTCTAAGTGACAGCCGTATTGTGGCCCTCATCGGGCCACTTTTCGCCATCAGCCTTTTCTTTAAAGACATATTATCTTTGTATCATTTCTGATAGTTAACATTACAAGATATAAGTAATGGACGCACTCCCAATTAGTCTATTTAAATCGCCACGAGTTTAACTGACAACCCATGATCAATTATGAATTGCAACTATTTCTGTAGTCACTTTTGTGGGGACAGTCCACAAAACTGCCAACTTCCGCTTCTTGCTCAAAGCGGACTGTCAGTTGCTGTCTGAACCAGTACAAGTAACGATCGATTCAACTCTCTCCCACCATGCCTGGTAAGCTTTACGCTGTTCTTCTAAATAATCGCTCTTGTCATAAACCTGCCATACCCCTGGCAGTTTATGACCGAGCATTATTTCTGCAATATGAGGCGCAGTAAGATCAGAAAAGTTTGTTCGTGCTGTTCGTCTCAAATCATGAAGAGACCAATGGGGGAATTGATACCCTAAACGCCGCCATGCGTACTGCATTAAATTGTAAGGCAGCGACTGCAATGATGTCCGACCAACGGGTTCCCTACATCCTTCCTTAGTAAAAAGCATATCGGAACCATTGTTCATAGAGATAACGTACTTTATAAGCTCTTCAACCGGTTCAATAATGGGGCGCTTTAGCGGTTCACCTGTTATATCCCCTGTCTTATGTCGTTCTGGCGGTACAGTCCATACCTTATTAATGAAATCAAAATCATCCACCCTAGCGGTAATTAGCTCTGAACTACGGCAGCCAAAATGCAGCAATAGTTTAATGAAGGCCCGGTATTTAGGAACCATTCGAGAACCATCGATCGCAGCATAAAGGATTTTAATTTCATCATGTGTCAGAAACCGTTTCTTCTGACCTTTACGGATATCCATATCTTTACCCGTGATATCCGACAGCGGGCGAGTTTCAATAAGCTTTCTCTTATACGCCCAGACGTGGGCCTGCTTTGCGTTAATTAGCAATCGGTCTGCTATTGCAGGAGTCTTAGTGCTAAGAGGCTCCAGGACTTCTAACCAATCATGCAATGTAGCTGCATCGTGAGGGATATTCCCGATTTTAGAGAACAGGTGCAGCTCAAACGAGCGGAGTATCTGTTCAGAACCTTTTTTATTTTTTACACAATATGCTTCATACCAAGCACGGATCACAGACTCTACCGTCATGGCTTCAGTAGCTTTTCGTTTTTCAGCCTGCTTGACCAATCGTGGATTGCGGTTTGACTCGAGTTCACCACGAAGACGGATAACTTCTTCTCTGGCCTCTTTTAGTCCAGTTGCCGGGTAAGTTCCGATATCAAGACGCTCACCTTTCCCCGCCCACTGATAACGATATTGGAACACTACGCGACCTTTCGGTGATACTCTAACAGACAGACCATCACGATCGGATTTAACCAAAACCTTATCACGTTCCTTTCCAACGACTGAACGCAACCACGCATCAGACAGCGCCATTACTCACCTTGTACAAATCGCAAAACACCTCTGCTGCTTTGTACATTATGTACAAGCATATGTACAGATTTTTGATGAAAGCAAGCTGATCGATTTAAAGTTACATGAAAGAACTTTCAATTAAAGAAGCCACATAACTAAATGTATTTAAATGATTTATATAGCTCAACCTCAATTAACTGAAAGGATTTTGAAAGAGTAAAAGAGCTTTAATTTGGGGTTAATTATTGGGGTGAGAAATAATGGCAAAAGTGCGGCGCTTCGCCACCTCTTGCAAATAAGGAGACAACGTCATAATTCTTTCTTCTTGAGTAAGCGGCATCGCGCCGCGCTTGTTGAAAACGAAAAATTGCGGCTATTTTACCCATCAACGGGGGGGAGGCAATCAGTGTTTACACAGGAGCTGCTCCAGTTCATGCAACGATGAAACGGTCCAGGAGGGTGCGATGCCTTCTGGTTGCTCGCGATTGTGCGCATTCAACCAGCAGGTCGCAAGTCCGGCGTTGATGCCACCGAGAATATCGGACTCAGCGGTGTCGCCAACCATCAACACGCGTGAGCGTTCAGGATTGCCCGCTTGTTCCAGCGCATAATCGAAAATTTTCTTATTCGGTTTGGCTACACCCACTTCTTCGGAAATCACCAGCAAATCGAAATAATCACGCAGGCCCGTGCGTTCCAGACGCACTTGCTGCAAGGCGCTAAAACCGTTGGTGATGATGCCGATTTTGGCGTTGCCACGGATGGCGTTAAGCAGGGAAACCGCTCCCGGCAGCGGCGTGCAAATTTCCGCCATCGCATTAATAAAGGCCTCGTTGAGTTTACCTGGCTCGACGTTCAGCCGTTCGGCCCAGCTCTCAAAACGCCCGTGCTGAAGCTGTAATGAAGTGATCGCGCCGTTTTGGTAATCCACCCACAGGGGCTTGTTAACGGCCTGATAGTCCTGAAAATCTTCAGCGGTAAAGGTGACGCTGTAGTCAAGAAACATCCGCTGCAGGCCGGTGAACGAGTCAAAGGTAAACAGCGTTTCATCGGCATCAAAGAAAATCCAGTCCCACTTCATTATTCCACCTTGTCTTACATACTGATTGGCAACGCCATGATGATGGCGTCCTCGCGACCGTCCGTGGTGGGGTAGTAATTGCGGCGAATCGTCGCCTCGTTAAAGCCTAAACTTTCGTACAGAGCAATGGCGGCAGCATTTGAGGCACGGACTTCCAGCCATAGCGTCGCCACGCCGCGTTTTTCCAGTTCATCGATCAGATGTTCCAGCAGCGCCCTTCCCAGTCCCTGACGCTGATAGTCAGGATCGACCGCAATATTGAACAATGTAGCTTCATCCAGCACCACTTGCGTAATCGCAAACGCCGCCATTTTGCCGTTTTGCGTTAACTGAAAGTTGAGATAACGCTCGCCCTGATTGCTGGCAAAGGTTTTTTCACTCCATGGAAAAGCGTGGGCGCGTTGTTCAATATGGAAAGCCGCAGGTAAATCAGTCGCTTCGAGGGAAGAAATCGTGTTCATATGTGCAAATTTGTTGCCATAATGCGGCGCGTGCCGTTGGGTTTGCCCGTAATTCGTTGAGCGCCGGTGATGCCACCTGAGCGCCTTCCAGTGACAGCGGTTCGTCAGTACCCAACCGCCAGCTGTTGCAGCGACTGCCTTGCGGCAGCATCGCGATCCTTTCTGGCGTCAGTTGCAGCACCTGATCGGGGCTGACGGTTAATGCGCGCAGGACGTCGCTCACCAGAGGATCGGTCAGGGCGGGAAGATCGTTTGCCACCATCACCAGACGAACGTGCGCCGGGATCGCAATGGCAATCTCCCCCTGCAACGCGCCAGGGCGACGCAGCGACCACTGGGTAATGCCCAGCTGCTGTAATTGCCAGTCTCGTCGGGATGTCATAGCGAATCGCTCCTGTTATCAGGGGCGCAAATATAGCAAATTCGTCGAAACCGCGCCAACAAATGACTATAATCGCCGCCAGTATCAATTGAGGAGCATTCCATGTCTGCATTTACCCCGGCAAGTGAAGTCTTGCTGCGCCACAGTGATGATTTCGAACAAAGCCGTATTCTGTTTGCCGGAGACTTACAGGATGACCTGCCCGCGCGTTTAGATACCGCGGTCAGCCGTGCTCATACCCAGCAATTCCACCACTGGCAGGTGTTAAGCCGTCAGATGGGAGATAATGCCCGTTTTAGCCTGGTCGCCACGGCGGATGATGTCGCAGATTGCGGTACGTTGATTTACTACTGGCCGAAGAACAAACCGGAAGCCCAGTTCCAGTTGATGAATTTACTTTCTCTGCTGCCTGTGGGGACGGATATTTTTGTCGTTGGTGAAAACCGCAGCGGCGTGCGCAGCGCCGAGCAGATGCTGGCAGATTATGCGCCATTGAATAAGGTAGACAGCGCCCGTCGCTGTGGCCTCTATTTTGGTCGTCTGGAAAAGCAGCCAGTGTTTGATGCGGATAAATTCTGGGGCGAATACTGTGTTGATGGCCTGACGGTCAAAACGCTGCCTGGCGTGTTTAGCCGCGACGGTCTGGATGTCGGTAGCCAACTACTGCTCTCGACGTTAACTCCGCACACGAAAGGTAAAGTACTGGATGTCGGCTGTGGCGCGGGTGTGCTTTCGGTTGCATTTGCACGCCATTCGCCGAAGATCCGCCTTACCTTGTGCGATGTTTCTGCCCCAGCAGTAGAAGCCAGCCGCGCGACGCTTGCGGCTAACAGTGTTGAAGGTGAAGTCTTTGCCAGCAACGTCTTTTCTGAGGTGAAAGGTCGTTTTGATATGATCATCTCCAACCCGCCGTTCCACGATGGGATGCAAACCAGCCTGGATGCAGCGCAAACGCTGATTCGCGGTGCAGTGCGTCATCTTAACAGCGGCGGCGAATTACGGATTGTGGCAAACGCCTTCCTGCCTTATCCGGACGTGCTGGATGAGACATTTGGTTTCCACGAAGTGATCGCGCAAACCGGGCGTTTCAAGGTATATCGCGCCATTATGACCCGCCAGGCGAAGAAAGGTTAAGTACCTCGCCGCATGCCATGTCGGATGCGGCGTGAACGCCTTATCCGACCTACCAAACCTGCACGTTAGTCTTCTGATGGCCATTTTTCCAGCAATCACGCATCCGGCGATAATTAACTATTGACGAAAAGCTGAAAACCACTAGAATGCGCCTCCGTGGTAGCAATTCTTTTTAAGAATTGATGGTATGCGAAGGTGGCGGAATTGGTAGACGCGCTAGCTTCAGGTGTTAGTGTCCTTACGGACGTGGGGGTTCAAGTCCCCCCCCTCGCACCAAAAACCACGTTGATATTGCTCGCACTGGGCGAAGGTGGCGGAATTGGTAGACGCGCTAGCTTCAGGTGTTAGTGTTCTTACGGACGTGGGGGTTCAAGTCCCCCCCCTCGCACCAAACGAGGCGATATCAAAAAAGTAAGATGACTGTGCGAAGGTGGCGGAATTGGTAGACGCGCTAGCTTCAGGTGTTAGTGTCCTTACGGACGTGGGGGTTCAAGTCCCCCCCCTCGCACCAATTATCTTTACTTCCCTTCTTGTTTCTTCCTTGCTTTTTCAGCCCTGATTCCAGTTCATTATCATCAGCATGACGCCAGAAATAAGCGCCAGGCACGATGGTAGCAAAACGTAATGTCGTAACTGTTTGTGGTACAACATCACCGGCGTCAACACTAATCCCATCAGAATGACAATCCGCCACTGTTCCGGCGATAAATCCGCATACGTCAGCCCTGCAATCAGCAATCCCGGCAGCAATACTCCCCAGCCACTGCCCAGCACACGTTGCAACATGGTTTCATCTCTTTCACTGATAATGATAACTAATATCATATGATAATTTTTATCATTTGCAAGCCAGAGAAATTCCTTGCTATCGGTTAAACCTATCGCTAGGATTAGCAATCATTATCATTTAGATTACTATCCCGATTATGGCCTATCGTTCCGCACCGCTCTCTGAAGATGTTATCTGGCGAACGCATCTCCAGCCGCAGGCTCCTGGTCTTGCGGAAGCAGTACGTGCGACGATCGCAGAACATCGTGAACATTTGCTGGAGTTTATCCGTCTGGATGAACCCGCCCCGCTGAACGCCCTGACGCTGGCGCAATGGTCATCACCGAATGCGCTAAGTTCTCTACTGGCGGTCTATTCCGATCATATCTACCGCAATCAACCAATGATGATCCGCGAGAATAAACCGCTGATCTCACTGTGGGCGCAATGGTATATCGGCCTGATGGTTCCGCCATTAATGTTGGCGCTGCTGACGCAGGATAAAGCGTTAGATCTTTCCCCTGAACATTTCCACGTTGAGTTTCACGAAACCGGACGCGCCGCTTGTTTCTGGGTCGATGTGTGTGAAGACAAAAACGCAACACCGCATTCGCCACAGCAGCGAATGGAAACGTTAATCAGCCAGGCGCTGGTTCCGGTTGTGCAGGCACTAGAAGCGACTGGAGAGATCAACGGCAAACTTATCTGGAGTAATACCGGTTATTTGATCAACTGGTATCTGACAGAGATGAAACAGCTGCTTGGCGAGGCGACGGTTGAATCGCTGCGCCATGCCCTCTTTTTTGAGAAAACGCTCACTACCGGTGAAGATAATCCGCTCTGGCGTACGGTAGTGCTGCGCGACGGCCTGCTGGTACGCCGTACCTGCTGCCAGCGTTATCGCTTGCCGGATGTGCAGCAATGTGGGGATTGTACGCTGAAATGAAAAATACTGCCGGGGCGGAAAACCCGGCATTAAGCGTATTAATAGGAATGCAATACATTACTTGTTTCAGCAATCCGCATACATAACAGAATATCTGCCGCCTCAAGCAAACCTGCATCAGAACTGACACCCAGTTTCGACATCACATTAAATTTATGTGCACGGATCGTTTTGATATTACGTTTAAGCTGCTCGGCAATCTGTGTCATTGAGTAGCCACGCGACATAAAACGCAATATTTCTCTCTCCGTCGGGCTTAGCGTCCGACTTTGGTTAATGTACCACTGATTGTTCAGTCGGTCGGTGGTCTGCCGTACACCATTTAATGACAGAAACAACTCCTGGTGAAAAACATCCAGCGTCGACGCTTTACTTAACACACCATCCAAAGGAGAAGGTGACAATGAGCCAATCAACCGTGCTTCAATATCATCATCCGCAATAACCAAACGCCGGGTACGCGGAAATTTGATTGCCAGCTCAGTCAGACAAGATAAGCCCTCCCTGCGCTCACTTCTCATGGCAGAAAAAGAAAAAATGACCGCCGCAAATGAAACTCGCGACATAGCATTCTGAAAAGCCTCCTGGCTGGTATACATATAGAGTTTATAAGAATTACCCGCAAACTTTCTGAATAAACTCTCAATACCGATACTGCTCATGACGCATTTTTCTATAAGTGCGACATTTCTCTTCTTAATTCGGTTGTGTTCCATTCTGCAGCATCTCCATAAACAGAAGGCAAGTTAAGTTCCCTTGCACCCTGTGCGCTATTAATCCATGCATACATCTCAGCGTTGCTGTGAATTGCCAGCCGACGCATCGCACTGTTTTTTTGTGCGCTGATGGTTTTATTGCTTTTCTTAAGCAATGAAGCTATTTGGTTGATGCCCCACCCTTTACCTAACAGCCGCAGTACCTTGCGTTCAGAAAGGGTAAGAATCACGGTACGATAACCAAATTCCTAGATTTCCGGCATTGCAGGTGAAGTCAGCATGGCGCTGATACGATCTGCATGGACATTGCCGGAACGAACGGTCTTGACCAGATTCTCAATGGGCTCGATATCGGACAGTAAAGTCGCAGTTGGACACATAAGCAGTTCCACCGCCTGAGAGTACCAGGCTCGCGAAACCATGAAAACCCAATGAATTTCCCGGTATTGCGAAATCAATGAATAGTAATGTTCACAAACAGAACGCGGGTCTTCTGTTTGCCCGGCTAAGTCGGCAATAACTAACCCAGCACGACGTAATTGTAATATAGTCAGCTCCTCCGCAGAGGCGCTACTCGTTATATCGTATTCAGGGAGATGGGTCCTCATGACCTCTTTTAACCCTGCCTGCATAACGGGTATTTTACTGATAACAATTCCATTTTTGCAGCATCCTGGCAACATATATCCTCCATATCCACTGTCTATAATTATGATGGCTTAATCAGGATATTCGTCCCTTAAATTATTCCATTAAATTTATAGATTTGGTGAATAAATTATCCTTAGCATTCACTTCATATCAGTTTATCCCAGTCACACAAAAAATCCTTTGTATGTTTCAGGAGATTAGCATCAAATAATAACCTGGAAAAATACTTCTGACACATTTAAAATATCTAAATTATGTTGTTAGAAATACTTAACCACCCTCCTCAAAATCAATCAGTTTAATATATCATTTAAAGTAGCGAATAAAAGTAAAATGAAAAACCTTTAGCCAGAACATCAGGAAAAAACCAATAAAAACTGAAAGATATTCCTTACCAGGATCCGAAAAACGGAATTCACCGGCCATTACTCAAACGCGTAAAAACAAAACGATAAATTCATTTCAATGATAATATTCATAGGATTGTTTATACCCCCTCAAACTCGCATCGCTTCCCTCCACCGAACTTATCATCGCAAGCTGGCTTAATCAGCGCAATTTTGATCTTAACCTAAGTCAAAACAGCCATGCTTCGTGATACAAAAGGGTTCTGATTTTTTGAACAATACGCACACGTCTTATGACAAAGGGCGAGTAATGCAAACAGAGCAACAGCGAGCCGTTACACGGCTATGTATCCAGTGCGGGTTATTTCTTTTACAGCACGGGGCGGAAAGCGCGCTGGTTGACGAGCTTTCTTCACGACTTGGGCGTGCGTTGGGAATGGACAGCGTTGAAAGCTCCATCTCCTCCAATGCCATCGTATTGACCACCATTAAAGATGGTCAATGTCTGACATCTACGCGCAAAAACCACGATCGCGGCATTAATATGCATGTGGTTACTGAGGTACAACACATTGTGATTCTGGCGGAACATAAGCTGCTGGATGACAAAGGTGTTGAGAAACGTTTTAGCCAAATTCAGCCATTACGCTACCCGAGATGGCTTGTAGCCTTGATGGTTGGCCTGTCCTGCGCTTGTTTCTGTAAACTCAATAAAGGTGGCTGGGATGGTGCCGTCATCACCTTCTTTGCCAGTACGGCGGCGATGTATATCCGCCAGATACTGGCACAACGCCACCTTCATCCACAAATTAACTTTTGCATCACCGCCTTCGCTGCCACCACAATTTCCGGCCTCCTTCTACAACTTCCGACATTCAGTCATACGCCTACTGTGGCAATGGCGGCCAGTGTTCTTTTACTGGTGCCGGGTTTTCCGCTGATAAATGCTGTAGCCGATATGTTTAAAGGTCATATAAATACCGGACTGGCACGCTGGGCGATTGCCAGTCTGCTAACGCTGGCAACCTGCGTTGGCGTGGTGATGGCACTCACAATTTGGGGGCTACGCGGATGGGTGTAATCGAATTTCTATTAGCATTAGCGGAGGATATGATTCTCGCGGCAATCCCGGCAGTCGGCTTTGCAATGGTGTTCAACGTGCCAATCCGAGCATTACGCTGGTGTGCGCTGCTTGGCGCGATTGGTCATGGTTCTAGAATGATCTTAATGACTAGCGGGTTGAATATTGAGTGGGCAACCTTTATGGCTTCCTTACTGGTCGGCACCATTGGCATTCAGTGGTCGCGCTGGTATCTGGCACATCCGAAAGTCTTTACCGTAGCAGCCGTTATTCCCATGTTCCCCGGCATTCCGGCTTATACGGCAATGATTTCAGCGGTAAAAATCAGTCAGTTAGGTTACAGCGAGCCGTTAATGATTACCCTGTTAACTAACTTTCTTACAGCTTCATCAATTGTTGGCGCGTTATCCATCGGCCTTTCCGTTCCTGGATTGTGGTTGTACCGCAAGCGCCCCCGCGTATAAAATTGCCTCGCTTAAAGCATATGGATGAGAGGCGGCCTCCCCTCATCCGTGTGTTACTATAAAAGTAATCTCCCTTCTCGTTCATCGTTCCATATTGAGAAACAGTATGTCTTCCAGAGTTTTGACCCCAGACGTCGTTGGTATTGATGCCCTGGTACAGGATCACCAAACCGTTCTGGCAAAAGCAGAAGGCGGCATGATTGCCGTATTTGCCAACAACGCACCGGCGTTTTATGCCGTTACGCCCGCGCGTCTTGCTGAACTGCTGGCATTGGAGGAAAAACTGACGCGTCCGGGAAGTGACGTGACCCTGGACGATCAGCTCTATCAGGAACCGCAAGCCGTCCCCGTTGCCGTACCCATGGGCAAATTCGCCATGTACCCAGACTGGCAACCCGATACCGACTTTATCCGTCAGGCGGCATTATGGGGCGTGGCGCTAAGAGAGCCGGTCACCGCCGAAGAACTGGCGTCATTTATTTCTTACTGGCAGGCGGAAGGCAAAGTCTTCCATCATGTGCAGTGGCAACAAAAACTGGCGCGCAGCCTGCAAATCGGTCGTGCCAGCAATGGCGGATTAGCAAAACGAGATGTGAACACAGTCAGTGAACCTGACAGCCAAATTCCACCGGGATTCAGAGGGTAACGATGAAAAACGTTGGCGACCTGATGCAACGTCTGCAAAAAATGATGCCTGCCCATATCAAACCCGCCTTCAAAACGGGCGAAGAACTTCTGGCATGGCAGAAAGAACAAGGGGTGCTCCGCGCCGCCGCTCTTGAGCGCGAGAATCGGGCGATGAAAATGCAGCGTACTTTTAATCGCTCCGGCATTCGTCCACTGCATCAAAACTGTTCCTTTGAGAACTATCGAGTTGAGTGCGAAGGACAGATGAATGCGTTAAGCAAAGCGCGTCAGTATGTTGAAGAGTTCGATGGCAACATTGCCAGCTTTATCTTTTCTGGCAAGCCAGGAACTGGCAAAAACCATCTGGCGGCGGCGATCTGCAACGAACTGCTGCTACGCGGTAAGTCTGTATTGATAATCACCGTGGCCGATATTATGTCAGCGATGAAAGATACCTTCAGAAATAGCGGTACCAGTGAAGAACAGCTGCTTAACGATCTGAGCAATGTAGATCTACTGGTGATCGACGAGATCGGCGTTCAGACCGAATCTAAATATGAAAAGGTGATCATCAACCAGATCGTCGATCGACGTTCTTCTTCCAAACGCCCGACCGGGATGCTGACCAACAGTAATATGGAAGAGATGACCAAATTGCTGGGCGAACGTGTGATGGACCGTATGCGCCTGGGTAACAGTTTGTGGGTGATCTTCAACTGGGATAGCTACCGTAGCCGGGTAACGGGGAAAGAGTATTAATCCTCCTTTCCGGCGTTATACTGCGACACAATTCCACATTGAGTAATGATGATGAAAATTGTTAAAAACCTTCTGTGCTGTGCCATTGCCGCCAGCGCATTAATGTCCACCGGGGTGCATGCTGCGTCCTGGAAAGATGCGCTCTCCAGCGCCGCCAGCGAGCTTGGCAACCAAAACGGCACGACACAGGAAGGCGGTTGGTCGCTCGCTTCATTAACTAACCTGCTTAGCAGCGGTAACCAGGCATTAAGCGCAGATAACATGAACAATGCCGCAGGCATTCTGCAATATTGCGCGAAGCAAAAGCTGGCTTCGGTGACCGATGCAGAAAACATCAAGAACCAGGTGCTGGAAAAGTTAGGTCTGAACAGTGAAGAGCAGAAAGAAGACACCAACTATCTGGACGGCATTCAGGGTTTGCTGAAAACCAAAGATGGTCAGCAACTCAATCTGGATAATATCGGAACCACTCCGCTAGCAGAAAAGGTGAAAACCAAAGCCTGCGATCTGGTGTTAAAGCAGGGACTGAACTTCATTTCCTGAATCGCGAAACGCCGCGTTTTAGCTGTTACCCGGCTGACGCGGCTCTCCCCCGCTCTTTCTCCTGCTCCTGGACGATTTTCCCCGTGTTATACGGGAAGCGACCGTGATCAAAAAAGTCTGTTTATAAACTTATTCCTAACAACATCGCATTTTTTTGACACTAGAATTGCAGCAATATGGCAGCACCATTACATTGTGTTTCTCAAAAAATCTTAAACATCGGCTAAACGGCCTGGTTTAGTGAGGATCGCCCGTTGTCAGAACTATTCTCTTTCGCCCTATTTCTCGCCTCTGTGCTGATCTACGCATGGAAAGCGGGACGTAACACCTGGTGGTTTGCCGCCACGTTAACGGTGCTGGGGTTATTTGTCGTTTTAAACATTACCCTGTTTGCCAGTGACTATTTTACGGGCGACGGCATTAACGACGCGGTGCTTTATACCTTAACTAACAGCCTGACCGGTGCTGGCGTCAGCAAGTATATCCTGCCGGGAGTTGGGATCGTGCTGGCGCTAACGGTGGTTTTCGGCGCGCTGGGCTGGATCCTACGCCGGCGCCGCCATCATCCTCACCATTTTGGCTACAGTCTGCTGGCGCTCTTACTGGCGCTGGGTTCGGTGGACGCCAGCCCGGCATTTCGTCAGATAACGGAACTGGTGAAATCCCAGTCTCGCGACGGCGACCCGGACTTTGCGGCTTATTATAAAGAGCCGTCGAAAACTATTCCTGACCCGAAACTCAACCTGGTTTATATCTACGGCGAAAGTCTTGAGCGGACCTATTTTGATAACGACGCTTTCCCGGACCTCACTCCCGAACTGGGCGCACTGAAAAATGAAGGACTCGATTTCAGCCACACGCAGCAGCTGCCGGGAACGGATTACACTATCGCGGGCATGGTAGCTTCTCAGTGCGGCATTCCACTGTTTGCCCCGTTTGAAGGTAACGCCTCCGCCTCTGTCTCCAGCTTCTTCCCGCAGAACATCTGTCTGGGCGATATCCTGAAAAACTCGGGTTATCAGAACTATTTCGTGCAGGGCGCGAACCTGCGTTTTGCGGGTAAAGATGTATTCCTGAAATCACACGGCTTCGACCATTTGTATGGTGCAGAAGAGCTGAAAAACGTGGTGGCAGACCCGCATTATCGCAACGACTGGGGATTCTACGACGATACCGTGCTGGATGAAGCGTGGAAAAAGTTTGAAGAACTGTCCCGGTCGGGTCAACGATTCTCACTGTTTACCCTGACGGTCGATACCCATCACCCGGATGGTTTTATCTCTCGTACCTGTAACCGTAAAAAGTATGATTTTGACGGTAAGCCTAACCAGTCATTCAGCGCGGTGAGTTGCAGTCAGGAGAACATCGCCGCGTTTATCGATAAAATCAAAGCCTCACCGTGGTTTAAAGATACCGTTATTGTGGTTTCTTCTGACCACCTGGCGATGAACAACACGGCGTGGAAATACCTTAATAAACAGGATCGTAACAACCTGTTTTTCGTCATCCGTGGCGACAAGCCACAGCAAGAGACGCTGGCGGTGAAGCGCAATACGATGGATAACGGCGCTACAGTGCTGGATATTCTCGGTGGCGATAACTTTATCGGCCTGGGGCGTAGTAGCCTCTCTGGTCAATCAATGTCGGAAGTGTTCCTCAACATTAAAGAGAAAGTGCTGGCGTGGAAGCCCGATATCATTCGTCTGTGGAAATTCCCCACCGAGATGAAAGAGTTCACCATCGATCAGAATAAAAACATGATCGCCTTCTCGGGTACCCATTTCCGTCTGCCGCTGCTGTTACGCGTGTCGGACAAACGTGTGGAACCACTGCCAGAAAGCGAATACTCCGCACCACTTCGTTTCCAGTTGGCCGATTTCGCTCCGCGCGACAATTTCGTCTGGGTTGATCGCTGCTACAAGATGGCGCAGCTATGGGCGCCAGAACTGGCACTCTCCACTGACTGGTGTGTTTCCCAGGGGCAGCTTGGTGGGCAGCAAAATGTGCAACATGTTGATAAAACGACGTGGAAGGGCAAAACCGCATTTAAAAATACCGTCATCGATATGGAACGCTACAAAGGCAATGTCGATACGCTGAAGATTGTCGATAACGATATTCGCTACAAAGCCGACAGTTTCATTTTTAACGTCGCGGGTGCGCCGGAAGAGGTGAAACAGTTTAGCGGAATTTCTCGTCCGGAATCATGGGGCCGCTGGTCCAACGCGCAGATGGGCGATGAAGTCAAAATCGAGTACAAGCATCCGCTGCCGAAGAAATTTGACCTGGTGATCACCGCCAAAGCATACGGTAATAACGCCAGTCGTCCCATTCCGGTACGCGTAGGCAATGACGAACAAACCATCGTGCTGGGCAATGAAGTGACCACCACCACGCTGCATTTCGAGAACCCAACCGATGCCGACACGCTGGTAATTGTTCCGCCAGAACCTGTCTCAACCAACGAAGGGAATATTCTCGGCCATTCGCCGCGTAAGCTCGGCATTGGTATGGTGGAAATCAAAGTGGTGGAGCGTGAAGGGTAATCACTGACTGATTTGTAGGTCGCATAAGGTGCGACCTACACACCTTCTCCGGCCTACAACACATTATTAAGAAATAGAAAAAAACAGCGCCCAACATCTCCCTGGGCGCTGCATGGCAATTCGATTATCAGAATGTAATCACGCCCTTAATCAACTCACGATTGTTAATCACATCGCGCTCATAGATTTCTGCCAGCGTGGCGAACGGAAAACGATGGGTTAACATCAAGTCGGCTGTGATTTTCCCTTCTGCCATCAGCCGCCCGACTTTAGCGAAATCTTCCAGCGTGGCGTTACGACTCCCCATCATCGTCGTCTCTTTTTTGTGAAATTCCGGATCAGAGAACTGCAACTCACCTTTAAACAGGCCAACAAATACCACCGTACCGCCATGACGAATCAGATTAACGGTGCTATTCATCGCATGTTGATTACCTGTCGCGTCGATCACTTTCTGCGCCAGAGAGCCGTCAAAATGCGCTCGCAACTGGTCGTCAAAATCCTCGGCTGACGGGTCCAGCACGGGCAGATCCAGACGCGTTGCGGCATGCTCTCGTCGCGCCGCTCTGGTATCAGCCACCACTACCTGTGCGCCATCAGCTTTAGCGATTGCTGCCGCGCCCAGACCGATTGGCCCCGCACCGACCACCAGCACCTGCTCGCCGGGCGTAATTGCCGCGCGACGCACCGAATGAGCACTAATGGCGAAAGGTTCAATCAACGCTGCCGCCTGCGAGTCAATGCCTTCAGCAGGCAAAATGTTCGCCTCCGGCACGCTCAAATACTCACTAAAACCGCCATCCTGATGCACACCAATGACCGAAATGTTTTCGCAGCAGTTGGTGCGGCCACTTTTACACGCAGGGCATTCCTGGCAGACAACATAAGGGATAACCGCAACTTGCTGACCATTTTTGAGATCAGCAATATTTTTCCCCAATTCAACGATCTCCCCACATATTTCATGCCCTAAAACACGTGGATAACTAAAAAATGGTTGATTCCCATCCCAGGCATGAGTATCGGTACCACAAATCCCGACAGACTTTATTCTTATTAATGCTTCGTCATCACCAGGAATAGGCATTTCACGTTGCTCCCAGACTAATTCCTTTGGTTGCTGGCAAATTAATATATTTATCTTAGACATGATTCTGCTCTCCATTATTTCATTTTCTTAGATATTTATAAAAATAATAAAAGCCAGCACAACGTAAAATCTATTTTGTGAAAACACACACATAAAAATGTTTTAAACCGGGCTTTAATGGCGCGACAAGGAGGAAAATATGGGTCGTTCGAAAAATTTACGCCACAATGTGATTAACCAGTTCAATGATGATATGGCACATGGGTATATCCCTTCCCCACTCCCTTCGCAAAGCGCACTGGCGGAAATGTACAGTGTTAGTCGAACTACGGTGCGTCATATTCTTAACCATTTACACCAATGCGGTGTCATTACGCAGGTCGGAAACGAATATGTCATCGTGCGTAAACCTGATCATAACGACGGATTTGCCTGTACTAGCGCTTTAATGAGTGAACAAAACAAAGTATTTGAGCAGTTTTTTTTCACGATGATAAATCAGCGTCAGTTACTCCTTGGTGAAACTTTTTCTGAGCTACAACTGGCACGGGCAGCGGGAGTAAGCTCAATGACAGCAAGGAAATATATTTCAAAATTATGGTGTTATAACTTCATTCAAAGCGAAAAACGCGGTCAGTGGAGCATGAAGCAATTCGACCAGTCCTACGCCGAGCAGCTTTTTGAACTGCGTGAAATGCTCGAAACGCACTCAATTAAGCATTTTCTCAAACTCCCTGATAATGATCCACGCTGGCTGCAAGCAAAAACTATGCTCGAACGTCACCGGATGCTGCGGGACAACATCGGCAGCAGCTTTCGCATGTTTTCACAACTGGACAGAGAATTTCACGCCCTACTGCTTTCAGCGACCGATAATAGCTTTTTTGATCACTCGTTTGAAATAATCTCAGTTATCTTTCATTTTCATATGCAATGTGATGAAAGCGATCTCAAGCAGCGCAATATTATTGCTATTGATGAACATATGACCATTCTATGTGCTTTGATATGCCGCAGTAACCTGGATGCCATTATCACACTACGTAGCCATTTAAATTCAGCCAAACAATCGATGATACGCTCCATCAATAAAAATAAACGGTTCTCCCATTAAGTACAGATTAAAAACAGCAAACCATTATCTTGTGCACGGTTTTATCAAAATATAAACACAGCAAAACTCGCGCTTACTTATTCTCACAATCAGTCGACTATAAATATGTTTTGTGAGCGGTAGTGAAAGTCTAAATCTTTCATCTGCCATTAATATCATCCTTGCGCAATATATCATTACGCAAACGATTAAATATAAATACAGGAGTCCGGCGTGAAAAAAGGAAATATTACCCTCGCTCCACGTTCTTCGTTTAGTTCGTTGTCGAAAGATATCCCCGAGCAGCCAGAGAAATTAGCTCAATGTAGTCCCCGAATTAAACGCATCAGAACCATCGCCATGTTATTGTTAATTATTGCAGCGGTAATAAATTTTCTTGATCGCAGCTCGCTGTCAGTTGCGAATTTAACTATTCGTCAAGAACTGGGGTTAAACGCCACCGAAATCGGCGCGTTGCTCTCCGTGTTTTCGCTCTCTTACGGGATTGGGCAGTTGCCCAGTGGTGTGCTGTTGGACCGTAAAGGCCCCCGACTGATACTGGGGCTGGGGATGATCGTCTGGTCGCTGTTCCAGTCAATGTCTGGCCTGGTACACAACTTCACACAGTTCGTGCTGGTACGTATTGGCATGGGACTCGGTGAAGCACCGATGAACCCGTGCGGTGTAAAAGTAATTAACGACTGGTTCAACATCAAAGAGCGGGGACGTCCGATGGGCTTTTTTAACGCAGCCTCCGTCCTTGGCATTGCCATAAGCCCACCAATTCTGGCAGCGTTGATGCTGGTCATTGGCTGGCGTGGAATGTTTATTTCCATTGGCACACTGGGCATTTTTCTTGCCATCGCCTGGTTTATGCTCTATCGCAACCGCGAGCAGATAGCACTGACCGCCATTGAACAAACCTATCTCAACAACGGTAGCGTCAATACCCGCCGCGAGCCACTCAATTTTGCAGAATGGCGAAGTCTGTTTCGTAACCGCACAATGTGGGGAATGATGCTCGGTTTCAGTGGTATGAACTATGCTGGGTGGCTGTACATTGCCTGGTTGCCGGGTTACCTGCAAACGGTCTATCACCTGGATTTAAAAAGCACCGGTTTGATGGCGGCAATACCTTTTATGTTTGGGGGGACAGGGATGCTGCTCAACGGATATGCGACCGACTGGCTGGTCAAAAGGGGGATGGATCCGATTAAGAATCGTAAGCTATGTATTGTTACCGGGATGTTCTGTTCAGCCGCCTTTACCCTGGTAGTACCACAAGCGACAACGCCCATGACAGCGGTTGTGCTGATTGGCATGGCGCTGTTCTTCCTCCACTTTGCCGGAACATCCGGCTGGGGGTTGGTCCACGTAGCAGTAGCCTCTCGCATGGCTGCGACGGTGGGTAGTATCCAGAACTTTGCCAGCTTCATTTGTGCCTCTTTCGCGCCAGTTGTTACCGGTTTCATTGTTGATGCCACCAACTCATTTCGCCTGGCATTGATTATCTGCGGTTGTGTCACCGCGGCAGGTGCGCTGGCGTACATCTTCATGGTACATCAGCCAATTAGCGATCCGCATAAAAAGTAATTTTCCCTTGCCCGATAAGTCATCACTTATCGGGCATTTTTTATAGCGATTAAAACGTTTCCCAATTATCTCCACTGTCAGTCACTGCCACTTTACGCGACGCAACTGGCGTGACGGTTTTTACCACTGGCAAAGCTTCATGCTGACGCTGTTGCGCTTGCTGTATACGGAACACCGCCACGGCTTCAGTCAGACGACTGGCCTGCTCTTCCAGCGCGGCGGCGGCGGCGGCAGACTCTTCCACTAACGCGGCGTTCTGTTGCGTTACCCTATCCATTTCGACAACAGCTAAACCAACCTGATCAATGCCACGGCTTTGCTCATCAGAGGCGGAAGCTATTTCTCCCATAATGTCAGTAACGCGTGTTACGGCGCTGACAATCTCTGTCATGGTTTCCCCTGCACTTTCGACCAGCGTAGATCCGACATCCACTTTACCTACCGAGTCTTCAATCAGGCCTTTAATTTCGCGGGCCGCCTGGGCGCTACGCTGAGCCAGATTACGCACTTCTCCCGCGACCACCGCAAAACCGCGCCCTTGCTCACCCGCACGCGCCGCTTCAACCGCCGCATTCAATGCCAGAATATTGGTCTGGAAGGCAATACCATCGATAACGCTGATAATATCGGCAATTTTTTGCGAACTGGTGGAGATATCGCGCATCGTCTGTACTACGTTATCCACGACCTTGCCGCCACGTTGCGCTGTTTCAGAAGCACTTAACGCCAGCTGACTGGCCTGACGCGCGTTCTCGGCGTTCTGTTTCACCGTTGCGGTCAGTTGCTCCATGCTGGCCGCCGTCTCTTCCAGAGAAGCCGCTTGTTGCTCAGTACGTGACGAGAGATCGTTATTACCCGTGGCAATTTCGCTGGCACCGCTATAAATGGCATTAGCACCGTTACGTACATCCCCGACTGTACGCATCAGTTCACTTTGCATATGGCGTAAACTCTGTGCCAGTTGTCCCATTTCGTTGGAACCATCCACCTCAATGGGTTTTACCAAATCACCGCCAGCAATATGACAAATGCTTTCAATCAGGCGATTCATTGGTGCTACCAGCGAGGCTTTAATACCAAACCAGACAGCCACAATGACGGCTAACACGACGATCAACACACCCACCAGCACCCAAATCGCCTGGCTGTAGGAAGCATTATTATCGCTGACGGCGATATCGTAGAGATGATCGTTTTGCTCCATGTAGGTCATATACTGCTTCTCGAAACCGTCCTGATACCCCTGGGTCGGCTGATCAAAGAATTCATTGATTTTGCCTGCGCCTAACAGTTGGATCAGCTCCGCCAGCGCATTGTGGTAAATATCGTAATTACGTTTGATCTCAGTGGCTGCCGCTTCGCTCTGACGTGGGTCACGCGGCAACGCTTCATAGTCCGTCCAGTTTTTTTCCGCTTGCTTAAGCGAAATACTGGCACTCTGCATCAGCTCGGCGACGGTTGAACCACTGCCAATATTGTTCTGATCCATCATGTAGCGGATACCCGCGCGGTTGAGGGTGTTACGCGTCTGCAACAACGCAACCCAACTGCCATTCAGCGTGGATTGCTGCTGGCGAATGGTTTGTAAAACAGTGAAATTTTCTTTGTCATTCTTTAAAGCATTAAAGAACAAACCGCCTGATGTCAGTTGTAAAAGGCCAAAAACGGCCAAAACCAGCAGTAAGCTGGTCACGATCTTGATACGTTTTAACATGGTTTCTCTTTCCTGTGGACCTATGCAAGATTTTCGGCCTGGAAAGAAAAAACTTTATGAAAAGGTGTAATCCGCCATCCATGGAAAAACCAGATGATGGTTATCAGATACTAAAAAGTTACTCATTATCGTCCGGGATGTCTTCTTGTCGGGAATTGCCCAGCGCAATAAATTCCTCTAACAGATGAGTTAACTGCTGCATTTTCTCAGCAGTAAACTGTGCTTCAATCTGCCGATAGGCTTCTTCAATCTGTGTCTGAGCGCGGTTATACAGCGCTTGCCCCTCTTTGGTTAGCGAGATATAGAGCTTCCGCTGATCATTGATCGGCTTTAATCGCAACACTAAACCATCACGTTCCATACGCGTCAAAATTCCGGTCAGGCTTGGGCGCAAAATGCAGGCGCGATACGCCAGATCGTGAAAATCCATCGATGGGCTTTCCGCCAGAATACGCACAATGCGCCATTGTTGCTCAGTCAAATTATGCCGTTTAACGATTGGGCGAAAATAACTCATCGCCGCTTCTCGCGCCTGTAGCAACGCAATGGTTAGAGAGTCATGCATTATCCTTCCCCTGAAAAATTTCAAAATCATTAATATAGAAACAGTTAAGCATCACGTTACCGATGACTGAGCTGATCCCGCAATCCCTCATATTATCAAAGTTGAGATAACTTTGTTAACACAATGATATTTAACATTTTATTATTTTTTAATGTAAATAGTTTGTTAAT
Organism: Escherichia coli; assembly: GCF_011881725.1. Lineage (GTDB taxonomy): Bacteria > Pseudomonadota > Gammaproteobacteria > Enterobacterales > Enterobacteriaceae > Escherichia > Escherichia coli_E. Next base: position 18,079 of record NZ_JAATUR010000013.1, on the reverse strand, counting down.
TAGATCACAATTGCATCACTTACTTTTGCTAAACACCGCAATCGGGAATAAAAGTAATCATTAATATGTTAATGATTAAGATCATCGAATCCGAGGAGTGGTAATGAAAGGCACTATCTTCGCCGTAGCGTTGAACCATCGCAGCCAGCTTGATGCATGGCAGGAAGCGTTCAAGCAATCTCCCTACAAAGCCCCGCCTAAAACTGCAGTCTGGTTTATTAAACCACGCAATACGGTGATTGGTGGCGGTGAACCGATTCCCTTTCCGCAGGGTGAAAAGGTGCTGAGCGGTGCGACTGTCGCGCTGATTGTGGGAAAAACGGCGACGAAAGTTCGTGAAGAAGATGCGGCAGAGTACATCGCAGGATATGCGTTGGCTAACGATGTTAGCCTACCGGAAGAGAGTTTTTACCGTCCGGCAATCAAAGCAAAATGCCGTGATGGATTCTGCCCCATTGGCGAAGCCGTGGATCTCAGTAATGTCGATAATCTGACCATCTATACCGAGATCAACGGGCGTCCAGCCGATCACTGGAACACCGCCGATCTGCAACGCAACGCCGCGCAGTTACTGAGCGCACTAAGTGAATTTGCCACGTTAAACCCAGGCGATGCCATTCTGCTCGGCACGCCACAGGCACGCGTGGAAATACAGCCAGGCGATCGCGTTCGTGTTCTCGCAGAAGGTTTCCCGCCGCTGGAAAACCCGGTGGTGGACGAACGTGAAGTGACGTCGTACAAAACCTTCCCAACACTGCCACACCCGCACGGCACGCTGTTTGCCCTCGGCCTGAACTACGCCGACCATGCCAGCGAACTGGAATTCAAACCACCGGAAGAACCGCTGGTGTTCCTGAAAGCGCCGAATACCCTCACTGGCGATAACCAGACCTCCGTGCGCCCGAACAATATTGAATACATGCACTACGAAGCGGAGCTGGTGGTGGTTATTGGCAAGCAGGCACGGAACGTCAGCGAAGCCGACGCCATGGATTATGTCGCGGGCTACACCGTGTGTAACGACTACGCCATTCGCGACTATCTGGAAAACTACTACCGTCCTAACCTGCGGGTGAAAAGCCGCGACGGGCTGACGCCGATGCTTTCAACTATCGTGCCGAAAGAGGCGATCCCGGATCCACATAATCTGACTCTGCGCACCTTCGTCAACGGTGAACTGCGCCAGCAAGGCACCACCGCCGATTTGATCTTCAGCGTGCCCTTCCTGATCGCTTACTTAAGCGAATTTATGACCCTGAATCCGGGCGACATGATCGCCACCGGCACACCAAAAGGCTTATCTGACGTGGTGCCTGGCGATGAAGTGGTGGTGGAAGTGGAAGGTGTGGGCCGCCTGGTTAACCGAATTGTCAGTGAGGAAACAGCGAAATGAAAAAAGTAAATCATTGGATCAACGGTAAAAACGTTGCAGGTAACGACTATTTCCAGACCACCAATCCGGCTACGGGTGAAGTGCTGGCGGATGTGGCCTCTGGTGGTGAAGCGGAGATTAATCAGGCGGTAGCGGCAGCGAAAGATGCGTTCCCGAAATGGGCCAATCTGCCGATGAAAGAGCGTGCGCGACTGATGCGCCGTCTTGGCGATCTGATCGACCAGAACGTGCCTGAGATCGCCGCGATGGAAACCGCTGACACGGGCTTGCCAATCCATCAGACCAAAAACGTGTTGATCCCACGCGCTTCCCACAACTTTGAATTTTTCGCGGAAGTCTGCCAGCAAATGAACGGCAAGACCTATCCGGTCGACGACAAGATGCTCAACTACACGCTGGTGCAGCCGGTGGGCGTTTGTGCGCTGGTGTCGCCGTGGAACGTGCCGTTTATGACCGCCACCTGGAAGGTCGCGCCGTGTCTGGCGCTGGGCAATACCGCGGTGCTGAAGATGTCGGAACTCTCCCCGCTGACCGCTGATCGCCTGGGTGAGCTGGCGCTGGAAGCCGGGATTCCAGCAGGCGTGCTGAACGTGGTACAGGGCTACGGCGCTACCGCAGGTGATGCGCTGGTCCGTCATCATGACGTGCGTGCCGTGTCATTCACCGGCGGTACAGCCACCGGGCGCAACATCATGAAAAACGCTGGGCTGAAAAAATATTCCATGGAGTTGGGCGGTAAATCACCGGTGCTGATTTTTGAAGATGCGGATATTGAGCGCGCGCTGGACGCCGCCCTGTTCACCATCTTCTCGATCAACGGCGAACGCTGCACCGCGGGTTCGCGCATCTTTATTCAGCAAAGCATCTACCCGGAATTTGTTAAGCGCTTTGCCGAACGCGCCAACCGTCTGCGCGTGGGCGATCCGAATGATCCGAATACCCAGGTTGGCGCACTGATCAGTCAACAACACTGGGAAAAAGTTTCCGGCTATATCCGTCTCGGCATTGAAGAAGGGGCAACTCTGCTGGCGGGCGGCCCGGATAAACCGTCTGACCTGCCTGCGCACCTGAAAGGCGGCAACTTCCTGCGCCCAACCGTGCTGGCAGACGTTGATAACCGCATGCGCGTCGCCCAGGAAGAGATTTTCGGACCGGTCGCCTGCCTGCTGCCGTTTAAAGACGAAGCCGAAGGTCTGCGCCTGGCAAACGACGTGGAGTATGGCCTCGCATCGTACATCTGGACGCAGGATGTCAGCAAAGTGTTACGCCTGGCGCGTGGCATTGAAGCGGGCATGGTGTTCGTCAACACCCAGAACGTGCGCGACCTGCGCCAGCCGTTTGGCGGCGTAAAAGCCTCCGGCACCGGGCGTGAAGGCGGTGAGTACAGCTTCGAAGTGTTCGCGGAAATAAAGAATGTCTGCATTTCCATGGGCGATCATCCAATTCCGAAATGGGGCGTCTGATATGGGTAAGTTAGCGTTAGCCGCCAAGATCACGCACGTACCGTCGATGTATCTCTCTGAACTGCCGGGGAAAAACCACGGCTGCCGCCAGGGTGCTATCGACGGGCATAAAGAAATCAGCAAGCGTTGCCGGGAAATGGGTGTCGATACCATTATCGTGTTCGATACCCACTGGCTGGTCAACAGTGCTTATCACATCAACTGTGCAGACCATTTTGAAGGTGTCTACACCAGCAACGAGCTGCCGCATTTTATCCGCGATATGACCTACAACTACGAGGGCAACCCGGAGTTGGGGCATCTTATTGCCGATGAAGCCTTAAAACTCGGCGTGCGGGCAAAAGCGCACAACATTCCCAGCCTGAAACTGGAATACGGCACGCTGGTGCCAATGCGCTACATGAATGAAGACAAGCAATTCAAAGTGGTCTCCATCTCCGCATTCTGTACCGTCCATGATTTTGCCGACAGCCGCAAGCTGGGCGAAGCGATTCTGAAAGCAATTGAACAGTACGACGGTACCGTGGCGGTACTTGCCAGCGGTTCGTTATCGCACCGCTTTATTGACGATCAGCGTGCGGAAGAAGGGATGAACAGCTACACCCGCGAGTTCGACCGCCAGATGGACGAGCGCGTGGTGAAACTGTGGCGCGAAGGCCAGTTCAAAGAGTTCTGCAATATGCTGCCGGAGTATGCCGACTACTGTTACGGCGAAGGCAATATGCACGACACGGTGATGCTGCTGGGGATGCTTGGCTGGGATAAATACGACGGCAAGGTGGAGTTTATTACCGAGCTGTTCCCAAGTTCTGGCACCGGTCAGGTTAACGCTGTTTTCCCGCTGCCCGCATAAGGAATCACCATGCCGCACTTTATCGTGGAATGTACTGAAAATATTCGTGAAGAAGCCCGCTTACCTGAGCTGTTTGCCAGTGTTAACACCGCACTGGCGGCGACGGGGATTTTTCCGCTTGGGGGAATACGTAGCCGGGCGCACTGGATCGATACCTGGCAAATGGCTGATGGCAAGCACGATTACGCCTTTGTGCATATGACGCTAAAAATCGGCAGCGGCCGAAGTCTGGAAAGCCGTCAGGAAGTGGGCGAAATGCTGTTTGATCTGATTAAGACGCACTTCGCCTCATTGATGGAGAGCCGTTACCTGGCGCTTTCCTTTGAGATTGCTGAGCTGCACCCGACGCTGAATTTCAAACAGAACAATGTTCATGCGTTGTTTAAGTAGGGCGCAGGTTGCCCGGTGGCGCTGCGCTTACCGGGCCTACAAAACCCCAAACCGTACACCGTAGGCCGGATAAGGCGCAGCCGCATCCGGCAATGCCACAGGATATCGCCATGTTCGATAAACACACCCACACCCTGATCGCCCAGCGTCTGGATCAGGCAGAAAAACAGCGCGAACAGATCCGCGCGATCTCGTTGGATTACCCGGAGATCACCCTCGAAGACGCCTACGCGGTACAGCGGGAATGGGTCCGTCTGAAAATTGCCGAAGGTCGTACGCTGAAAGGCCACAAAATCGGCCTGACCTCGAAAGCGATGCAGGCCAGCTCACAAATCAGCGAACCGGATTACGGCGCACTGCTGGACGACATGTTCTTCCACGATGGCAGCGATATCCCGACCGATCGCTTTATTGTGCCGCGCATCGAAGTGGAGCTGGCTTTCGTGTTGGCAAAACCGCTGCGTGGACCAAACTGCACGCTGTTCGACGTTTACAACGCCACGGACTACGTGATCCCGGCGCTGGAGCTGATCGACGCCCGCTGCCACAACCTCGATCCAGAAACTCAGCGCCCGCGCAAAGTGTTCGACACTATTTCCGATAACGCCGCCAATGCCGGGGTGATCCTCGGCGGTCGTCCTGTCAAACCTGACGAACTGGATCTGCGTTGGATTTCCGCCCTGATGTATCGCAACGGTGTGATTGAAGAAACTGGCGTCGCAGCTGGTGTGCTTAATCATCCGGCGAATGGCGTGGCATGGCTGGCGAACAAGCTTGCACCGTATGACGTACAACTGGAAGCCGGACAAATCATTCTCGGCGGTTCGTTCACTCGCCCGGTTCCGGCGCGTAAGGGCGACACCTTCCACGTTGATTACGGCAACATGGGCTCCATTAGCTGCCGCTTTGTTTAAGGAGAGAACGATGGAAAACAGCTTTAAAGCGGCGCTGAAAGCAGGTCGCCCGCAGATCGGATTATGGCTGGGCCTGAGCAGCAGCTACAGCGCGGAGTTACTGGCCGGAGCGGGATTCGACTGGTTGTTGATCGACGGTGAGCACGCGCCGAATAACGTGCAAACCGTGCTCACCCAGCTACAGGCGATTGCGCCCTACCCCAGCCAGCCGGTAGTACGTCCGTCGTGGAACGATCCGGTGCAAATCAAACAACTGCTGGACGTCGGCACACAAACCTTGCTGGTGCCGATGGTACAAAACGCTGACGAAGCCCGTGAAGCGGTACGCGCCACCCGTTATCCCCCCGCCGGTATTCGCGGTGTGGGCAGTGCGCTGGCACGCGCCTCACGCTGGAATCGCATTCCTGATTATCTGCAAAAAGCCAACGATCAAATGTGCGTGCTGGTGCAGATCGAAACTCGTGAAGCGATGAAGAACTTACCGCAGATTCTGGACGTGGAAGGGGTAGACGGCGTGTTTATCGGCCCTGCGGATCTGAGCGCCGATATGGGTTATGCCGGTAATCCGCAACACCCGGAAGTACAGGCCGCCATTGAGCAGGCGATCGTGCAGATCCGTGAAGCGAGCAAAGCGCCGGGGATCTTGATCGCCAACGAGCAACTGGCGAAACGCTACCTGGAATTGGGCGCGCTGTTTGTCGCCGTCGGCGTTGACACCACCCTGCTCGCCCGCGCCGCCGAAGCACTGGCAGCACGGTTTGGCGCGCAAGCCACGACCGTTAAGCCCGGTGTGTATTAATGCCGGATGCGCTGCGCTTATCCGGCCTACACGCACCAAACCGTTGTATTAATGCCGGATGCGCTTCGCTTATCCGGCCTACACGCACCGAACCGTAGGCCGGATAAGGCGTTACGCCGCATCCGGTAAAAAACTGTTGTCGTACCCTACAAAAATCCCCTTAGAGGAATAGCCATGAGCGACACATCACCTGCACTGCAAAATCCCGCTAACGCGCATAAATCGCTGACCGAAGGCCAGCAAGCCGTTATTAATAAACTCTTCCGCCGCCTGATCGTCTTTCTGTTCGTGCTGTTTATCTTCTCGTTCCTTGATCGCATCAACATCGGCTTTGCCGGACTGACGATGGGACGCGATCTCGGTCTGAGCGCCACCATGTTTGGCCTCGCCACTACCCTGTTCTACGCCGCTTACGTCATCTTCGGCATTCCCAGCAACATTATGCTGAGTATTGTCGGTGCGCGGCGCTGGATCGCCACCATCATGGTGTTATGGGGCATCGCTTCTACTGCCACCATGTTTGCTACTGGCCCCACCAGCTTGTATGTACTGCGTATACTGGTTGGCATTACCGAAGCCGGTTTTCTGCCCGGTATTCTGCTGTATTTAACCTTCTGGTTTCCTGCCTACTTCCGCGCACGAGCCAACGCCTTGTTTATGGTGGCAATGCCGGTAACGACAGCGTTGGGATCTATCGTTTCCGGCTACATTTTGTCGCTGGATGGCGTAATGGCATTAAAAGGCTGGCAGTGGCTATTTTTGCTGGAAGGCTTCCCGTCGGTATTACTCGGCGTCATGGTGTGGTTCTGGCTTGATGACTCACCGGACAAAGCTAATTGGCTGACGAAAGAAGACAAAAAATGCCTGCAAGAGATGATGGATAACGATCGTCTGACGCTGGTTCAGCCAGAAGGAGCCATCAGCCACCACGCCATGCAACAACGCAGCATGTGGCGGGAGATCTTCACTCCGGTGGTAATGATGTATACCCTGGCGTATTTCTGCCTGACCAACACGCTTAGTGCGATCAGCATCTGGACACCGCAGATCCTGCAAAGCTTCAATCAGGGCAGCAGTAACATCACCATTGGCCTGCTGTCCGCCATACCGCAGATTTGTACCATTCTTGGAATGATCTACTGGAGCCGTCACTCAGATCGCTTCCAGGAACGAAGACATCACACCGCCCTTCCCTATTTGTTCGCGGCCGCAGGTTGGTTACTGGCTTCGGCAACTGATCACAACATGATCCAGATGCTGGGGATCATTATGGCTTCGACCGGATCATTCAGCGCAATGGCGATTTTCTGGACAACACCGGATCAGTCCATCAGCCTGCGGGCAAGAGCGATCGGTATTGCGGTGATCAACGCCACAGGCAACATTGGTTCAGCGTTAAGTCCGTTTATGATCGGCTGGTTGAAAGATCTGACCGGCAGCTTTAACAGTGGATTGTGGTTTGTTGCCGCGCTGCTGGTGATTGGTGCGGGGATTATCTGGGCGATTCCAATGCAGTCCTCCCGTCCGCGTGCGACCCCGTAAGGAACGACGATGTGCGATAGTCAGATTGCCAATATTGATATCAGCAAAGAGTACGATGAAAGCCTGGGCACGGACGATGTGCATTATCAGTCGTTCGCCCGCATGGCGGCATTTTTTGGCCGCCATATGCTGCCACATCGCCACGAACAGTACTTTCAGATGCATTTCCTTAATAGCGGACAGATTGAGCTACAGCTTGACGATCATCGCTACTCGGTGGAAGCGCCCCTGTTTGTCCTGACGCCACCGTCAGTACCTCATGCGTTTATTACGGAGTCTGACGCCGACGGTCATGTGTTGACGGTACGGGAAGATCTGATCTGGCCCCTGCTGGAAGTGCTTTATCCGGGCACTCGGGAAACCTTCGGCCTGCCAGGGATTTGCCTGTCACTGGCAGATAAACCCGATGAACTGGCAGCGCTGGAACACTATTGGCAACTGATAGAGCGGGAATCGGTGGAACAACTGCCTGGGCGTGAACATACCCTGACGCTACTGGCACAGGCAGTGTTCACTCTGCTGCTGCGTAATGCAAAACTCGACGACCATGCCGCCGGCGGGATGCGCGGGGAATTAACACTGTTCCAGCGTTTTAATATGCTGATTGAAAGCCATTTTCACCAACACTGGACCGTACCGGATTACGCTAGTGAGCTACATATCACCGAATCACGCCTCACGGACATCTGCCGCCGCTTTGCCAACCGTCCGCCAAAACGGTTGATTTTCGACAGGCAGCTGCGAGAAGCCAAACGGCTGTTGCTATTTTCTGATAACGCCGTGAACAATATTGCCTGGCAACTCGGTTTTAAGGATCCGGCTTATTTTGCCCGCTTTTTTAATCGATTAGTTGGTTGCCCGCCCAGTGCCTATCGCGCCAAAAAAGTACCTGTGACGTGATAACCCCTTAGCCTCAATGGGAAACCAGGCACCACCTGCTATTCCCCTTTCTCCGCCAGGAGCAAGGGGATTTAATAACGTCAAAAATAGTTAAAAGCGACCTCGATCACAAAACCGTACCCGACCTGAAAAGTACCAGCCATTGTCCCAAAAGTCTCTTCCCGTAATTGCTCCTGCAAGCTTCAATTGAATAACAAAAACAACACACAAAATTAACAATCGTATTCCGATTAATACAATAGAGGTTGACATGAAACCAGAAGATTTCCGCGCCAGTACCCAACGTCCTTTCACCGGAGAAGAGTATCTGAAAAGCCTGCAGGATGGTCGCGAGATCTATATCTATGGCGAGCGAGTGAAAGACGTTACCACTCATCCGGCATTTCGTAATGCGGCAGCGTCTGTTGCCCAACTTTACGACGCGCTGCACAAACCGGAGATGCAGGACTCTCTGTGCTGGAACACCGACACTGGCAGCGGCGGCTATACCCATAAATTCTTCCGCGTGGCGAAAAGTGCCGATGATCTGCGCCAGCAGCGCGACGCCATCGCTGAGTGGTCACGCCTGAGCTATGGCTGGATGGGCCGCACCCCAGACTACAAAGCCGCTTTCGGTTGCGCACTGGGCGCGAATCCGGGCTTTTACGGTCAGTTCGAGCAGAACGCCCGTAACTGGTACACCCGTATTCAGGAAACTGGCCTCTACTTTAACCACGCGATTGTTAACCCGCCGATCGATCGTCATTTGCCGACCGATAAAGTGAAAGACGTTTACATCAAGCTGGAAAAAGAGACTGACGCCGGGATTATCGTCAGCGGTGCGAAAGTGGTTGCCACCAACTCGGCGCTGACTCACTACAACATGATTGGCTTCGGCTCGGCACAAGTGATGGGCGAAAACCCGGACTTCGCACTGATGTTCGTTGCGCCAATGGATGCCGATGGCGTGAAATTAATCTCCCGCGCCTCTTATGAAATGGTCGCGGGTGCTACCGGCTCACCTTACGACTATCCACTTTCCAGCCGCTTCGATGAAAACGATGCGATCCTGGTGATGGATAACGTGCTGATCCCATGGGAAAACGTGCTGATCTACCGCGATTTTGATCGCTGCCGTCGCTGGACGATGGAAGGCGGTTTCGCCCGTATGTATCCGCTGCAAGCCTGTGTGCGCCTCGCAGTAAAACTCGACTTCATTACTGCACTGCTGAAAAAATCGCTCGAATGTACCGGCACCCTGGAGTTCCGTGGTGTTCAGGCCGATCTCGGCGAAGTGGTGGCGTGGCGTAACACCTTCTGGGCATTGAGTGACTCGATGTGTTCAGAAGCGACACCGTGGGTTAACGGGGCTTATTTACCGGATCATGCCGCACTGCAAACCTATCGCGTACTGGCGCCAATGGCCTACGCGAAGATCAAAAACATTATCGAACGTAACGTAACCAGTGGCCTGATCTACCTCCCTTCCAGTGCCCGTGACCTGAACAATCCGCAGATCGACCAGTATCTGGCGAAGTACGTGCGCGGTTCGAACGGTATGGATCACGTCCAGCGCATCAAGATCCTCAAACTGATGTGGGATGCCATTGGCAGCGAATTTGGTGGTCGTCACGAGCTGTATGAAATCAACTACTCCGGTAGCCAGGATGAGATTCGCCTGCAGTGTCTGCGCCAGGCACAAAGCTCCGGCAATATGGACAAAATGATGGCGATGGTCGATCGCTGCCTGTCGGAATACGACCAAAACGGCTGGACTGTGCCGCACCTGCACAACAACGACGATATCAACATGCTGGATAAGCTGCTGAAATAACGCAGCAGGAGGTTAAGATGCAATTAGATGAACAACGCCTGCGCTTTCGTGACGCGATGGCCAGCCTGTCGGCAGCGGTAAATATTATCACCACCGAGGGCGACGCCGGACAATGCGGGATTACGGCAACGGCCGTCTGCTCGGTCACGGATACCCCACCGTCGCTAATGGTATGTATTAACGCCAACAGTGCGATGAACCCGGTTTTTCAGGGCAACGGCAAGTTGTGCGTCAACGTCCTCAACCATGAGCAGGAACTGATGGCTCGCCACTTCGCAGGCATGACGGGCATGGCGATGGAAGAGCGTTTTAGCCTCTCATGCTGGCAAAAAGGCCCGCTGGCGCAGCCGGTGTTGAAAGGTTCGCTGGCCAGTCTTGAAGGTGAGATCCGTGATGTGCAGGCGATTGGCACACATCTGGTGTATCTGGTGGAGATTAAAAACATCATCCTCAGTACCGAAGGTCACGGACTTATCTACTTTAAACGCCGTTTTCATCCGGTGATGCTGGAAATGGAAGCAGCGATTTAAGCTCCAGCCCCTTCACGTATTCGTCGAAGGGGCATTTTTATTGTGATCTCAATCACATATCAACCCGACGAATAATTCTTGCCCAACCGCTCACCGCCATTCCTGACCGCTTACATCCCTAATATAACCACTCAGTTATTTACCTTACTTTACGCGCGCGTAACTCTGGCAACATCACTGCAGGATAGCGGTCAATTTACCTCCTCAAACGCAACGCAAACCTAGAACGGCTTCGGCCTATGATTAACAAATTACTCTATGGATTTTGGTTTGCAGGAAGGCAGCAAGTGAGTGAATCCCCGGGAGCTTACAACAGTAAGTGACAGGGGTGAACGAACGCAGCTGCCGCACCTGTAAGCCAAAAGACGACGAGTAAAATGCCAGGTTTTACTATGGATACGAAAAAACTATTCAAGCACATACCCTGGGTGATTCTTGGAATCATCGGTGCATTCTGCCTCGCGGTAGTTGCATTACGTCGGGGGGAGCACGTTAGCGCCCTGTGGATCGTGGTCGCCTCTGTGTCGGTGTATCTGGTGGCTTATCGCTACTACAGTCTGTACATCGCCCAGAAGGTGATGAAACTCGACCCCACGCGCGCGACGCCTGCGGTTATTAACAACGACGGTCTGAACTATGTTCCGACCAACCGTTACGTGTTGTTTGGTCACCACTTTGCCGCTATCGCCGGTGCGGGTCCGCTGGTAGGTCCGGTTCTCGCCGCGCAGATGGGCTACCTGCCAGGTACGCTGTGGCTGCTGGCGGGTGTAGTGCTGGCCGGTGCGGTTCAGGACTTTATGGTGCTGTTTATCTCTTCTCGCCGTAACGGCGCATCTCTCGGTGAGATGATCAAAGAAGAGATGGGGCCAGTACCAGGGACCATCGCGCTGTTTGGCTGTTTCTTAATCATGATCATCATCCTCGCCGTCCTGGCGCTGATTGTGGTTAAAGCCTTGGCCGAAAGTCCGTGGGGTGTCTTCACCGTTTGCTCAACCGTACCAATCGCGCTGTTTATGGGTATCTACATGCGCTTTATTCGTCCGGGGCGTGTGGGTGAAGTCTCTGTTATTGGTATCGTACTGCTGGTTGCCTCTATCTACTTCGGCGGCGTGATTGCTCACGACCCATACTGGGGTCCGGCACTGACCTTTAAAGACACCACCATTACCTTCGCGCTGATTGGCTATGCGTTTGTTTCCGCACTGCTGCCTGTGTGGCTGATCCTCGCACCGCGCGACTATCTGGCAACCTTCCTGAAAATCGGCGTTATCGTCGGCCTGGCGCTGGGTATCGTGGTGTTGAACCCGGAACTGAAAATGCCTGCGATGACCCAGTACATTGACGGTACTGGCCCGCTGTGGAAAGGCGCTCTGTTCCCGTTCCTGTTCATCACCATCGCCTGTGGTGCGGTATCTGGCTTCCACGCGCTGATCTCTTCCGGTACGACGCCGAAACTGCTGGCTAACGAAACCGACGCGCGTTTCATTGGCTACGGCGCAATGCTGATGGAGTCCTTCGTAGCGATTATGGCGCTGGTTGCTGCGTCCATCATCGAACCGGGTCTCTACTTCGCGATGAACACCCCGCCTGCTGGCCTCGGCATCACCATGCCTAACCTGCATGAAATGGGTGGCGAGAACGCGCCGATCATCATGGCGCAGCTGAAAGACGTTACCGCACACGCGGCAGCGACCGTCAGCTCCTGGGGCTTCGTGATTTCGCCAGAGCAGATCCTGCAAACCGCGAAAGACATTGGTGAGCCTTCTGTCCTGAACCGTGCGGGTGGTGCGCCGACGCTGGCGGTAGGTATCGCTCACGTGTTCCACAAAGTGCTGCCGATGGCTGACATGGGCTTCTGGTATCACTTCGGTATTCTGTTCGAAGCACTGTTCATCCTGACCGCGCTGGATGCCGGTACCCGTTCTGGCCGCTTTATGCTGCAGGACCTGCTGGGTAACTTCATCCCGTTCCTGAAAAAAACTGACTCTCTGGTTGCTGGTATCATCGGTACTGCGGGCTGTGTGGGTCTGTGGGGCTACCTGCTGTATCAGGGCGTGGTCGATCCGCTGGGCGGCGTTAAGAGCCTGTGGCCGCTGTTCGGTATCTCCAACCAGATGCTGGCAGCCGTAGCGCTGGTACTGGGTACCGTTGTGCTGATTAAGATGAAGCGCACCCAATACATCTGGGTAACTGTTGTTCCGGCAGTATGGCTGCTTATCTGCACCACCTGGGCGCTGGGCCTGAAACTGTTCAGCACCAACCCGCAGATGGAAGGCTTCTTCTACATGGCAAGCCAGTACAAAGAGAAGATTGCTAACGGTACTGACCTGACAGCGCAGCAGATTGCCAACATGAACCACATCGTTGTGAACAACTACACCAACGCAGGCCTGAGTATTCTGTTCCTGATTGTGGTGTACAGCATCATCTTCTACGGTTTCAAAACCTGGCTGAAGGTGCGTAACAGCGACAAACGTACTGATAAAGAAACTCCGTACGTTCCAATTCCGGAAGGCGGCGTGAAGATCTCTTCGCACCACTAACCGGTTGCCGGATACGCTGCGCGTATCCGGCCTACAAAACGTCTATCGTAGGCCGGATAAGGCGTTTACGCCGCATCCGGCAAATCCCCAGCCCGGACCTTCCGGGCTTTACGCATATCTGGAAGGCAAAATGTTTGGTAACTTAGGACAGGCAAAAAAATATCTCGGCCAGGCGGCGAAGATGTTGATTGGCATTCCAGACTACGACAACTACGTCGAGCATATGAAGACCAACCATCCCGACAAGCCGTACATGAGCTATGAAGAATTCTTCCGCGAACGCCAGAACGCGCGCTACGGCGGCGATGGTAAAGGCGGTATGCGCTGTTGTTAATGGAGAGAGCATGAACCCGATTGCAGTTACCCTACTCACCGGTTTTTTAGGCGCGGGCAAAACCACCCTGTTGCGCCATATTCTTAACGAACAACACGGCTACAAGATTGCCGTAATAGAAAACGAATTCGGCGAAGTCTCCGTTGATGATCAATTAATTGGCGACCGCGCCACGCAGATCAAAACGCTGACCAACGGCTGCATCTGCTGTTCGCGCTCCAACGAGCTGGAGGATGCGCTACTCGACCTGCTGGATAATCTCGACAAGGGCAATATTCAGTTCGACCGTCTGGTCATTGAATGCACCGGCATGGCCGATCCCGGCCCGATTATTCAGACTTTTTTCTCCCATGAGATTTTATGCCAACGTTACCTGCTGGACGGCGTGATTGCGCTGGTGGATGCAGTACATGCCGATGAGCAAATGAACCAGTTCACCATCGCCCAGTCACAAGTGGGCTACGCCGACCGCATTCTGCTGACCAAAACCGACGTCGCAGGCGAAGCAGAAAAACTGCGTGAACGCCTGGCGCGCATCAACGCCCGCGCACCGGTCTACACCGTCACCCACGGCGACATCGATCTGGGCCTGCTGTTCAACACCAACGGTTTTATGCTGGAAGAAAACGTCGTCAGCACCAAACCGCGTTTCCACTTTATCGCGGACAAACAAAACGATATTTCGTCGATTGTGGTGGAACTGGATTACCCGGTAGATATCAGCGAAGTTTCCCGCGTGATGGAAAACCTGCTGCTGGAATCGGCGGATAAACTACTGCGTTACAAAGGGATGCTGTGGATTGACGGCGAACCTAACCGCCTGCTGTTCCAGGGCGTCCAGCGCCTCTACAGCGCCGACTGGGACCGCCCGTGGGGCGATGAAAAACCGCATAGCACAATGGTGTTTATCGGGATTCAGCTGCCGGAGGATGAGATAAGGGCGGCGTTTGCGGGGTTAAGGAAGTAAGTTGGAATGATGGCCGCCGCGTGGCGGCCTGAATTATTTTTTGTTCTGATCGCGCAGCATCGCTTCACGTAAAATTGCGTTCAGGCGAGTTTGATAGCCTTTACCTGGTCGCTTCAACCATTCCATCACATCAGCATCAATACGCACCGAAGCCTGAGTTTTCAATGGCCGATAAAACTTACCGCGTTCTGCGTTAGACCATTGCTCATCGCTGGAAGGTGGGATATCACTGTAATCAATATCTTCGTCGGATTTTTTCGCCAGCGCCTTCAGTTCGGCCTCACGCTGCACATCGAGTGTTGAGGAGGTCCCTCGTTTATGTTTAACCATGCTCATAGCGACTCCTCTCTTTACGATCTGCTTTTCGCGCACTGATGATTCGAATCATTTCATTTCCACTTTCGAAACGGATGGTATGCGCAACCAGAATAACCACGATGCCGTGTACCAGGCCGATGGTCTACCAGCGATACTCACCGTTTTCTACGCGATCCTGCCTTGATAAATGTCGGGGATCGTCAAACACCAACACCGCATCTTCAAAGCAGATGCCATGTTTCACCCGATTACTTTTGGCCTTGTTTGCATCCCATTCAAACTCCATTGGCATAGTTGCCATCCCTAATTGTATATACAAAAATGTATCTACAATTATTCTGCGATTATAGCGTTGATGTTGGAAATAGCATCACGTTTTGGATAATCAACCATGAAATTGACAATGAGTAAGTTGGACTTGATTCATCCAATAGAATTTCTCGCCTGACATGGCACACTAAACACCTCGCTGTCGTTAAGGGATTACCGTGAAAAACTACAAAGTTATTACTCCGCTTTTTCCTACCTATGCGCAAGTTAAGGCTATGATGAAAGCCGTATCAGGCTATTCCCTGAAAGCGGTGCGCAATATGATTACCGCCATTCGCGATCAAACTGGTACGCCGCAAAAACCCGTTGACTGGTCGGAGCCTGACCTGTGGATCAGCGAACGCTTAACGGGTGAAGATGCCGACATCGCCCGTCGTATTTGGGATACCGATAATCACATATTGAACCCGCGCCACAGCTACGGCTGCTACTTATTCCTCAACTATCCCCAGTTTGAGCTGATGGAAAGCACGCCAGACGATACCTGGCAGCCCACCTCGCGCGGGCAAAAATTCCTGCAAGATGACGAAAAAACGCTGCGTTCACTGGACGACCAGGAAGGCATTCTGCAACTTCTTGAACTGTTGGCAGGCCGGGAAATGTCGCGCCGCGCCGATTTATTGCCGGAATGGCAGGCCTTTTTGCATCAGCATTCCAAATTTGCTTCCGACCGGTCAGCCAAAAGCACGCTCTACTCCCGACTCTATAATCTTATCGACCGTGACATGGTTACTCGCGAAGGTATGAGCTATCGCATCACCGATACCGGGCGCGCCTGGCTTGGAAAAGCGTTGCCGGCACGAAAAAGCGATCCGCGTAAAGAGCTGTTGGAAGCGGTGAAACGCTACAACGAGCAGCAAAAAGAGCTGCTGCGCGAGCAAATCAGCACGATGAACCCGTACAAATTTGAGCAACTGGTTGGTCAATTACTGGAAGCAATGGGCTACGAGCAGGTCGAAGTGACCAAAGCCTCAGGCGATAAAGGCGTGGACGTGATTGGTCAGGTGCAGGTCGGCATCACCACCATTACAGAAGTGGTGCAGGTCAAAAGAATGCAGAACACTATCACTCGCCCGTATATCGACCAGTTGCGCGGGGCGTTGCCTTACCACAAAGCCATTCGCGGTACGCTCATCACCACCGGGAAATTTGCGGCGAAATGTGCAGAAGCGGCGCTCTTTCCGGGGGCAGCGCCCATTACGCTTATCGACGGCGATCGCTTACTGGAACTGTTAATCGAAAATAACGTCGGCATTCGCCGCAGCAATGCAGTGGAATTGCTGGATGTAGATTTGCAGTTGTTTGATGAGCTGGAGATGGATTAAAGGGCGAAATCTGCCGTCTCTACCATTACAATAGCGACCCAATTTATCTGAACAGAGTTCATCATGGCCAAAGCACCAACTAAAAAAGCCAAAGCAAAGAAAGGCTTTGAAGAAACATTATGGGATACCGCAAACCAACTTCGCGGTAGCGTTGAGTCCTCCGAATACAAGCACGTGGTGTTAAGCCTCGTGTTCCTGAAATTCATCAGCGATAAGTTTGAAGCACGCCGCAAAAAAATGATTGCCGATGGGCAAGCTGACTTCCTTGAGATGGAAGTGTTCTACCAGCAGGACAACATTTTCTACCTGCCGGAAGAGGCGCGCTGGTCGTTTATCAAACAAAATGCCAAACAGGACGATATTGCGGTCCGTATTGACACCGCCCTCTCGACCATTGAGAAACGTAACCCAACGCTGAAAGGCGCGCTGCCAGACAACTACTTCAGCCGTCAGAATCTGGAAACCAAAAAACTGGCATCACTGATTGATACCATCGACAACATCGAAACGCTGGCACACGAAACTGACGTTGAAACGTTATCGAAAGAAGACCTGGTCGGACGCGTTTACGAATACTTCCTCGGTAAGTTTGCCGCAACTGAAGGCAAAGGCGGTGGTGAGTTCTACACGCCTAAATGTGTGGTTACGCTGTTAACTGAAATGCTCGAACCCTTTCAGGGCAAAATTTATGACCCGTGCTGCGGTTCGGCGGGGATGTTCGTGCAGTCGGTGAAGTTTGTCGAGAGCCATCAGGGGAAAAGCCGTGATATCGCGCTGTATGGTCAGGAACTGACTGCCACGACGTATAAACTGGCAAAAATGAACCTCGCCATTCGCGGTCTTTCAGCTAACCTCGGCGAACGACCGGCAAACACTTTCTTTAGCGACCAGCACCCGGACCTGAAAGCCGACTACATTCTGGCGAACCCGCCGTTCAACCTGAAAGACTGGCGTAATGAAGCCGAATTAACCAAAGACCCACGTTTTGCTGGGTATCGTATGCCGCCAACCGGTAACGCCAACTACGGCTGGATTTTGCATATGCTCTCCAAGCTGTCGGCTAACGGCACAGCAGGTTTTGTGCTGGCAAACGGTTCGATGAGTTCTAACACCAGCGGCGAAGGCGAGATCCGTGCACAGATGATCGAAAATGATCTGATCGACTGCATGATCGCCCTACCTGGACAGTTGTTTTACACCACGCAGATCCCGGTGTGTTTATGGTTTATGACCAAATCGAAGGCTGCCGACCCGGCCAAAGGTTATCGTGATCGTCAGGGCGAGACGCTGTTTATTGATGCGCGTAACCTCGGCACCATGATTAGCCGCACAACTAAAGAGTTAACAGCGGAAGATATTGCCACAATCGCCGATACTTACCATGCCTGGCGCAGCACGCCGGAAGAACTGGCTGCACGGATTGCGCGTGGTGACAGTAAGCTGGAAAAATATGAAGACCAGGCAGGCTTCTGCAAAGTTGCGACCCTGCAAGATATTAAAGATAACGACTACGTTCTGACACCGGGCCGCTATGTGGGTGCAGCCGAGCAGGAAGAAGACGGCGTGGCATTTGAGACGAAAATGCGCGAATTGTCGAAGACGTTGTTTGAGCAGATGAAACAGGCGGAAGAACTGGATCGTGCGATTCGCCAGAATCTGGAGGTG
>NZ_JAATUR010000012.1 GCF_011881725.1 Escherichia coli | reverse complement strand
TAAACGGTCGATTGGCGCGACATGCGAAAAATGTAATACCGGTTCTTTTTGCCCGGGCGTATGGCGAATAAGTGTCGGCAGCGCAGTCATTGGGCGATTGCGATTAGGCAGAACCTCCGTGCCAACAATGGCATTGATGGTGGTTGATTTCCCTGCTTTCATGGTGCCGACAATCGCCAGCACCATTTCCAGCCGGGAAATTTTACGCAACTCATTATTCAGCATCGCGTGACGCCCGGCGATATCAGGCTGACTCCAGGGTAAAGTCAGTTGTGGCGCATCTTCTCCGGGTACAGAGAGAGGCATTTTTTCCAGTAACTGCAACCGTTGACGAGAAAGCTGTAACAGGCGTTCAGCCTCCTGACATAACTCATATATTGTCTGTGTGCACATGGAAAGCTCTTCCTTAAAGCAAATTTTATTACTTTTATTTAGTCAGATCGTTTTTGAGTTCTGTTTTCGGGTTTTATAATTACTGCAAGAAATAATTTTATATTTAGCGTGTTGTTTTTTATTAGAGTAAATAACGTCTTCCGATACGTTTAAAACGTCAGAAAGATAAAAATATCATGTGAATTAGAAAAAAGAACAAGTAGAGTATTAACATTATCTTAAATAATAAATAGAGGCAAAAAGATTATTTTCTTTTTGCGTTTCCTTTCAAATGAAAACGGTCGTCGTCTAAAATCAGCAGTACCCCCGACAAACTCAGGGATTTTGTGTATAATTGCGGCCTTTTTCGGCAATCTGCCGTTTTTTGGCGCTTTTGCCCTGCTGACTTTTGAGGAAATCCACATGTCATTACCACACTGCCCAAAATGCAACTCCGAATACACCTACGAAGATAACGGCATGTACATCTGCCCGGAATGTGCCTACGAATGGAACGACGCAGAACCTGCACAGGAAAGCGACGAGCTGATCGTTAAAGATGCTAACGGCAATCTGCTGGCTGACGGCGACAGCGTTACCATCATTAAAGATCTGAAGGTGAAGGGTAGCTCTTCGATGCTGAAGATCGGCACCAAAGTGAAAAACATCCGTCTGGTTGAAGGCGACCATAACATCGACTGCAAAATCGACGGTTTTGGTCCGATGAAGCTGAAATCTGAGTTTGTGAAAAAGAACTGATTTCGCATGCCGGGTGCAGCGCATCCGGCAACGGAGCCAATTGCCTGATGCGACGCTTATCGCGTCTTATCAGCCTACCAATTCCAGTACCAACCCACAGGCCGGATAAGGCGTCCACGCCGCGTCCGGCAACGGTGCCAAATGCATGATGCGACGCTTACCGCGTCTTATCAGGCCCATTCACTCACCTGTACAAATTTCGAACTACACTTAACTGGCTTCTCTTAACTGAGGTTACCATCATGCCGTTAAGTCCCTACCTCTCTTTTGCCGGTAACTGTTCCGACGCGATTGCCTATTATCAACGTACGTTGGGCGCGGAACTGCTCTATAAAATCAGCTTCGGCGAAATGCCAAAATCAGCGCAGGAAAGCGCCGAAGGCTGCCCCTCTGGTATGCAATTTCCCGATACCGCCATCGCCCATGCCAACGTGCGCATCGCCGGTAGCGATATCATGATGAGCGATGCCATGCCATCAGGAAAAGCCAGCTATTCCGGCTTTACGCTGGTGCTTGATTCTCAACAGGTCGAGGAAGGAAAACGGTGGTTTGATAACCTTGCCGCCCACGGAAAAATCGAAATGGACTGGCAGGAAACCTTCTGGGCGCATGGCTTCGGCAAGGTCACCGATAAATTTGGCGTACCGTGGATGATTAATGTCGTCAAACAACAACCAACGCAATAACCCGCCGGGAGGCCAGCCCTCCCGCACTGCCAGCAAGCGTTATGTTGCAAACGACGTTGTTATGTACAGCGTCGAGGAGGCAGGCAAAAGCGCTCCGGCTATCGCCCATACTCCTCTTCCATTCTCCGCTCTTCCTCTTCCAGTTGCCGACGTTCTTGATCAAGCTGGTGCTGGCGATCGTCCAACTGCCTACGGCGATCTTCAAACTGACGACGGCGATCGTCATATTGTCTGCGACGATCGTCTCTCACTTCACGCTGCCAACCGTCGTCGCGCGAATCGTCATAGTCTCGCCCACGGTCAGGGTTATAAGCGTCGTTAATCGCCTGCTGAATGTTGCCAATGGTGTCGTCAATAATGTCAGCCCGGGCCGATACCGTGGTCAGGGTGAGCAAGGTGAATAAAAAAATGAGCGGATAGCGTTTCATTAGCCAGCCTCAGAGAGAAACTCTATCCACATTAGCCATTACTCATTCATGTAAGTAGCAGATGAATCTCAATTCCTTCGCTGCTCTATTTTCATCATCGCCTCCACACGTTGTTGATGACGACCGCCTTCATACTGCGCACCCAGCCACGCATCCACAATCATTTTCGCCAGTTCGAGGCCAACCACTCGTGAACCAAAAGCCAGAACGTTTGTGTCGTTATGCTGCCGCGAAAGTTGTGCGGAATAAGGTTCACTACAGACGACCGAGCGAATCCCGGCAAACTTATTCGCTGCTATCGAAATACCGACACCAGTGCCACAAATCAAAATCCCGCCATCGACCTCTCCACTAGCAACTGCCAGTGCCACTTCACTGGCGTAATGTGGATAATCAGTGCGCTCTGACGACCAGGTTCCTTTATCAATCACCTGAATGCCGTGTTGAACTAAATGTGCCACAATTTCATGTTTTAAAATGAACCCGACATGATCACAGCCAAATGCAATCTTTTTCATCCATTTTCCCCGTCCGCATAAAAACTTCACAGTTAAAAAACATTTGTGATGTAAATGAATTAAAAACACTCATAATCGATGAAATCCGCCTTCGAAACTTGTTTTACAGAGTTACATCCGACAGCGCAATAGCATTAAAGATGCACCCTATCCAGCAAGATTTATCACATGAAAACCAGGGCAAAAGAAATAACACTATGTTTTTTAAATGATTAAGATAGAGCAATTTTTTAGTTAAACACCATTATTCACAACAAAGTAAACTTTATAAATTTTATTTTTTTGTGAAGTTGCCAGCATCTTTTCTGTTCTTGCTGTGGTGATATAGTTGCGTCTTCAATTCAAGGACAAGAGAACGTGATGAGCCAGTCAGAGTTTGATTCCGTGCTTCCAAACGGTATCGGGTTAGCGCCTTACCTGCGAATGAAGCAGGAAGGAATGACAGAAAACGAAAGCCGCATCGTGGAGTGGTTACTCAAACCCGGTAACCTAAGTTGTGCACCCGCAATTAAAGATGTCGCAGAAGCTCTGGCAGTATCTGAAGCGATGATTGTTAAGGTATCAAAGCTGTTAGGATTTAGCGGTTTTCGTAACTTACGCAGTGCGCTGGAAGACTATTTTTCTCAGTCAGAACAGGTGTTGCCTTCCGAGTTAGCTTTTGATGAAGCGCCGCAGGATGTGGTGAACAAGGTATTTAACATCACCTTACGTACCATTATGGAAGGTCAGTCGATCGTCAACGTAGATGAGATCCACCGTGCAGCCCGCTTTTTCTATCAGGCCAGACAACGGGATTTGTACGGTGCCGGAGGCTCAAATGCTATCTGTGCTGACGTACAGCACAAGTTTTTGCGCATCGGTGTACGCTGCCAGGCCTATCCTGACGCTCACATAATGATGATGTCCGCTTCGTTGTTACAGGAAGGCGATGTGGTGCTGGTGGTGACCCATTCCGGGCGAACCAGTGATGTAAAAGCAGCCGTGGAACTGGCAAAAAAGAACGGGGCAAAGATTATTTGCATAACGCATAGCTATCATTCACCGATAGCAAAACTGGCCGATTATATTATTTGCTCACCCGCTCCGGAAACGCCGTTATTAGGCCGTAATGCCTCCGCGAGAATATTACAACTTA
This sequence comes from Escherichia coli, assembly GCF_011881725.1. Classification (GTDB taxonomy): domain Bacteria; phylum Pseudomonadota; class Gammaproteobacteria; order Enterobacterales; family Enterobacteriaceae; genus Escherichia; species Escherichia coli_E. Next base: position 94,757 of record NZ_JAATUR010000012.1, on the reverse strand, counting down.
CTTTGCTGGACGCATTTTTTGTCTCTGTTGCCCAGCTCAATATTGAACAAGCCAATATTAACATGCAAAAAACTGGCGCAATTGTTGATTTCTTTTCACCAGGCGCGCTGAAATAAGAAATAGGTAATCTCGTCACAACGGGATTGCCTCTTCCCTTTACCGTGAGAACATTATTATGAATAAATATCTGAAATATTTCAGCGGCACACTTGTGGGCTTAATGTTGTCAACCAGCGTTTTTGCTGCTGCCGAATATGCCGTCGTATTAAAAACGCTGTCTAACCCATTTTGGGTGGATATGAAAAAAGGGATCGAGGATGAAGCCAAAATTCTGGGCGTCAGCGTTGATATTTTTGCCTCACCGTCAGAGGGTGATTTTCAGTCCCAACTACAGCTATTCGAAGATCTCAGTAATAAAAATTATAAAGGTATCGCCTTTGCGCCTTTATCCTCGGTGAACCTGGTAATGCCTGTCGCTCTCGCATGGAAGAAAGGTATTTATCTGGTCAATCTCGATGAAAAAATCGACATGGATAACCTGAAAAAGGCAGGTGGAAATGTGGAAGGTTTTGTCACCACCGATAACGTCGCCGTAGGGGCAAAAGGCGCGTCGTTCATTATTGACAAGTTGGGCGCCGAAGGTGGTGAGGTCGCAATCATTGAGGGTAAAGCCGGTAACGCCTCCGGCGAAGCGCGTCGTAATGGCGCTACTGAAGCCTTCAAAAAAGTAAGCCAGATCAAGCTTGTCGCCAGTCAGCCTGCCGACTGGGACCGCATTAAAGCACTGGATGTCGCCACTAACGTATTGCAACGTAACCCGAATATCAAAGCGATCTATTGTGCGAATGATACGATGGCAATGGGTGTTGCTCAGGCAGTCGCAAACGCCGGAAAAACAGGCAAAGTGCTGGTCGTCGGTACTGATGGCATTCCAGAAGCACGCAAGATGGTGGAGGCCGGACAGATGACAGCGACAGTTGCTCAGAATCCCGCGGATATCGGCGCAACGGGTCTTAAGCTGATGGTTAACGCCGGGAAATCCGGCAAGGTAATTCCACTGGATAAAGCACCGGAGTTTAAATTAGTCGATTCCATCCTGGTCACTAAATAAACCTCATTTGTAGGCCTGATAAGCGTAGCACCATCAGGCAATGGTTCGACTTTATATGCCGGATGGTGACGTTAAAAGCGTCTTATCCGGCCTAAGACAGACATGAGAGCATTTATGGTCACGCCATATATATCAATGGTGGGGATCGGCAAATCTTTTGGTCCGGTTCTCGCATTAAAGTCGGTTGATTTAAAGATTTACCCTTATGAAATACATGCATTATTAGGTGAGAATGGTGCAGGTAAATCCACGCTAATGAAAGTGTTATCGGGCATACATGTCCCGACTAAAGGCACTATTACTATTAATAACATTAACTATGACAAACTGGATCACAAATTAGCGGCGCAACTCGGCATCGGGATTATTTATCAGGAACTCAGCGTTATTGATGAATTAACCGTACTGGAAAATTTATATATCGGTCGTCATCTGACGAAAAAAATCTGTGGCGTCAATATTATCGACTGGCGAGAAATGCGTGTCCGTGCCGCCATGATGTTATTACGCGTGGGCTTGAAAGTTGATCTAGATGAGAAAGTGGCGAACTTATCTATCAGCCACAAGCAGATGCTGGAAATTGCCAAAACGCTGATGCTCGATGCCAAAGTCATCATCATGGATGAACCCACCTCCTCACTCACCAATAAAGAGGTGGACTATCTGTTTCTGATCATGAATCAGTTGCGTAAAGAGGGTACGGCCATCGTCTATATCTCGCATAAGTTGGCGGAAATTCGCCGTATTTGCGACCGCTATACGGTGATGAAAGACGGCAGCAGCGTTTGCAGCGGCATGGTAAGCGATGTGTCAAATGACGATATCGTCCGTCTGATGGTAGGCCGCGAACTGCAAAACCGTTTTAACGCGATGAAGGAGAATGTCAGCAACCTTGCGCACGAAACGGTTTTTGAGGTGCGGAACGTCACCAGTCGTGACAGAAAAAAGGTCCGGGATATCTCATTTAGCGTCTGCCGGGGAGAAATATTAGGCTTTGCCGGGCTGGTCGGTTCCGGACGTACTGAACTGATGAATTGCCTGTTTGGCGTGGATAAACGCGCTGGCGGAGAAATCCGTCTTAACGGCAAAGATATCTCTCCACGTTCCCCCCTGGATGCCGTGAAAAAAGGGATGGCTTACATCACTGAAAGCCGCCGGGATAACGGTTTTTTCCCCAACTTTTCCATCGCTCAAAACATGGCGATCAGCCGCAGTCTGAAAGACGGCGGCTATAAAGGCGCGATGGGCTTGTTTCATGAAGTTGACGAGCAACGCACCGCTGAAAATCAACGCGAACTGCTGGCGCTGAAATGTCATTCGGTAAACCAGAATATCACCGAACTCTCCGGGGGAAATCAGCAGAAAGTCCTGATCTCCAAATGGCTGTGCTGTTGCCCGGAAGTGATTATTTTCGATGAACCTACCCGCGGCATCGACGTTGGCGCGAAAGCCGAAATTTACAAAGTGATGCGCCAACTTGCGGACGACGGAAAAGTCATCCTGATGGTGTCATCTGAACTACCTGAAATTATCACCGTCTGCGACCGCATCGCCGTGTTCTGCGAAGGACGACTGACGCAAATCCTGGCCAATCGCGAAGACATGAGCGAAGAGGAGATTATGTCATGGGCATTACCACAAGAGTAAAAAGCGAAGCGAGCGAAAAGAACCCGTTCAACTTTGCGCTGTTCTGGGATAAATACGGTACTTTTTTTATCCTGGCGATCATCGTCGCCATCTTTGGTTCGCTGTCGCCAGAATATTTTCTGACCACCAACAACATTACCCAGATTTTTGTTCAAAGCTCCGTGACAGTACTGATCGGCATGGGCGAGTTTTTCGCTATCCTGGTCGCCGGTATCGACCTCTCAGTTGGCGCGATTCTGGCGCTTTCCGGTATGGTAACTGCAAAACTGATGCTGGCAGGCGTCGATCCGTTGCTCGCGGCGCTGATTGGCGGTGTTCTTGTTGGCGGCGCACTGGGGGCAATTAACGGCTGTCTGGTCAACTGGACGGGGCTACACCCGTTCATTATCACCCTTGGTACCAACGCAATTTTCCGAGGGATCACGCTGGTGATATCCGATGCTAACTCGGTATACGGCTTCTCGTTTGACTTCGTAAACTTCTTCGCCGCCAGCGTGGCAGGTATACCAGTACCTGTCATCTTCTCGCTGATCGTGGCAATGATCCTCTGGTTTCTCACCACCCGTATGCGCCTCGGGCGCAACATCTACGCACTGGGCGGCAACAAAAACTCGGCGTTCTATTCCGGGATTGACGTGAAATTTCACATCCTGGTGGTGTTTATCATTTCCGGTGTTTGTGCGGGACTGGCAGGCGTCGTCTCCACGGCACGACTTGGAGCCGCAGAACCACTTGCCGGTATGGGTTTTGAAACCTATGCCATTGCCAGCGCCATCATTGGCGGCACCAGCTTCTTTGGCGGCAAGGGGCGTATTTTCTCGGTGGTGATTGGCGGTCTGATCATCGGCACCATCAACAACGGTCTGAATATTCTGCAGGTACAAACCTATTACCAACTGGTGGTAATGGGCGGATTAATTATCGCGGCTGTCGCCCTTGACCGTCTTATCAGTAAGTAAGGAATTGAACATGAAAATCTCCCCCTCGTTAATGTGTATGGATCTGCTGAAATTTAAAGAACAGATCGAATTTATCGACAGCCATGCCGATTACTTTCACATCGACATTATGGACGGCCATTTTGTGCCGAATCTGACGCTCTCACCGTTCTTCGTAAGCCAGGTAAAAAAACTGGCGAGTAAACCGCTCGACTGCCATCTGATGGTAACGCGTCCGCAGGATTACATTGCTCAACTGGCGCTCGCGGGAGCAGATTTCATCACTCTGCATCCGGAAACCATCAACGGTCAGGCCTTCCGTCTGATTGACGAAATCCGCCGGCATGGCATGAAAGTGGGACTGATTCTTAACCCAGAAACACCCGTTGACGCAATGAAATACTATATCCATAAAGCCGATAAAATTACGGTCATGACAGTCGATCCTGGCTTTGCGGGACAACCGTTTATTCCGGAAATGCTGGATAAAATTGCCGAACTGAAGGCATGGCGTGAACGAGAGGGCCTGGAATATGAAATTGAGGTGGACGGTTCCTGCAACCAGGCAACTTACGAAAAACTGATGGCTGCCGGGGCGGATGTCTTTATCGTCGGCACCTCCGGACTTTTCAATCATGCAGAGAATATCGACGACGCATGGAAAGTGATGGCAGCACAGATTCTGGCTGCGAAAAGCGAGGTACAACCTCATGCAAAAACAGCATAACGTCGTAGCAGGCGTGGATATGGGGGCAACGCATATCCGTTTTTGCCTGCGGACAGCAGAGGGTGAAACGCTACACTGCGAAAAAATGCTGACCGCAGAAGTGATCGCTTCTGGCCTGGTGTCAGGCATCGGCGGAATGATCGACAAGCAACTCAGGCACTTTAACGCTTATTGTCATGGTCTGGTGATGGGATTTCCGGCATTAGTCAGCAAAGATAAACGCACCATTATCTCTACGCCTAACCTGCCATTAGCCGCGGCGGATTTATATGATCTCGCGGGTAAACTCGAAGATAAGCTGAATTGTCCAGTTGAGTTTTCCCGCGACGTTAACCTGCAACTGTCGTGGGACGTCGTAGAAAACCGCCTCACGCAACAGCAGGTTCTGGCGGCCTATCTCGGTACAGGCATGGGGTTCGCAGTGTGGATGAACGGTGCGCCCTGGACTGGCGCACACGGCGTGGCAGGCGAACTGGGCCATATTCCACAGGGGGATATGACCCAACTCTGTGCGTGTGGCAATCCCGGATGCCTGGAGACAATTTGCTCTGGAATGGCACTGAGACGCTGGTACGAACAACAGCCCCGAAATTATGTGTTGGGCGATTTGTTCGTCCATGCGGGAAACATCCCTTTCGTCCAGAACCTGCTGAAAAGCGCGGCTCGGGCTATTGCCACCAGCATTAATCTCTTCGATCCCGATGCAGTAATTCTGGGCGGTGGCGTGATGGATATGCCCGCCTTCCCACGCAAAACTCTCATAGCCATGACCCAAACGTACCTGCGCCGTCCACTGCCGCATCAGGCCGTACGCTTTATTGCCGCCTCGTCTTCTGATTTCAATGGTGCACAGGGCGCAGAGATATTGGCATATCACCGTTTTTTGACGCAGCCCTGCACTAATTCCCCATAAATAAAGCGTTGGCACAGTAGCGTAACATCCCGCTGTGCTAACGACATGAGCATTAATATATATAATATAATAATAAAACACGTTGTATTATTTACAGACAAAATAATACTAGCACTGATTCCCCTCCTCAGCACAAATGCCTAATAAAATAGCGTATTTAGCTCACACTAGCGCTTATTAATGTCGAAGTTTACCCATTATGATAACGCCAGCTTTAAATGACGTATTTTGCATGGATTACATATTTACGACATAAATGATAAATGGAGATTTATATGAATAACTCTCGGTTATTCCGTTTGAGCAGGATTGTTATTGCACTAGCCGCCGCCAGCGGCATGATGGTAAATACCGCTTACGCAAAAGAAGAAGCGAAAGCCGCCTCCCAATATACCCAGCAAATTAACCAGAATTACGCAAAATCACTGCCGTTTAGCGATCGTCAGGACTTTGAAGACGCGCAGAGAGGGTTTATCGCGCCACTAAAAGATGAAGGTATTCTGCGTGATGCCAACGGTAAAGCGTATTATCGGGCAGAAGATTATAAATTCGATATCAACGCCACCGCCCCCGAAACCGTTAACCCCAGCCTGTGGCGCCAGTCACAGTTAAACGGTATTTCCGGCCTGTTTAAAGTCACCGACAAAATGTATCAGGTGCGCGGCCAGGACGTTTCCAACATCACCTTTATCGAAGGTGATACCGGTATTATCGTTATCGACCCGCTGGTGACCGCCAATGCGGCAAAAGCCAGCCTTGATCTCTATTATCAGAATCGCCCACATAAACCTGTGGTTGCTGTCATCTACACCCATAGCCATACCGATCACTACGGTGGCGTAAAAGGCGTTGTTTCTGAAGACGATGTGAAGTCTGGCAAAGTGCAAATCATTGCGCCTGCAGGTTTTATGGAAGAAGCCATCAGTGAAAACGTGCTGGCGGGCAACATCATGAGCCGCCGCGCGCTTTACTCATACGGCCTGCTGCTACCGCACAATGCCCAGGGCAACGTTGGCAATGGTCTGGGTGTGACGATCGCCACAGGTAATCCAACGATTATCGCCCCGACCAAAACCATTACCAAAACTGGCGAGAAGCTGGTTATCGACGGTCTGGAGTTTGACTTCCTGATGACCCCAGGTAGCGAAGCGCCAGCCGAAATGCACTTCTATATTCCGGCCCTGAAAGCTCTGTGTACCGCCGAGAACGCCACTCATACCCTGCACAACTTCTACACCCTGCGCGGCGCGAAAACCCGCGATACCAGCAAGTGGACCGAGTACCTGAACGAAACGTTGGATATGTGGGGTAACGAAGCGGAAGTGCTGTTCATGCCACACACCTGGCCGGTATGGGGCAATAAACATATCAATGATTATATTGGTAAATATCGCGATACCATCAAGTACATTCACGATCAAACCCTGCACCTGGCAAACCAGGGCTACACCATGAATGAAATCGGCGACATGATTAAGCTGCCGCCAGCACTTGCCAATAACTGGGCCAGCCGCGGCTACTACGGTTCTGTCAGCCACAACGCCCGTGCGGTGTATAACTTCTATCTCGGCTACTACGATGGCAACCCGGCGAACCTTCATCCGTATGGTCAGGTGGAGATGGGCAAACGTTATGTGCAGGCGTTGGGTGGTTCCGCTCGTGTCATCAACCTGGCGCAAGAAGCGAACAAGCAAGGGGATTACCGCTGGTCGGCTGAATTACTGAAACAAGTAATTGCCGCCAATCCGGGTGACCAGGTAGCGAAAAATCTGCAAGCGAATAACTTTGAACAGCTTGGCTATCAAGCCGAATCCGCCACCTGGCGCGGATTCTACCTGACCGGCGCGAAAGAGTTGCGCGAAGGGGTGCGTAAGTTCAGCCACGGCGCTACCGACTCTGCTGACACTATCCGCGGGATGTCCGTTGAGATGTTGTTCGACTATATGGCTGTTCGCCTCGACAGCGAAAAAGCCACAGGAAAGGACATCAGCCTGAACTTCAACTTGAGCAACGGCGATAACCTCAACCTGACACTCAATGACAGCGTGCTGAACTACCGTCATACGCTGCAATCGGATGCCAACGCCTCTTTCTATATCAGCCGCGACGATCTGCACGCCGTGCTGACCGGGCAAGCGAAAATGGCAGATCTGGTGAAAGCGAAGAAAGTCAAAATTATCGGCAATGGTGCGAAACTGGAAGAAATTGTCGCCTGTCTGGATAATTTCGATTTGTGGGTGAATATTGTAACCCCGAATTAATGCCGCTCCCTTTTGGGGGCGCTTAAGCCCCCAAAAGCATTTACATTAAAAATATATACAGAAAATTAATACATAAAATATATAAGTTATGAATGCGGTAGCTAAATAAAGCTATTTTTATTCATCAAGAAAATAGCCATACTGACGCCTTCAATGGATATTGATATTCACTACAGATATTGTTCGCAGCAGACAGGATGTATTTAATATGCCAACAGTTCTCTCTCGCATGGCGATGCAACTCAAAAAAGCAGCTGGGATAATTCCCGTCTTTATGATTTCGGGATGCTCATTATCTCCGGCGATCCCGGTGATCGGCGCTTATTATCCCAGCTGGTTTTTCTGCGCTATTGCCAGTCTTATTTTAACGCTCATCACGAGACAAATTATTCAACGGGCAAATATTAATCTGGCATTTGTCGGAATTATTTATACCGCCCTTTTTGCTCTCTACGCCATGCTGTTCTGGCTGGCATTTTTCTAATCTATTTGAGACGCGCTAATGGAAAGTACGCCGAAAAAAGCTCCTCGCAGTAAATTCCCTGCTCTGTTAGTGATTGCGCTGGCGCTGGTTGCCCTTGTTTTCGTTATCTGGCGCGTAGACAGTGCGCCATCCACTAACGACGCTTACGCGTCAGCCGACACTATTGATGTGGTACCGGAAGTCAGTGGTCGCATTGTGGAACTGGCGGTCACCGACAACCAGGCGGTTAAACAGGGCGATTTACTGTTCCGCATCGATCCACGCCCGTACGAAGCCAACCTGGCGAAAGCCGAAGCCTCCCTCGCCGCACTGGATAAGCAGATTATGCTCACCCAGCGTAGTGTTGACGCCCAACAGTTTGGTGCCGACTCAGTTAACGCCACGGTAGAAAAAGCCCGTGCCGCCGCCAAACAGGCCAGCGATACATTGCGCCGTACCGAGCCGCTGCTGAAGGAAGGTTTTGTCTCTGCGGAAGATGTTGACCGTGCGAGAACCGCACAGCGTGCGGCAGAAGCGGATCTTAATGCCGTATTGTTACAAGCTCAGTCAGCCGCCAGCGCCGTCAGCGGCGTCGATGCACTGGTCGCGCAACGTGCGGCTGTTGAAGCTGATATCGCGCTGACCAAACTGCATCTGGAAATGGCAACAGTACGTGCGCCGTTTGATGGTCGTGTCATTTCCCTGAAGACTTCCGTCGGCCAGTTTGCCTCCGCAATGCGCCCTATTTTCACGCTAATCGACACTCGTCACTGGTACGTTATCGCTAACTTCCGCGAAACCGATTTGAAAAACATTCATGCCGGTACGCCTGCGACAATTCGCTTGATGAGTGACAGCGGCAAAACTTTCGAAGGCAAAGTGGATTCCATTGGCTACGGTGTGCTACCGGATGACGGTGGCCTGGTCCTGGGCGGTCTGCCGAAAGTGTCACGTTCAATTAACTGGGTCCGCGTTGCCCAGCGTTTTCCGGTCAAAATCATGGTTGATAAACCTGATCCGGAAATGTTCCGCATCGGCGCTTCAGCAGTCGCTAATCTCGAGCCGCAATAATGAGCGCAATCAACTCCCTGCCATTACCGGTGGTCAGGCTGCTGGCGTTCTTTCATGAAGAGTTAAGCGAGCGGCGGCCAGGTCGCGTGCCGCAGACCGTACAGCTCTGGGTGGGCTGCCTGCTGGTGATTCTGATCTCAATGACCTTCGAGATCCCCTTTGTAGCGTTATCGCTAGCGGTGCTGTTTTACGGCATTCAGTCCAACGCGTTTTACACCAAATTTGTGGCGATCCTGTTTGTGGTTGCCACAGTGCTGGAGATCGCTAGCCTGTTCTTGATCTACAAATGGTCATATGGCGAGCCCCTGATCCGGCTGATCATTGCGGGTCCAATCCTGATGGGCTGCATGTTTATGATGCGCACCCATCGGCTGGGTCTGGTCTTTTTTGCCGTCGCCATTGTTGCCATTTACGGGCAAACCTTCCCCGCCATGCTCGACTATCCGGAAGTGGTCGTGCGCTTAACGCTGTGGTGTATCGTTGTTGGTCTCTACCCGACGTTATTGATGACGTTAATCGGCGTACTGTGGTTTCCCAGCCGTGCCATTACGCAAATGCATCAAGCCCTTAATGACCGGCTTGATGATGCCATTAGCCACCTGACGGACAGCCTCGCACCGCTACCCGAAACGCGAATTGAAAGAGAGGCGTTGGCGCTGCAAAAACTGAACGTATTTTGCCTCGCGGACGACGCTGGCTGGCGAACAAAAAGCGCATGGTGGCAGAGTTGCGTAGCGACGGTCACCTACATTTACTCGACGCTGAATCGCTACGATCCCGCCTCTTTTGCGGATTCGCTGGCAATCATTGAGTTTCGACAAAAATTAGCCTCGGAAATCAACAAACTGCAACACGCTATTGCACAGGGTCAGTGCTGGCAAAGCAACTGGCGGCTTAGCGAAGATGAGGCAATGGCGGCGCGGGAATGTAACCTGGAGAATATCTGCCAGACGCTATTACAACTTGGTCAGATGGACCCGCACACACCACCAACGCCCGCCGCCAAACCGCCATCAATGGTCCCCGATGCCTTTACCAATCCGGACTATATGCGTTACGCGGTAAAAACGCTGCTCGCCTGTTTGATCTGTTACACCTTTTACAGCGGCGTAGACTGGGAAGGTATTCATACCTGTATGCTGACTTGCGTGATCGTCGCTAACCCGAATGTCGGTTCTTCGTACCAGAAGATGGCGCTGCGTTTTGGCGGGGCTTTCTGTGGCGCGATTCTGGCGCTGTTATTCACGCTACTGGTTATGCCCTGGCTGGACAATATTGTCGAATTGCTGTTGGTGCTGGCACCGATTTTCCTGTTGGGCGCATGGATTGCCACCAGCTCTGAACGTTCTTCTTATATCGGCACGCAGATGGTGGTGACCTTCGCGCTCGCCACGCTCGAAAACGTTTTTGGCCCGGTGTACGACCTGGTGGAAATTCGCGATCGCGCCTTTGGCATCATCATTGGTACTGTAGTGTCTGCGGTGATTTACACCTTTGTCTGGCCAGAAAGTGAAGCGCGTACCCTGCCACAAAAACTGGCTGGCGCGCTGGGCATGTTAAGTAAACTGATGCGGATCCCGCGTCAGCAAGAAGTCACGGCGCTGCGCACTTATCTGCAAATTCGTATAGGTCTGCATGCGGCGTTTAATGCCTGCGAAGAGATGTGTCAACGTGTGGCGCTGGAGCGTCAACTGGATGGCGAAGAACGCGCGTTGTTGGTTGAACGTTCGCAAACGGTTATTCGTCAGGGCCGTGATATTCTTCATGCCTGGGACGCAACCTGGAACTCCGCACAGGCGCTGGATAACGCACTGCAACCGGACAGAGCAAGCCAGTTTGCCGACGCTCTGGAAAAATATGCCGCGGGCCTTGTAACGGCCATCAGCAATTCTCCCCTGATAACGCTCGAAGAAACACCCGCCTCGCAGGCCATCCTGCCCACCTTATTAAAACAGGAGCAACACGTCTGCCAGCTTTTCGCCCGCTTGCCAGACTGGACAGCCCCGGCATTAACGCCCGCCACGGAACAGGCACAAGGAGCCACGCAATGATCAATCGTCAACTTTCACGCCTGCTGTTATGCAGCATTCTCGGCAGCGCGACGCTGATTTCCGGCTGTGCCCTGGTACGTAAGGATTCTGCACCTCATCAGCAGCTCAAACCGGAACAAATCAAACTGGCCGATGATATTCATCTGGCCAGTTCCGGCTGGCCGCAGGCGCAGTGGTGGAAACAGTTTAACGACCCACAACTGGATGTCCTGATCCAACGGACGCTAAACGGTTCACACACTCTCGCGGAAGCGAAACTGCGGGAAGAAAAAGCACAATCGCAGGCTGATTTGTTAGATGCCGGTTCACAATTGCAGGTGGCGGCGTTAGGAATGCTCAACCGTCAGCGCGTTTCGGCGAACGGCTTTTTAAGCCCCTATGCGATGGATGCGCCTGCTCTGGGTATGGATGGTCCGTACTATACCGAAGCTACAGTAGGTTTGTTTGCTGGATTGGATCTCGATTTATGGGGAGTACATCGCTCGGCGGTTGCTGCCGCCATTGGCGCGCATAATGCGACGCTGGCTGAAACCGCAGCGGTGGAGCTATCGCTGACTACCGGCGTCGCGCAGTTGTATTACAGTATGCAGGCCAGCTACCAGATGCTCAATCTGTTAGATCAAACTCGCGCTGTGATTGATTACGCGGTGAGGGCGCACCAAAGCAAAGTGGCGCACGGCCTGGAAGCACAAGTGCCTTTCCACGGCGCGCGGGCGCAGATTCTGGCGGTCGATAAACAAATTGCCGCCGTCAAAGGGCAAATTACCGAAACGCGAGAATCTCTGCGCGCATTGATTGGAGCAGGCGCCAGCGATATGCCGGAGATCAAGCCGGTGGCATTACCGCAAGTCCCCACCGGCATTCCGGCTACGCTCTCTTATGAATTGCTCGCCAGACGCCCGGATCTGCAAGCGATGCACTGGTATGTTCAGGCGTCATTAAATCAGGTGGACTCCGCGCGGGCGCTGTTCTACCCAAGCTTTGATATTAAAGCGTTTTTCGGCCTGGACTCTATCCACCTGGATACCTTATTCAAAAAAACCAGTCGCCAGTTCAACTTCATACCGGGTCTGAAATTGCCACTGTTTGACGGTGGGCGGTTGAATGCCAATCTCGAAGGCACTCGCGCCGCCAGCAACATGATGATTGAACGTTACAACCAGTCAGTACTAAACGCAGTGCGCGACGTTGCAGTCAATGGCACGCGTCTGCAGACGCTCAATGACGAGCGGGAGATGCAGGCAGAACGCGTAGAAGCCACTCGCTTCACCCAGCGCGCCGCCGACGCCGCCTACAAACGCGGTTTAACTAGTCGCTTACAGGCAACCGAAGCCGAATTGCCGGTGCTTGCCGAAGAGATGTCATTACTGATGCTGGACAGTCGCCGTGTGATCCAAAGTATTCAGTTGATGAAATCGCTGGGCGGCGGGTATCAGGCGACTCCCATCGTCGAGAATAAATAAAATGTCTACCGCGTGATGGCTGTCACGCGGTATTTCGTTTCGTCACGTCAAAACTGACGACAGCCTGTTTTTCGTCAGGGTTTTGAATAAATAGTGCCCGTAATATCAAGGAATGTCCCCAAATAAAATGTGGCATAAAAGATGCATACTGTAGTCGAGAGCGCGTATGCGTGATTTGATTAACTGGAGCGAGACCGATGAAAAAAGTCGTCACGGTTTGCCCATATTGCGCATCAGGTTGCAAAATCAACCTGGTCGTCGATAACGGCAAAATCGTCCGGGCGGAGGCAGCGCAGGGGAAAACCAACCAGGGTACTCTGTGTCTGAAGGGTTATTATGGCTGGGATTTCATTAACGATACCCAGATCCTGACCCCGCGCCTGAAAACCCCCATGATCCGTCGCCAGCGTGGCGGCAAACTCGAACCTGTTTCCTGGGATGAGGCACTGAATTACGTTGCCGAGCGCCTGAGCGCCATCAAAGAGAAGTACGGTCCGGATGCCATCCAGACGACCGGCTCCTCGCGCGGTACGGGTAACGAAACCAACTATGTAATGCAAAAATTTGCGCGCGCCGTTATTGGTACCAATAACGTTGACTGCTGCGCTCGCGTCTGACACGGCCCATCGGTTGCAGGTCTGCACCAATCGGTCGGTAACGGCGCAATGAGCAATGCCATTAACGAAATTGATAATACCGATTTAGTGTTCGTCTTCGGGTACAACCCGGCGGATTCCCATCCTATCGTGGCGAATCACGTAATTAACGCTAAACGTAACGGGGCGAAAATTATCGTCTGCGATCCGCGCAAAATTGAAACCGCGCGCATTGCTGACATGCACATCGCACTGAAAAACGGCTCGAACATCGCGCTGTTGAATGCGATGGGCCATGTCATTATTGAAGAAAATCTGTACGACAAAGCGTTTGTCGCCTCCCGTACGGAAGGCTTTGAAGAGTATCGTAAAATCGTTGAAGGCTACACGCCGGAGTCGGTTGAAGATATCACCGGCGTTAGCGCCAGTGAGATTCGTCAGGCGGCGCGGATGTATGCCCAGGCGAAAAGCGCAGCCATTCTGTGGGGCATGGGTGTTACCCAGTTCTATCAGGGCGTGGAAACTGTACGTTCTCTGACCAGCCTCGCGATGCTGACCGGTAACCTCGGTAAGCCGCATGCGGGCGTTAACCCGGTTCGTGGTCAAAACAACGTGCAGGGTGCCTGCGATATGGGCGCACTGCCGGATACGTATCCGGGCTACCAGTACGTGAAAGATCCGGCTAACCGCGAGAAATTCGCCAAAGCCTGGGGCGTAGAGAGCCTGCCTGCTCATACCGGTTATCGCATCAGCGAGCTGCCGCACCGCGCAGCGCATGGTGAAGTGCGTGCCGCGTACATTATGGGCGAAGACCCGCTGCAAACTGACGCGGAACTGTCGGCAGTACGTAAAGCCTTTGAAGATCTGGAACTGGTCATCGTTCAGGACATCTTTATGACCAAAACCGCGTCGGCGGCAGATGTCATTTTACCGTCAACGTCGTGGGGCGAGCATGAAGGCGTGTTTACCGCTGCGGACCGCGGCTTCCAGCGTTTCTTCAAGGCAGTTGAGCCGAAGTGGGATCTGAAAACGGACTGGCAGATTATCAGTGAAATCGCCACCCGGATGGGTTATCCGATGCACTACAACAACACCCAGGAGATCTGGGACGAGTTGCGTCATCTGTGCCCGGATTTCTACGGTGCGACTTACGAAAAAATGGGCGAACTGGGCTTCATTCAGTGGCCTTGCCGCGATACTTCAGATGCCGATCAGGGGACTTCTTATCTGTTTAAAGAGAAGTTTGATACCCCGAACGGTCTGGCGCAGTTCTTCACCTGCGACTGGGTAGCGCCAATTGACAAACTCACCGACGAGTACCCGATGGTACTATCAACGGTGCGTGAAGTCGGTCACTACTCTTGTCGTTCGATGACGGGTAACTGTGCGGCACTGGCGGCGCTGGCGGATGAACCTGGCTACGCACAAATCAATACCGAAGACGCCAAACGTCTGGGTATTGAAGATGAAGCATTGGTTTGGGTGCATTCACGTAAAGGCAAAATTATCACCCGTGCGCAGGTCAGCGATCGTCCGAACAAAGGGGCGATTTACATGACCTACCAGTGGTGGATTGGCGCCTGTAACGAGCTGGTTACCGAAAACTTAAGCCCGATTACGAAAACGCCGGAATACAAATACTGCGCCGTGCGCGTCGAGCCGATCGCCGATCAACGCGCCGCCGAGCAGTACGTGATTGACGAGTACAACAAGTTGAAAACTCGCCTGCGCGAAGCGGCACTAGCGTAAATAAGTCCCTTCTACAGCCTCCTTTGGGAGGCTGTTTTTTTATCCATTCGAACTCTTTATACTGGATACACCCTACCCAATCGTATTATCAAAATGAAAAAAATTATCGCATTGATGTTGTTTCTGACATTCTTTGCCCACGCGAACGACTCCGAGCCCGGCAGCCAGTATTTAAAGGCTGCAGAGGCCGGAGACCCACGCGCACAATATTTTCTTGCCGACAGCTGGTTTAGCTCCGGCGATTTAAGCAAAGCCGAATATTGGGCACAGAAAGCCGCCGACAGCGGTGATGCCGATGCCTGCGCGCTGTTGGCGCAGATCAAAATCACCAATCCGGTTAGTCTGGACTATCCACAAGCAAAAATTCTCGCCGAAAAAGCGGCACAAGCGGGCAGTAAAGAAGGTGAAGTGACGCTGGCGCATATTCTGGTGAATACTCAGGCGGGTAAACCGGATTATCCAAAGGCGATTTCGCTGTTAGAAAACGCCTCGGAAGATCTGGAGAACGACTCCGCCGTCGATGCCCAGATGCTGCTTGGTTTGATTTACGCCAACGGCATAGGCATTAAGGCTGACGATGAGAAAGCAACCTGGTATTTCAAGCGTAGCTCTGCGATTTCCCGTACCGGTTATTCCGAATACTGGGCGGGAATGATGTTCTTAAACGGTGAAGAAGGTTTTATCGAGAAGAACAAACAAAAGGCGCTGCACTGGTTAAATCTGAGCTGTATGGAAGGGTTTGATACCGGGTGTGAAGAGTTTGAAAAATTAACCAACGGTTAAGGCAGGCCCGATAAGACGCGTTAAGCGTCGCATCAGGCATTGATGTCGGATGCGGCGTAAACGCCTTATCCGACCTACAAAAAATTACGCTAAATCAGTCTATTGTGCAGTCTGGCGTAGGCCTGATAAGACGCGCCTGGCGTCGCATCAGGCATCCACACATTGCCGGGTGGATATACCCCCCGGCAATCTTCAATTATTGATCTGCAGTCTTATCAAATTTGCCCAGCACTTCACGCTCATAAGCCAGCGCTTTTTTGCGGTCAAATTTATGTTCCCACTTGGCAATCACCAGCACCGCCAGCGCATTCCCCACTACGTTCAGCGCAGTACGCGCCATGTCGAGGATACGGTCAACACCGGCAATAAACGCCAGACCTTCCAGCGGGATACCCACGCTACCCAGCGTTGCCAGCAGCACGACAAACGAAACCCCCGGCACGCCAGCAATCCCTTTCGAGGTCACCATCAGCGTCAATACCAGAATGATTTCCTGCCAGATGGACAGGTCAATGCCATACAACTGGGCGATGAAGATAGCGGCAATACTTTGATACAGCGTCGAACCATCAAGGTTAAAGGAGTAACCGGTCGGCACCACGAAACTGGTGATTGACGCCGGTGCGCCATAGGCTTCCATCTTCTCGATAATTCGCGGCAGCACACTTTCAGAGCTGGCAGTGGAGTACGCCAGAATCAGCTCATCTTTCAGAATGCGAATCAGGATCCAGACGCTTAACCCGCACAGACGCGCCACAATTCCCAGCACCACCAGCGCGAAGAACAGAATAGCGAAATGCACCAGCAGCACCAGCTTCGCCAGCGGCCACAGGGAAGAGAAACCAAAATTAGCTACCGTCACGGCAATCAGCGCAAACACACCCACCGGCGCGTAACGCATCACCATATGAGTGACTTTAAACATGGTTTCGGAGATGGAACGAAACACGGTGACCAACGGTTCACGATGCGCCGCAGGCAGGGACGAAAGCCCCAGACCAAACAGCACCGAGAAGAAGATAATCGGCAGCATTTCGCCTTTCGCCATTGACGCCACGATGTTCGTCGGCACCAGCGACAAGATCGTGCCCATAATGCCGTGGGAGCTACTTTGTACCGCCTCCGTAGTGCTCTGATATTTCGAGATATCAACGGTCGCCAGTTGCGACATGTCCACCCCGGCCCCCGGCTGGAAGACGTTTGCCAGAGTGATCCCAAGAATGATGGCGACGGTGGTGATCACTTCAAAGTAGATAATGGTTTTCGCGCCAATACGCCCGAGCTGTTTGGCATCGCCAACTCCAGCGATACCGACCACCAGCGTGGAAATCACGATCGGCACAACGATCATTTTAATCAGGTGGATGAAGATATCACCCGCAGGGGAGAGAAAATTAATGACTAACCAGTCACGGCTGTCGCTATGGTAATGCAGGTAACTTCCCAGGAGAATACCCAGCACCATAGCAAACAGAATCTGCCAGGCCAGGCTGAATTTTATATTTTTCATCAGAATAACTTCCTCAATGGAGCGCCGTTCTCCCGTTCAGAAACGCGAGAACGTGACATACTGCCAGGGCATGAATTGTGTTGCGTTGGTTTGTAGATTTTTTTAACGCTTATGATCAGTATCATTTGCGCGGTATGTTGCGCAACCCTTTAACAACAGGGCTTTTCGCTGCATTAATGCATAATAACGCAAGTTTATAGCGATATTGATGAATAACAATTTGTTATGTAAGGGTTTTTATTTGTTTAATTTGCAATAATACTGATTGGTGATTATTTTTTTATATGCGTTCAATCGATTAATTTTTATACATCTCAAGAACATATTCTTCAACACTGAAGGATTAATCTGATCGCCGCAGCAGCAGTTTGGCCATATTAATCGACTCGATCAGCTGTGTCCGGTTAACTCTCGGTGAGTTGAGATCCATCACTTTTTGCCATAGTTCGATGGCTTGTGCGTAGTTCGCCTGCATAAAAGCATCGGAAGCCAACAGCATCAGGGCGGTAATTTCGTTACTGTCCAGCGCGAGGGCTTTGTCGATCATCGCTCGTGTCTGGGCAGTCATGTGCTGGCTTGCCTGATAGTAGAGTACGGTTGCCAGCGCCGCGTACAGTTCAGCGTTCTCACCACGCAGTTGTAACGCCTGGCGGTACGCCAGCAGCGAATTGCTGTAATCGTTTTGCCACAGATAATACTCGCCCAGTAGCGCCCACTGTTCACTGTTTTGTGGATTAGCGCGGATTTTATCCTGCAATGCCTGAAGCTGCGCTTCCGGGGTTTGCTGGCTGGCAAACTGATGTAACGGATCGCGCTGACGCTGATACTCCGCACGCACTGCCTGCCATTTCGGACTTAACAGATAACCGCCAATGCAGAACAGCACCATCACAGCTGCCAGCGCCGCCAGCGTTTTTACCGGCATTTGAGGCTGTTTCATCGCTTCGCCCTCGCCCGCCAGAGGAACAGCGCCATCAGCAGCAGCAACACAACAGGCAGCGCCCACAGGACCAGCGTCTGAGCTGTTAACGGTGGGTTATAGCGAACAAAATCACCGTAGCGTTCAGTCATCCAGCCAATGATTTCGCCTTCGTTTTTCCCCTCTGCCACCATGCTGTAAACCTGATGGCGCATACTGACCGCCACCGGCGCGTTGGAATCCAGTAAGTTTTGATTCTGGCATTGCGGGCAGCGTAACTGGCTGGCAATACTTAACGCTTGCTCCTGTTGTTGCGGATTAGCGAATTGCCAGGTGTCTACGACCTGAGCGTGCACAAAACAGGCAAATAGCAGCAGCAAAGTGAGAAGCCCTTTATTCATCGCGCTTCCTCTCCCGCCACCCGCTTAATAATGCGCCTGCAATCATCAACAATCCTCCCCCCCAGATCCAGCGCACACCACTTTGTACATACAAACGAAATGCGTAGCGATCTGGCCCAGTTTTCTCGCCCATGACTGCATACCAGTCATGGATGCCGTTCCAGTGAATTGACGGCTCCATCATTTGCTGGCGGCGCGCCTCATAAAAACGCCGCTCCGGTGTCAGTACACCAATGCGTTGTTGATGGTCAAACAGCGTCACTACCGCTTTTTCGCTGGTGTAATTGCCTTTGGCTTGTAGATCAAGACGCTCAAAACGGAAGGTGTAACCTGCCAGCATCACCTGCTGACCCGGCTGTAAGTTCAGGCTGATCTCCTGACGGCTAATGCTGGAAACGACGATCCCAGCGGCAAATAACACTACGCCCGCATGTGCCACCAGCGCCGGAAGCCGCGCGCGTTTGCCAGAGACAATCGTCGCCAGCACAATCACCATCAGCATCAACAGACCAAACGGTAACGTTGCGCGGTTAAAATACGGAGCGCCAACGGAGAGGCGTCCCCAACCCAGCAGGCCGTAAATCATCGGGTAGAGTGTTCCCACCAGCACGATCAGTAATACCGAGCAAAACAGCAATAACGTGGCGAGTATTAACATCTCCCGCGATAACCCCGAAAAACGCACCGTCGGGCCACCGTCCCGCGCCCGCCAGCCATACAACGCCAGAGACGCAAGGCTAATCAGCGCAAACAGGCTGAACAGCGGCACCGCGCGGACGTTATCCAGCGCGAACGCATGGACCGAAACCAGAATGCCGGAACGGACAATCAACGTGCCCAGTAGCGACAACATCAGGGTCACTATCGCCAGCAGTAGCGACCAGTGGCGGAAGCTCCCCCGCTGGCGAGTCACGGACAAACTGTGCAGCAGTGCAGTGGAAGAAAGCCAGGGTAATAAAGAGGCGTTTTCCACTGGATCCCAGAACCACCAGCCGCCCCAGCCCAGTTCGCAATAGGCCCACCAGGAACCGAGGATGATCCCCGCCGTTAATGCCCCCCAGCCTGGTAGCGCCCAACGCCAGCAAATTCGGGCGCTGGCAGCATCAAACTCACCGCGCAGTAAACTCGCCAGCGCTACACTCGCCGCTACCATCAAACCGCCATAGCCAAGATAAAGCAGCGGCGGATGAAAGATAAGACCTGGATGTTGCAGCATCGGATTGAGATCGCGGCCTTCGATTGCTGGCGGAAATATACGCACAAAGGGATCGGACCACAGCACGACAAACAGCAGCAGTGCGGCGAGCATGAGAGATAAAACGGCTAACGTCAGCGGAAATAGCGGATTGGTTTGCTGGCGATAATGCCAGGCAAACAGCGCGCTCCACGCGGAAAGCAGCAGTACCCATAGCAACAGCGAACCTTCATGACCGCCCCACACTGCCGCCAGTTTGAGTTCCCATGACAGCAGGCTGTAGCTATGTTGGGCGACATAAATGACCGAAAAATCGCTGATGAGAAAACAATACGTCAGTACGCCAAAAGCGAGCAGCAGGAACGCGAACTGCGCCAGGATGCCAATGCGGGTAAGCCGCATCATACCGGGCCAGCGCAACCGCACTCCTGCGAAGGTCATCAACGGGGTCAACACGTTGACCCCGAGACTTAACAACAACGCCAGAAAACCGACTTCAGGAAGGAATACGTCCAGAAACCACCTCTTTTCTGGCTTACGCCACCGTCAACTGCCCGGCGTAGAGAATGAAAAAGCGCAGCATCAACACACCGACCAGGCTGGCTCCACACGCCGCCAGCACGGCAGGAATGCCGGAACTGCGATTCACCCACGGTTTGAGTAGCATCGGTACAATCAGCCCCAGCCCGGCAACGCCAAGCCAGAACCACCACGTCCAGAAACCGCCGCCCAATGCCGCCGCCAGTGCACGCACTTTACCGTCATCGCCCAGCGCCAGGCCGACGAAAAATGCCACCAGCAGGAAAATTTCACCCCATACCACAGGGATTTCCATACGGTGAACAAAGTGCGCTTCCATGGAGTGCGGATTACTACGTTGACGTATCACCATAGCGATCAGCGCGACTGCCGCACCGGACGAGATGCCGGAGAAGAGGAACAGCACCGGCAGGATCGGGTTATTAAGGAACGGATACGATTTCAGCGCCGACAGCAGAAAGCCGGTATAAGCCCCCAACAACACCGCCAGCACCAGCATCAAGGTTTCCAGCCCGCGATGAACGGGCGTCAGCAGGCTCAGAACTTTTTGCACGATCCCCAGCTTCGGCAGCCAGCGTTGTTGCAGGGCAAGCAAATCGTGTTCAAAGATTTTTGCCAACCACAGCACCAGCACCACCATGTAGAGCTGAAACAGCATTACCCCCATCGACATCACCGAGGTAAAACTGTAGTGGAACATCAGCTTCCAGAAAGTCCACGGCTTTGTCAGGTGGAAGACAAGGATCAGCAGACCGAGGATCACCGCGCCAGGCCCGACAATCAGCGTGGTTCGCAGCAACGTACTGTCTGCGCCGCCCGCCTGCGGGTAGACGCGACGTAACAGCACGGCCAGCGTCACCAGACCAGCAGAAATACCAATCAAAAACAGATAGATGGCAATCGGCCAGTCCCACACCAGCGATTCAAAATGAAATGCGGAAGCCTGCGTCATTGGCTCACCTCCCCGTATTTAAACGGTACGCGGTACAGCTTCGGTTTGGTTCCCAGCGCCAGCTTGTAGCGGTAAGTAGGCTTCTGGCGCAGCAGTTGCGAAATCTCACTGTTGGGATCGTCCAGATTGCCAAATGTCAGCGCTTTCGTCGGGCAAGCCTCAACGCACGCGGGGAGCTTACCGGCCTGCAAGTTGGTCTTACGACAGAAATCGCATTTGTCCGCCGTCTTCGTGACCGGATGGATAAAGCGCACGCGATAAGGACAGGCGGCGATGCAGTACTGACAACCGACGCAGAGATCCGGGTTAACATCGACAATCCCGCTGCCGGCATCGCGAAAAGACGCGCCGGTCGGGCAGACATCAACGCACGGCGCATGGTCGCAGTGCTGGCAAGACTTACGGAAGAAGCGATATTTCACATCAGGAAATTCGCCCTGCGGCTCGCTACGAATAATTGTCAGGCGCGAGACACCTTCTGGCACCTTGTTCACCTCCCGACAAGCATCCATACAGGCGGTACAGCCGATGCATAACGACTCGTCATGCACCATACCGTAACGCACGCCATTGATATTCAACGTTTTCGCCACCACGCGCCCTGCGGTGCCGCTGACGGCTGCCAGCACGCCGACGCCGGTGAGAAACTGGCGACGAGACCAGGTCATGGCTGCTCCTTAAGCAACGGAACAGACGCCGGGTTAAAGTTCGGATTGGTCCGCTGATCGCTGTGGCAATCGACGCAAATCTTAATCCGTTCTTTGTCACTTAACGTCTGCATCGTATCTTGCTGTGGATGCAGGGAATGGCAGCTGGCGCACGCCACTTTGGTGACATGAACATCGTGCGGCCAGAACGCTTTTTGCAACTGCTCCGGCAGATGGCAGGACATACAAACGCTGTTCTGCTCACCAACCTTGTACATCGGCTCGTTAAAGCGCATCACATCTTTCACCCCTTCGCGGTGTTGCGGTGACGGCTGGCCATGACAGTTGGTACAGGTGACCGGCAGTTTATTATTTGGGTTGATAACGGAAGCATGTTTGCCATGCATACCTTCGGTATCTGGCTTATGACAGTCCAGACAGGCAGCATCCGGGTTACGCTGCTGGGTAACTTCGTAGCGCTCATCAGATGCCTGCGCCGCAGGGGTAGCGGTAATTCCGTTCAGGCTCCACAACAGGCCCGACGCCAGCACCCCGGCAGTTAATAACGAACGTAATACGCTCATATTCACTCCATTGTGTTTTCCGCCCCTTGCGAGGCGGAACGGGGTTATTGGCTTAACAGACCGTTTTTACGTGCCTGATCTTCCCACTGCGGGATCACCGTTTTGATGAAGTCCTGTTTCTCGGCTTTGATTTGCTCCATGTTCAGGCCAATTGCCTGCTGGGCTTTCTCTTTGGTTGAGATATCCGGGATCTTGATTTCATGGGTGATACCTTTGGTCGCCAGCAGACGCGCCAGTTTGGTACGCGCATCAGCGGCTTTATCCATCGCCGTGCCGAGCATCCGCAGACCTTCTTCCGGCGCATGCATATGAATGCCGTGGGAGGCGATCGCCAGATCCCAACGCCACTGCGCATGACGGATGTCATCCTGAATCGGCTTCATCTCAGCGTCTGTCGCGCCTGCATCCAGCGCCGCTTTCGCTTCGAAATGGGCGTGGACCAGTTGATCTTCAACCTTGATTTTCAGGTCATTAATCGACTGCTTACGCTCCGCGACCACTTTTTGCAGGGTAGCTTTGTCCTGGGTATGACAGTTCGCACAAGTCTGGGCGAAGTTATCAAACGGATTGCCAATTTTATGGTCGGTGTAGAGTTTGCCTTCAGCGTTCTGCACTTTCGGCATGTGGCAGTCGATACAGGTCACGTTGTTTTTGCCGTGAATACCCGCAGTCCAGGTTTCATATTCCGGGTGCTGTGCTTTCAGCATTGGCGTTTTCGACAGGGAGTTGGTCCAGTCAGAGAAGGCAATTTTGTCGTAATACTGCTCCATATTTTCGACTTTCATGCCGTCATCCCACGGGAATTTAACGGCTTTGTTTTTGCCGTCGAAGTAATACTCCACATGGCATTGACCGCAGACCATCGACTGCTGGTCGAAACGTCCGGCTTTCTCAAAAGGCTTACCAATAGCATCCATCGCGCGTGCGGCATATGGGCGGGAAAGAGTTAACTCCGGTTTGCCTTTGGCGAACTCTGGCGAGGCAGTGTTATGGCAGTCGGCACAACCTAAGTTGTTGACGATTTCCGGGCCGCCGCGCGCCCATTTACCGTGGAAGTAGCCATCTTCTCCATCTTTCTGGATTAGACGTGCCACGTCCGGGCTTTTACAACTCCAGCAGGCCATCGGTAGCGGGCCATCTTCAGCATTTTTCGGTGCGCCGGTACGCAGAGTTTCACGAACATCGGTCACAGCGTAGGCATGGCCGCGCGGTTTATTGTAATCGCGCGAGAAGGGATACCCCGCCCACAGGATCACCAGCCGTGGATCTTCCGCCAGTGCGTCAACACGCGCTGACTGTTCCGAGATGGCTTTCCAGGAGAGATATTGATCGGGATGCTGTAGGGCAAAGGTTTCATTCTTCGCTTCCACGGTTACAGGATTCGCGGGAGAGGCCGTTTGTTCAGCGTGAACAGAAGTGAAAAAGAAAAAAGGAATCAACAAGCTGAAGATGCGGCGTGCGTTTATTTTTATCCTTGTCATAGGGCTTTATCCAAATTGCGCCATTGTTGCAATGGCGGTTTTTATTGTTTTTTCATAACAGTAACCGCACATACACTGTCATGACATCGCTCGCCCCTATGTGTAACAAATAACCACACCCAGAATGTTGTCTTTAATCAATTGTAAGTGCATGTGAAATACCACTTTAGAGTTAGCTGGTATTTCCCTCATTTTCAACAGCATGCATAACTGCATGTTACTCAAAGAATTAATCAACTTTTGTTGGTTACCTTCAAAAATTACCCTGCCGTTTATTTGCACAATTCTACTTTTGCGTGATCTGCCGCCCAAATACTAAACAAAACTGCCAATACCCCTACATTTAACGCTTATGCCACATATTATTAACATCCTACAAGGAGAACAAAAGCATGAGTCAAATTCACAAACACACCATTCCTGCCAACATCGCAGACCGTTGCCTGATAAACCCTCAGCAGTACGAGGCGATGTATCAACAATCTATTAACGCGCCAGATACCTTCTGGGGCGAACAGGGAAAAATTCTCGACTGGATCAAACCCTATCAGAAGGTGAAAAACACCTCCTTTGCCCCGGGTAATGTGTCAATTAAATGGTATGAGGACGGCACGCTGAATCTGGCGGCGAACTGCCTTGATCGCCATTTGCAAGAAAACGGCGATCGTACCGCCATCATCTGGGAAGGCGATGACGCCAGCCAGAGCAAACATATCAGCTATAAAGAGCTGCATCGCGACGTTTGCCGCTTCGCCAATACGCTGCTCGATCTGGGGATTAAAAAAGGTGATGTGGTCGCCATTTACATGCCGATGGTGCCGGAAGCCGCGGTAGCGATGCTGGCTTGTGCGCGAATTGGCGCAGTACATTCGGTGATTTTCGGCGGCTTCTCGCCGGAAGCGGTAGCCGGACGCATTATCGATTCTAACTCACGGTTGGTGATCACGTCCGACGAAGGTGTGCGCGCCGGGCGCAGCATTCCGCTGAAGAAAAACGTCGATGACGCGCTGAAAAACCCGAACGTCACAAGCGTAGAGCACGTGGTGGTACTGAAGCGTACTGGCGGGAAAATAGACTGGCAGGAAGGGCGCGACCTGTGGTGGCACGACCTGATTGAGCAAGCGAGCGATCAGCACCATGCGGAAGAGATGAACGCCGAAGATCCGCTCTTTATTCTCTATACCTCCGGTTCTACCGGGAAGCCGAAAGGCGTGCTGCACACCACCGGCGGCTATCTGGTGTACGCGGCGCTGACCTTTAAATATGTCTTTGATTATCATCAGGGCGATATCTACTGGTGTACCGCCGATGTGGGCTGGGTTACCGGACACAGTTATTTGCTGTACGGCCCGCTGGCCTGCGGGGCGACCACGCTGATGTTTGAAGGCGTACCAAACTGGCCGACGCCAGCCCGTATGGCGCAAGTGGTGGATAAGCATCAAGTCAATATTCTTTACACCGCGCCAACAGCCATCCGCGCGCTGATGGCGGAAGGCGATAAAGCGATCGAAGGCACCGACCGCTCGTCACTGCGCATTCTCGGTTCCGTGGGCGAGCCAATCAACCCGGAAGCGTGGGAGTGGTACTGGAAGAAGATCGGCAACGAGAAATGTCCGGTGGTTGATACCTGGTGGCAGACCGAAACTGGCGGTTTCATGATTACGCCGCTGCCTGGGGCGACTGAACTGAAAGCCGGGTCTGCGACGCGTCCGTTCTTTGGTGTTCAACCGGCGTTGGTGGATAACGAAGGTAACCCGCTGGAAGGCGCTACCGAAGGCAGCCTGGTGATCACCGACTCCTGGCCTGGTCAGGCGCGCACGCTGTTTGGCGATCACGAGCGTTTTGAACAGACCTACTTCTCCACCTTCAAAAATATGTATTTCAGCGGCGACGGCGCACGTCGTGATGAAGATGGCTATTACTGGATCACCGGGCGTGTGGACGACGTGCTGAACGTCTCCGGCCACCGCCTGGGGACGGCGGAGATTGAATCGGCGCTGGTGGCGCATCCGAAGATCGCCGAAGCCGCTGTGGTGGGTATTCCGCACAATATTAAAGGTCAGGCGATTTACGCCTACGTCACGCTTAATCACGGGGAGGAACCGTCACCAGAATTGTACGCAGAAGTCCGCAACTGGGTGCGTAAAGAGATAGGCCCGCTGGCGACGCCAGATGTGCTGCACTGGACCGACTCCCTGCCTAAAACCCGCTCCGGCAAAATTATGCGCCGTATTCTGCGCAAAATTGCGGCGGGCGATACCAGCAACCTGGGCGATACCTCGACGCTTGCCGATCCTGGTGTGGTCGAGAAGCTGCTTGAAGAGAAGCAGGCTATCGCGATGCCTTCGTAATCCCCAATTGCCGGATGCGGCGTATAACGTCTTATCCGGCCTACATTCGGCAAGGGTTACCTGGGCGATAACCTTCTCCCATAAGGGAGCGGGAACTAAAACAATCCCTACATTACCTCTGGAGAATCTGTGATGAATGGCACTATTTATCAGCGGATAGAAGACAATGCGCATTTCAGGGAGTTAGTCGAAAAACGGCAACGGTTTGCCACCATCCTGTCGATTATTATGCTGGCAGTTTATATCGGCTTTATTTTACTGATCGCCTTCGCGCCCGGCTGGCTGGGTACTCCGCTGAATCCGAACACCAGCGTCACACGCGGTATTCCGATTGGTGTTGGGGTGATTGTTATCTCCTTTGTTCTCACCGGTATCTACATCTGGCGGGCGAACGGCGAATTCGACCGCCTCAATAACGAAGTCCTGCATGAGGTACAAGCATCATGAAAAGAGTTCTGACGGCGCTAGCCGCCACACTCCCTTTCGCAGCTAACGCCGCGGATGCTCTTAGCGGGGCCGTAGAACGCCAGCCAACGAACTGGCAGGCGATTATTATGTTCCTGATTTTCGTGGTGTTTACGCTCGGTATTACCTACTGGGCGTCAAAACGCGTACGTTCTCGTAATGACTACTACACCGCAGGCGGCAATATCACCGGTTTCCAGAACGGGCTGGCGATTGCCGGTGACTATATGTCTGCCGCCTCATTTTTGGGGATCTCCGCGCTGGTGTTCACCTCCGGCTATGACGGGCTGATCTACTCGCTGGGCTTCCTGGTGGGCTGGCCAATCATTCTGTTCCTGATTGCTGAACGTCTGCGTAACCTGGGGCGCTACACCTTTGCGGATGTCGCTTCTTACCGCCTGAAACAAGGTCCGATTCGTATTCTTTCGGCTTGTGGTTCTCTGGTGGTGGTGGCGCTTTACCTTATCGCCCAGATGGTCGGCGCCGGTAAATTGATTGAACTGCTGTTCGGCCTTAACTATCACGTTGCAGTGGTGCTGGTCGGCGTGCTGATGATGATGTACGTCCTGTTCGGCGGCATGCTGGCGACCACCTGGGTACAGATTATCAAAGCTGTTCTGTTGCTGTTCGGCGCCAGCTTTATGGCCTTTATGGTGATGAAACACGTCGGCTTTAGCTTCAACAATCTGTTCAGCGAAGCGATGGCGGTACACCCGAAAGGTGTCGACATCATGAAGCCGGGCGGGCTGGTGAAAGATCCAATCTCCGCGCTCTCTTTGGGTCTGGGACTGATGTTTGGTACGGCTGGCTTGCCACACATTCTGATGCGATTCTTTACGGTCAGCGATGCCCGCGAAGCGCGTAAGAGTGTGTTCTACGCCACCGGATTTATGGGCTACTTCTACATCCTGACCTTTATTATCGGCTTTGGCGCGATCATGTTGGTTGGTGCAAATCCGGAATATAAAGACGCGGCGGGCCATCTAATTGGTGGTAACAACATGGCGGCAGTTCACCTGGCCAATGCGGTGGGCGGCAACCTGTTCCTCGGCTTTATTTCGGCGGTTGCTTTCGCCACTATCCTCGCGGTAGTTGCGGGTCTGACGCTGGCGGGCGCATCGGCGGTTTCGCATGACCTTTATGCTAACGTCTTCAAAAAAGGCGCGACCGAACGTGAAGAGCTGCGAGTATCGAAAATCACCGTACTGATCCTCGGCGTGATTGCCATTATCCTCGGCGTGCTGTTTGAGAATCAGAACATCGCCTTCATGGTGGGCCTGGCGTTTGCCATCGCCGCAAGCTGTAACTTCCCGATCATTTTGCTTTCCATGTACTGGTCGAAGTTGACGACTCGTGGTGCGATGCTGGGTGGCTGGCTGGGGCTGATTACCGCGGTGGTGTTGATGATCCTCGGCCCGACTATTTGGGTACAGATCCTCGGTCACGAAAAAGCCATCTTCCCGTACGAATACCCGGCGCTGTTCTCCATCTCCGTGGCATTCCTCGGCATCTGGTTCTTCTCGGCAACCGATAATTCAGCGGAAGGAGCGCGCGAGCGTGAACTGTTCCGCGCGCAATTTATCCGTTCTCAGACCGGCTTTGGCGTTGAGCAGGGCCGAGCGCATTAATCTCCACTCGCCACTGGTCACCTGACCGACGGTAAAAAGGTGCGATGTACTGCACCTTTTTACCGGTTAAACCGCCAAAACGTTACTGATTTTCCTCAATCAGCAACGCCTCCAGCAAATCGAGATCGTGCAGTAATTTTTGCAGCGTTTCGTTGCTGATCTTCCGCGTGGCACGCAGGTGATAAAGTTCAGCACGTTCAGAACGCAACGCCGCCAGACGGAAACGACGCTCCAGGTTCTCTTCCTGGACGGAGCTTTCAACATCGTTTCGGCCATCGGCGCGACGGCGCAGGTTACCGATGACGCGAGAGCTGACTTCGGTAAGCAACTGGTTGTCGATATTCTCTTCGGTGTCTGCCGCCAGTCGTTCTTCCATTTTCTGGATAGCCACAATCGCCACTTCTGCCGTAGCCGCGCGCGCAATGCGCTCCTCTTTCAATTGTTGCGAATGGTCCGCAACTTCGATGTGTTGCAGCAGAATAGGCAACATCACCACGCCGACAAACAATGAAAAGAGAATAACGCCAGCCGCCAGGAATACCAGCTCATAACGCGCCGGGAAGACATTGCCATCCGGCAACAGCAGCGGAATCGAGAGCACACCAGCCAGGGTGATCGCCCCGCGCACCCCGGCGAAAGACGCGATCAGAATTTCTCGTGTCGTCCACGAACTAAACTCCATCGGCTTCTTCTTCAGGAAGCGGTTGCTGAACTTTTTCATCGTCCACAGCCAGCCGAAACGGACCAGCATGAGCGCCGCATAAATCAAAATAATGTCGGTAAACAGCATCCAGATTTCGACATTAGGGTCGATTTCTGCCGCCATCAGCGACGTCTCCATGATACCCGGCAGTTGCAAGCCCAACAGCAGGAACACCATGCCGTTAAAGACAAACTCCAGCATCGACCAGGTACTATTCGCACGCAGACGCATCGCCAGCGGCGCACGGCGCATCACGCCTGAACGGGTGATGGTCATCCCGGCGGCAACCGCTGCAAGGATGCCGGAAACGCCAATATGTTCGGCAATCAGATAAGAGGCGAACGGCAGCAGGAACAGCAGTACGATCTGTGTTGCGGGTTCATCGCCGCCCCAGCGGCTGAGGAATCTCAGTGAGCGACCATACAGCCAGCTCACCACAAAACCGGCGAGAATACCGCCAATTGCCACTTTCATAAATTCGACCGTTGCTCCGCCGACGGTGAAGATCATGGTCCCCATCGCAACGGCTACAGCAAACTTCAGCGACACCAGGCCAGAGGCGTCATTCATTAACGCTTCGCCCTGCAAAATGCCCATGATTTTTTTCGGGATGCGCCCTTCGCCAACAATCCCGGAGAGCGCCACAGCATCGGTAGGAGAAAGCACTGCCGCCAGCGCAAAAGCGGGGACCAGCGGAATGCCTGGCACTACCCAATAAATCAGGAAGCCAATGCCGACCACGGTGACCACCACCAGCGCCAGCGCGAGGCCGAAAATCTCTCGACCATGTTCGAGAAATTCACGGGTCGGTGTTTTCCAGCCATCAGCAAACAGCAACGGCGGGATAAACAAGACTAAAAAGAGTTCAGGATCAAACTCCACATGTAAACCAAACGTCGGCCACGCCAGTAGCGCACCAATGGCGATTTGCATAAGTGGAAGCGGGAGCTGAAAGGGCATGACACGAGTGACCACCCCGGACAGCGAGACCACGAGGGTCATTATCAGTATGGTAAAGAAGATTTCCATGCGTTCCCTGTTTGCGATTTTTTTTGATTTGAGAAAGGCGTAATGCCTGAATTTTCATTTTTTCAGAATATCGCAAAAGCTCACACAATGTGCGGAGAAAATAAAAACGGGCAGCAATTGCCGCCCGTTTTCAGAATCTTATTTAAGCTTAGATAGCCCAGCCACCAGCATAGAAAGCGACCAACGCCACAGCGATGACGATCGTGCCAATATTCAGCTTGCTCCATTCGCCAGAAACCAGACGGCCAATGACCAGGGTCGCGAAACCGATCATGATGCCGGTCACGATGTTACAGGTCAGTACAATGAATACCGCCGTAACCAGCCCCGCCATAGCATCGACAAAATCTGCAAAGTCGATTTTCGTAACGTTGCCCAACATCAGAAGGCCAACGTACATTAGCGCCGGTGCCGTTGCGTAACCCGGAACAAGGTAGGAGAGAGGAGAGAGGAACAGAATCAGCAGGAACAGCACACCAACGGTAATTGCCGTCAGACCTGTTTTACCGCCCGCCGCCGTACCCGCCGCAGACTCGATGTATACCGCTGCCGGAGCCGCACCCACCAAACCTGAGAAAACGCTGCTCAGGGAATCGGTGGTCAGCGCTTTGCCGCCATCAATGATCTGCCCGCGTTTATCCAGCAGGTTCGCCTGACCGGCAACTGCACGGATGGTTCCGGTCGCATCAAAGACTGCAGTCATCACCAGCGCCAGTACGCTCGGCAGTACCACCGGATTAAGCGCGCCCATAATATCCAGGCTACCAATCAGCGAGTTACCATTTTCATCGCTCAGGGACGGCATAGCGAAAATGCCGGAGAAATGAACGTTGGGATCGAAGATCAGGCCCACAATCGAGATACCAATCATAGTTAGCAGAATACCGCCCGGCACTTTCAGTTTTTCCAGACCGACGATCACCGCCAGACCTACCAGCGACATAATGACCGGGAAGGTTGCGAAATCACCCAGCGCAACCGGCAGACCGTCGAGCGGATTTTTAATGACCAGACCAACACCATTAGCAGCAATCAGCAGCAGGAACAAACCGATACCAATCCCCGTACCATGCGCTACACCGTGCGGCAAGTTGCGCAAAATCCAGCTACGGATACCCGTTGCAGAAATTACTGTAAACAGCACCCCCATCAGGAACACGGCGCCCAGCGCGACCGGAACGCTAATATGCTGCCCCAACACCAGGCTAAATGCGGTAAATGCGGTCAGGGAGATGGCGCAACCAATAGCCAGTGGCAGATTAGCCCACAGCCCCATCGCGATAGAACCAATTCCGGCAACCAGACAGGTCGCAACAAAAACTGCTGCTGGCGGGAAGCCCGCTTTACCCAGCATGCCCGGAACAACGATAACCGAATAGACCATCGCCAGAAACGTTGTTAACCCGGCAACCACTTCCTGACGGACAGTGCTTCCACGTTGTGAAATTTTAAACCAGGCGTCGAGTGAACCGCCGGTACGCGCTGATGGCGTAGACATAGAAAACATCCCCTGAGAGTTTATTTTTCGTCAAGATGCGTGGCGGACAATCCCCTGCCAGCGAAACGTTATCTTCCTGCTCCAGGTTTGCGACAATTTGGGGCGTCACAAAAAAGCAAACGTTTAGCTCCGCGCATACAAAACGGGTGGTAAAAAAAAGCAAACGATTATCCGGCGATCATGGCGGCTTTTTCAACCTAAGTTTGCTGCTTTTTTCCCTTTTCTCGTATTGACGATGAAAAACCAGGCAATTGATGCGCAAACGTTACCGTCGATGCGCAAAATTACGGCATTTGTAGGTAGCTTGTAGCGAAGGGTTGCAGTAAAAAATCGCGCAAGATGGCAAAAATATTGCGGTTAAAAAGCGTCTTTTTGCACTGGCGAAGATACGGGGGCGACATACAATTAAAGTATCAACACTAACCGGAACCTCCACCACGTGCTCGAATGAGGTGTGTTGACGTCGGGGGAAACCCTCCTGTGTACCAGCGGGATAGAGTGAAAGACAAAGACCGGAAACAAACTAAAGCGCCCTTGTGGCGCTTTAGTTTTGCTCGTCTTCCAACAAACGCGCGCCGGTACCTTCTTCCCCTAAGCGGTCACCCGGGTTACGCAACGGGCAGTCGCTACGCGAAAGGCAACCGCAACCAATACAACCGTCCAGTTCATCTCGCAGAGCCACTAAGGTATGAATACGCCGGTCTAGTTCTTCTCGCCATTGCGAAGAAAGCTGCTTCCACTCTTTCGCACTTAACGTATGCCCTTCGGGCAACACACCAAATGCTTCACCAATGGTCGCTAATGGAATGCCAATACGTTGTGCAATCTTGATAATCGCCACATATCGCAGCACATCACGCTTATATCGCCGTTGATTACCGCTATTGCGGATGCTGGTAATCAGCCCTTTGCTCTCATAGAAGTGCAGCGCCGATACGGCCACGCCGCTGCGTTTCGCCACTTCGCCTGGAGTAAGCAAGGCTTTAATGCGGGGTAATTTCTTTTCCATAAATCGCTTTACCTCAAGTTAACTTGAGGAATTATACTCCCCAGCAGATGAATTAACGAACTGAACACTGAAAAGAGGCAGATTTATGTCCCATCAGAAAATTATTCAGGATCTTATCGCATGGATTGACGAGCATATCGACCAGCCACTGAACATTGATGTGGTGGCGAAAAAATCAGGTTATTCAAAGTGGTATTTACAGCGGATGTTCCGCACGGTGACACATCAGACGCTTGGCGATTACATTCGTCAACGCCGCTTGCTACTGGCTGCCGTTGAACTGCGCACCACCGAACGCCCTATTTTTGATATCGCGATGGATCTCGGGTATGTCTCACAGCAGACCTTTTCCCGCGTTTTCCGTCGGCAGTTTGATCGGACTCCCAGCGATTATCGCCACCGTATCTAGGATTATTGCCCGCACGTAAACTCATGTGCGGGTGATTTCTCTGTCCATTTCATAAACATCTGCGGCGGCATTGCCTTTGCAAAGTACCAGCCCTGACAATAACGCACACCGTGTTTGCGCAACCAATTAACCTGCTCCAACGTTTCAACCCCTTCTGCTATCGTTTTTAGACCCAGACTGTGCGCCAGTTCAATAATGTGTTCCGCAATCAAATGGCTGGTTTTGTGCGTGGTCATCGTCTCAACAAACGATTTATCGATTTTCAAAATATCGATATTCAATGAATTAAGGTTGTGCAAGTTAGAGTAGCCAATGCCGAAGTCATCAATCGCAACTTCATAACCGGCCTGACGGAAAGCATGAATAATCGGCGTCATCCTGGTGACATCAAGAAACGCATGTTCAGTAACTTCAAATTTAATTTGCTGCGGACGCACAGCGTATTGCTCTACTTTCTGATTGGTTCGCGCAATTAAACGCGATGTATGAAAATCGGTGGCTGACAGGTTAATAGAGATATAGCGATCGGCATGTGTTGCCAAATACGCCCCCAGATCGCTGAATACATTATCAATAACATAATCAGTTACTAACTCAATCATCCCTTCTTTTTCCGCCAACGGGATAAACTCTGCCGGACTCATCACTTGCCCCTGGTCACCAGGCCAACGTAGTAACGCTTCAGCGCCAATACATTTTTCTGTTTTGATATCGACAATTGGCTGGTAATACAGACAAAGCTGTCGTTTTTCGAGGGCGCGCTGCAATTTGCGTTTGGGTGACTGGTACTCCTGGCTAATCCGCAGCCAGAGTAACAGCAGTACAAGACTGCAAAAAATACTTGCGGGCAAAGCAAAGATAAGATGTTTATAAAAATGAGCGATTAGACGTTTATTTGAGGTGGCAACAATGGCCGCTATCGGGCGTTTTGTCGAATGTACCATTGCATACAAATGACCATTTCGTTGCACCGTTAAATCATTCAGATGAATTAGCGGAGTAAATATTTCAGCTGAGGACCGGTTGCTTAACGAAAAAAAGGTTTTCGTCACCGTATCATACACGCCCCATTGCAGCGTCGGGTCGTCAGATATCACCTCACTCCAGAATAAAGGATTGATGACCGCCACATAATTTCCCCGCTGCATATAAGTCATTTTATAACCGGAGAAAAAAGGGGTATCGCGGTAATAATAGATAGAAATATCAGGGTCGCGTTTATAATCTGCGGGGGCAATCATATATCCGTCAACAGTAGAAAAAAGCGCAGAACATAAAAAACGGTTGTCATGGGCATATATCAGTTCGTTGATATAAAGATAGCCACGAATAATATTCAACATTCTCTTTTGATGCTCCGGAGTACAAACTTTCCCCTGATAGCGCTCCGCTTCATCGCTCGCTGAATCTGCCTGCTGAATGACCAGCTCGGATTTATCCAGCGCCAGTTGGGCAAAGACACGAAGCTGATTATTCACTTCTGATTTTGCCCAAATGAAGGCAATCCATAGTGACAGGATGATAGGAAGGATTGCTACAAAGATAATGCCCAGCAACGTCAGCAATTTGTGTCGTGCACGATGACTCATTTCTATCAATTCCCTGTCTGGTTATAGCTGGTCATTGCAAGGTGAAAACCCTGGCCACCGACGACGTTAGATAAAGCTTACGGTATAAATAGCACTTTTGCCTGATTTGAAATTGATACCTTTATAATTATTGCTTTAATAAAAATAAATCACTGATATAAAAAGAATTTATAAATAAATGAGAGTCAGTCAGGAAGGTACGATATTTTTATATTTCCGCGACGCCACTGAAAA
Source organism: Escherichia coli (assembly GCF_011881725.1). Taxonomy (GTDB): domain Bacteria; phylum Pseudomonadota; class Gammaproteobacteria; order Enterobacterales; family Enterobacteriaceae; genus Escherichia; species Escherichia coli_E. Next base: position 59,840 of record NZ_JAATUR010000012.1, on the reverse strand, counting down.
ACCACTAAATAAGCACGCTAATAAAAATAGCGATACTACCTGGCTAACAAACAACCAATTGTGATATAGTTCACAAAAATAATGAAACACACTAATTGTTTCATTTTGATGTTTTGCAAGCCCCATGATAGCCAGACTGCATCACGCCTTCCGTGAGCAACGCCGTGCTGTCCAGGGCATCGGTTATTTTCAGAGGAAATGTTTGATGGCTACCCTCACCACTGGCGTGGTTCTTCTTCGCTGGCAGCTTCTTAGCGCCGTACTGATGTTTCTGGCAAGTACGCTCAACATCCGTTTTCGTCGATCTGATTACGTGGGACTTGCGGTGATCAGTAGTGGCCTGGGCGTTGTTTCCGCCTGCTGGTTCGCGATGGGACTGCTCGGAATCACAATGATGGATATTGCCGCAATCTGGCACAACATAGAGTCGGTAATGGTGGAAGCAACAAATCAGGCACCGCCACAATGGCCGATGATTTTGGTGTGAAACGCAAAATTGCCTGATGCGCTACGCTTATCAGGCCTACCAGAGAAATGCAATATATTGAATTTGCATGTTTTTGTAGGCTGGATAAGGCGTTAACGCCGCATCCGGCATGAACAAAGCGCACTTTGTCAACAATCTGAAGCCTCCATAATGGAGGCTTCTTTTTTATTTCTGGCAGATGCGTTAATCACCTACCTTAAACAATATAATCTATTGTTTTAAATCGAAATCAGAATGGGATATCGTCATCGAAATCCATCGGCGGCTCGTTAGACGGCGCTGCCGGAGCGGACTGTTGCGGACGAGACTGCGCGCCGCCGCTGAACTGATTACCACCCTGCGGCTGTTGAGGCTGACCCCAACCGCCCTGCGGCTGACCACCGCCCATATTGCCGCCTGCAGGAGCTCCACCGCCCTGACGGCCGCCCAGCATCTGCATGGTGCCGCCAACGTTCACCACGACTTCAGTGGTGTAGCGATCCTGACCGGATTGATCGGTCCATTTGCGGGTACGCAGCTGACCTTCGATATAAACCTGAGAACCTTTACGCAGATATTCGCTGGCCACTTCTGCCAGTTTGCCGAACAGCACAACACGGTGCCATTCAGTCTGCTCTTTCATCTCGCCGGTCGCTTTATCACGCCAGGATTCGGAAGTAGCCAGCGTAATGTTGGCAACTGCGCCACCATTTGGCATGTAGCGTACTTCCGGGTCCTGACCCAGATTACCAACGAGAATAACCTTGTTTACGCCTCTGCTGGCCATGTTCATGTCTCCTGAAAAAACGTTCTAATAAGTGTAAACGCGCGATTGTAGCATTACCAATAGCGGTTTTACTATGTTGTGACCTCGGTTCCGCTAAACAATTCTGGTCAAACATTGTTACATAGCGCTCTGGGTTTTGCGTTCCAATACTGTATATTCATTCAGGTCATTCTGTGTCATAATTAACCGTTTGTGATCGCCGGTAGCACCATGCCACCGGGCAAAAAAGCGTTTAATCCGGGAAAGGTGAATGGATAAGATCGAAGTTCGGGGCGCCCGCACCCATAATCTCAAAAACATCAACCTCGTTATCCCCCGCGACAAGTTAATTGTCGTGACCGGGCTTTCGGGTTCTGGCAAATCCTCGCTCGCTTTCGACACCTTATATGCCGAAGGGCAGCGTCGTTACGTTGAATCCCTTTCTGCCTATGCGCGGCAGTTTCTGTCACTGATGGAAAAGCCGGACGTCGACCATATTGAGGGGCTTTCTCCTGCCATCTCAATTGAACAGAAATCGACGTCTCATAACCCGCGCTCCACGGTGGGGACAATCACCGAAATCCACGACTATTTGCGTTTATTGTTCGCCCGCGTCGGCGAGCCGCGATGCCCGGACCACGACGTCCCGCTGGCGGCGCAAACCGTCAGCCAGATGGTGGATAACGTGCTGTCGCAGCCGGAAGGTAAACGTCTGATGCTGCTGGCGCCAATCATTAAAGAACGCAAAGGCGAACACACCAAAACGCTGGAGAACCTGGCAAGCCAGGGGTACATCCGTGCGCGCATAGATGGCGAAGTCTGCGATCTTTCCGATCCGCCGAAACTGGAACTGCAAAAGAAACACACCATTGAAGTGGTGGTTGATCGCTTCAAGGTACGTGACGATCTTACCCAACGTCTGGCCGAGTCGTTTGAGACCGCGCTGGAGCTTTCCGGCGGTACGGCGGTCGTTGCGGATATGGACGATCCGAAAGCGGAAGAGCTGCTGTTCTCCGCCAACTTCGCCTGTCCGATTTGCGGCTACAGTATGCGTGAACTGGAACCGCGCCTGTTTTCGTTTAACAACCCGGCGGGGGCCTGCCCGACCTGTGACGGCCTCGGCGTACAACAATATTTCGATCCTGATCGTGTGATCCAAAACCCGGAGCTGTCGCTGGCTGGCGGCGCGATCCGCGGCTGGGATCGCCGCAACTTCTATTACTTCCAGATGCTGAAATCGCTGGCAGATCACTATAAGTTCGACGTCGAAGCGCCGTGGGGCAGCCTGAGCGCGAACGTGCATAAAGTGGTGCTGTACGGTTCTGGCAAAGAAAACATCGAATTCAAATACATGAACGATCGCGGCGATACCTCCATCCGCCGCCATCCTTTTGAAGGCGTGCTGCACAATATGGAGCGCCGTTATAAAGAGACGGAATCCAGTGCGGTACGTGAGGAGTTAGCCAAGTTTATCAGTAATCGCCCATGCGCCAGTTGCGAAGGTACGCGTCTGCGTCGGGAAGCGCGCCACGTTTATGTCGAGAATACGCCACTGCCTGCTATCTCCGACATGAGCATCGGTCATGCGATGGAATTCTTCAACAATCTCAAACTCGCAGGTCAGCGGGCGAAGATTGCGGAAAAAATCCTTAAAGAGATCGGCGATCGCTTGAAATTCCTCGTTAACGTCGGGCTGAACTACCTCACGCTTTCCCGCTCGGCAGAAACGCTTTCCGGCGGTGAGGCTCAGCGTATCCGCCTTGCAAGCCAGATTGGCGCGGGGCTGGTTGGCGTTATGTATGTGCTCGATGAACCGTCAATCGGTCTGCACCAGCGCGATAACGAACGCCTGTTGGGCACACTTATCCACCTGCGCGATCTCGGTAACACCGTGATTGTGGTGGAGCACGACGAAGACGCTATTCGCGCGGCTGACCACGTTATCGACATCGGTCCGGGTGCGGGTGTTCACGGCGGTGAAGTGGTCGCGGAAGGCCCGCTGGAAGCGATTATGGCAGTACCAGAGTCGTTAACCGGACAGTACATGAGCGGCAAACGCAAGATTGAAGTGCCGAAGAAACGCGTTCCGGCGAATCCGGAAAAAGTGCTGAAACTGACAGGCGCACGCGGTAACAATCTGAAAGACGTAACGCTGACGCTGCCAGTCGGTCTGTTTACCTGTATTACCGGGGTTTCAGGTTCAGGTAAATCGACACTGATTAACGACACGCTGTTCCCGATTGCCCAACGTCAGTTGAATGGCGCGACCATTGCTGAACCTGCGCCGTATCGCGATATTCAGGGGCTGGAGCATTTCGACAAAGTCATTGATATCGACCAAAGCCCAATTGGGCGTACTCCGCGTTCTAACCCGGCGACCTATACCGGCGTATTCACACCTGTACGTGAACTGTTTGCAGGCGTACCGGAATCCCGAGCGCGCGGTTATACGCCAGGACGTTTCAGCTTTAACGTCCGTGGCGGACGCTGCGAAGCCTGTCAGGGCGACGGTGTGATCAAAGTGGAGATGCACTTCCTGCCGGACATTTACGTGCCGTGCGACCAGTGCAAAGGTAAACGCTATAACCGTGAAACGCTGGAGATTAAGTACAAAGGCAAAACCATCCACGAAGTGCTGGATATGACCATCGAAGAGGCGCGAGAGTTCTTCGATGCCGTACCGGCACTGGCGCGTAAGCTACAAACGCTGATGGACGTTGGCCTGACGTATATTCGCCTCGGGCAGTCCGCCACCACGCTTTCTGGCGGTGAAGCCCAGCGCGTGAAGCTGGCGCGTGAGCTGTCAAAACGTGGCACGGGGCAGACGTTGTACATTCTCGATGAACCGACCACCGGCCTGCATTTTGCCGATATACAACAACTGCTTGATGTGCTGCATAAACTGCGCGATCAGGGCAATACCATTGTGGTGATTGAGCACAATCTCGACGTGATCAAAACCGCTGACTGGATTGTCGACCTGGGGCCAGAAGGCGGCAGCGGCGGCGGCGAGATCCTCGTCTCCGGGACGCCAGAAACCGTCGCAGAGTGCGAAGCTTCGCATACGGCGCGCTTCCTCAAGCCGATGCTGTAATCACAAAGGCCGCTTCCTGAGCGGCCTTTTTCTTTCAGAGTTGCACCAGCAATTTACGTTTTTCTTCCGGCAGCAAATTCACCGCCTGCTGATAAGACGCATCCACCAGATAATAGATTTGCGAATCCGGTAACGAGCCGTCGAGATACACAGTGCTCCAGTGTGCTTTGTTCAGATGGCGGCTCGGGCGCACATCGCTATGCTGCTGTCGTAAAAGTTCTGCCAGCGCAGGGCTGGTTTTCAGCGAAACTGCAGGGCGATGTTCAACTTCTTTCACCATCGCAAACAGCACATCTTCCACTTTGATTTGCGTTGCTTTCCAGTCGTTATGTACGCTTTGTTCAGCACCTGGTTTTGCCATGCAATATTGTAGCAACTCCGAAATGGTCATTTTTTACTCCCCTTGTAGTGTCGCGATGATGCGACGCGATCCGCCGTGGATGCGATGTTCCCCCAGCCAGATGCCTTGCCAGGTGCCGGTCTGAATACGCCCCTTATGCACTGGCAATACGAGCGATACCCCCAGCATCGAGGACTTGATATGAGAAGGCATATCGTCAGCCCCTTCATAGTCATGCTCATAGTTTCCGTTGTCGGGAACAGTGCGGAGGAAAAAACGCTCCATGTCGTGGCGTACGGTGGGATCGCAGTTCTCATTAAGTGTCAGAGAGGCGGAGGTGTGTTGCAGCAACAAATGCAGTAAACCGACATTAACACGCGGCATATCAGCCAGTTGATTCAGGATTTCATCCGTTACCAGATGAAACCCACGAGATTTGGCGCTTAGCGTGAGCGTCTTTTGAAACCACATGTGCTGCTCCTTGATAAAACTCTCTTAATCAGTTTGCAGCAAGACAGCGAAAGGATAAAGGTGTGATTAAAAAAACAGCATTCGGGAGAGCATCACGCTCTCCCGCTCTGTCAGTATTCTGAATTGACGATCACCTCTTCACCAAACGCACCCGCTTGTGGCAAGGGTTTGTAGGTAGAGTTGGAGGCGCGCAGAATGCGGATGCCACGGATGCCGACATCACGTGCAGCGGTAATGTCGTTATCGGAATCGCCATAAAACATTCGGATATTTTTATCCTGTAGCCACTGCGTTTTTGTGTTTTGCCCGGGTTTATCGCCCGCAAAAATCACCGGATTCATACTGGTTGCAGGAATGTGAAAGTTATCAGCCAGCGTTTTGGACACCGTTTCAGTTTTTGTTGGGCTACGACCTGTCACAAAGAAAATGGTGTCGCCACGACGGACATGCATATCAATCAACTGGCGCGCAACCTCTTTTGGAATACTGAATTCATCCCAACCGTTGTTCATCTTTTCCCAGAATGCGGGGTTTTTCAGATAATCTTCACTTTCTGGTGAGAAGGTTTTTTTACCGCGCCAGAATCCGGGGCTGGAAAACAAAACCGTGTCATCGATATCAAACCCCACGGCCATCGGCGGACGCCCTGCAAGGCTATTTTCTATTTGTGTGACTGAAACCCAATGAACAGGAGCCTGCTCTGCGAGTCTGGCAACGTTAGTACCAGGGTTAAGCGGTGAAGGTGAGGAGGCCAGGGCAACAGCGGAACTGTTTAGAGCGAACAATAAGCAAACGGCACTCAATGCCTGTGTGATCTTGCGCATATTTTTCCCTAAATAATCAGTTTGTTGGATTTTTTTATTATGTGATTTGTTGAAAAAACCATCTGACCATAACGCCAGCAGCAAGGGAAAGGAAGGATTATCTGTGGTTTTGTTAGAGAAAGGGAGCAGGATCACATGAGAGAAGTTCGTGTTTTTTAATAAATTAATATCTTTCCATAGTGTAGAGATAGCCATTTATTCCGTAGTTAATCTCACTTACCAGAAGCAAGCGGCTTCATATGAGGGGACAGAAATAAGTCGCCAGCATATTTCCTTCATTCTATTTTCCAGGACACTAAGTATATCAACTCGTTACAAGTGAGCAGGTGGCTGTTCAACCACCTGCTAACGACATTACATCACTGCTGCAAATGCCTTCGCCACGCGATGCACATTTTGTGCATTAAGCCCGGCAACACACATGCGACCACTGGCAATCAGGTAAACACCAAACTCTTCACGCAGTCGGTCAACCTGGGCGGCGCTTAGTCCGGTGTAACTAAACATGCCGCGCTGTTTAAGCAGATAATCAAAATTGCGTTCTGGCATCTCTTCGCTCAATACCTTCACCAGTTCCTGACGCATCGCCAGAATACGGGTACGCATTTCTTCCACTTCTGCAAGCCAGCTGGCTTTTAACGCCACATCATTCAGCACCATAGCTACCACCTGCGCACCAAAATTCGGCGGGCTGGAGTAGTTTCGACGTACGGTTGCTTTCAACTGCCCCAGTACGCGGCCTGCGGCTTCGGCATCTTCACACACCACAGAAAGACCGCCGACACGCTCGCCGTAAAGGGAGAAAATTTTCGAGAATGAATTGCTCACCAGAGCGGGCAATCCAGCACTGGCAATCGCGCGAATGGCGTAAGCATCTTCTTCCATACCGGCACCAAATCCTTGATAGGCAATATCGAGGAATGGGATAAGCTCGCGTGCTTTGAGAATTTCAATCACCGCATCCCATTGGTCGTTGGAGAGATCGGCGCCCGTTGGGTTATGGCAGCACGGATGCAGCAGTACAATGCTGCGAGCAGGTAATGTTTTTAGCGTCGCCAACAGGTCATTAAATCGCACACCGTTGGTTGCTTCATCATACCAGGGGTAAGTACTCACTTCGAATCCAGCCCCGGCGAATATTGCTATGTGATTTTCCCAGGTGGGATCGCTAACCCAGACGCCCGATTCCGGGAAGTAGCGTTTCAGGAAGTCAGCGCCCACTTTCAACGCCCCCGAGCCACCAAGCGTTTGAATGGTTGCTACGCGCTGTTGTTGTAGTACCGGATGGTCGGCGCCAAACAGCAACGGCGCAATGGCATGGCGATAGCTGGTAAGCCCTTCCATTGGCAAGTAAAGCGAAGCGCCGTGAGGCTGCGCATTCAGGCGCGCTTCCGCTTCTGCGACAGCATTAAGCTGCGGAATAATGCCGTCTTCGTTGTAATAAAGGCCGATACTGAGATTCACTTTGTCGCTACGAGAGTCTTCTTTAAAACGCTCCATAAGCGAAAGAATCGGGTCGCCAGCGTAGGCGTCAACTTTTTGAAACACGCGATGGTTCTCCAGATTTACGGGCAGGTGGTTAAAACACAATAAACCGGAAGATAGGGAAGATCGAGAGGATGTTTAGCTCTTAGCGTTAATTAATAACGTAGCGAGGCTGATGAAAAACGCAAAACCTCCAGATGCACGCACAATAAGCGTGTATCAATTTATTGAATTTACTTAGCGTTGCTGGCCGGATAAGGCTTTCACACCATATCCGGCACAGACAATCAGGTAATACTGGACGATTAATCCACGTATTTCATCGCCACCCTTGATGTCAGGCGCGTGATAAGTTCGTAAGCACTCACTTTTGTTATTTTTGCGATACGTTCTACGGGCAAACCTTCGCCCCATAAAATGACCGGGTCCCCAGCTTTATCCTGCGCCTGCGGACCTAAATCAACGCAGATCATGTCCATCGCCACGCGACCGACAATCGGCACTTCGCAACCATTGACCAACACAGGCGTACCAGACGGCGCGGCGCGCGGATAACCATCGCCATAGCCCATTGCCACAACACCAAGACGGGTATCACGTTCGCTAATCCAGGTTCCGCCATAACCTACTGGCTCACCAGCTTTATGCTCCCGTACGGCAATCAGACTGGAGGTTAAAGACATGACTGGCTGACAACCAAAATCCGCCCCGGTCGTGCCATCTTCCAGCGGCGACACGCCGTAAAGAATGATGCCCGGGCGCACCCAGTCAAAATGCGACTGCGGCCATAGCAGAATGCCACCCGACGCAGCAATCGAACGCTGGCCCGGTTTGCCTTCGCAAAAAGAGTTAAAGATATCGAGTTGTTTTTCGGTTGCCCCGCATTGCGGTTCATCGGCACGGGCGAAGTGACTGACAATGTTCACCGGCTGGCGGATATTTTTACACTGGCTCAGACGCTGATAAAACGCCTCGGCCTGTTCCGGCCTGACGCCCAGACGATGCATACCCGTATCGAGTTTCATCCAGACGGTAACAGGCTCTTCCAGACTGGCTTCTTCCAGAGCAGCAAGCTGCTCTTCGTTATGCACGGCGGTCTGAAAATGCTGCGCAGAAATCGTCGGTAAATCACTGGCATCAAAAAAGCCTTCGAGTAACAGCACAGGTTTGGTGATTCCCCCTGCACGCAGTCGCAGAGCTTCTTCGAGACGGGCTACGCCAAAGGCGTCAGCATCGGGGAGCGTTCGCGCGGTCTCAAGAAGACCGTGACCATAAGCGTTCGCTTTCACCACCGCAACCATTTTACTGGCAGGCGCCAGTTCACGAAGACGTTGCAGGTTGTGTCGCAGAGCGCGGCGGTTAATCACTACAGTTGCCGCTTGCATTTGTGTTCCTTGATAAGTGTTTGCTTTAATTACCTAATACGTAAAATAATTATTATTCGTCGTCGTACTGCGGCCCCGCGTAGTTATCGAAGCGCGACCATTGACCGTTAAAGGTCAGGCGTACCGTCCCGATTGGGCCGTTACGTTGTTTACCGATAATAATTTCCGCGATGCCTTTCAAATCACTGTTCTCGTGATAAACCTCATCACGATAGATAAACATGATCAAGTCCGCATCCTGCTCGATGGAGCCGGATTCACGCAAGTCGGAGTTGACCGGGCGTTTGTCGGCACGCTGTTCCAGAGAACGGTTCAACTGGGACAGGGCCACCACCGGCACGTTCAGTTCTTTCGCCAGGGCTTTCAGCGAGCGGGAGATTTCTGCAATTTCCAGCGTACGGTTATCGGAAAGCGCCGGCACGCGCATCAGTTGCAGGTAGTCGATCATGATAAGCCCGATGCCGCCGTGCTCACGAGCAATACGACGCGCGCGCGAGCGCACTTCCGTTGGCGTCAAACCGGAGGAGTCATCGATATAGATATTACGTTTTTCGAGCAAAATGCCCATCGTGCCGGAAATACGCGCCCAGTCTTCATCATCCAGTTGTCCGGTACGGATTTTGGTCTGATCCACGCGTGACAGCGATGCCAGAGAACGCATCATAATCTGTTCCGATGGCATCTCCAGAGAGAAGATAAGCACTGGCTTATCCTGTAACATCGCTGCATTTTCGACGAGGTTCATCGCAAATGTGGTTTTACCCATCGACGGACGCGCAGCGACGATGATCAAATCCGACGGCTGCAAGCCAGCGGTTTTTTTGTTGAGATCGTCATAGCCGGTATTTACCCCGGTCACGCCGTCGTGCGGCTGCTGGAACAGTTGCTCAATACGCGCCACGGTTGCGTCGAGCACATCAGCGATGTTTTTCGGCCCCTCGTCTTTGTTCGCACGACTTTCGGCAATTTTAAAGACGCGGGATTCAGCAAGGTCCAGCAAGTCTTCGCTGGTGCGCCCTTGCGGATCAAAACCAGCTTCGGCAATCTCGTTAGCTACCGAGATCATCTCACGGACAACAGCACGTTCGCGCACGATATCAGCATAAGCGCTGATGTTCGCCGCACTTGGGGTATTTTTTGACAGTTCCGCCAGATAAGCAAAACCACCGACGCTATCAAGTTGCCCCTGACGCTCCAGCGATTCCGCCAACGTGATCAGGTCAATAGGGCTGCCGCTTTCCTGCAACCGCGCCATCTCGGTGAAAATATGGCGATGCGGTCGGGTGTAGAAATCATCCGCGACAACGCGTTCAGCCACGTCATCCCAGCGTTCGTTATCCAGCATTAAACCGCCCAACACCGACTGCTCCGCTTCGATCGAGTGCGGAGGCACTTTCAGCCCGGCAACTTGTGGATCGCGTTCGCGGGGTTCAGCCTGCTGTTTGTTGAAGGGTTTATTTCCTGCCATAGTGAATGGAGTTACCGAGATAAAGAATGGGTCGAAACTTTACCATATGAAGCAGACCCTGACGATACGTTCTGGAGGGCACATGGCAACACGCATCGAATTTCACAAGCACGGTGGCCCGGAAGTACTTCAGGCCGTGGAATTTACTCCTGCCGATCCGGCAGAGAATGAAATCCAGGTCGAAAATAAAGCCATTGGCATCAATTTTATCGACACATATATCCGTAGCGGTCTTTATCCCCCACCATCGCTGCCCTGTGGGTTAGGCACGGAAGCGGCTGGCGTAGTGACAAAAGTCGGCAGTGGCGTAAAACATATTAAAGTCGGCGATCGCGTGGTTTATGCTCAGTCAGCACTGGGCGCATACAGCTCTGTGCATAACGTCAATGCCGATAAAGCGACGATTCTGCCAGCGGCGATTTCTTTTGAACAAGCCGCCGCATCGTTCCTGAAAGGCTTAACAGTTTATTATCTGCTACGCAAAACCTATGAAATCAAACCCGACGAACAGTTCTTATTCCACGCTGCAGCGGGTGGTGTTGGCTTAATTGCCTGTCAGTGGGCAAAAGCCTTAGGAGCAAAACTTATTGGCACCGTCGGCAGTGCGCAAAAAGCGCAAAGCGCCTTAAAAGCCGGGGCCTGGCAAGTGATTAACTATCGCGACGAAAATCTGGTCGAGCGGTTAAAAGAACTCACCGGCGGCAAAAAAGTGCGTGTGGTTTACGATTCTGTGGGCAGAGACACCTGGGAACGGTCGCTGGATTGTCTGCAACGTCGTGGCTTAATGGTGAGTTTTGGCAATTCATCAGGCGCGGTTACCGGGGTGAACTTAGGCATTCTCAATCAGAAGGGGTCGTTGTATGTCACCCGCCCTTCCCTGCAAGGCTATATCACCACGCAGGAGGAGTTAACCGAAGCCAGTAATGAACTGTTTTCATTGATTGCCAGCGGCGTGATAAAAGTTGATGTCGCAGAGCAACAGAAATATCCACTAAAAGATGCGCGACGAGCGCATGAAATTCTGGAAAGTCGGGCGACACAGGGTTCCAGCTTGTTGATTCCATAAAAGAAATAGGGCTTCCACCTGGGAAGCCCTTTCTTTTTATAGTTCGGCTGTATGTAGGGTACAGCTCGATGAATTTGTTTGACGCGCAATAGTGACAGATTTGATTATCAATTCCTATTTTGTTCTAAGGATAAAACCTGAGGTTGTGATCATCCGCACAATCCCTTAGTAACGCCAACGGTCATAGCGCTGATATTTCGGCACTTTTGGCGCTTTTATCGCCTTGATCACCCACACTACCGCAATCGCCAATAACAGCCACGGCAGCAACTTAATCATCAATGCCAGCATACCGCCGAGGAACATAATGGCCGTCGCCACAACCAGCGCAGCGATAATGCCCAGCAATGAAACGCCGGTGACCATCAACATGACAAAAAAGCCAATCACAAAAAGTAGTTCCAGCATGATGTTCTCCCAAAAAATGAAATCTCTTGTTGGCTTTACAAGAATCATGCCAAAAATAACTTTTTGATTTATCAACAAAACGCCCCGCGACAAAGCGCAGGGCGTGGTGAATTTGACTACATTGTGGTGAAAAATTAACGCTTATCTGCCACCAGTTTGAGCGCGTGTTCCAGTACGTTAATGTCTGCGCCCGCTTTATGGGCATTTTCACTTAAATAACGCCGCCACTGTCGCGCGCCAGGAATGCCCTGGAACAGCCCCAGCATGTGCCGTGTGATATGGCCCAGATAGGTTCCCTGGCTAAGTTCGCGCTCAATGTACGGATACATGGCGCGCACCACCGCCACCGGATCGGCATCGGTATCCGTAGAGGCAAAAATTTCGCGATCCACCGTCGCCAGAATGCCTGGGTTTTGATACGCCTCACGCCCAACCATCACACCATCCATATGTTGCAGGTGCGCTTTGGCCTCTTCCAGTGACTTGATGCCACCGTTAATCGACATGGTCAAATGCGGAAAATCACGCTTCAGTTGATAGACGCGCGGGTAATCAAGCGGCGGGATCTCACGGTTTTCTTTTGGACTTAAACCGGAGAGCCAGGCTTTACGTGCGTGGATGATAAACATCTCGCATTCGCCTTTGCCGGAAACGGTGTCGATAAAATCGCAGAGAAATTCATAGCTGTCCTGGTCGTCAATGCCAATACGTGTTTTCACCGTCACGGGAATCGATACCACATCGCGCATCGCTTTTACGCAGTCAGCCACCAGTTGCGCATTACCCATCAGGCACGCGCCAAACATACCGTTCTGTACCCGGTCAGAGGGGCAACCAACGTTAAGGTTAACCTCATCGTATCCGCGCGCTTGTGCCAGTTTTGCGCATTGTGCCAGGGCTGCTGGGTCACTGCCACCAAGCTGTAGCGCCACCGGATGCTCTTCTTCACTGTATGCCAGGTAATCACCTTTACCGTGAATAATCGCCCCCGTGGTTACCATTTCGGTATAGAGCAACGTATTGCGGGAAAGCAGACGCAAGAAATAGCGGCAATGTCTGTCCGTCCAGTCGAGCATCGGGGCAATAGAGAAACGGTATGCAGGATAAGCGGTTTGTGATTCTGCTGACATGGCGATTTTTTAAGCATCTGGTGAATTGGGGGCGCTACTATAGCATAACGAATATGCGATCAGGCAATGTGGTAGCTTCGACGTCCGGTTGTCGGTGTTTAATTGAGAATTATGGTAAAGTAAGGACATTCTTAACCCCACTTTCGAGGTGCACAATGGAAAAGACCACAACGCAGGAGTTATTGGCGCAGGCTGAAAAACTCTGCGCGCAGCGTAATGTGCGCCTGACCCCACAACGTCTCGAAGTGCTGCGCCTGATGAGTCTGCAAGAAGGGGCCATCAGCGCCTACGATCTGCTTGATTTACTGCGTGAAGCCGAGCCGCAAGCCAAGCCACCGACGGTTTATCGCGCGCTCGATTTTCTGCTTGAGCAAGGTTTTGTGCATAAGGTGGAATCCACCAACAGCTATGTACTCTGCCATCTGTTCGATCAGCCTACACATACTTCAGCCATGTTTATTTGCGATCGTTGCGGCGCGGTGAAAGAAGAGTGTGCGGAAGGTGTGGAAGACATCATGCATACACTGGCGGCAAAAATGGGGTTCGCCCTGAGGCATAATGTGATTGAAGCACATGGACTCTGTGCAGCATGTGTGGAAGTTGAAGCGTGTCGTCATCCTGAACAGTGCCATCATGACCACTCTCTTCAGGTGAAAAAGAAACCGCGTTAAGAGGGCGTACATCCTTGTACACATCGGGCAGGAGGGATTAATTACCAGCGATATTTATTGCGGCTTTCCCAATCCACGACCTCTTTTTCTGCCTGATCTTTCTGATAACCATAACGTTCCTGGATTTTACCGACCAGTTGATCACGTTTACCTTCAATGATCGTCATATCATCATCGGTCAGTTTGCCCCATTGCTCTTTCACTTTACCTTTAAACTGTTTCCAGTTACCGCCGGCTTCGTCTTTATTCATAATCAAGACCTCATGTTAGGTTGTGAATGAGAGTACGCTCACTTTTCTTCTGAACGTGAGATTAAGTGTAGGCAGGAATTTGGCCCAGGATTATTTATTCAGAATTTTTAACCATCAAGTTGCGGAAAACCAGGTACCATTGCGCCAGTGACGCCGCCAGATAGTAGCCAGAGAAAGCCCACGTAGCGCCAGAAAGACGGTTAATGCCAGCCATAGACCATGATTTCCCAGCCACGGTAGAGTCAATAACGTCAGTGCAAAACCTACAGCGGCCACTGCCATACGGTTACGCATTTCTGCGGCACGCGTGGCACCAATAAACATGCCATCAAGCAGATAACACCAGACGCCGACCAACGGTAAAATGACCTGCCAGATAAGGTAGCGATCGGCCAGATTTTGGATCTGCGTTAATGAAGTTAGCAACGCGATGATATGTTCACCCGCCAGCAAATAAACCACCGAAAACAGTAATGCCACGATCCCCGACTGGCGGCATGCAGCCCGCCAGACATCGAGCAATTGGCTACCATCACGTGCGCCATACGCCTGGCCGGAATGCGCTTCAACGGCGTATGCGAAACCATCCAACGCATAAGCAGTAAAAGTAAGTAGCGTCATCAGGACCGCATTAACGGCGATAATATCACTCCCCAGTCGCGCACCGAGTACCGTGATTGCACCAAAACAGAGTTGCAATAGCAGAGAGCGCAGCATGATGTCACGGTTAAGCGCCAGCAAACGGCGAAAGTTGCCACGCCAGGCACGTTTCAGCATTTCGACGGAGATGCCACGTAGTTTGAGGATTTTACGCACCATTAGTAGACCAATCAGTAACGTCGCATACTCCGCAATAACCGTCGCTAACGCCGCACCCTGCACGTTCATATGCACCCCCATCACCAGCCAGACATCCAGCACGATGTTGAGGATATTGCCGACCACTAACAGAATCACTGGCGCACGGGCATATTGCACGCCGAGAAGCCAGCCAAGTAACACCAGATTTGCCAGTGACGCAGGTGCGCTTAACCAGCGGATTTCAAGAAAGCGCCGCGCCTGTTCCAGCACCGCTTCGCTACCGCCAACAATATGCAGCGCCAGATCGATAATCGGCATGCGCAATACCGCAATTAACGCACCGGCCCCCAGAGCCAACAGCAACGGCTGCACCAACGCACGCGCTAATGCCTGAGGATTTTTTGCGCCATAAGCCTGCGCTGTGAGCCCGGTGGTGCTCATACGCAAAAACAGCAACAGCATAAAGAGAAAACTGGTCGCCGTTGCGCCAACCGCCACGCCGCCCAAATAAACCGGACTATCAAGATGACCAATGACCGCCGTATCGACCAGCCCCAGCAACGGAACGGTGATATTGGAGAAAATCATGGGTAAGGCGAGATGCCAAAGCGCTTTATCAGAAGAAGTGAGGAATGCCATACAGACAAGCCTGATGAAGAGAGATTAAAAACAAACCGCGATGCCAGGCGGCATCGCGGTATCAGAGATATATTACAGCCAGTCGCCGTTGCGAATAACCCCAACCGCCAGCCCTTCAATGCTGAAGCTCTGCTGACGAAGGTCAACAACAATTGGTTTAAACTCGCTATTTTCTGGCAAAAGCTCGACTTTATTGCCCTGTTTTTTCAGACGTTTAACGGTAACTTCGTCATCAATACGTGCGACAACGACTTGACCATTACGCACATCCTGGGTTTTATGCACTGCCAGCAAGTCGCCGTCCATAATGCCGATATCTTTCATCGACATCCCACTGACGCGCAGCAGGAAATCGGCATTAGGTTTGAACAGGGAAGGATCGACCTGATAATGACCTTCAATATGCTGCTGCGCCAGAAGCGGTTCACCGGCGGCCACACGACCTACCAGCGGCAATCCTTCTTCCTCTTCCTGCAACAGACGAATCCCGCGCGATGCGCCAGAAACAATTTCAATAACGCCTTTGCGTGCCAGCGCCTTCAGATGTTCTTCTGCCGCATTTGGGGAACGGAACCCCAAACGCTGCGCGATTTCCGCACGCGTCGGCGGCATACCTGTCTGGCTGATGTGATCACGGATGAGATCAAACACCTCTTGTTGCCTGGCCGTTAACGCTTTCATTCCGCCCCCTGGGTGTATATACAGTTATGCTGTGAGTATATACAGCAAAAGGCGATTTTGGAACCATAAACTGCACAATAAACCAGAGATTTATCGAATTCTGGAAGGGTTATCCAAAATGCGACCATAACAGAATGCACCAGGTAATCACGGCGACGATAATGGCGATCAGCACCGCGGCAGAGCCCATATCTTTCGCTCGCCCGGAAAGTTCATGGTATTCAGAACCAATACGGTCAACCACAGCTTCGATGGCGCTATTGAGGATTTCCAC
The DNA here is from genome assembly GCF_011881725.1 of Escherichia coli. GTDB lineage: Bacteria > Pseudomonadota > Gammaproteobacteria > Enterobacterales > Enterobacteriaceae > Escherichia > Escherichia coli_E. The sequence continues at coordinate 43,620 of NZ_JAATUR010000012.1, read as the reverse complement.
AATCATCACCAGCATGACAGAACTAATAAGCAGTACGCGGGTTATTGCATCCACATCCAGCCAGCAGGCAATGATCACTGCCAACAATACCGCGACACCTTCCTGACGGAATGCCGCTTCGTTGATCCATGCGGCGCGTAAACCTTTCCAGGAATAACCGGCAGCTTTGATAATTCGGGTGAATCCAGTGGTATTATTGGCCATCGAAAGAACCTTTTTACATTATGAACGTCAATATCAGTGTACCGTTGAATCCGAAGATTACGGTTAGCGTAACGCCGCGCGAAACATGAGCGGATACCACAGAATTTCCTATGACTTTCTGCTATCCTTGCGGCGCATTTGCATTATTAACCAGAGGCTTTACATCGTTTATGTCCGGCTGGCCACGAATTTACTACAAATTACTGAATTTACCATTAAGCATCCTGGTAAAAAGCAAGTCTATTCCGGCAGATCCTGCTCCGGAACTGGGACTCGATACCTCTCGTCCAATTATGTACGTTTTACCGTACAACTCAAAAGCGGATTTGCTAACGTTGCGCGCCCAGTGTCTGGCGCACGACCTGCCTGACCCCTTAGAGCCGCTGGAAATAGACGGCACGCTACTGCCGCGCTATGTGTTTATTCATGGCGGGCCGCGTGTTTTCACCTATTACACGCCGAAAGAAGAGTCTATTAAGCTATTCCACGACTATCTTGATTTGCACCGTAGCAACCCAAATCTGGATGTGCAGATGGTGCCGGTATCGGTGATGTTTGGTCGCGCGCCGGGGCGTGAAAAAGGTGAAGTGAATCCGCCTCTGCGCATGCTCAACGGCGTGCAGAAATTTTTCGCCGTACTGTGGCTCGGTCGCGACAGTTTTGTGCGTTTCTCGCCGTCAGTTTCGCTGCGCCGCATGGCTGACGAACACGGCACGGATAAAACTATTGCTCAGAAACTGGCGCGTGTGGCGCGTATGCACTTTGCCCGCCAGCGTCTGGCAGCCGTAGGCCCGCGCCTGCCAGCGCGTCAGGATCTGTTTAACAAGCTGCTCGCCTCCCGCGCTATTGCCAAAGCGGTAGAAGATGAAGCGCGCAGCAAAAAAATCTCCCATGAAAAAGCGCAGCAGAACGCGATTGCGCTGATGGAAGAGATTGCAGCTAACTTCTCTTACGAGATGATCCGCCTGACTGACCGTATTCTGGGCTTCACCTGGAACCGACTTTATCAGGGCATCAACGTCCATAACGCCGAGCGCGTTCGCCAGCTGGCCCACGACGGTCATGAGCTGGTGTATGTGCCTTGCCATCGCAGCCACATGGACTACCTGCTGCTTTCTTACGTGCTTTATCACCAGGGGCTGGTGCCGCCGCATATCGCTGCCGGGATCAACCTGAATTTCTGGCCTGCCGGGCCGATTTTCCGCCGTCTGGGGGCATTCTTTATTCGCCGTACGTTTAAAGGCAATAAACTCTATTCCACGGTTTTCCGTGAATATCTCGGCGAACTGTTCAGCCGTGGTTATTCCGTCGAGTACTTTGTGGAAGGCGGTCGTTCCCGCACAGGCCGTTTGCTGGATCCGAAAACCGGTACGCTGTCGATGACTATTCAAGCGATGCTGCGTGGCGGAACACGTCCGATTACGTTAATTCCGATCTACATCGGTTATGAGCACGTCATGGAAGTGGGGACTTACGCCAAAGAATTGCGCGGCGCGACGAAAGAAAAAGAGAGCCTACCGCAGATGCTGCGCGGCTTAAGCAAGCTGCGTAATCTCGGTCAGGGTTACGTCAACTTCGGTGAACCGATGCCGTTGATGACCTACCTTAACCAGCACGTACCAGACTGGCGTGAATCTATCGATCCAATCGAAGCGGTGCGTCCGGCCTGGTTAACGCCGACAGTCAATAACATTGCTGCCGACCTAATGGTACGCATTAACAACGCAGGTGCGGCAAACGCCATGAACCTGTGCTGTACTGCGCTGTTGGCGTCACGTCAGCGCTCACTCACCCGCGAGCAGTTAACCGAGCAACTCGACTGCTATCTGGATTTGATGCGCAACGTACCTTACTCCTCAGACTCAACTGTTCCTTCAGCCAGCGCCAGCGAGCTTATTGATCACGCGCTGCAAATGAACAAGTTTGAAGTTGAGAAGGACACTATCGGCGACATCATCATTCTGCCGCGTGAGCAAGCAGTGTTGATGACCTACTATCGCAACAACATTGCGCATATGTTGGTGTTGCCTTCGCTGATGGCGGCAATTGTGACGCAGCATCGCCACATCTCCCGCGACGTATTGATGGAGCACGTCAATGTGCTGTATCCAATGCTGAAAGCGGAGCTGTTCCTGCGCTGGGAGCGTGACGAGTTGCCGGGCGTGATTGATGCGCTGGCAAATGAAATGCAACGTCAGGGGCTGATTACACTGCAAAATGACGAACTGCATATTAATCCGGCGCATTCCCGCACGCTTCAGTTGCTGGCCGCAGGCGCACGCGAAACGCTGCAACGTTATGCAATTACCTTCTGGCTGCTGAGCGCTAATCCATCAATCAACCGCGGTACGCTGGAGAAAGAAAGTCGCACTGTAGCGCAACGTCTCTCCGTGCTGCACGGCATCAACGCACCGGAGTTCTTCGACAAAGCTGTGTTCAGTTCTCTGGTGCTGACACTGCGCGATGAAGGGTATATCAGCGACAGCGGCGACGCAGAACCAGCTGAAACGATGAAGGTCTATCAGTTGCTGTCGGAGTTGATTACGTCCGATGTGCGTTTAACGATTGAGAGCGCAACGCAGGGCGAAGGGTAATCAGTAAGAATTGCCGGATGCGGCGCAAACGCCTTATCCGGCCTACCATGACCTGCAAATTCAATAAATTGCGATGTGTTGTGTAGGCCTGATAAGCGCAGCGCATCAGGCTGCTTGCCCAGAAAAAACGCCGGATAATCATCCGGCTTTTTCACATCATCAGAAATGCCAGTAACTCATTGCCAGCCCTAAAAACAGCACCAGGCCAACATAGTTATTATTCATAAACGCTTTAAAGCAGGCTTCACGTTCGCGGTTGGCAATCAGTTTTTGTTGATAAACAAACAGCGCGCCCGCGACCAGAATTGACCAGTAATATCCCCAGCCTAAGCCATTTAACTCACCAATAATCGCCATCAGCACCAGTACGCCAATCTGCAAAATGCCGATAATCAACTTATCGTATTGGCCGAACAAGATGGCAGTGGACTTAATGCCAATCTTCACGTCATCGTCACGGTCGACCATCGCATACTGCGTGTCGTAGGCCACCGCCCACAGAATATTGGCAAGGAACATCAGCCAGCAGCTTAACGGCACCGATTCACTCACAGCGGCAAAAGCCATTGGAATCGACCAGCCAAACGCCGCACCCAGCACCACTTGCGGTAAATGGGTATACCGCTTCATAAACGGATACACCCACGCCAGGGCCAGCGCGGCAATCGACAACAGAATGGTCATCGTATTCAGCGTCAATACCAGTAAGAACGAAATCAACACCAGCACTACAAATAGCGTTCGTGCTTCTTTCTCCGTAACCGCGCCGCTGGGAAGCGGTCGGTTTGCTGTGCGCTTCACATGACCATCAAATTTACGGTCAGCGTAGTCATTCACCACGCACCCGGCGGCGCGCATCAGCCAGACTCCAGCGACGAACACCGCCAGAATCCAGAGTTGGGGAACACCCGGCGTTGCCACCCACAGCGCCCACAACGTTGGCCAGAGCAGCAGTAACGCGCCAATTGGCTTATCCGTACGCATTAAGCGGTGAAACGCCAGCAGCTTATTCTGCGTCAGACTCCACTCCATATTTTTTTCCTCTTAGTACAACGGTGACGCCGGTAAAAACAGTTCAGTTAGCAACAGCGGTTTACCGCTTAATCGCAGACGGGAACGTCGCCCCCAAAGTCCGGCATCACGGCCTATCTCAATAAAGTCCCGGGTTAATGTCGATGATGTGAACAGATAACGCCCTAATGGCGTTTTACCCAATTTTTGTAAAGCCAGCTCGGGGCCACTTAATGTTGATACAGGGACGACGGTACGCCCGGCAAGCCAGGGTTCCCCATCGGCACATAGCAAAATTTCACGTAACCAGTAACGGGATTCTTTCGGCAACAGCGGTAATTCTTCGGGGATTTCATCCTGTTCGACAAATCCTTCGCGGATCATTGTCACGCTCACCGTTTTTCCCTGCTGTTCAAAACGTTTAGTCATGGAATCTTCGAGCAACAACCAGTCGAGCAGTTGCGGCTCCAGCGCAGGGATCTCTGCAAAATAGCGCAGCGCACGCAGTTGCGTTAACGCGGGGTGTGACATGCCGAACTCTCCGTTACATAACGTAAAGGCATTGTATCGCAGAAAAGCGATAACGGGAGATGTAAAGCATATTAAGTGATCTAATACGCAACAAAAACGCAACAATCACATGAGAAGAGAAAAAAAGGTGCGCCAGGAGACGCACCAGTTGTTGCAAAATCAGCACTGTGGGGCGTAATTACCCCTTGCCTTTTACACTGCTGATAAAGGTGGAACGGGCAGATGTCGATCCCAGGCGTTCAGCTTCATCAAGCAGTTTTAACGCCTTATCAACATCACCTTTCGCGACAGCGTTTTTGATCGCGGTATTAAAATAACTTTCCGTATCGTTGAGCATCGGTTCGCTTTTCTTCGCCGGTGCCGGAGCTGGCGCAGCCACGGCTGGTGCCGCCGTGTTGCCTACCGTAACCGGAGCTGGGGCGGAAGAACCAAATAGCGGTCCCACCAGCACACTGGAGCTGGAGTTCGTTTTGACTTTCAGTTTCAGTAAGCCATCGGTGGTGTGACGGGCAACCGGGTCTGGAATATCCGGGATCGAGTTACCGACACCTTTGGCATAGGCTTTTGCCGGGTCGAGCAGTTGAGTTGTCTGCTGGAGATCTTTTTCCGTGGTAAAGACCAGAACATACAGTTTCTGCTGCCCCAACGCTGGCGTCAGGCGCATAACCCCTTCCAGACGATCTGCGCTCATGACGCCGGGTTCCTGGTAGGTGAAATAACTGCTGGGGAAGAAAGCTGATGGGGTCATGTTCTGATCAAGAATCAGCACGTTTGGCGCAAATACACTGGTTTGTTTGTTCACTTCACTGATCAGCGTCAGGGTCAGTTCGCCAATATTTGCCGGAACGCTGTAAGCCGCAACCGGACCGCTGATACCAGGAACGTTCAACCGCTGGCCGCCAGTCGCTAACTGGGTAGTCTGAGTTTTAGATTGATCGACCGGTGTCCAGGTTAATTGTTGTAGTGCGGCAGATGGAATGGCGGGAGCGTCGCTGGTGTTTTGCGGTACGTAGTTAACGTCGGCGAGGCTGATTCCAGGCGCGCTTGCCAGTAACCCTGCTGATAAACAGAGGGCGATGAGACTTTTATTCATTTTCATTGTTTTCACCTCAAAATCTGGGGGTCAACGGTAGCCAGGCAATAGCGCGCTAAACCCGATAATCAGAGGGGCTTGCGCCCCTTACAGATAATGACAACGTGTCTATTTTTTTGCCGGATGCGGTGCAAGCACCTTATCCGGCCTACGATTAGCTATTACCACCAGATTTCCATCTGGGCGCCGAAGGTCCACTCGTCGCTGTCGCCACGACCAAAGCTGCCGCCGTTGAAATCAGCTGAAACGGCTTTACCGTAGTACGGGTTGGTTGAGGAGGTACCGGTGTAGTCATAGCCCCATTTCTCATCCCACTTAGCGTAGGTTGCGAAGACACGAATAGCCGGACGTGACCAGATGCTGTCGCCAGCCTGCCATTGTTGTGCGAGGGTAATTTTGTACTGATTGTTCTTGTCGCCAGTGCGCTGGGATTCGACGTTGTCGTAGCCGATCTCCATCACGGTGCTCATGATTGGCGTCCACTTGTACATCGGGCGAATACCGACGGTCCACCACTTGGTGCCGTTATCGTTATCCCAGTTGATATCCTGATACATACCCACGTACATCATGTCCCAGTTGTCGCCCATGGAGATCGCACCGTGGTCGAGGATGCGCAGCATGTGACCGTTGTTATTGATGTTGTAGGCAAATTTTTCGTTATCAAACGCGACGCCAGAACCCTGCGACAGACCTTTACCCTGTGAGGTCATCGAGTCAGTTGCATACTGAACAACAAACTTGTTAAAGCCCTTCAGAACACTCTGGGTATGCTCGGCAGTGAATAACCAACCATCTTTCGATGCACCATCAACCAGACGATAGTTATCACGCAGGTTGGCGCGACCGTAGTCAACACCCAGTTCTAACGTGCCGCCTGGGTTGATTTCCATCTGCGCTAAACGCACGTCGAAGACATCGTTCGCGGTTTCGTTGGTGTAGTCATAGATATTGTTGCTGGCGAAAGAGGAAGAACCACCCGCTTCAGAAGAACGGGTTGCTGCCAGAGAGAGTTTACCGAAGCCAACATCGATGTTTTCCAGACCGGCACCAGGACCAGAAATATCCCAGTAGTAGAAGTCGATCATATGAACGTCATGACGTTGATAGAAACGCTTACCGGCCCAGATGGTGGAGCCTGGCAGCCATTCAATCAGGTTTTTACCCTGCACGTTCGCTTCACGGAAGGCCGGATCGGTGGCTTCCCAGTCATTCTGTTGTGCTACGGAATAGGCCACGTTAGTGTCGAAATAGAAGCTCTTATCGCCCTCTTTCCACACTTCCTGACCCAATTTTATTTCAGCATAAGTTTCACATTCGTTGCCAAGACGGTATTTACTTTGAGCACCGGTAGTCTGGAAACACTGTTGTTCGCCGCCGCTCCCTGTCCAGCCGATACCGGAACGCGCGTAACCGTGGAAATCCACAGCCATTGCCTGAGCAGACATTACGCCCGCTGCGACGGCAACCGCCAGAGGAAGTTTGCGCAGAGTAATCATCATTCTATCTCCTGAGTTATTGCTTTTCTTTTTTCACATCACCTGTGACAGGTTTTGTGTCTTTTGTAGGGTGCTTAAACGCCCGGCTCCTGATGCAGTCGACGACACGCAGTGCCATCTTCACGGAACAGATGGCAACGCTCTGGCGGCAAGCCGATAGCGAATGTGGCACCTTCTTCTACCAACACCACGTCAGACTGGCGGTACACCAGGTTTTGACGAATGGAAGGGATCTGGATATGAATTTGGGTTTCGTTGCCGAGTTGCTCGACGACCTGAACTTCACCCTCAAGGATGACGTCGGCAATATCACTTGGCAGCAGATGTTCCGGACGAATACCTAGTGACATGTTGGCTCCGACCTGAACGTTGTGGCTTTCTACCGGAAGCCAGACTTGCTGGAGGTTTGGCATCGGCAGTTCAACCTGGACTTGATCGATTGCAACGGCGGTCACTTTTACCGGCAGGAAGTTCATCTTTGGCGAACCGATAAAACCGGCGACAAAACGGTCTGCCGGATAGTGGTAAAGCTCCAGCGGCTTCCCGACCTGCGCTACGCGCCCAGCATCCAGCACCACGATTTTATCGGCCAGCGTCATCGCTTCGACCTGATCGTGGGTGACGTAGATCATCGTGCGGCCCAGACGTTTATGCAGGCGGGAGATTTCGATACGCATCTGCACACGCAGCGCAGCATCAAGGTTGGATAGCGGTTCATCGAGTAAAAACACGCTTGGCTCGGCCACCAGTGTTCGACCGATCGCCACACGCTGACGCTGCCCACCGGAGAGAGCTTTCGGTTTGCGATCCAACAAATGCGCCAGTTGCAGTACTTCCGCCACCTGGTTAACGCGTTGGTTAATTACCTCTTTTTTCGCGCCTGCTAGTTTCAGGCCAAACGACATATTTTCTGCTACTGACAGGTGGGGATAGAGCGCGTAAGACTGGAACACCATACCAACGCCGCGTTCTGCTGGCGGAGTATCATTCATCCGTTTTTCACCGATGAACAGGTCGCCGCTGGTGATCGTCTCGAGCCCGGCAATCATGCGCAATAAAGTTGATTTACCGCAGCCAGACGGCCCGACAAACACCACGAATTCGCCTTCATGGATGTCGAGATTAATATCTTTCGATACCACGACCTCGCCCCAGGCTTTCGTTACATTTTGCAGCTGTACGCTCGCCATGCCCTTCTCCCTTCGTTACAACCTGTCATCGACAGCAACATTCATGATGGGCTGACTATGCGTCATCAGAAGATGGCTTAAATCCTCCACCCCCTGGCTTTTTTATGGGGGAGGAGGCGGGAGGATGAGAACGCGGCTTCTGTGAACTAAACCGAGGCCATGTAAGGAATTTCGTGAAGTTGCTTGCAAAAATCATGGCGATTTTATGTGCGCATCCCCACATTAACGCCAATTCTGTAACAGAGATCACACAAAGCAACGGTGGGGCGTAGGGGCCAGGAGGATGGAAAGAGGTTGCCGTATAAAGAAACTAGAGTCCGTTTAGGTGTTTTCACGAGCACTTCACCAACAAGGACCATAGATTATGAAAATAAAAACAGGTGCACGCATCCTCGCATTATCCGCATTAACGACGATGATGTTTTCCGCCTCGGCTCTCGCCAAAATCGAAGAAGGTAAACTAGTAATCTGGATTAACGGCGATAAAGGCTACAACGGCCTCGCTGAAGTCGGTAAGAAATTCGAGAAAGATACCGGAATTAAAGTCACCGTTGAGCATCCGGATAAACTGGAAGAGAAATTCCCTCAGGTTGCGGCAACTGGCGATGGCCCTGACATTATCTTCTGGGCGCACGACCGCTTTGGTGGCTATGCTCAATCTGGTCTGTTGGCTGAAATCACCCCAGACAAAGCATTCCAGGACAAGCTGTATCCGTTTACCTGGGACGCTGTACGTTACAACGGCAAGCTGATTGCTTACCCGATTGCTGTCGAAGCGTTATCGCTGATTTATAACAAAGATCTTCTGCCGAACCCGCCAAAAACCTGGGAAGAGATCCCGGCGCTGGATAAAGAACTGAAAGCGAAAGGTAAGAGCGCGCTGATGTTCAACCTGCAAGAACCGTACTTTACCTGGCCGCTGATTGCTGCTGACGGTGGTTATGCATTCAAGTATGCAAACGGCAAGTACGACATTAAAGACGTTGGCGTGGATAACGCTGGCGCGAAAGCGGGTCTGACCTTCCTGGTTGATCTGATTAAAAACAAACACATGAATGCGGATACTGACTACTCGATTGCAGAGGCAGCCTTTAACAAAGGTGAAACTGCGATGACCATTAATGGTCCGTGGGCATGGTCCAACATCGACACCAGCAAAGTGAACTACGGTGTAACGCTGCTGCCAACCTTCAAGGGACAACCGTCCAAACCGTTCGTTGGTGTTCTGAGCGCAGGCATTAACGCTGCCAGCCCGAACAAAGAGCTGGCGAAAGAGTTCCTTGAAAACTATCTGCTGACTGACGAAGGTCTGGAAGCGGTGAATAAAGACAAACCGCTGGGCGCAGTGGCGCTGAAGTCTTACCAGGATCAGCTGGCAAAAGATCCTCGCATCGCCGCCACCATGGAAAACGCCCAGAAAGGTGAAATCATGCCGAACATTCCGCAGATGTCTGCCTTCTGGTATGCCGTGCGTACTGCAGTGATTAACGCCGCTAGCGGTCGTCAGACTGTAGATGCTGCGCTGAAAGATGCACAGGCTCGTATCACCAAGTAATGCTGTGAAATGCCGGATGCGGCGTAACGCCTTATCCGGCCTACAGAACCGAAACGTATGCAGGCCTGATAAGACGCGTCAGCGTCGCATCAGGCTGTTGTTGCCGGATGCGGCGTAAACGCCTTATCCGGCCTACAGAACCGAAACGTATGCAGGCCTGATAAGACGCGTCAGCGTCGCATCAGGCTGTTGTTGCCGGATGCGGCGTAACGCCTTATCCGACCTACAAAACCGAAACGTATGCAGGCCTGATAAGACGCGTCAGCGTCGCATCAGGCTGTTGTTGCCGGATGCGGCGTAAACGCCTTATCCGGCCTACAGAACCGAAGCGTATGTAGGCCTGATAAGACGCGTCAGCGTCGCATCAGGCAGTTGTTGTCGGATGCGATGTAAACGCTTTATCCGTCCTGGAATGAGGAAGAACCCCATGGATGTCATTAAAAAGAAACATTGGTGGCAAAGCGACGCGCTGAAATGGTCAGTGTTAGGTCTGCTCGGCCTGCTGGTGGGTTACCTTGTTGTTTTAATGTACGCACAAGGGGAATACCTGTTCGCCATTACCACGCTGATTTTGAGTTCAGCGGGGCTCTATATTTTCGCCAATCGTAAAGCCTACGCCTGGCGCTATGTCTATCCGGGAATGGCTGGGATGGGGCTATTCGTCCTCTTCCCTCTGGTCTGCACCATTGCCATCGCTTTCACCAACTACAGCAGCACCAACCAGCTTACCTTTGAACGCGCTCAGGAGGTTCTGTTGGACCGCTCCTGGCAGGCAGGAAAAACCTATAACTTTGGTCTTTATCCCGCGGGTGATGAGTGGCAACTGGCGCTCACCGATGGCGAAACCGGCAAAAATTATCTCTCAGACGCTTTCAAATTTGGCGGCGAGCAAAAGCTGCAACTGAAGGAAAGCGCCACGCAGCCTGAAGGCGAGCGCGCGAATCTGCGCGTGATTACCCAGAATCGTCAGGCGCTGAGTGACATTACCGCCATTCTGCCGGATGGCAACAAAGTGATGATGAGTTCCCTGCGCCAGTTCTCCGGCACGCAGCCGCTCTATACACTCGACGGAGACGGTACACTGACCAATAACCAGAGTGGCGTAAAATATCGTCCAAACGACCAGATTGGTTTTTACCAGTCCATCACCGCTGACGGCAACTGGGGCGATGAAAAGCTAAGCCCTGGTTACACCGTGACCACTGGCTGGAAAAACTTTACCCGCGTCTTCACCGACGAAGGGATCCAAAAACCGTTCCTCGCTATTTTCGTCTGGACCGTGGTGTTCTCACTTATCACCGTATTTTTAACGGTAGCGGTCGGCATGGTGCTGGCGTGTCTGGTGCAGTGGGAAGCGTTGCGCGGCAAAGCGGTCTATCGTGTCCTGCTGATTCTGCCTTACGCGGTACCATCGTTTATTTCGATTTTGATATTCAAAGGGTTGTTCAACCAGAGCTTTGGTGAAATCAACATGATGTTGAGCGCGCTGTTTGGCGTGAAGCCCGCCTGGTTCAGCGACCCGACCACCGCCAGAACGATGCTGATTATCGTCAACACCTGGCTGGGTTATCCGTACATGATGATCCTCTGCATGGGCTTGTTGAAAGCGATTCCAGACGATCTGTATGAAGCCTCAGCGATGGATGGCGCAGGTCCGTTCCAGAACTTCTTTAAGATTACGCTTCCGCTGCTGATTAAGCCGCTCACACCGCTAATGATCGCCAGCTTCGCCTTTAACTTTAACAACTTCGTGCTGATTCAACTGTTGACCAACGGCGGCCCGGATCGTCTTGGCACTACCACTCCAGCCGGTTATACCGACCTGCTCGTTAACTACACCTACCGTATCGCCTTTGAAGGCGGCGGGGGTCAGGACTTCGGTCTGGCGGCAGCGATTGCCACGCTGATCTTCCTGCTGGTGGGCGCGCTGGCGATAGTGAACCTGAAAGCCACGCGAATGAAGTTTGATTAAGGGAGATAACAAAAATGGCAATGGTCCAACCGAAATCGCAAAAAGCACGTTTGTTTATTACTCACCTGCTACTGCTACTTTTTATCGCGGCAATTATGTTCCCGCTACTGATGGTCGTCGCAATCTCGCTGCGCCAGGGGAACTTCGCGACCGGCAGCCTGATCCCGGAGCAAATCTCGTGGGATCACTGGAAACTGGCGTTAGGTTTTAGCGTTGAACAGGCTGATGGTCGCATTACGCCACCACCTTTCCCGGTACTGTTGTGGCTGTGGAACTCGGTGAAGGTCGCCGGAATTTCCGCGATAGGTATCGTAGCGCTCTCCACCACCTGTGCCTACGCCTTCGCCCGTATGCGCTTCCCTGGCAAAGCGACGCTGCTAAAAGGGATGCTGATTTTCCAGATGTTCCCGGCAGTACTCTCACTGGTCGCGTTGTATGCGTTGTTTGACCGTCTGGGTGAGTACATTCCGTTCATCGGTCTGAATACCCACGGCGGCGTGATCTTCGCGTACCTGGGAGGGATTGCATTGCACGTCTGGACTATCAAAGGTTATTTCGAAACTATCGACAGTTCGCTGGAAGAAGCTGCGGCGCTGGATGGCGCAACACCGTGGCAGGCTTTCCGCCTCGTCCTGTTGCCGCTGTCTGTACCGATTCTGGCGGTGGTGTTCATTCTGTCGTTTATCGCCGCCATTACCGAAGTTCCGGTCGCGTCGTTGTTACTGCGTGACGTGAACAGCTACACCCTGGCTGTGGGTATGCAGCAATACCTCAACCCGCAAAACTACCTGTGGGGTGACTTTGCTGCCGCAGCCGTGATGTCTGCATTACCGATCACCATCGTCTTCTTGCTGGCTCAACGCTGGCTGGTCAACGGCCTGACGGCAGGTGGTGTGAAAGGTTAAAGATGTTGTTCTGCCAATGTTATGCCGCTGCACCCTCAACTTAAGTTATCCTAACTTGTGACTGTTATTCGGCGCTCCCTGGAGCGCCTCTTTTTTACTCCCGCTTCAGCCGTTTCGAATTACACAGCCATAGAGTGATCACCAGTAACAAGATCGCAGCCGAGTAGATCAACACATCCAGTGGTGATTTATGATCGACGATGATCAAGCGCACAATGGCGGTGATCCCGATATAGACAAAGTAGCGTAGCGGGAAGTGAAAACCGGACTGAAAGTACTTCACAATCAGCGCGATAAATTCGAAATAGAGAAAGTAAACCACCAGTCCTTCCACTAGCTCATATTTGCTGGTTTGTTCTGGCGCGAACAGCACATCAGCCAGATGTACCGTTTCTTTGCCGAGGAAGACAACCAAAATCAGGCCGAGACATAACAGGCCCAGATTGAGAACGGTCTGCAAAATGGTGGAAATGAACTCCACGCGCGGACGAGAGAGTGACGTCATAGCAGTACCTCCTTCACAATGGCGAGCTTCCTGTATAACGCAAAAATGTGACGGAGATCTATATTTTTTGTGTATGTTTTGTTCAACCTGGATTTGGAGCGCGCCTCCACCAACGCCGGATGTACCTACCCGTAGGCCGGATAAGTCGCGCCTGGCGGCGCATCCGGCAAGACAAACCGCACCATAGCCTGTAATGCAAAAATCACCCATTCAGGTGATTCCCAGCCATCAGTAATGCGCGAAAAATCGACAATGTTCCTCTGGAACAAATGAAACGTAACCTGATAAAGGTGGTAAAAATGAAGCCTTATTTTGCTGCTTTGTTGTTATCAGTCTCTGTTCTTCCTGCTTTTGCCGGTCCGCTCGGTACAGCCGACAAATCCGACCTTCCGCAAAGCAATGTCTCCAGTCCAATGATGGCCCAGTCGCTCAGGCAACCAGACCTGCAACCCATATCGACGGACAGGAAGACAGAATGTTTTCGCCTTTACACACCAGATCGCAAACCGGGGGTAAACTGCGTTCCTGATGGCTCAACAGGCCATTAAGAATTAAGGTGCCAGTGATTACGAAAACTGGCACCTTTCCCATGATTTAGCGGAAATTCACGCTACGGTCGCTGGTCATGTCATACAACTGGAATTTACGCCCAAGTTGCTGACCACCGTCCCGCGTCAGCGGCGTCCAGCCAATAGCCGCACGACTGCGTGTCGGGCCAGACGAGAAGAGATCCAGCGGCACAGAGACATACACGCCTTTGGTGAAGTCCCCTTCCCCGTACTCCTCTTTCGAGACGTTAGTGATTGTGGCATAGCCACCCACTACCACGCCGCTGTCAAAGCGTTTGGCAATTTCCAGCGTGCCGCCTTTATCCCCTGCCAGATACTGCCCGACGCTGGCTTTCACTAACACCTCCTGAGCAAAAGATGGCGTCCAGTACGCGGTCAGATGACCGGTTTTCACGCTGTAATCGGTGAATTTCATCATATCTTTCGCACTACGCCAGTCACGCTGTTTAACGTAGTTGGCATCCAGACCAAACGCCCAGTTGCTATCCAGCGGGCGATACAACACTTCGGCACCTGCGCCGCCAAACATGGTTTCGAGATAGCCGCCATAGACCTGACCGTAGAAACCATTACCCAGATGCTGGAAGTAATTGGCTTGCAGGTTATTCACATAGACATCGTTCTGCACATACTCGCGCACATGGGTACGAACACGCGGCAAGTGCGAGTCCTGCGGTGGATTGGTGTAGTTAAACTTGTCGTAGTTGTTCGCCAGGTTAGCAAACAAGCTGCCGGTGGTTAGCAAATGGTCCGTCAGCCACAAATCCGCCGTTCCCATCACCCCCAGCTGGTACATGTAAAAGTTTTCCGGGCCACCGACCGACTGGTTCAGCACAGGATCGATATGGAAATCAAAGCGCGATTTGTCGATATACCAGCCCTGCTCGGTGGACTTCGGAACCACTGGCTCAACGCGTTTTTGCGCCAGCTTCGTTTCGTGGCCCAACGGCTCTCCGGCGAGATGATTTTTCAGGCTGGCGACATCGGTTTCCGTCGTTACCTGCGGCATGTTAAGACGATTTTCCGTAACACGGATCGTTTTGATCCCATCTGGCAGATCGTTCATCACGATCCGATTAGCACGGATGATCCCTTCGCGCGAATCACGATATTTAACCTGCTCGCCGGTGACGTACAGCGTATCGCCTTTCGTCTGGATCTGCGGATCGGCAAGTCCGGCGTTGTATTTCAACAGCGTTAACTGATTCGCCACCACCGAATGCTGCAAAATGGCATCCTGTGGCTGTGGTTGATATTGCGGTCGAGCGTTATCGTTGTACGAAGGGCGTAAATCGTTAAAGTTGGTGCGCAGCGTGACACCAAACATAACGGTGTTACCGCGTTCATAGCTAAGGTTAACGTCGGCCCAATCGGTAACGCGATAAATCGCCCCGACGTTAAACTTACTTTTTTGCTCCAGCTTCCCGGCAAAATCCTGCTGATAATTATTGCCTTCATACTCCAGTTTCAGGCGCAGCGGCTGCCAGGGCGTCTGGTATTCCACACCACCAAACAGCGAGGCCGGACCGTGGAACATCTGGCTGCCGTCGATTGACCCAGCCTGTTTGTAACTGTTGTCGCGATAGCAATATTTGTCACTGGCTGAACAGAGCGGATTTTTCACGTTACCGCTGGTGCCCAGATATCCCCAGCCCAGACCGAGCGTGAAATCGAACGGTCCCCAGGCCTTGCTGGCAACCAGATATTCCGCATCAAACAGCCCCGTACCGCCGATATCCCGTGCGCCAACCGCTACCTGCGGCATCCAGTAACTCTCTTCCCATAAACGCAGTTTGAGATCGAAAGCTTTATCTTTATACGTTTGATCACCAGAGAACGCTTCGACACTGCTGTACTGGCGGGTGCGCACATCGGTGTAACGCAGCGTGGTTTCCAGCCACGGGAAGAGTTGCACAGAAGCCGAGTAATAACGGTACTGATCGTTATCGCGATAGTTCAGACTAAGTTCCCCTTCCCGTGCCATGCGGGCGGTGGGCGTTTGTAATAGTCCTACACCACCAAAATCCGATTGCGACGGGCCAATGGGCGCAGGATAAGTTTCGCCGTAGCAGGCGGTGCTGATGCCCAGCGCCAGTAAGCTAAGCAGATGTCTTTTTTTCATTATTGGGGTATCCGCTGCGTCAGAGTCTGAAGAATGTCGGCGTTAAGGGCGTCGGGCGTCTTACTCCAGACGGAGTCCGACAGGCCAACATAAATAATGCTGCCGGGCATCGGCTCTACGTGACGCTTGTTCCAGTAAGCCACCGGCGCTTTTTGCATGCGTCCGTCGGGGTAAACCACCCACGCGTAGCTGCGATCTGCACCGCTAAGCAGGTTCTGCCCGGAGAGATAGCTCGCCACATCACGACCTGGGGTAAATGGCTGATTGCCAGGACGGCTGATAAGCCCGAACAACGTAACCGTTGATGGCGGCGGTCCGACCCACAGCGTGTAGTTGCCCTGCAACGGCGGGTTACCGCGTTCGGCAACGCGTACGATATCGGGATCAAGATTGATTTTTTGCCTGCCCGTCACCTTCAACGCCTGAATTTGCTGGCGTAAGGCGTTAATAGCGGCGGCATCATCAGCGCTGGAATCTACGGACCGCGTCGCCAGTCGTGCCAGCAACGCCTGCTGCTGACGCAATGCTGCCGCCGTTGCCAGCTCTTCGCTAATCACCGCACCAGGCCACCAGCTATTTGCCAGCCGTGGTTGCCCCACCAGATCAATTAAATGCTCTGCGCCTGTCAGCGTTTTGGCTTCGCTATTACCATTGCTGAACACCTTGACGGTTCCCGCCGCGAAGACCGATGACGCTCCCACGCTCAAAAGCAACGCGACAATAGTTTGTTTAATCATTGTTTTGCCGCCTTGATGAGCGTGGTTTTCACCGGGAAATAATCTGCGCCAAGATACTGCTCTGACTGGCGAATTTGCCCTTCGCTGTCGATCAGGTAGCGGTTATGCCAGCGCGCCTGGTCGGTGGAGACATCTTCGTCCAGCACGCGAACCGGGGTTTCATCGCTACCGACTTTGACGGTATCAGTGCCATCCCATTTGAAGACCGAACGTGCGGTGGCGTAACGCACCTGCTTGTACTCGGTCCAGCCCATCGTGCGAGTCCAGGTTGCGCCATCAACGATTTGTGCGGGTTTAATCAGCGGGTCGGCGGCAAGGTTATTCACTTCAATCAGGTTATCGCCGCCAAGCAAAGTCTTCACCAGACGACCATGTTGTGTGACGAGAGTGGCCTGATCCTGAGTGACCCATTTTTGTTGTCCGTTTTCAGTGAAGGCCAGCACCACAAACAACTGCGGCCCGCCATTAAGCTGCATGTACTGGCTGGCATAGGGCATATTTTGAATATCATCGTCCGTCAGCTGTACGCCTGGCGTGCCGAACAGACTGTCCCACAGTGAATTGCCCAGCTCTTTAGTCGTGGCTGAACAGGCCTGTAATAGCAGGCAGATAAGAATGAGTGCAGGTCGCTTCACGACTCTTCTCCAGAGGGGCAGAATAACCACACCGGAGTGTGGTTATGGTTAATCCCCGTCATACTTCAAGCTGCAGATGCGGTGACTCGAATTATTTTGGGGATACATACTTTATTACTGGGTACTGGTGGTCGTGGTTGTCGTGGTCCCGGTATTAGAACCATCACCGCCACCGGTTGCCGCGAGCGCGACACCCACCGCCGAGCTTACGGTGCTGACGCTGGTTGCAGAGGAACTACCCGCTGAAACCGACGTTGCTGCCGACCCTGCCGCTTCGCCCACCTGTACAGGTGCAGCCCACGCAGAAGTCGCCGCAAGCGCAGATATGGCAAAAATGCCATACAGAACTTTTTTCATAACAATTTCCCTTCATTGAATGAATGGAGATTTACCCAAAAACATTTCGGGCGGGATCGAGTATACACAACTAAAGCATACGGATTACGGCGCGAGGAATTAGCGATGGGGTTTTAGGATAATTGGAATGAATATCAAATATAAGTTTCAACTTATATATAAATAAAATTAAAAATCAAAAAGTTAAAATAAAATTGAAAATAATTAATCTACGTATTTTCTGAAATCAACCACGATTAAAAATCTATTTTAGGATTAACCTCACGGTATGATTTTCGTTAAATCACAGACAAGGGGATTTATCTGATAAAACAATGCCGACATAACGTCGGCATTTTTATTAAGGTTATTTAATTAACCGCGCCACGCTTTATAGCGGTTAATCAGACCATTGGTCGAGCTATCGTGGCTGCTGATTTCTTTGTCATCTTTCAGCTCCGGCAGAATACGGTTCGCCAGCTGTTTGCCCAGCTCCACGCCCCACTGGTCGAAGGTGAAGATGTTCAGGATCACGCCCTGAGTAAAGATTTTGTGCTCATACAGCGCAATCAACGCCCCCAGGCTGAACGGAGTGATTTCGCGCAGCAGGATAGAGTTGGTCGGGCGGTTACCTTCGAACACTTTGAACGGCACTACATAGTCAAGTGTTGCCGGATCTTTACCCTGATCGCGATATTCCTGCTCAACCACTTCACGGGATTTACCAAACGCCAGCGCTTCGGTCTGAGCGAAGAAGTTAGACAGCAGTTTCTGGTGGTGATCAGAGAGCGGGTTATGGGTGATAGCCGGGGCGATGAAATCGCACGGCACCATCTTCGTCCCCTGGTGGATCAGCTGGTAGAACGCGTGCTGACCGTTAGTACCTGGTTCACCCCAGATAATCGGGCCAGTCTGGTAATCCACAACGTTACCGTTACGGTCAACATACTTACCGTTGGACTCCATATTGCCCTGCTGGAAGTACGCCGCGAAACGGTGCATATACTGGTCGTACGGCAGAATCGCTTCAGTTTCCGCACCAAAGAAATTGTTGTACCAGATGCCGATCAGCGCCAGCAGTACAGGCAGGTTCTTCTCTGCCGGAGTGGTGGAGAAATGCTTGTCCATTGCATGCGCACCGGAGAGCAGCTCAACGAAGTTATCAAAGCCGATGGAGAGAACAATCGACAGGCCAATCGCTGACCACAAAGAGTAACGACCGCCGACCCAGTCCCAGAACTCGAACATGTTGGCGGTATCAATACCAAACTCGCCGACGGCTTTGGCGTTGGTGGAGAGCGCCGCAAAGTGTTTGGCTACGTGTTTCTCATCACCTGCCGCTTTCAGGAACCAGTCACGCGCGCTATGGGCGTTGGTCATGGTTTCCTGAGTGGTGAAGGTTTTGGACGCGACCAGGAACAGGGTGGTTTCCGGGTTCACTTTTTTCAGCACTTCAGCGATGTGAGTCCCATCAACGTTAGAAACAAAGTGCATGTTCAGGTGATTTTTGTACGGACGCAGTGCTTCGGTCACCATATACGGACCAAGGTCAGAACCGCCGATACCGATGTTCACCACGTCGGTGATAGCTTTGCCGGTATAGCCTTTCCACTCACCAGAAATAATCGCTTCTGAGAAGGTTTTCATCTTCTCCAGCACTGCGTTGACTTCCGGCATGACGTCTTTGCCATCAACCAGAATCGGCGTATTGCTACGGTTACGCAGCGCGACGTGCAGCACGGCACGATTTTCCGTACGGTTGATCTTCTCGCCAGAGAACATCGACTTAATCGCACCCGCCAGATCGCACTCTTTCGCCAGATCTTGTAATTTCGCCAGCGTCTCTTCGGTGATGCGGTTTTTGGAGTAATCCACCAGCATCTGATCGTCGAAGGTCGCGGAGAACTTAGAAAAACGATCGCCGTCTTTAGCAAAAAGATCGGCGATCGTAACGTCTTTCATTTCATCGAAGTGTTTCTGTAGCGCCTGCCAGGCCGCGGTCTGCGTTGGATTGATATTTTTCATTAGCAATACTCTTCTGATTTTGAGAATTGTGACTTTGGAAGATTGTAGCGCCAGTCACAGAAAAATGTGATGGTTTTAATGCCGTTAGCTCGACTAGCTAGCGAAGAGGATAAAAAGTATAGCTGTTATAAGCACAATTTCTCACCACTCCCGCTGCATGAAAAATCCGCATAATCCCAGCGTTGACAGCCTCCCCCACACCTTTTATTTATAAATACGGTTTGCGCCTGCACCGGTTTCAGTTTTGCCTTTGTGCCATGGTCGCTTCTTTCACTCCCTGACACGAGGTAGTTATGCCCGAAATTGTTGTCTCTAAGTTTGGTGGTACCAGCGTTGCTGATTTTGACGCCATGAACCGCAGTGCAGACATTGTGCTTTCTGATACCAATGTGCGTTTAGTTGTACTCTCGGCTTCTGCTGGTATCACTAATCTGCTGGTTGCTTTAGCGGAAGGACTGGAACCTGGCGAGCGATTCGAAAAACTCGATGCTATTCGCAATATCCAGTTCGCTATTCTGGAACGTCTGCGCTACCCCAATGTCATCCGCGAAGAGATTGAACGTCTGCTGGAGAACATCACCATTCTTGCGGAAGCTGCAGCACTGGCAACCTCTCCAGCGCTAACGGATGAACTGGTCAGCCACGGCGAACTGATGTCTACCCTGCTGTTTGTTGAGATCCTGCGTGAACGCGATGTTCAGGCCCAGTGGTTTGATGTGCGTAAAGTAATGCGCACAAACGATCGCTTTGGCCGCGCGGAGCCAGATATTGCTGCACTGAAGGAACTGGCTACGCTGCAACTAACTCCACGTCTCAGCGAAGGTTTAATCATCACTCAGGGCTTTATTGGTAGTGAAAGTAAAGGGCGAACCACAACACTTGGTCGCGGCGGTAGTGACTACACGGCGGCACTGTTGGCTGAAGCGTTAAACGCTGCTCGCGTCGATATCTGGACAGATGTGCCGGGGATTTATACTACCGACCCACGCGTCGTGCCTGATGCTAACCGAATTGATGAAATCGCCTTTGAAGAAGCGGCTGAGATGGCAACCTTTGGTGCCAAAGTACTTCATCCGGCAACGTTACTGCCTGCAGTTCGCAGCGATATCCCAGTGTTTGTCGGTTCAAGCAAAGATCCGCGAGCTGGCGGTACGTTGGTGTGTAATAAAACCGAAAATCCGCCGCTGTTCCGTGCGCTGGCGCTTCGTCGCAATCAGACCCTGCTCACTTTACACAGCCTGAATATGCTGCATTCTCGCGGCTTCCTCGCGGAAGTTTTCGGCATTCTCGCACGACATAATATCTCGGTGGATTTAATTACTACGTCAGAGGTGAGCGTGGCGTTGACTCTCGACACCACCGGTTCAACGTCAACGGGCGATACGTTGCTGACGCAATCACTACTGATGGAGCTTTCAGCTCTGTGCCGGGTAGAAGTGGAAGAAGGCCTGGCACTGGTGGCATTGATTGGTAATGACCTGTCAAAAGCCTGCGGCGTTGGCAAAGAGGTGTTTGGCGTGCTGGAACCGTTCAACATTCGCATGATTTGCTACGGCGCTTCCAGCCATAACCTGTGCTTCCTGGTGCCCGGCGAAGATGCGGAACAAGTCGTGCAGAAATTGCATAGTAATTTGTTTAAGTAAAAACAGTGTGGCCCGGATGATTCCTGCCGGGCCGAATTTATTCTCCCATCACTGTCGCCATCGATAATCTATCCAGCTCCCTGGCCTCTCTGTCCCGACTGTCTGGTAACACAATATTATAAGTTCTGCTCGCAAATGAATTGCCGTACACTGAACTCTCCGGCTCACTGAGGGCACCATCATGGCACTCCCCCGTATTACCCAAAAAGAGATGACTGAGCGCGAGCAGCGTGAATTGAAGACGTTGCTGGATCGCGCACGTATTGCGCATGGTCGCGTGCTGACCAACTCGGAAACCAACAGTATTAAAAAAGAGTATATCGATAAGCTGATGATTGAACGGGAGGCTGAAGCCAAAAAAGCCCGCCAGTTAAAGAAAAAGCAGGCTTATAAACCGGACCCCGAAGCGTCGTTTAGCTGGTCGGCAAATACGTCAACGCGCGGTAGGCGTTAATCAACGTCCCTTCTTTTTACGCCCCGGCGAGGTGAAACGTTTACCGTTTGACGCCGGGCGGCCACCTTTTTCCGCCGTTTTTTCCATCTTCACCACCGGGCGCTTAATGCCTGCCGTTTTCGGTTTGGCCTTCGCTTTGGGCTTCGCCTCGGAAGAGGAATTTTCAATGAGCTTAAAGAGGTCGATAAGTTCATCGTCGGTTAAATCGCGCCACTCACCCAGCGGGATCCCGCTTAAGCTGACGTTCATAATCCGCGTACGTTCCAGCTTTTTCACTTCGTAGCCAAAGTATTCGCACATGCGGCGGATCTGACGGTTCAGCCCCTGCACCAGGGTAATGCGAAAGACAAACGGCGCTTCTTTTTTGACTTTGCATTTTTTGGTCACCGTCCCGAGGATCGGTACCCCCGCCCCCATACCACGAATAAATTCATCAGTGACCGGTTTATCCACCGTCACCAGATACTCCTTCTCGTGGTCGTTACCAGCACGCAGGATCTTATTAACCAGATCGCCGTGGTTGGTGAGGAAAATCAACCCCTGTGAGTCTTTATCCAGACGGCCAATCGGGAATACGCGTTTGCTGTGGTTAACGAAATCGACAATGTTGTCGCGCTCGCCATCTTCGGTGGTGCTGACAATGCCCACTGGCTTATTCAAGGCGATAAGCACTAAATCTTCGGCTTCCCGCGGCTCAATCAATTGACCGTTTACTTTTACAACGTCGCCGGGCTTTACCTGATCGCCAATAGTGGCTCGCTTGCCATTAAGGAACACATTGCCTTGCTCGATATAGCGATCCGCTTCGCGGCGTGAGCAAATTCCGCTTTCGCTGATGTATTTATTTAAACGGACTGATGAGTCGGGCAGCATAAATTCTCCTGTAAAACGCGGAATATACCGTACCTGTTAGCGGGGAAAAACAGGGTTATGCGGCAACATCGAAATTAAATGTGATCTGCCGCGCCTTTTTCACAAAAGTGTCACCACAAGCCTGATGCAAATCTGCCCGACTAAAATCAATATAATCAATAAATTATAAACATCTTCACATCTGTGCTGATGACTACAACGCTGAGAAACAAATGTGCAAGAGAAAGCGCCATTTTAGTCCATACAAAGAGTGAAAAATCGCTTTTAAAGGCCTGCATGATAGCGTTATATCAGATCAAGCGGGTAAAAAGCGTATTTGCACAAATGTGCAGAACAAGGAGGCGGCAATGGAAAACAGTGACGATATCCGTTTGATTGTGAAGATTGCCCAACTCTATTACGAACAGGATATGACGCAGGCGCAAATCGCGCGCGAGCTGGGGATTTACCGGACCACCATCAGCCGCTTGCTTAAGCGGAGCCGCGAGCAGGGTATTGTCACTATCGCCATCAACTATGACTACAACGAAAACCTCTGGCTGGAGCAGCAACTAAAGCAAAAGTTTGGTCTGAAAGAAGCCGTGGTGGTGTCGGGGCACGATGAAGAGGAAGATACTCAACTGGCGGTGATGGGGTTACACGGCGCGCAATTGTTGGATCGTTTGCTGGAACCTGGCGATATTGTCGGTTTTTCCTGGGGCCGTGCGGTACGCGCGCTGGTCGAAAATCTACCGCAGGCGGCGCAATCCCGGCAGTTAATCTGTGTGCCAATTATCGGCGGGCCGTCCGGAAAACTTGAAAGCCGCTATCACGTAAACACATTAACCTACGGCGCGGCGGCGAAGCTGAAAGGGGAATCACATCTCGCGGATTTTCCTGCTCTGTTAGATAACCCATTAATTCGCAATGGAATCATGCAGTCTCAGCACTTTAGAACCATCTCTGCCTACTGGGATAATCTGGATGTCGCCCTGTTGGGGATTGGCTCACCGGCCATTCGCGATGGTGCTAACTGGCATGCATTTTATGGTAGTGAAGAGAGTGACGACCTGAATGCCCGCCAGGTCGCCGGCGATATTTGCTCACGCTTTTATGATATTCACGGCGCAACGGTCGATACCAATATGAGCGAGAAAACGCTCTCAATCGAAATGAATAAGTTAAAGCAGGCGCGTTATTCTATTGGCATTGCGATGGGTGGAGAGAAATACAGCGGGATTATTGGCGCACTGCGCGGGAAATATATTAATTGTCTGGTAACGAATAGCAACACAGCCGAATTATTACTGAAATAAAAATCTGCCCGTTCTTCACCGTAATACAAAATTACGGCGGGCCTCTATTACCTAAAATCAGGAGTCTGTTATGCAAACGTGGTTAAATTTGCGGGATAAAATCATTATTGTCACCGGCGGCGCATCCGGCATTGGCCTTGCGATTGTCGAAGAATTATTAGCACAAGGCGCAAATGTGCAGATGGCCGATATTCACGGTGGCGACGGTCAATATGAAGGCCATAAAAGTTATCAGTTCTGGCCGACTGATATTTCCAGCGCCAAAGAAGTTAATCATACGGTAGCGGAAATTATTCAGCGTTTTGGTCGCATCGACGGTCTGGTCAATAACGCCGGGGTCAATTTCCCGCGTCTGCTGGTCGATGAGAAAGCGCCTGCCGGGCAGTATGAACTCAACGAAGCCGCGTTCGAAAAAATGGTCAATATCAACCAGAAAGGCGTTTTTCTGATGTCGCAGGCGGTGGCGCGACAGATGGTCAAGCAACATGATGGCGTGATTGTGAATGTCTCCTCGGAAAGCGGGCTGGAAGGCTCAGAAGGCCAAAGCTGTTACGCCGCCACCAAAGCTGCGCTCAATAGCTTCACGCGCCCTGGTCGAAAGAACTGGGTAAGCACGGTATCCGCGTAGTGGGCATCGCACCGGGGATTCTGGAAAAAACAGGATTACGCACGCCAGAGTATGAAGAAGCGCTGGCGTGGACGCGCAATATCACCGTCGAGCAGCTGCGCGAAGGCTATACCAAAAACTCCATTCCTATTGGGCGCTCGGGCAGATTAGCGGAAGTAGCTGATTTTGTGTGTTATCTGCTGTCTGAACGCGCCAGTTACATCACCGGAGTAACCACTAACATTGCGGGCGGCAAAACGCGCGGGTAAGGAGGCTTTATGGTCAATACCATTTTTTGCGCCCACGGCAAATTAGCCTGCGCCATGCTGGAATCGGTCCAGATGGTGTACGGCGACACCAGGGTTGAAGCAGTGGAATTTGTGCCCGGTGAGAACGCCGGAGACATCGTAACCAGGCTGGAGAAGTTAGTAAGTATTCACAATCAAGACGAGTGGTTGATTGCCGTGGATTTACAGTGCGGCAGCCCGTGGAATGCGGCAGCGACGCTTGCGATGCGCAATCCGCGCCTGCGGGTGATCAGCGGCCTTTCCCTGCCACTGGCGCTCGAACTGGTCGATAACCAGGACAGCATGAACGTTGATGAACTGTGTGAACACCTGACGCAAATCGCAAAGCAAACGTGCGTCGTCTGGAAAGAACCAGAAACGGCAGAGGAGGATTTCTGATGAACATTACTCTCGCCCGTATTGATGACCGCCTGATCCACGGTCAGGTCACTACCGTCTGGTCGAAAGTGGCTAACGCCCAACGCATTATTATCTGCAATGACGAAGTTTATAACGATGAAGTTCGCCGAACATTATTGCGCCAGGCCGCCCCACCGGGAATGAAAGTAAATGTGGTGAATATCGAAAAAGCCGTCGCGGTTTATCACAATCCGCAATATAAAGACGAAACGGTATTTTATCTTTTTACTAATCCGCAAGATGCCCTGACGATGGTTAAACAAGGAGTCAAAATTGCTGTATTAAATATTGGAGGAATGGCCTGGCGACCAGGGAAAAAACAGTTAACGAAAGCGGTGTCATTAGATAAAGATGATATTAACGCATTTTATGAACTGGATAAATCAGGCGTGAAATTAGATTTACGCGTAGTTGCGTCTGATCCCTCTATCAATATTATCGAGAAAATAAAAGAATACATAACAGCTTAATAAATACTGGGCCTGTGTACATATGCTTTAACAGGCAGGGATGATCACACTTATAAGGTGACAAATTATGGAAATTAGTACCCTACAAATTATCGCCATATTTTTATTTTCCTGTATTGCCGGAATGGGCAGCGTGCTCGATGAATTTCAGACTCACCGCCCATTAATTGCCTGTACGGTGATTGGTTTAATTCTCGGTGATTTAAAAACCGGAATAATGCTCGGCGGTACCCTGGAATTGATAGCGCTTGGCTGGATGAACGTCGGTGCAGCGCAATCACCGGATTCCGCGCTCGCCAGCATTATCTCCGCCATTCTGGTTATCGTCGGTCAGCAAAGCATCGCTACCGGTATCGCCATCGCCCTTCCCGTGGCAGCGGCAGGCCAGGTGCTGACGGTGTTTGCCCGCACCATCACCGTGGTGTTCCAGCACGCGGCGGATAAAGCCGCGGAAGAAGCACGGTTTCGCACTCTCGATATTCTGCATGTCTCCGCGCTCGGCGTGCAGGCGCTGCGTGTCGCTATTCCGGCACTGATTGTCTCTCTGTTCGTCAGTGCCGATATGGTGAGCAACATGTTGAGCGCCATTCCCGAATTTGTGACCCGTGGATTGCAGATTGCTGGCGGTTTTATCGTGGTGGTCGGTTACGCCATGGTGCTACGCATGATGGGCGTGAAATATTTGATGCCTTTCTTCTTCCTCGGCTTCCTCGCGGGTGGCTATCTCAATCTCAGTCTGCTGGCTTTCGGTGGCGTCGGCGTGATCATGGCCCTGGTCTACATCCAGCTTAATCCGCAGTGGCGTAAAGCCGGACCGCAAACACAGACCACCGCCTCCACCGCCCTTGACCAACTTGACGATTAACGGAGCCATCATGGAACAGAGAAAAATTACACGCAGCGATCTGGTGAGCATGTTTCTGCGCTCCAACCTGCAACAGGCGTCCTTCAACTTTGAACGCATTCATGGGCTGGGCTTTTGCTACGACATGATCCCCGCCATTAAGCGTCTTTATCCGCTGAAAGAGGACCAGGTCGCCGCGCTGAAGCGCCATCTGGTGTTCTTCAATACTACGCCTGCCGTGTGTGGCCCGGTGATTGGCGTCACCGCCGCCATGGAAGAAGCGCGGGCCAACGGTGCAGAAATTGATGACGGCACCATTAACGGTATCAAAGTCGGTCTGATGGGGCCGCTGGCTGGTGTTGGCGATCCACTGGTTTGGGGAACGCTGCGCCCGATTACCGCCGCGCTCGGCGCATCGTTAGCACTTTCGGGCAACATTCTCGGCCCGCTGCTGTTCTTCTTTATTTTCAATGCTGTACGTCTGGCAATGAAGTGGTATGGGCTGCAACTGGGCTTTCGTAAAGGCGTGAATATCGTCAGTGATATGGGCGGTAATGTGCTGCAAAAACTCACTGAAGGCGCGTCGATTCTCGGGCTGTTTGTGATGGGCGTGCTGGTGACCAAATGGACATCGATCAACGTGCCGTTGGTGGTTTCACAAACGCCTGCCGCCGATGGTTCCACCGTCACTATGACCGTGCAGAACATTCTCGACCAACTTTGCCCTGGTTTGCTGGCGCTCGGTCTGACATTGCTGATGGTGCGTCTGCTCAACAAAAAAATTAACCCGGTATGGCTGATCTTCGCCCTGTTTGGTTTAGGGATTATCGGTAATGCGCTGGGCTTCCTGTCCTGATTCTTCGCCCCGGCGCAACTGCCGGGGCCATCGCTCAATATGAGGTGGTTTATGAAAACAACAGCTTTGCGTCTTTATGGTAAGCGTGACCTGCGTCTGGAAAACTTTGACCTTCCACCAATGCAGGAAGATGAAATTCTGGCGAAGGTAGTCACCGACAGCCTGTGTCTCTCTTCCTGGAAAGAGGCCAATCTGGGTGAAGACCATAAAAAAGTGCCTGACGATGTGGCAAATAACCCGATCATCATCGGCCACGAATTTTGCGGCGATATTCTGGCCGTGGGTAAAAAGTGGCAGCACAAATTCCAGCCGGGTCAGCGTTATGTTATTCAGGCCAACCTGCAACTGCCCGACCGCCCGGACTGCCCCGGCTACTCATTTCCGTGGGTAGGCGGCGAAGCCACGCATGTGGTTATCCCAAACGAGGTCATGGAACAGGATTGCCTGCTGGCATACGAAGGCGAAACCTACTTTGAAGGCTCGCTGGTTGAACCGCTCTCCTGCGTCATTGGCGCTTTCAATGCCAACTATCATCTTCAGGAGGGAAGTTATAACCACACGATGGGCATTCGCCCACAAGGACGCACGCTGATCCTCGGCGGCACCGGCCCGATGGGGCTGCTGGCGATTGATTATGCGCTGCATGGGCCGATTAATCCGTCGCTGCTCGTCATTACCGATACCGACAACGACAAATTGAGTTATGCGCGTAAGCACTATCCGTCAGAACCCCAAACGCTGATTCATTATCTCAATGCCGCCGATGCATCATTTGATACGTTAATGGCGCTGAGTGGCGGTCACGGTTTCGATGATATTTTTGTCTTTGTTCCCAATGAACAGCTGGTCACCCTCGCCTCTTCACTACTGGCAACCGACGGCTGTATGAATTTCTTCGCCGGACCGCAGGATAAACACTTCAGCGCGCCAATTAATTTCTACGATGTGCATTATGCCTTTACCCATTATGTGGGCACGTCGGGCGGCAATACCGATGACATGCGCGCGGCAGTTAAACTGATCGAAGAGAAAAAAGTGCAGGCTGCAAAAGTGGTAACACATATTCTTGGGCTGAATGCCGCAGGCGAAACCACGCTCGAATTGCCTGCCATCGGCGGCGGCAAAAAGCTGGTGTATACCGGGAAATACCTGCCGCTGACTTCACTCACGCAAATTAAGGATGAAGAACTGGCGGCGATCCTGGCGCGTCATCACGGAGTCTGGTCCGGTGAAGCGGAGCAATATCTGCTCGCCCATGCAGAGGCGATTTCCCATGATTAATCGCGATACTCAACTCTGCATGTCGCTGGCTGGTCGTCCCGGTAGCTTCGGTACGCGTTTTCACAATTATCTGTATGAGAAGCTGGGGCTCAATTTCATCTACAAAGCGTTCACCACCCAGGATATTGCCGCGGCGGTGAAAGGTGTTCGCGCGTTAGGTATTCGCGGATGCGCCGTGTCGATGCCGTTTAAAGAAAGCTGCATGCCCTTTCTCGATGCGATCGATCCGTCAGCAAAAGTCATTGATTCAGTGAATACCATTGTGAATGACGACGGCAAGCTGACCGGGTTCAACACCGACTACATCGCGGTGAAAAGCCTGATAACCCGCCACCAGCTGAATACCGCCGCACGCGTGATGATTCGTGGTAGCGGCGGCATGGGCAAAGCGGTGATTGCCGCCTTTCGCGACGCGGGGTTTACCGATGTCATCATCGCCGCCCGCAACCGCGAGAGCGGCCCGGCGCTGGCGAAGCAGTATGGCTTTCAGTGGCAACCGCTGCCGGAAGGTGTCGACTGCGACATTCTGGTTAACGTGACCCCTGTCGGCATGACCGGCGGTAAAGAGAGCCATGAGCTAGCCTTCAGCGAGGCGATGGTCTCTGCGGCAAACGTCGTTTTTGACGTTGTGGCATTACCGCCGGAAACGCCGCTTATTCGCCTAGCGCAACGGCTTGATAAACAGACGATTAGCGGCGCGGAGGTGATTGCCTTGCAGGCCGTCGAGCAATTCGCGATGTATACCGGCGTACGGCCCGATGCGCAGCTGATTGCGGAAGCGGCACGATTTGCGCGAGAAGAGTAAGAAACATCAGCGTCTTAACGAGTGCTCAGATTATTGACAAAGTGCACGTTGTTCATGCCGGATGCGGCATGAACGCCTTATCCGACCTGCATAATCTTGAAAATTCAATATATTGCAGTTATCTGGTTGGCCTGATACGCGCAGCGCATCAGGCAATGCTGTGTTTGTCATCAGTCTCAGCGCCTGGTGCAATGCGCGACATCGTGAGCCATGTCAGTAAGCGGTAAAAATCACAGTGGTAGCATGCCTCCCGTGATTTCTTACTAACCGGAGAAGTAATGGAACTGCTTTTATTGAGTAACTCGACGCTGCCGGGTAAAGCCTGGCTGGAACATGCGCTGCCGCTGATTGCTGAACAGTTGCAGGGTCGCCGTTCAGCGGTGTTTATTCCTTTCGCTGGCGTAACGCAAACCTGGGATGATTACACGGCCAAAACAGCTGCGGTTCTTGCCCCGCTTGGCGTTTCTGTCACCGGAATTCATAGCGTAGCCGATCCTGTTGCCGCGATTGAAAACGCGGAAATCGTGATTGTCGGCGGCGGTAATACTTTCCAGTTGCTGAAAGAGAGCCGCGTGCGCGGCCTGCTGGCACCGATTGCTGACGTGGTAAAACGCGGCGCGTTGTATATCGGCTGGAGTGCAGGCGCTAACCTTGCTTGCCCAACCATCCGCACGACTAACGATATGCCAATTGTCGATCCGCAAGGTTTCGATGCGCTGAATCTGTTCCCGTTGCAAATCAACCCACACTTCACCAACGCGCTGCCAGAAGGCCACAAAGGTGAAACCCGTGAACAGCGTATTCGCGAACTACTGGTCGTCGCGCCAGAACTGACGATTATTGGTCTGCCGGAAGGTAACTGGATCACGGTGAGTAAAGGTCACGCTACGCTTGGCGGCCCGAATACCACTTATGTGTTTAAAGCGGGTGAGGAAGCAGTGCCGCTGGAAGCTGGGCACCGCTTTTAAATGAATCGCCGGATACATGATCCGGCATCTTGTATACCATGCCTGATGCGACGCTTCACACGTCTTATCAGGCTTACAGGCGGACTGTATTAATACTCGTCCCGCCCCTCATCTTCATCCGGCTGTTCCAGTACGCTGTAGGCCACTGAACAAAACAGCGAGTTCAGACGTTGCATATCTCCCAGTAAGCCTAAATGTAGCGAACTGGTTTCAATACTTTGCACGTTTTGCTGATGCAGACGATCGACGTGCGCGTGGGAGTAGCGACGATTAAGAATACGAAAGCGATGCTTGCTACGGCGCAAACGACGGGCGCTGGTGACATCACCGGAGAAGAACACCGACATCGCCAGTTTTAAATTACTGAGCAGTTGCTCATAGAGCGCATCCAGTTCTTTTAACCCATCAAGCGAAAATGCCCGTCGTGCTGCCAGCGACTTGTCGGCAATTTCACTGCCCATGCGCTCGACAATATCGGAAGCCTGTTCAAGGTTGAGCGACATTTCAATGATCTCTGCCCAGCGGCGCGACTCTTCTTCCGCCAGCTCTTCTTTTGGCATCCGCGCCAGGTAGAGCTTAATGGCGGTATAGAGCACGTTGATATCATCCGCCAGTTTACGCAGCTCTTTCTCCTGGCGTGGCTCGCCGTGCATCACCTTATTCAGCCCTTCCATCATCTGTTCCATGGCATCACCAATACGTAATGTCTCACGAGCGGCATTTGCCAGGGCAAGGGTCGGTGTGTCCAGAGCGCTAACGTCCAGATGTTTCGGTCTGAGGTGGGTATCCAGTTCCGGTTCATCGCGAATAATGGTTTTACAGAATCGAGCCATCGGTTCAACAAAGGGCAGCATGACCAGGCAACGAACAAGGTTGTAGAAAACGTGGAAATAGATCACCAGTTCCGCTTTTGGCAACGACAACTTGCCCATTGTCTCTGCCAGCAAATGGACAAACGGTAGAATAATCAGGCTACCCACCAGCTTAAACAGCAGGCTGCCCAGCGCCACACGGCGAGCGGCGGCATTAGCAGCACTGTTGTTAAGCATCGCCAGCAGGCCAGAACCGAGGTTGGCACCGATTACCAGACAGAGCGCCACCGGGAAGGAGATAATGCCTGCGGCGGTCAGAGTCGCGGTAAGCAATACGGCGGCAAGGCTGGAATAACTGATGATAGCGAACATCGCGCCAATCAGCGCATCCAGCAGAATATCTCCGGTCAGCGAAGCAAAGATCACCTGAACGCCGTTTGCCTGGGTGATCGGCGTTACGGCCTGCACAATCAACTCCAGTGCCAGCAAAATCAGCCCAAGACCAATACCGACGCGGCCCAATTGCCCGGCGCGTGACTGTTTGCGTCCGAGGAAAAAAATCACGCCGATAAAAATAAGTAACGGTGACAACCAGGATAAATCGAAGGTGAGGATTCGCGCCATTAGCGCCGTCCCCACGTCGGCTCCCAGCACAATCACTAACGCTGGCGCTAGCGCAACCAGGTCCTGGGCAACAAACGAGGTCACCAGCATGGTGGTGGCATTACTGCTTTGAACCAACGCGGTCACGCCAATCCCCGCACAAAAGGCAAGCGGTTTTTTTTCTACGCTCCGGCTAAGGACAGTACGCAGGCGTGCGCCGAAGACACGCATGACGCCTGTGCGCACAATATGGGTTCCCCACACCAGCAGGGCAACGGCAGAAAGCAGGTGAAGCAGCGTTAACACGAGTTCAGGTTCTCCTTATCTTTATATGTTCCTGAAGCAATTGAATGATCAAAGTACCGGAAACACGCTGACTGGCATCTTTATTGTGCCTTTTGGCATTCGTTTTTCCGGCTAAGATTATTCCAGCCTGATTCCAGTATAAGTGTTTCATATTAATAAAGAGACAGGGCGCTCATTGAGCGCCCTGTTTGTTGTAAGGAAAAGTGACAGATTTGTGAATCAGTCGGCGTCATACCCCAGATTCGGCGCCAGCCAGCGTTCAACATCAGCAACGCTCATACCTTTACGGCGGGCATAGTCTTCAACCTGGTCGCGCTGAATTTGCGCTACCGCATAATACTTGCTGTCCGGGTGGCTGAAGTACCAACCTGAAACCGATGCACCGGGCCACATCGCGAAAGATTCCGTGAGTTTCATGCCGGTGTGTTTTTCTACCTCCAGCAGATCCCAGATGGTGGCTTTTTCCGTATGTTCCGGACAGGCCGGGTAACCCGGTGCCGGACGGATGCCCTGATAGTTTTCGCGGATCAGTTCTTCGTTGCTGAGGTTCTCGTTCGGCGCATACCCCCAATAAACTTTTCGCACCCGCTCATGGAGATATTCCGCAAAGGCTTCGGCTAAACGGTCGGCAAGGGCTTTCACCATGATTTTGTTGTAATCATCATGCTGCGCTTCGAAGGCTTCTGCCAGCGCGTCTTCTTCCAGCCCGCCAGTCACAGCAAATGCACCGATGTAATCCGCTTTGCCGGAAAGTTTCGGCGCCACAAAATCAGCGAGACAATAGTTGGCGAAGCCAGTTTTTTCGGTCTGTTGACGCAGATGGTGGCTAACGTTGATCACATGGGTGCGAGTTTCATCACGGTAGATTTCAATGTCATCGCCCACGCGGTTTGCCGGGAACAGGCCCACCACGCCGCGCGGATTCAGCGTTTTTTCGGCGCTTAATTTATCCAGCATGTCGTTGGCGTCTTTAAACAGGCGTTGCGCCTCAACGCCTACCACTTCATCTTCCAGAATGCGCGGATATTTCCCCGCAAGCGACCAGGTCATAAAGAACGGCGTCCAGTCGATGTAATTACGCAGGGTTTCGATGCTGGCTTCCACTTCCTGCACGCCGAGACGGTGGGCTACCGGTGGCGTGTAGGCTTGCCAGTCAAAAGCGAAGTCGTTATCGCGCGCCGCTTCCAGCGTAATCGGCGGTGTGCGCGGTTTCTTGCGTCCATGCTGAATACGCACGGTTTCATACTCTTTGCGGGTACGAGCAACAAAGTCGTCACGCTGAGTATCGGAAAGCAGCGCCGCCACTACGCCAACGGTGCGCGAGGCATTCTGTACATAAACCGTCGGGCCGCTGTAGTTCTGCTCGATTTTCACCGCCGTGTGTGCTTTTGAGGTGGTCGCGCCGCCAATCAAGAGCGGAATTGTGAAGCCCTGACGCTCCATCTCCTTAGCCACGTTAACCATTTCGTCCAGCGATGGGGTGATCAGCCCCGAAAGGCCAATCAAATCAGCATTCACTTCTTTGGCGGTACGGAGAATTTTTTCCGCTGGCACCATCACGCCGAGATCGACAATTTCGTAGTTGTTACATTGCAGCACCACGCCAACGATATTTTTACCGATATCGTGGACGTCGCCCTTCACGGTGGCGATCACCATCTTGCCGTTGGTTTTACCCTGCTCTTTGCTGGCTTCGATAAACGGTTCGAGATACGCCACCGCCTGTTTCATGACGCGCGCCGATTTCACTACCTGCGGCAGGAACATTTTGCCTTCGCCGAACAGGTCGCCGACCACGTTCATGCCATCCATCAGCGGGCCTTCAATCACCTGAATAGGACGCTCCGCCTGCTGACGGGCTTCTTCGGTATCCTGTTCGATGAATTCGGTTATGCCTTTGACCAGCGAGTATTCCAGACGTTTATTCACTTCCCATGAGCGCCACTCCGCCTGCTGAGCGTTGGCGGTGTCATCGGTTTTACTGCCGCGATATTTCTCGGCAAGTTCCAGCAAACGCTCGGTGCCATCGTCGCGACGGTTGAGGATCACATCTTCCACCGCGTCACGCAGCTCTGCGGGCAGGTCGTCGTAAATCGCCAGTTGCCCGGCGTTCACAATCCCCATATCCATACCGTTACGGATGGCGTAGTAGAGGAACACCGCATGAATGGCTTCGCGCACCGGATCGTTGCCACGGAATGAGAAAGAGACGTTGGAAACACCGCCGGAAATCAGCGCATGCGGCAGTTCGCGTTTGATGTCTTCACACGCGCCAATAAAGTCCTGCGCGTAGTTGTTGTGCTCTTCAATGCCGGTTGCGACCGCAAAAATGTTCGGGTCAAAGATGATATCTTCTGGCGGGAAGCCAACTTCTTCGGTGAGGATTTTGTACGCCCGACGGCAAATTTCGATTTTCCGCGCACGGGTATCGGCCTGGCCCTGTTCATCAAAGGCCATTACCACCACCGCCGCACCGTAACGACGTAGCAGTTTCGCATGATGGATAAAGGCGTCGACGCCCTCTTTCATCGAGATAGAGTTAACAATGCCTTTGCCCTGGATACACTTCAGTCCTTTTTCGATGACGTCCCATTTTGAGGAGTCGATCATAATCGGTACGCGAGCGATATCCGGCTCGCCCGCAATCAGGTTGAGGAAACGCACCATCGCCGCTTCGGCGTCGAGCATCCCTTCATCCATGTTGATATCGATAATTTGTGCGCCGTTTTCCACCTGTTGACGCGCCACATCCAGCGCCTCGCTGTATTTCTCTTCTTTGATCAGGCGTTTGAATTTGGCGGAACCAGTGACGTTGGTGCGTTCCCCCACGTTCACAAACAAGCTATCGTCGCCAATGTTCAGCGGCTCCAGGCCAGACAAACGGCAGGCAACGGGAATTTCCGGCAGTTTGCGCGGCGCTACTCCCTCCACTGCACGACTCATCGCCGCAATATGTTGCGGCGTGGTGCCGCAGCAGCCGCCGACAATATTGAGGAATCCCGCTTGCGCCCATTCACGAATCTGTTTCGCCATGGTATCGGCGTCGAGATCGTATTCACCAAAGGCGTTTGGCAGCCCGGCATTGGGATGCGCGGTGACGTAGCATTCCGCAATACGTGATAACTCCTGCACGTACTGACGCAGTTCATCTGGCCCCAGCGCACAGTTCAGGCCAAAGGTCAGCGCTTCGGCGTGGCGCAATGAGTTGTAAAATGCTTCGGTGGTCTGCCCGGAGAGCGTGCGGCCGGAGGCGTCGGTAATAGTGCCGGAAATCATAATCGGCAGCTCAACACCCAGCGCTTCAAACTCCGTTTTCACCGCAAAGACCGCCGCTTTGGCGTTGAGGGTGTCGAAAACGGTTTCTATCAGAATCAGGTCGGCACCGCCTTCCACCAGCGCTTTGGTGGATTCGCGATAGGCCGCCACCAGCTGATCAAAGGTGATATTACGGAATGCCGGATCGTTTACGTCCGGAGAAATAGACGCGGTGCGGTTGGTTGGGCCGAGAACACCAGCAACGTAGCGCGGTTTCTCCGGCGTGCGGGCGGTCCACTCGTCAGCACAGGCACGTGCCAGTTTCGCCGCTGCAAAGTTAATTTCTGCTGACAGGGATTCCATCTGGTAATCCGCCATCGCAATAGTCGTAGAGTTGAAGGTGTTGGTTTCGATGATATCCGCGCCCGCTTCAAAGTAAGCGTTGTGGATAGCGGAGATCACTTCCGGTTTGCTGAGCACCAGCAGATCGTTGTTGCCTTTGAGATCGCACGGCCAGTCGGCAAAGCGCTCACCGCGAAAATCGGCTTCGTTCAGACGATAGCTCTGGATCATGGTGCCCATACCGCCGTCCAGCACCAGAATACGTTCATTTAACTGCGCACGCAGTTGTTCCACTTTGCTGCTCACACTTGCTCCCGACACGCTCAACCCAGACTGTAAAAAAATTCAACAGACCATACTGGCATAAACGCATCAGTGGTAAAAGCGACCACCACGCAACATGAGATTTGTTCAACATTAACTCATCGGATCAGTGTGGCAACTATTGCATTACACAACAATAAAAATGAAAATGATTTCCACGATACAGAAAAAGGAGACTGTCATGGTCGCACCCATTCCCGCAAAACGCGGCAGAAAACCCGCCGTTGCCACCGCACCAGCGACTGGACAAGTTCAGTCTTTAACGCGTGGGCTGAAATTACTGGAGTGGATTGCCGAATCCAATGGCAGTGTGGCACTGACGGAACTGGCGCAGCAAGCCGGATTACCCAATTCCACGACCCACCGTCTGTTAACCACCATGCAACAACAGGGCTTTGTCCGTCAGGTTGGCGAATTGGGTCACTGGGCTATTGGCGCACATGCTTTTATGGTCGGAAGCAGCTTTCTCCAGAGCCGTAATTTGTTAGCCATTGTCCATCCTATTCTGCGCAACCTGATGGAAGAGTCTGGCGAAACAGTCAATATGGCGGTGCTGGATCAAAGCGATCACGAAGCAATTATTATCGACCAGGTACAGTGTACGCATCTGATGCGTATGTCAGCCCCTATCGGCGGTAAGTTACCGATGCATGCCTCTGGTGCCGGTAAAGCCTTTTTAGCCCAACTGAGCGAAGAACAGGTGACGAAACTGCTACATCGCAAAGGGTTACATGCTTATACCCACGCAACGCTGGTATCTCCTGTGCATTTAAAAGAAGACCTCGCGCAGACGCGCAAACGTGGTTATTCATTTGACGATGAAGAACATGCGTTGGGGCTTCGTTGCCTCGCGGCGTGTATTTTCGATGAACACCGCGAACCGTTTGCCGCGATTTCGATTTCCGGACCGATTTCACGTATTACCGATGACCGCGTGACTGAGTTTGGCGCAATGGTGATTAAAGCGGCGAAGGAAGTGACGCTGGCGTATGGTGGAATGCGGTGACATTTCCGCCTCTGATTTATACAAACCGAACACTAAACCGCTGCCTGCGCCGGTACGCATAAACATCTTCCACATGCCCTTCACGGATGCGGTTTTGTAGTGCGCGCCAGTAGTCGGCACGAAAAAGGTCAGCGTGCATTTCTTCGAACAGCGGACTAATGCGCGGGTCAGCGCAAAGCCAGTGACGGAACTCTTCCGGGAAAACATCGCCCGGCGAGACGCTGTACCACGGTTCGCTGGCAAGCTCGTCTTCCGGATAGCGCGGCGGCGGAATATCGCGGAAATTCACTTCCGTCATGTAGCAAATTTCGTCGTAGTCATAAAACACCACGCGACCGTGGCGGGTGACGCCGAAGTTTTTAAACAGCATGTCTCCAGGGAAGATATTGGCGGCGGCAAGCTGGCGAATAGCGTTCCCGTACTCTTCAATGGCATCACGCAGTTGCTGGCCCTCAACCTGTTCCAGCCAGATATTGAGTGGCACCATCCGCCGCTCGATATAGAGATGGCGAATAACAATTTGTTCGCCGAGATCGGTGATTTTTTCCGGTGCTTCCTGAAGCAGTAATTCCATTAATGCCGGAGCGATTTGCCGCTTCTCCAGCACAAAGTTTTCAAATTCCTGAGTATCCGCCATTCGACCTACGCGATCGTGCTCTTTTACCAGCTGATAGCAGGCGCGAACGTGAGCAGCAGACATCTCTTTCTGTGGCGCGAATTTGTCTTTGATGACTTTGAATACCCTATCAAACCCCGGCAGCGTGAACACCAGCATCACCATTCCACGAATACCCGGCGCTTCAATAAATTGCTCATTACAACTTTGTAAATAAACAAGATATTCACGGTAACTTTCGGTTTTGGCGTGCTTCTGGCAGCCGATAGCCATATACAGTTCTGCGGTCGTTTTGCCAGGCAGAATTTCCCGTAGCCACTCGACCAATGCGGCAGGTAACGGCGCGTAAACCATAAAATAGGAACGCGCGAAGCCAAAGACAATGCTCGCTTCGGCGGTCGTCGTCAGGCAGGTATCAATAAACAGCTCGCCGTCGTCCGTCTGGTGAATGGGCAGCAAAAATGGCAACGTGCCGGAAGGCGTAATCAGTTTGCCAACCAGCCAGGCGGCCTTATTGCGGTAAAACAGTTCGTTCGCTACCTGTAAATGGCTTTCGGCGAGGTTGTCAGTCCCCAGCGTTTCCATCAGATGGCGAATGATGTAGTTGATATCACGGCTTTTATTCTGCCAGCGCAGACGCAGCGGTAGGTCGCTGAGGACGCGTACCAGTAACGCCTCCCAGCTGTGATCGGGATAAAAGTCTTTTGCCAGCGGGCGCGGAATGGTACGAAAACGGCGCTCTGGCTGGGAGCTAAAGATAAAAAGCCGCTCGGGAGTGAGCGAGCGGTGGTCAAATAACCGACAGTACACGGAGTTAAAAAAGCTCTCCGCAATCTCAAAGCGCGGGTACTCCGGCAACAGCCGGGTGTATTGCTCTTTGACACGCAGTAAAAATTCCGCGTCCGTGCTTTGGCCGTTTGTGATACAGCGCAATTGCTCCACCACCAGACCAACATGATGATCATAAAGATGGATACGGTTTTTCATCGCCTGCTGGACAGCGTGCCAGTCGGCTTGTTCGAAACGCTGCTGCGCCCCGGAAGTCACTTCGAGGAATCGACCATACTGAGCGTCGAAACCTTGCAAAATGGTTTGTGCAATCAGTAATTCCAGGCCACGCGGCATTGAGTGCCCTCATCAGGAATAGAGAATTGCCGGATGCGGCGTGAACGCCTTATCCGGCCTACATTCGGCAACGGCTGTAGGTTGCTTAGAACTGCGATTCTTCGGTAGAGCCGGTCAGCGCGGTAACTGACGACGTGCCGCCCTGAATAATGGTCGTCACTTTATCGAAGTAGCCCGTACCCACTTCCTGCTGATGAGAAACGAAGGTGTAGCCATCTTTCGCGGCAGCGAATTCCGGTTGCTGCACTTTCTCAACGTAGTGCTTCATACCTTCGCCCTGGGCATAGGCGTTTGCCAGGTCGAACATGTTGAACCACATGCTATGGATACCCGCCAGAGTGATGAACTGGAACTTGTAGCCCATATCCGACAGCTGCTGCTGGAAGCTGGCGATAGTTTTGTCGTCGAGATTTTTCTGCCAGTTGAACGACGGCGAGCAGTTATAGGCCAGCAGTTTGCCCGGATATTTCGCGTGGATAGCTTCCGCAAAGCGACGCGCCAGTTCCAGGTCCGGTGTGGAGGTTTCACACCATACCAGGTCAGCATATGGCGCATACGCCAGGCCACGGCTGATCGCTTGCTCAATACCCGCGTGAGTACGGAAGAAGCCTTCGCTGGTACGCTCGCCGGTAATAAATTCGCTGTCATACGGATCGCAATCAGAGGTGATCAGATCCGCCGCATCGGCATCGGTACGTGCAACCAACAGGGTTGGAACGCCCGTCACGTCGGCGGCCAGACGCGCCGCGACCAGTTTCTGAATAGCTTCCTGAGTTGGCACCAAAACTTTGCCGCCCATGTGACCGCATTTCTTCACTGACGCCAGCTGATCTTCGAAGTGAACTGCCGCTGCACCGGCTTCAATCATCGCTTTCATCAGTTCAAAGGCGTTCAGTACACCGCCAAAACCGGCTTCCGCATCAGCAACGATCGGCAGGAAGTAATCGACATAACGCGGATCGCCCGGCTCAATACCAGCAGACCACTGGATCTGATCCGCACGGCGGAAAGTATTGTTGATCCGCTCAACCACGGCAGGAACCGAGTTCGCCGGATAAAGCGACTGGTCCGGGTACATGCTGGCCGCCAGGTTCGCGTCTGCCGCTACCTGCCACCCCGACAGATAGACAGCTTCAATACCGGCTTTCGCCTGCTGCAGCGCCTGGCCACCAGTCAGTGCGCCGAGGCTGTTGATGTAACCTTTTTTCGACTCACCGTGCAGCAGTCGCCACATTTTCGCCGCGCCCAATTGCGCCAGCGTGCATTCCGGATTGACTGAACCGCGTAATTTCACCACATCTTCCGCGCTGTATGGGCGGGTAATGCCTTCCCAACGCGGTTGAGTCCACTCTTTCTGTAATTCTTCAATTTGTTGTGTACGGGTTTTCATGTGCAGATGCTCCATAGTTATGTGGTGGTTTACGCTAACAGGCGGTAGCCTGGCAGGGTCAGGAAATCTATTAACTCATCGGAAATGGTGATCTGTTCCATCAGGCGAGCGGCGTCGTCAAAACGCCCTTGGGTGAAACGTTCTTCGCCCAGTTCGCTGGCAATGACTTTCATCTCTTCGCCCAGCATCTGACGGAACAATGCTTTGGTAACCGGTTTGCCATTACTCAAGGTCTTTTGATGATGGATCCACTGCCAGATAGAGGTACGGGAAATTTCAGCCGTCGCCGCATCTTCCATCAGGCCATAAATCGGCACACAGCCGTTGCCGGAGATCCATGCTTCGATGTATTGCACAGCCACCCGAATATTGGCGCGCATACCTTCTTCGGTGCGTTCACCGTCACAAGGTGCCAACAGTTGCTCGGCAGTAATTGGCGCGTCTTGTTCACGCATCACCTCTAGCTGATTTTTGCGGGAGCCGAGGATGTCGTTGAATACCGCCATTGCCGTGTCAGCAAGGCCTGGATGGGCGATCCATGTACCATCGTGCCCATTATTGGCTTCCAGCGATTTATCTGCTTTCACTTTGTTGAGCACCTGGTTATTGCGCTCTTCATCTTTGCTCGGAATAAACGCCGCCATGCCGCCCATCGCAAATGCGCCGCGTTTATGACAGGTTTTAATCAACAGGCGTGAGTAAGCATTAAGGAATGGTTTATCCATCGTCACTGCCTGACGATCTGGCAGGACGCGGTCAGGATAGTTTTTCAACGTTTTGATATAGCTGAAGATGTAATCCCAACGACCGCAGTTCAGTCCGACAATATGGTCGCGCAGCGCATGAAGGATTTCGTCCATCTGGAAGACGGCGGGCAGAGTTTCAATCAGCAACGTCGCCTTGATAGTGCCGCGCGGCAAATTAAAGCGATCTTCTGCATAGCTGAAGACTTCGCTCCACCAGGCAGCTTCCTGCCAGGACTGGGTTTTCGGTAGATAGAAA
Source organism: Escherichia coli (assembly GCF_011881725.1). GTDB lineage: Bacteria > Pseudomonadota > Gammaproteobacteria > Enterobacterales > Enterobacteriaceae > Escherichia > Escherichia coli_E. The sequence goes on along the minus strand of NZ_JAATUR010000012.1, from coordinate 2,553 downwards.
TAGGGGCCGCTGCCTTTTGCCAACAACGTCTGGTAGTTGTGAAAGAAGTAGAGCGCAAAATCAAACAAGCTGCCAGGAATTGCTTCGCCGCGCCAGGTGACATGTTTTTCCGGCAAGTGCAGACCGCGGACCCGACAAATCAAAACCGCCGGATTGGGTTTGAGTTGATAAATTTTGCCTGCTTCATTGGTGTAACTGATGGTGCCATTAACTGCATCGCGCAGGTTAATTTGTCCGTCGATCACTTTGTTCCAGTCTGGAGCCAGTGAATCTTCGAAATCGGCCATAAAGACTTTCACATTGGCGTTCAGCGCGTTGATCACCATCTTGCGTTCAACGGGTCCGGTAATTTCTACGCGGCGATCTTCTAAGTCCGCAGGAATCCCGCGAATTTTCCATCCACTTTCACGAATGGAAGTTGTTTCCGAAATAAAATCAGGCAACGTTCCGTTATCGATATCCTGCTGTTGCTGAATGCGCGCTGCCAGAAGTTTATTGCGTTGTGGCGTAAAATGCGTCACCAGCTCAGTCAGAAATTCTACCGCTTCGGCAGTGAGAACTTGCTTCTCCTGCTCGCCATAAGGCCTTGTGAAAGCCAGTTCATCGGTTGTTGTTGCCTGTTCAGTCATCGTGCAGCTCCTCGTTATGGATCCGGAAACTTCCCCACTGCGAACGAAGGATCGTTGTGCGCTTTTCGTTCAGCACAACTAAGACTACTCATTTAAAATGCAAAATCAAAAACAATTTCCATTTTAAATAAAAATACTAGATAACTTATTGATAACAATATTAATAAAAATTATTTACCTATTGAGGTGTGTTTCGGAATTAAAAAAGGCACCCGAAGGTGCCTGAGGTAAGGTGCTGAATCGCTTAACGATCGATCGCCACAGAAGATTAATCCAGCGTAGGATTCATACGGCGTAGATCGTATGGCGTGATCTGGTAGACGTAATAGTTGAGCCAGTTGGTAAACAGCAAATTGCCATGACTGCGCCAGCTCGCGCGCGGTTTGTTTTGCGGATCATTGTGTGGGAAATAGTTATACGGTACGTCCGGACTCAGCCCGGCTTCCACATCGCGAAAATATTCATGCGCCAGTGTATGCGCATCGTATTCGGGATGGCCTGTCACAAAGGCGATACGTTTGTCTTTGCTGGCAAACAGATAGGCGTCCCCTTGTTCTGTCTCCGCCAGAATCTCCAGATCGGTGTAATCACGAATCAACGCAGCGGGGAAATCGGCATAGCGCGAATGTGGCGCCAGAAATGAATCATCAAAGCCACGCGTCAGAAGCGCATGCGGATGGAGAATATGGTGCTCGTAGACGCCAGAGAGTTTATCGGTGCGGGTTTGTTTGGGGATACCGTAGAGAATATTAAGCGCAGCCTGGACCGCCCAACAGACAAAAAGTGTTGAAGTAACGTGATCTTTCGACCACTCCAGCACCTGTTTGATCTGCGGCCAATAAGCGACATCATTAAATTCCACCAGACCCAGAGGCGCGCCGGTTACAATCAGACCATCGAAGTTCTGTTCCTGTATATCTTCAAAGTTGCAGTAGAAGTTGTTCAGATGCTCTGTTGGCGTGTTGCGCGACTCGCGAGAATCGATGCGCAACAGCTGAATATCGACCTGTAGGGGCGAATTCGATAGCAGACGTAAAAACTGATTTTCAGTTTCAATCTTCTTCGGCATCAGGTTAAGGATAAGAACCTTTAGCGGACGAATTTCCTGACCAGACGCACGAGAAGTCGTCATGACAAAGACATTTTCTTCACGCAAGAAATTGACGGCGGGTAGCTCGTCCGGCACACGAATCGGCATAACCTGATTACCTCACTACATACGCTTATACGTTTAGACATCCAGATAGCTGAAGATACCCAGAAAATTCGCCAATGTCGAGTCTGCATGTTGAAGGTGAGAAAGTTTCAAGGAAAAGGCTGGGTTAGAATATAAGCATGGATAAAAGGAGTGAAAATGGTTATTAGCATTCGCCGTTCACGGCACGATGAAGGGGAAAGGCTCGTTGCGATTTGGTGTCGTTCGGTCGATGCCACCCACAATTTTTTGTCAGCAGAGTATCGGGCTGAACTGGAGGAGCTGGTGCGTTCCTTTCTGCCGGAAGCGCCATTGTGGGTCGCGGTTAATGAACGGGATCTGCCGGTTGGGTTTATGTTGTTAAGTGGGCAGCATATGGATGCGCTGTTTATCGATCCCGATGCGCGCGGCTGCGGCGTAGGGCGGATGCTGGTGGAGCATGCGCTCTCAATGGCTTCGGAACTGACAACCAACGTTAATGAGCAAAATACGCAGGCGGTGGGGTTCTATAAGAAGATGGGGTTTAAGGTTACAGGGCGCTCTGAGGTGGACGATTTGGGGAAACCGTATCCGTTGCTGAATCTGGCGTATATAAGAGACTAATGCGGTGTTACTTCCATCGCGATCATGCGCAGGCTTTCGAAAAGGCCTCGCCGTGAGGCCAGAAACTGCCTACCGGAGCGCGATCACTCCAGCCGGCGTCACATCCGGATTTTTTTCTGCACCAGC
>NZ_JAATUR010000011.1 GCF_011881725.1 Escherichia coli | reverse complement strand
AAATCGATATTAATCGAAACAAGCTTTAACCATAAAGATCGTGTATGATGTTCCGCCTCAAAGCCAGGTCAGCTACGGCCTGAAGAGTTCAAACAGACTTTACTATCAGTGGGGCAGGTGATAAATCTGCCCCACTGCTGCACAAAAGCATACCAGACGCCTGGGAAGGCGACACCAAAAGGAAGCTCTATGAGCGAAAAGCTACAGAAAGTGCTGGCGCGGGCCGGCCACGGTTCTCGCCGTGAAATCGAATCTATTATTGAAGCCGGTCGTGTGAGTGTTGATGGCAAAATTGCTAAACTCGGCGATCGCGTTGAAATTACCCCTGGATTGAAAATCCGTATCGATGGTCACCTGATTTCGGTACGTGAGTCCGCTGAACAAATTTGTCGCGTTCTGGCCTATTACAAACCGGAAGGTGAGTTGTGTACCCGTAATGACCCGGAAGGGCGTCCGACCGTGTTTGATCGTCTGCCAAAGTTGCGTGGCGCTCGCTGGATTGCCGTAGGTCGTCTGGACGTTAACACCTGTGGTTTGCTGCTGTTCACCACCGACGGTGAACTGGCAAACCGTTTAATGCACCCCAGCCGTGAAGTTGAACGTGAATATGCCGTGCGTGTATTTGGCCAGGTTGACGACGCGAAACTGCGTGATTTAAGCCGTGGCGTGCAGCTGGAAGATGGTCCGGCAGCCTTTAAAACCATTAAGTTCAGCGGCGGCGAAGGGATCAACCAGTGGTACAACGTCACTCTGACTGAAGGCCGTAACCGTGAAGTGCGTCGTCTGTGGGAAGCGGTTGGCGTGCAGGTGAGCCGCCTGATCCGCGTGCGTTATGGTGACATCCCACTGCCGAAAGGTCTACCACGCGGAGGCTGGACGGAGCTGGATCTCGCTCAAACGAACTATCTGCGTGAACTGGTGGAACTGCCACCAGAAACCAGTTCTAAAGTCGCCGTTGAAAAAGACCGTCGTCGCATGAAGGCAAATCAGATTCGTCGTGCGGTGAAGCGTCACAGCCAGGTGGGCGGCGGACGTCGTTCTGGCGGACGTAATAACGGGTAATCAGGGTATGCCGGATCAGGCGTTTACGCCTCGTCCGGCACTTTACAGATTAATAATCAATCCCTATCTGCGCCTTTACGCCTGCATCAAATGCATGTTTCACGGGGCGTAACTCACTTACCGTATCCGCCAGTTCGAGTATATCCCGATGACAGCCACGGCCCGTTATAATGACGGTTTGCTGATGTGGACGCTCATTTAACGCCTGAATCACTTCTTCCAGTGGCAAATAGTCATACGCCACCATATAGGTCAGCTCATCGAGCAAAACCATATCCAGTGAAGGATCTGCCAGCATCCGTTTGGCATGTTGCCAGACGTCACGGCAGGCGGCAGTATCAGACTCGCGATTCTGTGTATCCCAGGTAAAGCCAGTAGCCATAACCTGAAACTCAACGCCATGCGGCTCCAGCAGATTGCGCTCGCCGTTAGGCCAGGTACCTTTAATAAACTGCACGACCCCTACTTTTTTGCCATGACCAACCGCACGAGTTGCAGTACCAAATGCCGCGGTGGTTTTGCCTTTACCATTGCCGGTAAAGACGATGACAATGCCACGCTCATCCTGCGCTTGCGCCACGCGAGCATCAACTTTCTCTTTAACACGCTGCTGACGCTGTTGATAGCGTTCATCACTCATTGGGATATTCCTGGTTTACGGCCCGGTTGGGCGTCAAAGGTCATGCCGGTTTTACGGCGGCTGTCATCGCCCATCAGCCATAAATAGAGTGGCATGATATCGGCGGGTGTTTTGAGTTTCTGTGGATCTTCGGTCGGGAAGGCGTTGGCACGCATGGAGGTACGTGTTCCTCCGGGATTAATACAGTTGACGCGCAGGCGCTGCTGATATTCGTCGGCCAGTACCTGCATCATTCCTTCGGTGGCAAATTTAGACGCTGCATATGCGCCCCAGTTGGCTCGTCCCTGACGTCCAACGCTTGATGAAGTAAAGACCAGTGAACCGGCATCCGATTTGAGCAATAAAGGAAGCAGAGCCTGAGTGAGCATAAAGGTAGCATTAACGTTGACCTGCATGACATCCTGCCATACTTGCGGATTTTGTTCGCTCATCGGGCAAACATCGCCAAGCAATCCGGCATTATGCAGCACACCGTCCAGACGAGGATAATTCATCGCAATGCGCTGTGCCAGTTGCTGGCAATCTTCGGATGTACAGGTCAGCAAATCGAGAATAAACCACTGCGGCTGATGTCCAGTTTCTTCGGTCATGTGCTGGACGACATGACGTAATTTATCTTCATTACGGCCCAACAGAATCACCGTCGCGCCATAGCGTGCATACGTCATTGCGGCTTCGCGGCCAATACCGTCGCTGGCACCTGTTACCAGGATAATACGATTATTCAGTAAATCTTGTTTTGGTTGGTAATGCATGGCTACTCCCCGACGACATCAACAGTCGCGCTGCCAGTGTACTTTATGACTTTGGGGTTTTATGCCTGAAACAGGAGGGCATTTCAATCGGCCTGGGGCGATAACGCCGCAAAATGAATACTTTGTCATACTTTCGCTGCAATAACATCTCTACGAGACGGCTTAACATGCCTGTTGTAAACTGTGAGCCAAAGCGTTGTTTAACCAAGGTGGGACTCGTGGAATTGTTGTCTGAATATGGTTTGTTTTTGGCGAAAATCGTCACCGTTGTGGTGGCGATTGCGGCTATTGCCGCCATTATTGTCAATGTTGCTCAACGTAATAAACGCCAGCGTGGCGAGTTACGAGTCAACAATCTCAGCGAACAGTATAAGGAGATGAAAGAAGAACTGGCTGCGGCGCTAATGGATCCGCATCAGCAAAAACAGTGGCACAAAGCGCAGAAGAAAAAGCACAAGCAAGAAGCGAAGGCGGCGAAAGCAAAAGCCAAACTTGGCGAGGTGGCAGCCGAAAGCAAGCCACGTGTCTGGGTGCTGGATTTCAAAGGCAGCATGGATGCCCATGAAGTGAACGCGCTACGTGAAGAGATCACTGCGGTACTCGCGGCATTTCAACCGCAGGACCAGGTAGTTCTGCGTCTGGAAAGCCCCGGCGGGATGGTGCATGGTTACGGTCTGGCGGCTTCGCAGTTGCAGCGTCTGCGTGATAAAAACATTCCTTTAACCGTTACGGTAGACAAAGTCGCTGCCAGCGGCGGTTACATGATGGCTTGTGTGGCGGATAAAATTGTTTCAGCACCGTTTGCAATTGTTGGCTCCATTGGTGTTGTGGCGCAAATGCCCAACTTTAACCGCTTCCTGAAAAGCAAAGACATTGATATCGAACTACACACTGCCGGGCAATATAAGCGCACGCTGACATTGTTAGGTGAAAATACAGAAGAAGGGCGCGAGAAATTCCGCGAAGAACTGAACGAAACGCATCAGTTATTTAAGGATTTTGTGAAGCGTATGCGTCCGTCTCTGGATATTGAAAAGGTGGCAACCGGTGAACACTGGTACGGGCAACAGGCGATAGAGAAAGGCCTGGTTGACGAAATCAGCACCAGTGATGACGTGATCCTTAGCCTGATGGACGGTCGTGAAGTGGTCAATGTGCGCTATATGCAGCGTAAACGGTTGATTGACCGATTCACCGGCAGCGCAGCCGAGAGCGCTGACCGTTTATTGCTACGCTGGTGGCAACGCGGGCAAAAGCCGTTGATGTAAAAGACAAACGCGAGGGTAAGACCTCGCGTTTTGCTTTAATCGACCAGATGGTATTTTTCCGAGAGCACATGGGCCAGGTGTTTGAACATATTAAACACCGCGGTGCTTTTTGCTGTCGGCAATCCTTGTTCATCTAAAAAATAATCGCCGCTAAACACCAGCACACCATTACGCTGCGTGACGCCGGTGGCTTCAATCCCTGCGAGCGTATCCTCATGCTCACGAATGATTTTGTTGGCCTCTTTCAACAGCGTTTCGCGGTCGATGGGTTGTGTCTCTTTGTTCATTATTTACTCCTTAAACAAGGACATTAGTCTACGCCAGGCATGGCTTGCAGACAAATATACCACGCTGAGGGCGAGAACGCCTTACTGGCAACTTTGGATTTTGCATGCTAATAAAGTTGCGTAACGGATTTTATCAGGTACAGTGTGACGCTTTCGTCAATCTGGCAATAGATTTGCTTGACATTCGACCAAAATTCCGTCGTGCTATAGCGCCTGTAGGCCAAGACCTGTTAACTCAGTCACCTGAAATTTCGTGAACAGAGTCACGACAAGGGGTTGATATCCGCAGAGAGCGAGTCCATATCGGTAACTCGTTGCCAGTGGAAGGTTTATCAACGTGCGACGCATTCCTGGAAGAATCAAATTAGGTAAGGTGAATATGGGTAAAGCTCTTGTCATCGTTGAGTCCCCGGCAAAAGCCAAAACGATCAACAAGTATCTGGGTAGTGACTACGTGGTGAAATCCAGCGTCGGTCACATCCGCGATTTGCCGACCAGTGGCTCAACAGCCAAAAAGAGTGCCGACTCTACCTCCACCAAGACGGCTAAAAAGCCTAAAAAGGATGAACGTGGCGCTCTTGTCAACCGTATGGGGGTTGACCCGTGGCACAATTGGGAGGCGCACTATGAAGTGTTGCCAGGTAAAGAGAAGGTCGTCTCTGAACTGAAACAACTGGCTGAAAAAGCCGACCACATCTATCTCGCAACCGACCTTGACCGCGAAGGGGAAGCCATTGCATGGCACCTGCGGGAAGTGATTGGGGGTGATGATGCGCGCTATAGCCGTGTGGTGTTTAACGAAATTACTAAAAACGCGATTCGTCAGGCATTTAACAAGCCAGGTGAGCTGAATATCGATCGCGTTAATGCCCAGCAGGCGCGTCGCTTCATGGACCGCGTGGTGGGTTATATGGTTTCGCCGCTGCTGTGGAAAAAAATTGCTCGCGGTCTGTCTGCCGGGCGTGTGCAGTCGGTGGCGGTCCGCCTGGTGGTTGAGCGTGAGCGTGAAATTAAGGCATTTGTACCGGAAGAGTTCTGGGAAGTGGATGCCAGCACGACTACGCCATCCGGCGAAGCATTGGCTTTGCAGGTGACTCATCAGAACGACAAACCGTTCCGTCCGGTCAATAAAGAACAAACTCAGGCTGCGGTAAGTCTGCTGGAAAAAGCACGCTATAGCGTGCTGGATCGTGAAGACAAACCGACAACCAGTAAACCTGGTGCTCCTTTTATTACCTCCACGCTGCAACAGGCTGCCAGCACCCGTCTTGGTTTTGGCGTGAAAAAAACCATGATGATGGCGCAGCGTCTTTATGAAGCGGGCTATATCACTTATATGCGTACTGACTCTACTAACCTGAGTCAGGACGCGGTAAATATGGTTCGTGGTTATATCAGCGATAATTTCGGTAATAAATATCTGCCAGAAAGTCCGAATCAGTACGCCAGCAAAGAAAACTCACAGGAAGCGCACGAAGCGATTCGTCCTTCTGACGTCAATGTGATGGCGGAATCGCTGAAGGATATGGAAGCGGACGCACAGAAACTTTACCAGTTAATCTGGCGTCAGTTCGTTGCATGTCAGATGACTCCGGCGAAATATGACTCTACAACGCTGACCGTTGGCGCGGGCGATTTCCGCCTGAAAGCACGTGGCCGTATTTTACGCTTTGATGGCTGGACGAAAGTGATGCCTGCGCTGCGTAAAGGGGATGAAGATCGTATTTTACCGGCAGTCGATAAAGGCGATGCTCTGACGCTCGTTGAACTGACTCCGGCACAGCACTTTACCAAGCCGCCAGCCCGTTTCAGCGAAGCCTCGCTGGTTAAAGAGCTGGAAAAACGTGGTATTGGTCGTCCGTCTACCTATGCGTCGATTATTTCGACTATTCAGGATCGTGGCTATGTGCGTGTGGAAAACCGTCGGTTCTATGCGGAAAAAATGGGTGAAATCGTTACCGATCGCCTGGAAGAAAATTTCCGCGAATTAATGAATTACGACTTCACCGCGCAGATGGAAAACAGCCTCGACCAGGTGGCAAATCACGAAGCAGAATGGAAAGCCGTACTGGATCACTTCTTCTCGGATTTCACCCAGCAGCTTGATAAAGCAGAAAAAGATCCGGAAGAGGGCGGTATGCGTCCGAACCAGATGGTTTTGACCAGCATTGACTGCCCGACCTGTGGCCGCAAAATGGGTATTCGTACCGCCAGCACCGGTGTTTTCCTTGGCTGTTCAGGCTATGCGCTGCCGCCGAAGGAGCGTTGCAAAACCACCATTAACCTGGTGCCTGAAAACGAAGTACTGAACGTACTGGAAGGCGAAGACGCTGAAACTAACGCCCTGCGCGCCAAACGTCGTTGCCCGAAATGCGGCACGGCGATGGACAGCTATCTCATCGATCCGAAACGTAAGTTGCATGTCTGTGGTAATAACCCAACCTGCGATGGTTACGAGATCGAAGAGGGCGAATTCCGCATTAAAGGTTATGACGGCCCGATCGTTGAGTGTGAAAAATGTGGCTCTGAAATGCACCTGAAAATGGGCCGTTTCGGTAAATACATGGCCTGCACCAATGAAGAGTGTAAAAACACGCGTAAGATTTTACGTAACGGCGAAGTGGCGCCACCGAAAGAAGATCCTGTTCCGCTGCCAGAATTAGCGTGCGAAAAATCAGATGCTTATTTCGTGCTGCGTGACGGTGCTGCTGGCGTTTTCCTGGCTGCCAACACCTTCCCGAAATCTCGTGAAACGCGTGCGCCGCTGGTGGAAGAGCTTTACCGCTTCCGCGACCGCCTGCCGGAAAAGCTGCGCTATCTGGCTGATGCGCCGCAGCAGGATCCGGAAGGTAATAAGACAATGGTTCGCTTTAGCCGTAAAACCAAGCAGCAATATGTCTCTTCGGAAAAAGACGGAAAGGCAACTGGCTGGTCAGCATTTTATGTTGATGGCAAATGGGTTGAAGGGAAAAAATAACCTTTAAAATAGTCTGGTTTTTATAAGCAAAGGGTCGCAAAAGCGGCCCTTTTTCATTGCATATTATTTTTTCTACAAACCTATACACTAAAGCTATAAATGATATAGTGGTTATAGTTATCACTTTTTTTATTATTAAATCGTATTAGTCACCCGCCAGGTGTGACGAAAAAACGATGTTCTGATGCGTCTAATTGGATGGTTTAACATGAAATTACAACAACTTCGCTATATTGTTGAGGTAGTCAATCATAACCTGAATGTCTCCTCAACGGCTGAAGGACTTTACACATCACAACCCGGGATCAGTAAACAAGTCAGAATGTTGGAAGATGAACTGGGCATCCAGATTTTTTCCCGTAGCGGTAAGCACCTGACGCAGGTAACCCCCGCTGGGCAGGAAATTATTCGTATTGCTCGTGAAGTGTTGTCAAAGGTCGACGCCATTAAATCGGTTGCCGGTGAGCATACCTGGCCTGATAAAGGTTCGCTGTATATTGCCACTACCCATACTCAGGCACGTTATGCGCTGCCAAATGTTATTAAAGGCTTTATCGAGCGTTATCCTCGAGTTTCTTTGCATATGCATCAGGGCTCGCCGACACAAATTGCTGATGCAGTCTCTAAAGGTAATGCCGATTTTGCAATCGCGACTGAAGCCCTGCATTTATATGAAGATTTAGTGATGTTGCCGTGCTACCACTGGAACCGGGCTATTGTCGTAACTCCGGATCATCCTCTGGCGGGCAAAAAGCAAATCTCGATTGAAGAACTGGCGCAGTATCCGCTAGTGACGTATACCTTCGGCTTTACCGGCCGTTCCGAACTGGACACCGCCTTTAATCGCGCAGGGCTGACACCGCGAATTGTCTTCACAGCAACTGACGCTGACGTCATTAAAACCTACGTCCGTCTTGGGCTAGGAGTAGGGGTAATTGCCAGCATGGCGGTCGATCCGGTTTCAGACCCCGACCTGGTACGTGTAGATGCACATGATATCTTCAGCCATAGCACTACCAAAATTGGTTTTCGCCGTAGTACATTTTTACGCAGCTATATGTATGATTTCATTCAGCGGTTTGCACCACATTTAACGCGAGACGTCGTTGATGCCGCCGTTGCACTGCGTTCCAATGAAGAAATTGAAGTCATGTTCAAAGATATCAAATTGCCAGAAAAATAATTCTCCACGTTATTTCCGGCATCTTTTTATGAGACAAAGGTGCCGGAATGTATTCTCTATTACTCTTTATTTGTTTGTCGCTAACAATATAAATACACACAAAATTTTTATGGTAAATCGAGCGTAAAGTAGTGTCTATTTATCCGCGTTGCAAACTCCATCCTTCAAATATCTATTTCAGGTCAAAAGATTGAATTATTAACTGGCAACGATTCGTAAATTAGCTGGATTTTTGACTAAAGTTTCATTAGGATTTGTCCTATCGTTTGATTAATTATACCAATTGTTTGGCGTCTTGCTGATAAGTGATGGCGATTATATGAGGTTAGCAATGCCTTCGGGAAATCAGGATCCCCGCCGGGACCCAGAATTAAAACGCAAAGCCTGGCTTGCAGTATTTCTTGGTTCTGCGCTCTTTTGGGTGGTTGTCGCACTGCTGATTTGGAAAGTGTGGGGATAACTATGGTTGTTCAAGAGCAACACCAGGGGGCATTGCCATTATGTCAGCACAATGACAATGCAACGGAAACGAAACGGGACTGTTCCGTCGTTATACCCCATAGCTGGAAACTAACACCGCAGCAGCAAGCCTTTATAGAGATGTTTGCTGAAGATGATCAGCGGAAACAATAATTATCATCATTCTTATTACCTAATATATTCATGAATTAAACGGCTTTTAATACACCACGGCAATAATAGATTGAGTCTTCTCAACATAAAGTAATAACAGTTAAGGGTGTAGCCTATGTTCACTACAAATATGAAATATTGGTCCTGGATGGGCGCATTTTCACTGTCGATGCTCTTTTGGGCCGAACTGATCTGGATAGTTACTCACTAATCTCTTACCTCGCTGCGGCGAGGTTTTCTTTTCCTGCTCCGCAAGGTTTCTCCTCTTTTATCAATTCGGGTTGTTATCAAATCGTTACGCAATGTTTGTGTTATCTTTAATATTCACCCTGAAGAGAATCAGGGCTTCACAACCCTGTCATTAAGGAGGAGCTATGTCGTCAACCCTACGAGAAGCCAGTAAGGACACGTTGCAGGCCAAAGATAAAACGTATCACTATTACAGCCTGCCACTTGCGGCCCAATCATTGGGCGATATCAACCGTCTGCCTAAGTCACTCAAAGTTCTGCTCGAAAACCTGTTGCGCTGGCAGGATGGCAATTCGGTCACCGAAGAAGATATTCATGCGCTGGCGGGATGGCTGAAAAATGCCCATGCTGACCGTGAAATTGCTTATCGTCCGGCAAGGGTGCTGATGCAGGACTTTACCGGTGTGCCTGCCGTTGTCGACCTTGCCGCTATGCGTGAAGCGGTGAAGCGTCTCGGCGGCGATACCGCGAAGGTGAATCCGCTCTCACCGGTCGATCTGGTGATTGACCACTCGGTGACCGTCGATCGTTTTGGCGATGATGAGGCATTTGAGGAAAACGTACGTCTGGAAATGGAGCGCAACCACGAGCGTTATGTGTTTCTGAAATGGGGACAGCAGGCGTTCAGTCGTTTTAGCGTCGTGCCGCCAGGCACTGGAATTTGCCATCAGGTGAACCTTGAATATCTCGGCAAAGCGGTGTGGAGTGAATTGCAGGAGGGTGAATGGATTGCTTATCCGGATACGCTCGTCGGCACTGACTCGCACACGACTATGATCAACGGTCTTGGCGTGCTGGGCTGGGGCGTTGGTGGGATCGAAGCTGAAGCGGCGATGTTAGGTCAGCCAGTTTCCATGCTTATACCTGATGTGGTGGGCTTTAAGCTTACTGGTAAACTACGTGAGGGTATTACTGCCACCGACCTGGTGCTGACCGTTACCCAGATGCTACGCAAACATGGTGTAGTCGGTAAATTCGTCGAATTTTATGGTGATGGCCTGGATTCACTTCCACTGGCCGATCGTGCAACCATTGCCAACATGTCGCCGGAATATGGGGCGACCTGCGGATTCTTCCCAATCGATGCTGTCACTCTTGATTACATGCGGTTAAGCGGACGTAGTGAAGACCAGGTTGAACTGGTTGAGAAATATGCCAAAGCGCAGGGGATGTGGCGAAATGCAGGTGATGAACCGGTGTTTACCAGTACGCTCGAATTGGATATGAACGACGTAGTTGCCAGTCTTGCCGGTCCAAAGCGCCCACAGGATCGTGTTGCGCTGCCAGATGTGCCAAAAGCGTTTGCCGCCAGTAACGAACTGGAAGTGAACGTCACGCATAATGAACGCCAGCCGGTCGATTATGTTATGAACGGGCATCAGTATCAGTTGCCTGATGGTGCAGTGGTTATTGCTGCGATAACGTCGTGTACCAACACCTCTAACCCCAGCGTGCTGATGGTGGCCGGATTACTGGCGAAAAAAGCCGTAACCCTGGGGCTGAAACGACAACCGTGGGTCAAAGCGTCTCTCGCGCCTGGCTCGAAAGTGGTTTCTGACTATCTGGCAAAAGCCAAACTGACGCCGTACCTTGATGAACTTGGCTTTAACCTTGTGGGGTATGGTTGTACCACCTGTATTGGTAATTCTGGGCCGTTACCGGAACCTATCGAAACTGCAATCAAAAAGGGCGATTTAACCGTTGGCGCGGTACTGTCTGGCAACCGTAACTTTGAAGGACGTATTCATCCGTTGGTTAAAACCAACTGGTTGGCTTCGCCGCCGCTGGTGGTTGCCTATGCACTGGCAGGGAATATGAATATCAACCTGGCTTCTGAACCTCTGGGCTACGATCGTAAAGGCGAACCGGTATATTTGAAAGATATCTGGCCATCGGCTCAGGAGATTGCCCGCGCTGTTGCGCAAGTTTCTACAGAAATGTTCCGTAAAGAGTATGCGGAGGTTTTCGAAGGGACTGCAGAGTGGAAAGAGATTAACGTCGTACGATCAGATACCTACGGATGGCAGGATGATTCGACCTACATTCGCTTATCGCCTTTCTTTGATGAAATGCAGGCAACACCTGCGCCAGTGGAAGATATTCACGGCGCGCGAGTTCTGGCAATGCTGGGTGATTCGGTTACCACTGACCATATCTCTCCGGCGGGCAGCATTAAGCCTGATAGCCCGGCGGGGCGATATCTACAAGGTCGTGGTGTTGAGCGTAAAGACTTTAACTCCTATGGTTCGCGGCGTGGTAACCATGAAGTGATGATGCGTGGCACGTTCGCTAATATTCGCATTCGTAACGAAATGGTGCCTGGTGTTGAAGGAGGGATGACGCGCCATTTACCTGGCAATGATGTTATCTCTATTTATGACGCGGCGATGCTCTATCAGCAGGAGAAAACACCACTGGCGGTAATTGCCGGGAAAGAATACGGATCAGGCTCCAGTCGTGACTGGGCAGCAAAAGGTCCGCGTTTGCTTGGTATTCGCGTGGTGATTGCCGAATCGTTTGAACGAATTCACCGCTCGAATTTAATCGGTATGGGGATTTTGCCCCTGGAGTTTCCGCAAGGTGTGACGCGTAAAACGTTAGGACTGACTGGGGAAGAGAAGATTGATATTATCGATCTGCAAAATCTACAACCCGGCGCGACGGTTCCGGTGACGCTTACGCGCGCGGATGGTAGCCAGGAAGTCGTACCCTGCCGTTGTCGTATCGACACTGCGACGGAGTTGACCTATTACCAGAACGACGGCATTTTGCATTATGTCATTCGTAATATGTTGAAGTAATTCCGCTTTATTTGCCGGATGTGGATCATCCGGCAAATCATTAAGTCTGTGCGAACAGGGTCATTTGTTGAGCAAATGGCCCATCTTCTCGGCTTTAGTATCGAGATAATGTTCATTATTTGGGTTACGGCCAACAATCAACGGCACGCGTTCAACAATGTTGATTCCCGCTTCAGTCAGAATTTCGACTTTTTTCGGATTGTTGGTCAAAAGACGGACTTCATTGACGCCCAGTAACTTGAACATATCAGCGCAGAGGGTGAAATCACGTTCATCAGCGGCGAAACCTAATTGATGATTGGCTTCTACAGTATCGTAACCTTGATCCTGTAACGCATAAGCACGGATTTTATTCAACAAACCGATGTTACGTCCTTCCTGACGGTGGTACAGCAAAATACCACGACCTTCTTCGGCAATGTGCGTCAGTGCCGCTTCTAACTGGAAGCCACAATCGCAGCGCAAGCTGAACAGGGCATCACCGGTCAGACACTCAGAATGGACGCGCGCAAGTACCGGGGTATGCCCGGAAATATCGCCATAGACTAGTGCGACATGATCGTGTCCGGTTGCCAGTTCTTCAAATCCCACCATCAGGAAATCGCCCCATGGGGTTGGCAGTTTGGCTTCTGCCACACGTTTAAGCTGCATGAAATTCTCCAGATAATGCTGGTTCTGTATTGGCTTATTTTGCCATAACGCGAAGAGGTTCTCCTAATCACGACGCGCCAATCGTTTACTGAATGGCACAATTCTGTCAATTTTTACTGGAGCAGGCATTTTCAGTTATGATTGTGGGAGTTATAAAAAAGGAGAGGCCATGCGTTCGATTGCCAGACGTACCGCAGTGGGAGCTGCACTATTACTTGTAATGCCGGTAGCTGTATGGATTTCTGGCTGGCGTTGGCAACCTGGAGAACAAAGTTGGCAGTTGAAAGCGGCCTTTTGGGTCACTGAAACCGTTACTCAGCCCCGGGGCGTCATTACACATCTGATTTTATTCGGTTGGTTTCTCTGGTGTCTGCGTTTTCGCCTCAAAGCTGCAATTATGTTGTTTGCCATTCTGGCTGCGGCAATCCTTGTGGGCCAAGGCGTTAAATCCTGGATCAAGGACAAAGTTCAGGAACCACGCCCTTTTGTTATCTGGCTGGAAAAAACACATCATATTCCGGTTGATGAGTTCTACACTTTAAAGCGAGCAGAACGCGGAAATATAGTGAAAGAACAGTTGGCTGAAGAGAGAAATATCCCACAATATTTGCGTTCACACTGGCAGAAAGAAACGGGGTTTGCCTTTCCTTCTGGTCACACGATGTTTGCTGCCAGTTGGGCGCTGCTGGCCGTTGGGTTGCTGTGGCCGCGTCGGCGAACGTTAACCATTGCACTCTTGCTGGTTTGGGCAACGGGAGTCATGGGAAGCCGCCTGGTGCTGGGGATGCATTGGCCGCGTGATTTGGTGGTGGCTACATTGATTTCGTGGGCGCTGGTGGCGGTGGCAACCTGGCTTGCACAACGAATTTGTGGGCCATTAACACCACCTCCGGAGGAAAATCGTGAGATAGCGCAACGAGAAGAAGAAAGTTAATGCTGGTTGATTTTCTGATTTTCGCCCTTAAATCACCAACAATGCATCGAGTTGCCATTTCGCAGTCGACGTGAAAATGGTACTTTAAAGGGCTATTGCGGTAAGTTGACCCTAATTTATGCGCTCTAACCACATAACGGGAAGTAATGTGAAATATTTACTCATTTTCTTATTGGTGTTGGCGATTTTCGTGATTTCGGTCACGTTAGGTGCGCAGAACGATCAACAGGTGACGTTTAACTATCTGTTAGCGCAAGGGGAGTATCGTATCTCTACTTTGCTGGCCGTATTGTTTGCTGCGGGTTTTGCTATCGGTTGGTTAATTTGCGGACTGTTCTGGCTGCGAGTTCGTGTTTCTCTGGCGCGTGCTGAACGTAAAATAAAGCGACTGGAAAACCAGCTTTCACCCGCCACTGACGTGGCGTTAGCGCCGCATGCGTCAGTGGCGAAGGAATAACCCTCTATGCTGGAGTTGTTGTTTCTGCTTTTGCCTGTAGCCGCTGCCTATGGCTGGTATATGGGCCGCAGAAGTGCGCAACAAAACAAGCAAGATGAAGCCAACCGCCTGTCGCGTGATTACGTGACAGGGGTTAACTTTCTTCTTAGTAATCAACAAGATAAAGCGGTAGATCTGTTCCTCGACATGCTCAAAGAGGACACTGGCACCGTTGAAGCCCATCTTACGCTCGGAAACTTGTTCCGATCCCGTGGTGAAGTCGATCGCGCTATTCGCATTCACCAAACCTTAATGGAAAGCGCCTCGCTGACTTATGAGCAGCGCCTGTTGGCCATTCAGCAACTGGGGCGTGATTACATGGCTGCTGGGTTGTACGATCGCGCGGAAGATATGTTTAATCAATTGACTGATGAAACTGACTTCCGGGTTGGTGCTTTGCAACAACTCCTGCAGATCTACCAGGCCACCAGTGAATGGCAAAAGGCGATCGATGTCGCCGAACGTTTGGTGAAACTGGGTAAAGATAAACAGCGGGTCGAAATAGCCCATTTCTATTGTGAATTAGCTCTTCAATACATAGCCAGCGACGATCCCGATCGTGCCATGACTTTGCTGAAAAAAGGGGCAGCGGCCGACAAAAACAGCGCGCGCGTATCCATCATGATGGGGCGTGTTTTTATGGCTAAAGGCGAGTACAGCAAAGCGGTCGAAAGCCTGCAACGGGTTATTTCTCAGGATAGAGAACTGGTCAGCGAAACGCTGGAAATGCTGCAAACCTGCTATCAGCAGCTGGGTAAAACTGACGAATGGGCAGAGTTTCTCCAGCGAGCGGTGGAAGAAAATACAGGTGCTGATGCTGAACTGATGCTTGCTGACATCATTGAATCGCGTGATGGGAGCGATGCAGCCCAGGTTTATATTACGCGCCAGTTGCAACGGCATCCAACCATGCGCGTGTTCCATAAATTGATGGATTACCATCTCAATGAAGCGGAAGAAGGGCGTGCAAAAGAGAGCCTGATGGTGCTGCGCGAGATGGTAGGCGAGAAGGTACGCAGTAAGCCGCGTTATCGCTGCCAGAAGTGTGGTTTTACTGCTTATACACTCTACTGGCATTGTCCGTCCTGTCGGGCCTGGTCAACCATTAAACCAATTCGCGGTTTGGATGGCCTGTAATTTTTAAAAAATGTCGACTTTAGTTACAACATACTAATTATTTATTGCAACAACTGTGCTTCGGTAACGCCTACATGGAAAAGCCTGACAGGGGAGAATTCGCAACTGTTAATTTTTTATTTCCACGGGTAGAATGCACGCCGTTTACCTTTTTCGCGCCACTTTCGGTGCCCATCATCAAGAAGGTCTGGTCATGACGTTAACTGCTTCATCTTCTTCCCGCGCTGTTACGAGTTCTCCCGTCGTTGTTGCCCTCGATTATAATAATCGTGATGCCGCGCTGGCATTCGTCGATAAGATCGATCCACGCGATTGTCGTCTGAAAGTTGGCAAAGAGATGTTTACGCTGTTTGGTCCACAGTTTGTCCGTGAACTGCAAGAGCGTGGTTTTGATATCTTCCTGGATCTGAAGTTTCATGACATTCCCAACACAGCAGCGCACGCCGTGGCCGCAGCAGCTGACTTAGGCGTGTGGATGGTGAATGTTCATGCTTCTGGCGGGGCGCGTATGATGGCCGCAGCACGTGAGGCACTGGTTCCATTTGGCAAAGACGCGCCGTTGTTAATAGCGGTAACTGTGCTGACCAGCATGGAATCAAGCGACCTGGCTGATCTTGGCGTGACACTGTCACCCGCGGATTATGCAGAACGTCTGGCGACGCTGACACAAAAATGTGGTCTTGATGGCGTGGTGTGTTCTGCCCAGGAGGCCGTTCGTTTTAAACAAGCATTTGGTCAGGATTTCAAACTGGTTACGCCGGGTATTCGTCCGCTGGGGAGTGATGCTGGCGACCAGCGCCGCATTATGACGCCAGAACAGGCGTTGGCGGCTGGTGTTGATTATATGGTGATTGGTCGCCCGGTGACGCAATCTGCGGACCCAGCGCAAACGCTAAAAGCGATCAATGTCTCGTTACAGCGGAGTGCATAATGAGTGATTCCAACAGCCGTCTGGTCTATTCAACGGAAACTGGACGTATCGATGAACCTAAAGTGGCCCCTGCACGGCCCAAAGGTGACGGTGTTGTGCGTATTCAACGCCAAACCAGCGGTCGCAAAGGTAAGGGTGTTTGCCTGATAACTGGTGTTGATCTCAATGAAGCTGAACTGATAAAGCTGGCGGCAGAACTGAAGAAAAAATGCGGCTGCGGAGGGTCAGTAAAAGAGGGAATTATCGAAATCCAGGGTGATAAGCGTGATTTATTAAAATCACTGCTTGAAGCAAAAGGCATGAAGGTAAAACTCGCTGGCGGTTAACAAAAAAAGCCACGGAAATATTCCGTGGCTTTCGTTTATTTTACTGTGTGTATTATTCAGTTATATCGTACTGAACAGAGTTAAGCGTATTATAATTACGAGTCGTTAATCGACATTTATTTACGATTATTTACCGACCTGGTGACCAATAATACCACCTACTGCTGCGCCGCCTAATGTACCCAGCGTGCTGCCATCAGTCAGTACTGCGCCACCTAAAGCGCCTGCACCCGCACCGATTGCGGTGTTACGGTCTCGTTTAGACCAGTTTGAACAGGCGCTCAGAGACATAGCCAGCGTAATCGCCAGAACAGCCGCGGTCATTTTTTTGCTCGTTACAAACATAATACTCTCTCCTGAATTTATGATTCACGGAACTTAGCTCTCTTTAACTATAATAGTTAAGAAGCTTCCTGAAAAAGTTATTTTCCGTGAAATCCTCTCGCGCAGGGTTATATCACGCAGGTGACAGTCACTTCCTGTTATATCGCTAATGTTAATTTTACAACTTTGAGGTTTGAAGGACAGGTAAATAGTCTTAATTAACAGCCAGGAATCATCTTAGAGCGGATGATTTACGCAAGGGCAAATCATCCGAGGAGGCGGGGGAATTAATTGTCGACGACGTGAACCGTCAGTTTATTATGCTCAAGATGCAACAGGTCGCTGGCAAGTATCTTCGAGTCGGTGATGACCCGTTTGATTTTCTCAACAGGGCCGATGGAGTAAGAATGTACGGCACCAAATTTTGAGCTGTCTGTCAGAACTATGACTTCGCATTCTTTTTCCAGCACTGCATTGACTACGTCGGTACGCATCATGTCGCGTCCAGTAAATCCAGTTTCAGGTTGCCAGCCATCTATACCAATAAATGCCTTACTGAAATGAACCTGCTGGATACATTGACGTGTCAGAGGGCCAACCATGCTTTCGCTTTTTTTCTGGTACACACCACCAAGTAGAATGACTTCACAGGGGGCATCTTTCAATAAATGCGCGATGTAGCTGCTAACTGTAATGATAGTAACATCTTTTTTCTGTTCGCCTAACGCCCGAGCCAGAAGGGCATTGCTGCTGCCATTTTCAATAAAGATAGTTTCACCTGACTGAACCAGAGAGGCCGCAAACTCGGCAAGTTCACGCTTCAGCGTATAATTACTCATCATACGGGTTTCGACGTCATCACTATCAAGCGAAACCGCAAAACCATGTGCTCGGCGCAGATAACTCAGTTTTTCGAGGGTGTTGAGATCCTGGCGAATAGTAACTTCAGAAACACCAGTGGCTTTTGCCAGGTCGGTCACGCTAACCTGACCCTGGTCAATGACCATCTGTAGAATAGTTTGTTGTCGGGAATTCATCGCTGTAATTCTTATAACGTTATAATATTCAATAAAAAAGCTGACGCGCCGGGCATCCTTTTCTGCTAAATGGAAAGCCTGAAAGCACGACTGTTAAATCTCCCACGGTGCTTTCGGGATGTCTGGCGTAGATTCAGCAACCTGGCGCAAGAGTTCTGCTTTAAGTATCTCAAGATTATGGATCGCAGAGTGGTAATCGCCTGCCACAAGGATATCTAACACAATATCAATACGTTCGGCAACGCGCTGGGCATCAAATTCAGACATCAAGGACATCCTTATAGCAAAAGGGAGAAAATGAATAATGCAAAAATTACCACTAAAAGAGAAGCGTATAGTGACAAAGGCTAATTGTCATTCGATAAAATGATATGTACTGAGATTTTATATACGTCTCTTTATGCTCGTTTCAGGTAACGTTTAAACCAACGCTCAAAGGCTACGGCAGGCATTGGTTTGGCAAACAGAAATCCTTGTCGCTCATTGATCCCGTTTTTGGTCAAAAAGGCATCTTCTTTTGCGCTTTCCACACCTTCGGCGATGACCTGCAGATTCAAAGCCTGGGCTACGGCGACAATCGCTCTTACCAGTGACTGTGAAACAGGTTGTTTGTGAATATTACGGACAAAAACCTGGTCAAGTTTGATTGCATCAATTGGAAAACGGGCCAGTTGCGAAAGCGAAGAGTAGCCGGTGCCAAAATCATCCAGATGCACTTGCGCGCCTAACTGACTAAATTGCTGAATAACGGAGAGGGCCAGTTCATCATTTTCAATCAGGCAGCTCTCTGTCAGTTCTACATCAATAGGGCAGTATTCAAAATTCAGTTCTTGTAGAACCTGTTTCAGATCAGTAATAAGAGTTTGATCGGCAAACTGGCGAGCAGAGATGTTCACCGCTACCCGCAGATTAATGCCTTTAGCACGCCATTTCGCCACCTGACGCACCACATCGAGAATCACCCAACGTCCTAATGGAACAATTAACCCAGACTCTTCTGCATAGGAAATAAAGTCTAACGGGGGAATAAGTCCGCGTTCAGGCGACTGCCAGCGTACCAACGCTTCCAGGCTTCGTACTTCACCGCGCCAGGTGATTTTCGGTTGGTAGTGAATAACTAACTGATCGTTTTCCAGCGCTTTACGCAGGTTGGTATCAAGCCAAAGATATTCGAAAACCTGTTGGTTCATTTCTGGCGAAAAAACACAGAACTGTCCGCGTCCACCTTCTTTTGCCGTGTACATTGCGGTATCGGCATGGCGAATAATGGCAGCGCTGTCCATGCCATGTTGTGGCGAAAGTGAAATACCGACTGAACAGCCGGTATAGACTTCAATTAAACCAATGCGGAAGGGGTGGCGAAGCCGGGTTAAAATACGCGATGCCATCGCTTCCAGTGCGCTTTGTGAGGTATTGGGGGCCAGTACCAGAAATTCATCCCCACCCGGACGCGCCAGCACTTGATCCTGTTCAAGGCAGCTTAAAATGGCCAGTGACACCTCACGTAACAACTGGTCGCCAAATAAATGCCCGTAAGCGTCGTTTACCTTTTTAAAATTATCTAAATCAAGATATACAACACCGACCTTACAGTCGTCAGCCTGATTAATGGCATGATCGATTAACTCCTGCATGGCGTTACGATTCGGCAGTCCGGTGATGCTGTCGGTATTTGCCAGTATGCGAAGTCGTTCCTGGGCGCGACGCTCTTCGGTAATATCGGTGCCGGAACAGATTAAATAGATCTCATTTTTGCCGCTACCGCTGTGCACAAATTTATTGCGGAACAGAAACAGCCGCTGGCCTTTGCGCGTTGGTATCCAGAGCTCCACTTCATATGCGTTGCCGCTACGAAAAAATCCACGGTTATTGCGCCTGGATGCTGCAGCTTCACGACGACTCATAAATAGTTTAAACACGCTTTGCCCAATGACATCGTGCTCTTCCAGTCCTGTATAATCTTCACATAACCGATTGAAGCGTTGGATGTCCCCCTGGCTGTCGAGAATCACTATCGCGGAATGTGCTTCAGAAACCACCTGCTCAGCAAAAGAAAGTCCGTGCGCTAAATCACGAGCAACTGCCGGTGTATCATGCCATGCCGATGCGTTGCCACCCCATTCGCGTTTGTTGATTTTTCTCCCCACCAGATGCACAGAAAGATCGCTTTCATCGACGGTCAGACTCATCATCAGGCTGGAAGTGATGACTGTCATTTCCCTGATGCGAGCTGCCTGTTCGGCAGATAACTGCAAAGTACGTTCAGGTTCCGTGGTTCCGGCGCAGGAAAAGCGCAAAACATCGCTGTTTTCTGTCAACCGCCAGTATGGATTGTGCGCTCCGAGAAAGTTGTACAACGTTGTGGACTCCCTAACGGTTTTCATGATGCATACCCCGGTCAACAGCGGTGTCCGCAGTTAAATAAAAGGTTCAACATGACTTACGTGAAATTAACGGCAGCTAAACGCATTGTTTTTTTTATATATTTATTTGTAATGCAGTTTTGGAAAAACGCCAGTTTCAAACGAAAGTCAAATTAAAAAAAACTGCTGGGATAATACGAATACAAAGGCGGGGAAATGAACGGCCCATCCTACAGGAACGGGCCGTGAAAGAAGATTACGCGACCGGGCGCGCAATAATACTGCGGGTTTCCATGCGGACTTCCGCAAGGGTGACGTCAATAACGTCAGTCACTTTGTAGGCAGTTTCACCTTTAATTTGCACAGTGCCGTTTTCCTGACTGCAAACCAGTTCATCGCGTACGGCGTGTAAGAATGGTGCCGGAATAAAGGCGATAGCGCCGTTATCAACCAGACGCACGCGCATACCACCACGGCTGATATCGACGATTTCCGCCGCGAAACGGGTGTCGGTCCCGGCTTTGTCTTTAAGAAAACGGGCGTATAACCAGTCACCGACATCGCGTTCCGCCATCCGGTTGAGACGACGACGCTCTGCCATTTGTACGGTGATCTCATCCTGCGGACGCGTCGCCGTTTCGCCTTTAATAATCGCTTTCAGCAGACGATGGTTGATCATGTCGCCATATTTACGGATTGGCGAAGTCCAGGTGGCATACGCTTCCAGACCGAGACCAAAGTGAGGGCCCGGCTCAGTGCTGATTTCAGCAAAGGACTGGAAACGACGAATACGGCTGTCGAGGAAACCGGTCGGTTGCGCATCCAATTCGCGACGAAGTTTGCAGAAACCATCCAGCGTGAGCACTTCTTCGGCATCGACATGCAGACCGTGCGTTTTTAGCAATGCTGCCAGTGCTTCAGCATTGGCTGGATCAAAGCCCATATGCACGTTATAGATGCCAAAACCGAGCTTATCGCGCAGTACGCGGGCAGCACAAATGTTAGCGGCGATCATCGCTTCTTCGACGATACGGTTGGCAATACGACGAGGCTCGGCAACGATATCCAGCACTTCACCTTTTTCACCGAGAATAAAACGGTAATCCGGGCGATCTTTAAACACCAGTGCATGGTTATGGCGCCATTCACCGCGACGCTGACAAATTTGCGCTAAGAGGCGAATTTGTTCGGCGATTGCCTCACTTTCTGGCTGCCAGTCGCCGGTGTTTTCCAGCCAGTCAGAAACCTGGTCATAAACCAGTTTCGCTTTGGACTCGATAGTGGCGGCAAAGAACTCGATATCGTCTTCAATGGTGCCGTCTGCGGAGAGCGTCATCCGACACGCCAGTACCGGGCGAACTTCATTGGCGCGCAGTGAACAGAGATCGTCGGAAAGTTCGCGCGGCAGCATTGGGATGTTGAAACCAGGCAGATAGTTGGTGAATGCACGAACTTTTGCCGCTTTGTCCAGCTTGCTACCTTCTGCAATCCACGCGGTTGGATCGGCAATCGCCACGATCAGTTGCAGTTTGTTATCCGGAAGAGCCTTCGCGAAGAGGGCGTCATCCATATCTTCGGTGCTGGCGCTATCGATGGTGACAAAATCCAGTGCAGTCAGATCTTCGCGTACCAGACCTTCGTCGAGCATTTCTGTAGCAACGCCGTTCGGCGCTTCTTTTTCCAGATTATGACGTGCCAGAGTTACCCACCATGGTACGAAGTGATCGTCGCCAAAAGTGATGTATTGCGTGAGTTCTGCATAAAAAGAACGATCGCCTTTCAATGGATGGCGGCGCATTTCGGCAACAGCCCAGTCGCCTTCTTTAAATTCATGAGTCAGGCCACGAGCTGCGCGGCAAGGAATGGCATCTTTCAATAATGGATGATCAGGGACAATGGCCAGACGGTCATTCTGGCCCTGAACTTTACCCACGAAGCGGGTTAGAAAAGGTTCAACCAGTTCTTCTGGTTCAGCGGATTCACGATCTTTTTCGCTGTGGATGACTGCGATAATTCTGTCGCCATGCATAACTTTCTTCATTTGCGGCGGCGGAATGAAATAGCTTTTCTGTGCATCGACTTCCAGGAAGCCAAAGCCTTTTTCAGTGGCTTTTACCACCCCTTCAGCGCGGGGCGTCTGGGAATGCAGTTGCTGTTTAAGCTGCGCTAGCAGCGGGTTGTCCTGAAACATAATTGTCTATTTTCGTGGCCATTAGAGCGGCTGACAGTTTTACGCGATTCTGCCTGACGCAGCAAGGTTAATATGTTTCACCCAACGCGATTTTTAAGCGATTGATCCAGCCACAAAGCCCGCTCCATACCAACAGATTAATAACCTGCGCTGATGATATTTCATGTTCGAGTAATGGGCTTAACTGGGCGGCGCTAAAGCGATCGGGTGCTCGGGTCAGCCATTGTATCGCTTGAACGGTGGCGCGCTCAACACAATGGCTGTCAGCCCACTGATTAATTTCATTTTCACCCTGACGTAGAATGGCGATTGCCTCTTTATATTCTGCTGTTGAATGTGTTTGGGTGGCGAAGCAGGCGGTGCTGCCATTAATCCGCGCGGTTAATAACGTCGCGAGCTGATGGCAGGGGTTTGCTCTAACCAATGTGCTGGCGAATAGCTCCTCAAGACGTGAAAGTAGAGCTGGATGGAGATTGAGTATTTCGCTCAATTGGCAGAGTTCAACCGTCGAACTATTCATTGCATCTTCAGATAATTTTTCTACTGCGTAGCAGGCACGCCAGCGAGTTGATTCATTCGCAAACAGTGATGCGTCGGCGTAGTTTTGCATCTCCAGACTGGGTAGCCAACGTACTGGTTGACCGAGATAAGCCTGGAATGTGGCAATGACTCGCGCCTGAAAACCGACAAAGCCAATAATTTGGTTAATGAACACACAGTCCCAGGCAGTAAGGCCGACATCATTAAGATGCTGGCGGGAGCGGCCGTCGATAATCGATGGAGAGAAGGCCAGTTGCCGGGCATATTGTGTGATTTGCGCCAGCCGATGATTGCTTTCCCTGGAGGAATCCGGGCCTGGAAGTGGTGTCAGCCGCGCGGAATAGTAGTTACACAACCGCTGAACGCCGCAGACCTGGGCAACAGTGAGGGCGGTAGACAGGCGTTCATAAGCGGTGAATGTCTGCAAGCGGGTCACTGCCAACTGATCCGGAAATAACTCTCCAGCAAGTGCGCGTGCGGGTGCCAGCCATGACTGAAAGGGGGCCAGCGTTTGCTCCTCAAGGATCATGTCGAGCAAAAAAGGGTCGTTGACCTTTGCGGCTTCAGGTACAAGTGGCAGAACGTTATGCTCTGAAGTGCTGGATTGAATTTCGTGATACCAGTGGCTTTTGCCTGAACTATGGCGTTGTTCCATGGGCGCTCCTTGGTCATAACAGAAATCGTTATCCTGACGCAAGGCGGGAAGGGGAGAAAGACGGATCGGCGATAACAAATATCAGAAAGGTATAACAGAGAAAATGGGCGACAAAGCGCCGCCCATCTTTACCAACAGAACGATTATTTCAGTTCCAGTTCGTTCATTGCAGCGATGCTGAAACCGCCGTCAACGTGGACCACTTCACCGGAGATACCGGCAGAGAGATCGGAGCACAGGAACGCTGCGGAGTTACCCACGTCTTCGATGGTAACAGTACGACGAATCGGCGTAACGGCTTCGCAGTGTGCCAGCATTTTACGGAAGTCTTTGATGCCGGAAGCAGCCAGCGTACGGATCGGGCCTGCGGAGATGGCGTTAACACGAACGCCTTCCGGACCCATCGCGTTGGCCATATAACGCACGTTAGCTTCCAGAGACGCTTTTGCCAGACCCATAACGTTGTAGTTCGGGATAGCGCGCTCAGCGCCCAGGTAGGAAAGGGTCAGCAGAGCAGAACCCGGATTCAGCATCGAGCGGCAAGCTTTTGCCATTGCAACAAAGCTGTAAGAGCTGATGTCGTGGGCAATTTTGAAGCCTTCACGGGTAACGGCGTTAACATAGTCGCCATCCAGCTGATCGCCTGGTGCAAAACCAATAGAGTGTACAAAACCGTCAAACTTCGGCCAGACTTTACCCAGTTCAGCGAACATGGTGTCGATGCTGACATCTTCGGCAACATCACATTGCAGAACGATATTTGAACCTAGTTGCGCTGCAAATTCTTCTACGCGGCCTTTCAGTTTGTCGTTCTGGTAGGTGAATGCCAGTTCAGCTCCTTCGCGGTGCATCGCCTGAGCGATACCGTAGGCGATGGACAGTTTGCTGGCAACACCGGTTACCAGAATGCGCTTACCGGAAAGAAAACCCATAGCTTTAATCCTTATTGTTGATGCTTGTTGTGCCTGAAAATCAGGCGATTCGTCGTTTTAGTAAACAGTACGAACAGATAAACGGTTATTATAATCAACCTGACTGTAGGTGGCTATAGTTGCTCTTTCTTTGTGTAAGGCTTGAGGGGGGAGATGAGTAAAAGATTAAACACAATAGTTAATGCTCACAGGTGTGCTTTTTATTGCACCGGATCGGGTTAGTGCTGAGTTCGTCTGTCTGCATATACTCATTCTTATCCAGTCTAAGAACGATATAAATATCTCTCACAGAATATGGCTGTAATTATCTACCCCCGCAAAAAATGAATGCGTAATATTGTTCATCATCTTCATAAAATCTTCATAATTTCATCATTGTCGGAAGATTGCCCCGCATTGAGCAAAAAATGCTTTTCAATGAACGGTAGAAACGTATAATTGTCAGAAATGAGAATGATCGTTCTCACTCGCTAAAAGGACAGAAAACAGAGATGACTAGCAAGCTGGAGATACGCCACAAACAGCGTCAGGATGAAATCATTAACGCCGCCCGTCGGTGTTTTCGTCGCTGCGGTTTTCATGCCGCCAGTATGTCGCAAATTGCCAGTGAAGCTCAGCTTAGCGTGGGTCAGATCTATCGTTACTTCGCCAACAAAGACGCCATTATTGAAGAGATGGTTCGCCGTATCATCGACTTTCGTATTGCCCAGATGGACATTGACGCACGTACCGATCACTTCCCGGAAGTCCTTGCTTTGCGAAAATCTTTAAATGAAGACGATGATGCATTGATGTTGGAAGTGGCCGCAGAAGCCACACGCAACCCGCGGGTGATGGCAATGCTTGAAGAAGCTGACGCCAGAATGTTCTCTAACGGTTGTACGCATATGAAAAGAATGCATCCCCATCTTAGCGATGAACACATTCGTTGTTGCGTTGAGGTGTTTGCCACCATGATGGAAGGTACTGTTTATCGTCGCTTAACACCGCAAAAAAGCGATCCACAACATCTGCAGGAAATATATCAGGATATTATTAGTATGTTGATAAATAAATAAGAAAAAAATTAACCGTTAGCGGGGGGGTGTTAATCCCCCTTATTTCATTGCGAAATTTATTTCGCGATGCGGGTTCGTTATATCTGAACATGCCTGAAATATCCTCGTTAATTTTAATGAGGAGGATATTGTTCACCTGGAGAAAATAATGAAATATCTGGCAACGTCTGTAGTGGCAATGCTGCTCTTATCTGGTTGTGATAATACGCAAAATAACAATTCATCCCCGTCAGAAACAGAAGTGGGCGTTGTTACGCTCAAATCTCAACCTGTTTCGATAGTCAGTGAATTAACCGGGCGTACCAGTGCTGCACTCAGTGCAGAAGTACGTCCACAGGTAGGCGGGATTATTCAGAAACGTCTGTTTACTGAAGGTGATTTAGTTAAGGCCGGACAACCACTGTATCAAATTGATGCGGCCAGTTATCGGGCGGCATGGAATGAAGCTCGAGCCGCATTACAACAGGCGCAGGCACTGGTAAAAGCCGATTGCCAGAAAGCGCAGCGTTATGCCCGACTGGTGAAAGAGAATGGTGTGTCACAACAAGCTGCTGATGATGCTCAGTCTACCTGCGAACAAGATAAAGCCAGTGTAGAGGCGAAGAAAGCCGCGCTGGAAACAGCGCGTATTAATCTTGACTGGACCACGGTAACCGCGCCAATTTCCGGGCGTATTGGCATTTCGTCGGTGACACCTGGCGCACTGGTGACCGCGTCGCAAGATACGGCGTTAACGACAATTCGAGGTCTGGAGACAATGTATGTTGACCTCACTCGCTCCAGTGTCGATTTACTGCATCTGCGCAAACAGTCGCTGGCGACCAACAGTGACACCATGAGCGTCTCACTTATTCTGGAAGATGGTACAACGTACAGCGAAAAAGGGCGTCTGGAACTCACTGAAGTGGCTGTGGATGAATCTACCGGCTCAGTAACATTACGGGCAATTTTCCCAAATCCACAACAGCAGTTGTTACCCGGGATGTTTGTTCGCGCTCGTATCGATGAAGGTGTGATGGAAGACGCCATTCTCGCGCCACAACAGGGTATCACTCGCGATGCCAAAGGCAATGCTACTGCGCTGGTAGTGAATAAAGACAATAAAGTAGAGCAGCGTACTCTCGAAACGGGAGAAACGTATGGTGATAAATGGCTGGTGCTGAACGGCCTGCACAACGGCGACCGACTGATTGTTGAAGGTTCCGCCAAAGTAACTTCAGGGCAGGCCGTCAAGGCTGTTGAAGTTCAGGCTAATGGAGGCAATGCCTGATGTTTTCGCGCTTTTTTGTCCGCAGGCCCGTCTTTGCCTGGGTTATCGCCATTTTGATTATGTTGGCTGGTATTCTGGCCATTCGCACATTACCTGTCGCGCAATATCCTGACGTCGCGCCGCCGACCATCAAAATTTCAGCTACTTATACCGGTGCTTCTGCCGAAACGCTGGAAAACAGTGTGACTCAGGTTATCGAGCAGCAACTCACCGGGCTGGATAATTTACTCTATTTCAGCTCAACCAGCAGTTCTGATGGTTCGGTCAGTATTAATGTGACCTTTGAGCAAGGTACCGATCCCGACACTGCGCAGGTTCAGGTGCAGAATAAAATTCAGCAAGCAGAGTCGCGCTTGCCGAGTGAAGTCCAGCAAACGGGTGTTACGGTGGAGAAATCACAAAGCAACTTTTTGCTGATTGCTGCCGTGTATGACACTACTGATAAAGCCTCCAGTTCTGATATCGCCGACTGGTTGGTCAGTAACGTTCAGGATCCGCTGGCGCGTGTTGAAGGTGTGGGGAGTCTGCAAGTCTTTGGCGCGGAATACGCTATGCGCATCTGGCTTGACCCAGCCAAACTGGCCTCTTACTCGCTGATGCCTTCAGACGTGCAAAGTGCTATTGAAGCGCAAAACGTGCAGGTGACTGCCGGGAAAATAGGGGCTTTACCTTCGCCAAACACTCAGCAACTGACCGCAACGGTACGGGCGCAGTCTCGTTTGCAGACGGTGGATCAGTTCAAAAATATTATCGTGAAAAGCCAGTCAGACGGCGCAGTTGTGCGCATAAACGATGTGGCTCGCGTCGAGATGGGCAGCGAAGATTATACCGCGATCGGCAAACTTAATGGTCACCCGTCTGCAGGGGTGGCGGTAATGCTTTCGCCCGGTGCAAATGCATTAAATACGGCAACACTGGTCAAGGATAAGATTGCCGAATTCCAGCGGAACATGCCCCAGGGATACGACATCGCATACCCCAAAGACAGCACGGAATTTATTAAAATCTCCGTAGAGGACGTAATTCAGACGCTGTTTGAAGCCATCGTACTGGTGGTTTGCGTAATGTATTTATTCCTGCAAAACCTGCGCGCTACGCTGATCCCTGCGTTGGCAGTCCCCGTTGTTTTGCTGGGCACATTCGGCGTTCTTGCGTTGTTTGGCTATTCGATTAATACCCTGACGTTGTTCGCAATGGTGCTGGCGATCGGCTTGCTGGTGGACGATGCCATTGTGGTGGTGGAGAACGTCGAACGTATTATGCGCGACGAAGGACTGCCTGCGCGAGCAGCCACGGAAAAATCAATGGGCGAAATTTCTGGCGCTCTGGTTGCTATTGCTCTGGTACTGTCGGCCGTATTTCTGCCAATGGCCTTCTTTGGGGGCTCTACCGGTGTAATTTATCGTCAGTTCTCCATCACCATCATCTCCGCGATGTTGCTTTCCGTGGTGGTGGCATTGACCCTGACACCTGCGCTATGTGGTTCCGTTCTACAGCATGTTCCGCCACATAAAAAAGGATTTTTCGGCACATTTAACCGTTTTTACCGCCGTACTGAAGATAAATATCAGCGAGGCGTGCTCTATGTCCTGCGCCGTGCTGCCCGAACGATGGGCGTTTATGTCGTGCTGGGTGGCGGTATGGCCCTGATGATGTGGAAACTGCCGGGCAGTTTCTTACCCACTGAAGATCAGGGGGAAATCATGGTGCAGTACACGCTGCCAGCCGGGGCGACCGCAGTTCGTACAGCAGAAGTAAACCGCCAGATCGTTGACTGGTTCCTGGTGAACGAAAAAGCAAACACCGATGTCATTTTTACCGTTGATGGTTTTAGTTTTAGCGGCAGCGGACAGAACACCGGGATGGCGTTTGTCTCGTTGAAAAACTGGTCACAACGTAAAGGGGCAGAAAATACCGCCCAGGCTATCGCCTTACGGGCAACCAAAGAGTTGGGCACAATTCGTGATGCCACGGTATTTGCGATGACGCCGCCCGCAGTTGATGGACTGGGACAAAGCAATGGCTTTACGTTTGAATTAATGGCAAGTGGCGCTACTGACCGTGAAACCTTGCTTAAAATGCGTAATCAGTTGATTGAACAGGCTAATCAAAGTCCTGAATTGATTTCTGTGCGTGCCAATGACCTGCCGCAAATGCCGCAATTGCAGGTAGATATTGATAACAATAAAGCGGTATCGCTGGGGTTGAGCTTAAGCGATGTCACCAACACGCTAGCCAGCGCGTGGGGCGGTACTTATGTGAATGACTTTATTGATCGTGGTCGTGTGAAGAAAGTCTACATTCAGGGCGACAGTGAATATCGTTCTGCGCCATCAGATTTAGGGAAATGGTTTGTGCGCGGTAGCGATAACGCCATGACGCCTTTCTCTGCTTTTGCCACTACGCGATGGATCTATGGCCCGGAAAAACTGGTGCGCTACAACGGTTCCGCGGCCTATGAAATTCAGGGTGAAAATGCAAGTGGCTTTAGTTCCGGCGACGCGATGACAAAAATGGAGGAACTGGCAAACAGCCTTCCGGCAGGAACGACCTGGGCCTGGAGTGGTTTGTCATTGCAGGAAAAACTGGCCAGCGGTCAGGCACTGAGCCTGTACGCGGTCTCTATTCTGGTGGTTTTCCTTTGCCTTGCAGCACTGTATGAAAGCTGGTCAGTCCCGTTCTCCGTCATTCTGGTGATCCCGCTGGGACTTCTTGGTGCGGCGCTGGCGGCCTGGATGCGTGATTTAAACAACGACGTTTACTTCCAGGTAGCGCTATTAACCACTATCGGTTTGTCGTCGAGAAACGCCATTCTGATTGTGGAATTTGCTGAAGCGGCTGTTGCTGAGGGCTTTTCCCTGAGCCGGGCTGCATTACGCGCGGCGCAGACCCGTTTACGCCCAATTATCATGACCTCGCTGGCGTTTATTGCAGGGGTAATGCCGCTGGCGATGGCGACCGGCGCAGGTGCGAACAGCCGTATCGCCATTGGTACGGGCATTATTGGCGGTACGTTGACCGCTACATTACTGGCCATTTTCTTTGTACCTCTGTTTTTTGTACTGGTGAAACGTTTGTTTGCTGGTAAACCGCGCCGTCAGGAGTAAGTTATGTTGCGTCGTTCTCTTATTTTTCTGGTGCTGTTGAGTGCGGGATGTGTCTCGCTCGATCCCCATTACAGCACGCCTGAATCCCCAATCCCGGCGACCTTGCCGGGAGCACAAGGCCAGGGGAAAGCAATCAGCCATGACTGGCAGCAGGTGATCCACGATCCCCGATTGCAGCAAGTGGTGACCATTGCACTAAACAGTAACCGCGATGTGCAAAAAGCGATTGCTGATATTGATTCAGCACGGGCGCTATATGGGCAAACTAATGCGTCGTTATTCCCGACGGTCAATGCGGCCTTAAGTTCGACCCGCAGTCGTTCGCTGGCGAATGGCACGGGTACCACTGCCGAGGCTGACGGCACAGTGTCCAGTTTTACGTTAGATCTGTTTGGTCGTAATCAGAGTTTATCGCGGGCAGCGCGGGAAACCTGGCTTGCCAGTGAATATACAGCCCAGAATACCCGTTTAACGCTGATTGCCGAAATCAGCACGGCCTGGCTGACGCTGGCGGCTGATAACAGCAGTCTGGCCCTGGCAAAAGAAACGATGGCCAGTGCAGAGAACTCATTGAAAATTATTCAGCGTCAGCAGCAGGTTGGCACGGCGGCAGCGACAGATGTCAGTGAGGCGATGAGTGTTTATCAGCAGGCGCGCGCCAGCGTTGCCAGCTATCAGACACAAGTAATGCAGGATAAAAACGCCCTGAATTTACTGGCTGGTACTACGCTTGCGGAAAATCTGCTACCGGGAACACTGGAAAGCCTGCCAGAACAGATGATAAGCCTGGTTCCTGCGGGAGTGTCATCTGACGTTCTGCTGTGTCGCCCGGATATCCAGGAAGCGGAACATAATCTGAAGAGCGCCAATGCTGATATTGGCGCAGCACGGGCAAACTTCTTCCCGACGATTTCGCTGACTGCCAGTGCCGGTGTTGGCAGTGACGCATTGTCATCGCTGTTTAGTCACGGAATGCAGGTCTGGTCATTTGCGCCATCGGTCACATTACCGCTGTTCACCGGCGGTAGTAATCTGGCGCAGCTTCGTTACGCAGAAGCTCAAAAGCGCGGGCTTATTGCCACTTATGAAAAAGCCGTTCAGAGCGCGTTTAAAGATGTCGCTAACGCGCTGGCCAGACGGACCACGCTTGAAGAGCAACTGGATGCACAGCGTCAGTATGTTAAAGCTGAACAGCAAACGGTTGATATTGGCCTACGCCGTTATCAGGCCGGTGTCGGTGATTACCTGACCGTGTTGACGGCACAGCGCAGCTTGTGGAGTGCACAGCAGGCGCTGCTGTCATTGCAACTAACTGATTTTACAAACAGAATTACGCTCTGGCAGTCGCTGGGCGGAGGCATGTCATCACTCAAGTAAGGAATAGTATGGCTAGAGTCTCTCTTTCTTGGGCATTGATTCTTGGTCTTTTAGCCGGTATCGGCCCAATGTGTACGGATCTTTATTTGCCAGCTTTGCCGGAGATGTCTGAGCAACTGGCGGCAACCACGACCATAACGCAATTAACGCTGACCGCATCACTGATCGGTCTTGGCGTAGGCCAACTGTTATTTGGTCCTCTGAGCGACAAAATAGGGCGTAAACGCCCGTTAATCTTGTCGTTGCTATTGTTTATTGTCTCCTCCATTTTGTGCGCGACAACGAACAATATTTACTGGCTGGTGGTCTGGCGTTTTATTCAGGGGATCGCGGGGGCAGGTGGTTCGGTGCTCTCTCGTTCTATTGCTCGTGACAAATATCAGGGCGTCACGCTGACCCAGTTCTTTGCTCTGCTGATGACGGTCAATGGCCTGGCGCCGGTGTTGTCGCCAGTGCTGGGCGGTTACATTGTCAGCACTTTTGACTGGCGCACTTTATTCTGGGTGATGGCCGGAATTAGTGCCGTGCTGTTGCTGGGCTGCCTTTTATTTATCAATGAGACATTGCCAGAAAATAAAAGGGGCTCATCATTGCTATTAACCGGGCGAAGCGTGATGCAGAACCGCCGTTTTATGCGTTTTTGCCTGATTCAAAGTTTTATGCTGGCAGGTTTGTTTGCGTACATCGGCTCTTCGTCGTTCGTGTTGCAGAAAGAATTTGGCTTTAGTCCAATGCAATTTAGCCTGGTGTTTGGCCTTAACGGCATCGGACTTATCATCGCTTCATGGAGCTTCTCGCGCCTGGCTCAACGAATTAACGCGATTACATTGCTGAGAGCTGGCCTGTTAGCGGCGATTATGTGTGCATCACTCACATTTTTATGTGCATGGTTGCAGTTACCCATTCCGGCACTGGTGGCATTATTTTTCACCATTGCATTTTGTAGCGGCATAGGCACTGTTGGTGGGGCAGAGGCCATGAGTGCTGTAGGGACGCAAGAATCAGGAACAGCATCTGCGTTGATGGGGATGAGCATGTTTGTCTTCGGCGGTATAGCCGCGCCGTTATCGGGGTTAGGTGGGGAAACGTTGTTAAAAATGAGCCTGGCAATTATGGTGTGTTATACGCTGGCATTGCTGGTTGCTCTCACCAGAGTCGACAATCAAAAGTAATGAATACCTCATTCTGACGGGGATATTCCCTGTCAGAATGAGGGCAGAACACTAACGATCTTTACGCCACGCATCCGCCGTCAATGCCTCGCCAAAGTGCCCGGCGATCAGCCGTTTGGTGAGTTCATGCAGCGGTGATGCCAGCACATCCGCGGTGCTGCCACGTTCGACGACCTCGCCCTGATGCATCACCAGAACCTGGTCGCTGATATGCTTCATCATCCCAATATGCTGAGTCACATAGATATAAGAGATCCCCTGTTTTTCTTGTAACTCCAGCATCAAATTAATTAACTGCGAACGCATCGACATATCCAGCGAGGCGAGGGCTTCGTCGGCAATAATCACTTTTGGACGCAATATCAGCGCGCGGGCCAGCCCCAGACGTTGTTTTTGCCCTGGTGCCAACATATGCGGATAGTAACTGACGTGATCCGGTAGCAGCCCGACCATACGCATCGTTTCAATTATCTGCTTCCGGCGTTGTTCTGGCTCCAGGTCCGTGTTAAGGCGCAGCGGAAAATCGAGAATTTGCGAGATACGCTGACGGGGATTCAACGAGGTCGATGGATCCTGAAATATCATGCGAATACGCTGACTTCGGAAGGAATAATCACCAAAATGCAGAGGATGATCGTCAATCAATAACTCGCCGCTGGTTGGCTCAATCATTCCTGCCAGCATCTTTGCCAGCGTTGATTTACCGGAACCGTTCTCACCAATAATCGCCAGCGTCTGGCGTTCACGTAGCGTAAAGCTCAATGGTTTTACCGCTTCGACGGTCTGACGACGAAACCAGCCGGTCCGGTAGCGGAACGTTTTGCTTAAATTACGCACTTCGAGCAGAGTTTCTATCATCTCACTCTTTCTCCATGTTCAGCGGGAAATGACAGGCATAGAGATGATTTTTCGCCCCTGTCAGACGCGGCGTCACAATGCATTCTCGTTGTGCATATGGGCAACGCGGCCCCAGACGACAACCAATCGGTAATTGTTCCAGCAATGGGATTGCGCCCGGCAAGGTATTGAGGCGACTTTTATGCGGCATCGCGCTGCCAAAGTCAGGTATTGCGCGGATCAACGCCTGGGTATAAGGATGATGCGGCATTGTCACCAGCTCCTGACTTGGCGCGGTTTCCACTGTCTGGCCGCAATAAAGTACGTTAATTTTATCCGCCCATTGGCTAAGCATTTGTAAGTCATGGCTGATAAGCAAAATAGTGGTGTTGCTGTTCTGATTCAACCGCGTCAGCAGGCGGAAAATTTGCGCCTGCGTTGTTGGCTCCATCGAGTTTGTCGGTTCGTCTGCAATCAGCAGACGCGGTTGATTCGCCAGTGCGATGGCAATCATCACTTTCTGGCATTCACCTTCGGTCAACTCGTAAGGAAAGCTGCGCATCGCATCTTTATGATCTTTAATCCCCACGCGGTGTAGCAACTCAATGGCGCGACGCTTGCGCCAGCCAAAACGCTGCCACCAACGGCCTTTATAGGTCCAGGCAGGAATGTTCTGCATCAACTGGCGACCCACACGTTCCGATGGGTCAAGACACGATTGCGGTTCCTGGAAAATCATCGACACGTTGTGTCCAACCAGTTTGCGCCGTTCGCGTGCGGAGAGGCGCAGCAAATCGATATCATCAAAACGCATTCGGTCAGCGGTAACACGCCAGTTATCTTTATTAACCCCACAAATCGCTTTCGCAATCAAACTCTTACCGGAGCCGGATTCGCCAACAAGACCGCGGATTTCACCTTCGGTTAAGGTCATACTCACGCGGTCGACGGCTTTAACCCACTCATCACCGGTTTTAAATTCAATGGTCAGGTTACGAATATCCAATAATGGCATTATTCCACCCCCGCAATAATCGCACGACGAACGCCATCGCCAAGGAGGTTAACCAACAACACGCTAATCATAATTGCCGCGCCAGGTAGCATCACGGTCCACGGGGCGACATAAATTAGTTCCAGTGCATCGCCGAGCATCGCTCCCCATTCAGGTGAGGGGAGTTGCGCGCCGAGATCGAGAAAACCCAGTGCGGCGATGTCGAGAATTGCCATCGACAGTGCGCGGGTGATCTCGGTGACGAGTCCTGCGGTGGTGTTAGGCAGTACGGCAAACCAAAGAATATTCAACGTCGTTGCGCCATCCAGCCGGGCGGCGATAACGTATTCTTTTTCCAGTTCATCATGCACCATACTGTAAATCGACCGCACCATACGCGGCAGCAGCGCCAGCCAGACGGCAAACATGGCGTGCGACAAACTTGGTCCGGCAAATGCCACGACGATAATGGCCAACAGCAGAGAAGGGATTGCCAGTAAGGTATCCAGAATATGGTTAAGCACCGCTGAACGTAGGCCATGCGTCGCACCGGCGAAGGTACCGAGCACCAGACCACAGATTGTCGCGGCAAGCGTCACCACAAATGCGCCACCCACAGTAGGGGCTGCACCGCTCAGTAAACGGCTTAAAACGTCGCGTCCGAGGTCGTCAGTCCCCAGGAAGAAAGAGACTTCGCCATAGCGCGACCATGACGGTGGCAACAATTGATATCCGAGAAATTGCTGATCGATGCCGTAAGGTGCAAACCAGCCGCCAAAAATACACAGTACAGCCAGCCCCGCACAGCCGTACAGGCCGACCATCGCAGAGGCGTCACTATAAAATTTGCGCCAGGCGGTACGCAGCGTGCCCGGCGGGCGCTTTTCGCTGTATACGCTATCGTAAGGCATACCATTCCTTATGTTTCAGAGGGTTAGCCATGGCACCCAAAATATCAGAAATCACGTTAACAATAATGACCAGCGAGCCACACACCATCACTCCGGCGGAAATGGCTGCGTAATCCTGCTGGCGGATGGCATTAATTAACCAGCGTCCCAGACCAGGCCAGCTAAAGACCATTTCTGTGATCATCGCCAGCGTCAGCATGGTGGAAAACTGTAAGCCCAGACGAGGAATGACGGGCGGCAACGCGTTATGCAGCACGTGGCGACGTAAAATAGTAAAGCGCGACAAACCACGGGTCGCCGCCGCTTTCACATAGTTCTGGTCATACACCTCAATGGTGCTGATGCGCATCAACCGGATCACTTCAGTCGTTGGCGCAACGGACAAGGTGATCACAGGCAAGACCATATGGCGTATTGCGCTCATGATCATTTCGTCCCGCCACGGTGAGTCCGAAAGCCAGGCGTCAATCAGCGCAAAACCGGTAATCGGTTTCACTTCGTAGAGCAGATCAAAACGCCCAGAAACGGGCAGCCAGCTCAACGTCAGCGAAAAAAACAGCGTCAGTAGTAAAGCGAGCCAGAAAACAGGGATTGAAAAACCCAGTAACGCGACGGCGTTGATCAAATTATCCTGCCACTTATGGCGAGTAATCCCTGCAATCATACCTACCGGGATCCCCACGATCAGTGCAAAACCGAAGGCGAGGATGCACAACTCCATCGTTGCCGGAAAGACTTCTTTTAGCTGTTCGGCAATAGGCTGACCGTTGATGCTGGAAACGCCAAAATCCCAGTGGATCAGTCCGTTAAACCAGAACACCCAGGCATTCCACAGTGACGCGCCTTGTAACGGCGCGTGTGGGGTGAAATAGCTCAAACTGAAGCCAACAAAGGTCAGCAGGAACAAGGTGACGATTAATAACAAAATACGGCGTAAGGTGAAGATAATCATGGTTTTTTCACCTCTTCTGGCTTCTGGCGATACACCCCAGCGAAGGAGGCGTTACCGAACGGACTTAGTACCAGACCTTTAATATCGTAACGGTAGGCCTGCAAGCGCAGTGACGAGGCCAAAGGCAGAATGGGCAGTTCCTGCGCCAGAATGCTTTGTGCTTCATCATAGGCTTCAATACGCGCCGCCAGTTGCTGTGAGGAGAGGGCCTTACGCAACACGCTGTCGAATTTTGGATCGCACCAGTGAGCAAGGTTGGTTTGTGAGTGAATTGCCGCACAGCTTAGTAACGGACGGAAGA
The DNA here is from genome assembly GCF_011881725.1 of Escherichia coli. Lineage (GTDB taxonomy): Bacteria > Pseudomonadota > Gammaproteobacteria > Enterobacterales > Enterobacteriaceae > Escherichia > Escherichia coli_E. The sequence continues at coordinate 64,015 of NZ_JAATUR010000011.1, read as the reverse complement.
AACTGTCCGGGTCGTTACTGTCTGTCGCCCAACCGGATAACGTCAGATCATGGTTCATATCCATCAACCGCGCCTCCTGAAAACGACCCTCTACCGGCACAATGACCACTTTCACGCCAACCTGCGCCATATCCGCCTGAATCAGTTCTGCGGTTTTCAATGGACTAGGGTTCCACGCCTGAGATCGCGTTGGCACCCACAGTTGCAGCGTTAAGTTTTCCAGTCCTAACGCTTTCAGTTGTTCGCGTGATTTCGCTGGGTTGTATTCAGTAATTTTAGCCTCGTTGTCATAAGCCCACGAGGCGCGCGGTAAAATAGAGGCCGCAGTTTCAGCCGTACCATAATAGATGGATTGCATCAGGCGCTGATTATTAATCGATAATGCCAGCGCATGGCGGACCGCCGGATTATTTAGCGGCGGTTTAGCTGTGTTAAATGCCAGATAGGCGACGTTCATCCCCGGACGTAGCGTTAAACGCAAACGCGGGTCGTCGCGCAAAATGGATAACTGGCTGGCGGCAGGCCAGGCCAGGACGTCGCATTCCCCGGTCAAGAGTTTCGACAACCGTCCTGTACCGCCGGAGCCTAAATCCACAACCACCTGAGGCATTAACGGTTTGCCGCGCCAGAAGTCATCATGACGTTGCAGGCGAATATATTGCCCGGCGCGGTATTCCGACAATTGATACGGCCCGGTGCCAACCGGCTGACGGTCAAGTTGCTCCTGGCGATCTTCTTTCTCTAATTTCTGGGCGTATTCGGCAGACATGACCGATGCATAATGGGTCGCCAGGTGCCATAAAAAAGAAGCATCCGGCTGGGCGAGGCGGAACTCAACGGTATGATTATCCAGCTTGCGGACGCTTTTCACGTTATCGGCAAATTGCAGACTGTCGAAATAGGGGAAGTTACTACCGTTGACGTTATGCCACGGGTTATTGCGGTCAAAAATCCGTTGGAAGGTAAATACCACATCATCGGCATTCATTTTGCGAGTGGGAGTAAACCAGTCGGTTTTTTGAAACGGAACATCACGACGCAGGTGGAAGCGATAGGTCGCGCCGTTGTCGAGCACTTCCCAACTTTCGGCAAGTTCCGGCATCAGGCGATAGGTATAGGGATCGACATCCAGCAGTCGATCATAAAACTGAGCGGCAAGGGTATCGACAATTAACCCACTGCTCGCTTTGGATGGGTTAAAGGTGTTGACCTGCCCGCTGACGCAATAGACAAAACCGCTGTCGCGGATATCTGCATGCGGGGTGGGTTCAGGCGCGGCGATTGCCTGACCACTCACAAGTCCAGCAATCACCAAAAGAGACGATAATACCTGGCGCATAATATTAAGAAATTTTATGTAAAGAGGCTATCTTACTAATATTTAATGACATTTGCCATTACCGTTTGTTTTCAGGGGGTATCATGAAGACCCGGTGGTTGGTCGTTGCACTGGTGGTATCGCCATCTGTTCAACATTCGTACCCGTGAATTCACTATAACTATAACTCACAGAACAACTTAGCGAGGAGCAGGGCAGCGTGATCGTGAGAATCCCTTAATACTGGCTGCGGATTGCTGACAAAGTGCGTGTCATGTTTAGCCGGATATGGCGTGAATGCCTTATCTGGCCAACGATACCGACCGGGCGTCCGCAATTAAGTGTTTACTCATTACCCCATTGATTCAAAAACTCTGCAATCTCATCAATGCGCGCGGGATTAATCCCCGCTTCAGTGGCCATGTCATGCTGGGCTTCTTCGCTGATTTCTTCATTGTTCATCAAGCGGGTGAGTAGTAACTGGAAGTAGTGGGCCAGTGGTGTGCGTTCAGCGTCTGCGACAGGTTCTGCGCATTCCGTCGCGTATTCATCGGCAATATCAAAATATTTTAATGGGATATCGTGGTTCATTATTTGCCCCTGGGGTTAATGCGCTAAGCATAAGGGCGAATAATAGCACTCGTGATCCGGGTCATACATCTTTTTATAGATAATGCGCCACGCACCTTAGGTATTTCGCCTCACTTAACAGCATTCTGTCGCCATCGAACGCATATTTAAATCAGACATAGAAGCGATGCAGGTTGTGGCCATTATTTTCGTACTGATTGCGCAAGCACCAGCCGCCAACCTCGCTAAATCTGGTGTTTTTTCAGCAACGCGCGGAACTGATGATAGGTTAACCCCAGCAATTCTGCCGCGCGCTTTTGGTTATATTTTCCCTGTTGCAAACTGAGTTGCAGCAACTCTTTTTCCTGCTGCATTTGAAACTCGCGTAAATCCAGCGGCAGCGTCGGAAGCAAGGTGGTTTCTGAAACGGCGATGGCTTCTTCAGGTGGATGACGTTTAAAGGGATCAATAATGATGTCATCAAGCGGATAATCACTGGTGCCGTGGCGATACACCGAACGTTCCACCACGTTTTTCAATTCACGAATATTTCCCGGCCAGCGATAGTTCAGTAACGTTTCTCTGGCGTGTTCGGTAAAACCCGGGAACAGAGGCAGTTTGATTTCCCGACACATCTGGATAGCAAAGTGTTCCGCCATCAACATAATGTCACTTTCGCGCTCGCGTAGTGGTGGCAGTTGAACTACGTCAAAAGCCAGGCGGTCCAACAGGTCAGCGCGAAAAGTACCTTCATTGACCATCGCTGGAAGATCGGCATTTGTCGCGCATACCAGTCGTACATTCACCTGCAATGGCTGGCTGCCGCCGACGCGCTCGAGTTCACCGTATTCGATCACGCGCAATAATTTTTCCTGCACCATCATCGGAGCTGTCGCGAGTTCATCAAGAAACAGCGTCCCGCCATCGGCACGTTCAAAGCGTCCCGGATGACGTTTTTGCGCGCCAGTAAAAGCGCCAGCTTCGTGACCAAACAATTCGGAATCCAGCAGATTTTCATTTAACGCCGCGCAGTTAAGGGAAATAAACGGCCCTTGCCAACGGGAGGAGAGATAATGCAGACGGCTGGCGATCAGCTCTTTACCCGTGCCGCGCTCGCCGATGATTAATACAGGTTTGTCCAGCGGAGCGAGATGCGAAACCTGCTCCAGCACTTCGAGAAAATTGTTTGCTTCACCGAGCAAGTTATCTTTGTATTCTGCCATGATGAAATTCGCCACTTGTTAGTGTAATTCGCTAATTCATCCTGGCATGTTGCTGTTGAATCTTCAATCAGATCTTTATAAATCAAAAAGATAAAAAATTGGCACGCAAATTGTATTAACAGTTCAGCAGGACAATCCTGAACGAAGAAATCAAGAGGACAACATTATGGGTATTTTTTCTCGCTTTGCCGACATCGTGAATGCCAACATCAACGCTCTGTTAGAGAAAGCGGAAGATCCGCAGAAACTGGTGCGACTGATGATCCAGGAAATGGAAGATACATTGGTTGAAGTCCGTTCTACTTCGGCGCGTGCGCTGGCGGAGAAGAAACAGCTTACTCGTCGTATTGAACAAGCGTCGGCGCGTGAAGTTGAATGGCAGGAAAAAGCCGAACTGGCGCTGCTAAAAGAGAGAGAAGATCTGGCGCGTGCCGCGTTAATTGAAAAACAGAAACTGACTGATCTGATTAAGTCTCTGGAACATGAAGTGACGCTGGTGGACGATACGCTGTCCCGCATGAAGAAAGAGATCGGTGAGCTGGAAAACAAATTGAGCGAAACCCGTGCTCGCCAGCAGGCATTGATGTTACGCCATCAGGCTGCGAACTCGTCGCGCGATGTGCGTCGTCAGCTGGACAGTGGCAAACTGGATGAAGCGATGGCCCGTTTCGAATCTTTCGAGCGTCGTATCGACCAGATGGAAGCAGAAGCGGAAAGCCACAGCTTCGGCAAACAAAAATCACTGGATGATCAGTTTGCCGAGCTGAAAGCGGATGATGCAATCAGTGAGCAACTGGCACAATTAAAAGCCAAAATGAAGCAAGACAATCAATAATAACACCCAGGCGGCGTCCGAACGCGCCGCCGCTCATTCTTTAAGGAGTACTTATGAGCGCGCTATTTCTGGCTATTCCGTTAACCATTTTTGTGCTGTTTGTTTTACCGATCTGGTTATGGCTGCATTACAGCAATCGTTCCGGTCGCGGTGAATTGTCGCAAAGCGAACAGCAGCGATTAGCGCAACTGGCTGATGAAGCAAAACGGATGCGCGAGCGTATTCAGGCACTGGAATCAATTCTTGATGCAGAACATCCGAACTGGAGGGATCGCTAATGGCGGGTATTAATCTCAATAAAAAATTATGGCGTATTCCACAACAGGGCATGGTGCGCGGGGTCTGTGCCGGGATTGCTAACTATTTTGATGTACCTGTAAAACTGGTACGTATCCTGGTCATACTGTCGATTTTCTTTGGCCTGGCGCTGTTTACCCTGGTCGCTTATATCATTTTGTCATTTGCGCTTGATCCAATGCCGGACAACATGGCGTTTGGTGAACAACAACCGTCCAGCAGCGAATTGTTGGATGAAGTCGATCGTGAACTGGCGGCCAGTGAAACACGCTTACGTGAGATGGAACGCTATGTCACTTCCGACACCTTCACGCTACGTAGTCGTTTCCGTCAACTGTGAGGAAAGTCATGAATACTCGCTGGCAACATGCCGGGCAAAAGGTGAAGCCTGGTTTCAAATTAGCAGGCAAGCTGGTACTTCTTACCGCACTGCGCTATGGCCCGGCTGGCGTGGCTGGCTGGGCGATAAAATCTGTTGCTCGCCGACCGCTGAAAATGTTGCTGGCTGTGGCGCTGGAACCGCTATTAAGTCGGGCCGCAAATAAACTGGCGCAGCGTTATAAAAGGTGAGGGGCGTTCCGCAAAAATTGTTTAACTTCAGGCGTATAGTGGATGGCAATTTTCATCCTATATAGAAGGACGCTCACATGTTTAAAAAAGGTTTACTTGCTCTGACGCTGGTGTTTTCAATACCCGTGTTCGCCGCTGAACACTGGATCGATGTTCGTGTTCCAGAACAGTATCAGCAAGAGCACGTTCAGGGGGCCATCAATATTCCTCTGAAGGAAGTGAAAGATCGCATTGCCACCGCCGTTCCGGATAAAAACGACACCGTGAAAGTTTATTGCAACGCCGGACGCCAGTCCGGGCAGGCAAAAGAGATCCTCGACGAGATGGGATACAACCACGTTGAGAATGCCGGTGGCCTGAAAGACATCGAAATGCCGAAGGTTAAAGGTTAGCAAATTACTCATTGAGCGGTGTAATTAACGCCGCTTATTCATTTGATAAATCGAAATTAATCCACATTATTATCTCCAGCATCTCATTCTTTCTACACCTTTTTGGCACAGGACCGCAATGAAGCGACTTAAAAATGAACTTAATGCGCTGGTGAATCGGGGTGTCGACAGACATCTGCGCCTCGCCGTAACTGGACTCAGCCGCAGCGGCAAAACAGCGTTTATCACCGCGATGGTCAATCAGTTACTCAATATTCATGCCGGAGCACGCTTGCCACTATTAAGTGCGGTGCGTGAAGAGCGACTGCTGGGCGTGAAGCGTATTCCTCAGCGTGACTTCGGCATTCCGCGCTTCACCTATGATGAAGGTCTGGCGCAGTTATATGGTGATCCTCCTGCCTGGCCAACGCCAACGCGCGGCGTAAGCGAAATCCGCCTGGCATTGCGTTATAAATCGAACGATTCGTTGTTGCGCCACTTCAAGGACACCTCCACGCTGTATCTGGAGATAGTGGATTATCCTGGCGAGTGGTTACTCGATCTGCCGATGCTGGCGCAGGACTATTTAAGCTGGTCGCGCCAGATGACGGGCTTACTCAATGGTCAACGCGGCGAATGGTCGGCGAAATGGCGGATGATGTGCGAAGGGCTGGACCCACTAGCGCCTGCCGATGAAAACCGGCTGGCGGACATTGCCGCTGCGTGGACCGATTATCTTCACCATTGCAAACAGCAAGGGCTGCACTTTATTCAGCCTGGTCGCTTTGTTCTGCCGGGGGATATGGCGGGAGCGCCAGCATTGCAGTTCTTCCCGTGGCCAGATGTCGATGCCTGGGGCGAATCAAAACTGGCACAGGCCGATAAGCATACCAATGCCGGAATGTTGCGCGAGCGTTTCAATTATTACTGCGAGAAAGTTGTGAAGGGGTTCTATAAGAATCATTTTCTGCGCTTTGACCGTCAGATTGTACTGGTGGACTGCCTGCAACCGCTCAACAGTGGACCGCAGGCATTTAATGACATGCGTCTGGCGTTAACGCAACTGATGCAAAGTTTTCACTACGGGCAGCGCACGTTGTTCCGGCGCTTGTTTTCGCCGGTTATCGACAAGCTATTGTTTGCCGCCACTAAAGCAGACCATGTGACCATCGATCAGCACGCTAATATGGTTTCATTACTGCAGCAACTGATTCAGGATGCCTGGCAAAACGCGGCGTTTGAAGGGATCAGCATGGACTGCCTGGGACTGGCGTCAGTTCAGGCGACCACCAGCGGCATTATTGACGTTAACGGTGAGAAAATCCCGGCGCTGCGCGGTAATCGACTCAGCGATGGTGCGCCGCTTACTGTTTACCCTGGTGAGGTTCCCGCGCGTTTACCCGGTCAGGCATTTTGGGATAATCAGGGCTTCCAGTTTGAAGCGTTTCGTCCGCAGGTAATGGATGTCGACAAACCGTTGCCGCACATTCGCCTTGATGCTGCGCTGGAATTTTTAATAGGAGATAAATTGCGATGACCGAACCGTTAAAACCACGTATTGATTTCGACGGTCCGCTGGAGGTCGATCAGAATCCTAAATTCAGGGCGCAGCAGACCTTTGATGAAAATCAGGCGCAAAATTTTGCCCCAGCCACGCTTGATGAAGCACCGGAAGAAGAAGGGCAAGTTGAAGCGGTGATGGACGCAGCTTTACGTCCGAAACGCAGTCTGTGGCGCAAAATGGTCATGGGTGGGCTGGCACTGTTTGGTGCAAGCGTTGTCGCGCAGGGTGTTCAGTGGACAATGAATGCCTGGCAAACTCAGGACTGGGTGGCGCTGGGTGGATGTGCCGCCGGCGCTCTGATTATCGGCGCAGGTGTGGGATCTGTGGTAACTGAGTGGCGGCGCTTATGGCGCTTGCGTCAGCGTGCTCATGAACGCGACGAAGCGCGCGATCTGTTGCACAGTCACGGCACCGGCAAAGGGCGCGCGTTTTGCGAAAAACTGGCGCAGCAGGCGGGTATCGATCAGTCGCATCCGGCACTACAACGCTGGTATGCCACAATCCATGAAACGCAGAACGATCGTGAAGTGGTTAGTTTGTATGCCCATCTTGTTCAGCCAGTCCTGGATGCACAGGCGCGTAGAGAAATCAGCCGTTCGGCGGCGGAATCGACGTTGATGATTGCGGTCAGTCCGCTGGCGCTGGTGGATATGGCGTTTATCGCCTGGCGAAATTTGCGCCTGATTAACCGTATCGCCACTTTATATGGAATCGAACTTGGCTATTATAGCCGTCTGCGCCTGTTTAAACTGGTCTTGCTGAATATTGCTTTCGCGGGCGCCAGTGAACTGGTGCGTGAAGTGGGGATGGACTGGATGTCGCAAGATCTCGCTGCGCGCTTGTCTACTCGCGCCGCCCAGGGAATAGGTGCCGGGCTACTGACCGCCAGACTGGGGATTAAAGCTATGGAACTTTGCCGCCCGCTGCCGTGGATTGACAATGACAAACCCCGTCTGGGTGATTTCCGCCGTCAGCTCATCTCTCAGGTAAAAGAGACGTTACAAAAGAGCAAAACATCCGGCGAAAAATAGTGCACTTTCGGGCGCTAATCGGATACCTTTACGCCGAAGTGCCCGTTTATCCATCGTTGTGTCAATGTTTGTTGACAGAAATCTTCCTGCGACTCGAATAGTGTCATATCATCATATTAATTGTTCTTTTTCATGTGAAGGTTCCCATGCGTCTGGAAGTCTTTTGTGAAGACCGACTCGGTCTGACCCGCGAATTGCTCGACCTACTGGTGCTAAGAGGCATCGATTTACGCGGTATTGAGATTGACCCAATTGGGCGGATTTACCTGAATTTTGCCGAACTGGATTTTGACAGCTTCAGCAGTTTGATGGCGGAAATACGCCGTATTGCTGGCGTTACCGATGTGCGCACTGTGCCGTGGATGCCTTCCGAGCGAGAACATCAGGCATTGAGCGCATTGCTTGAAGCATTGCCTGAACCCGTGCTTTCTGTCGATATGAAAAGCAAAGTAGACATGGCAAATCCAGCGAGCTGTCAGCTATTCGGGCAAAAATTGGATCGCTTACGCAATCATACCGCTGCGCAATTAATTAACGGATTTAATTTTTTACGTTGGCTTGAGAGCGACCCGCAGGATTCACATAACGAACATGTAGTGATTAATGGACAAAATTTCCTGATGGAGATAACACCTGTCTATCTTCAGGATGAAAACGACCAGCATGTTCTGACCGGTGCGGTAGTGATGCTGCGCTCAACAATCCGTATGGGGCGTCAGTTGCAAAATGTGGCTGCGCAGGATGTCAGCGCCTTCAGTCAGATTGTCGCCATCAGTCCTAAAATGAAGCACGTGGTAGAGCAGGCGCAAAAGTTGGCAATGTTAAGCGCACCGCTGCTGATCACGGGGGATACCGGCACGGGTAAAGATCTCTTTGCTTACGCTTGTCATCAGGCAAGCCCGCGAGCGAGCAAACCTTACCTGGCGCTGAACTGTGCTTCTATACCGGAAGATGCGGTTGAGAGCGAACTGTTCGGGCATGCGCCGGAGGGGAAAAAAGGATTCTTTGAACAGGCAAATGGCGGCTCGGTTTTGCTGGATGAGATTGGCGAGATGTCGCCACGAATGCAGGCAAAATTATTGCGTTTTCTCAACGATGGCACTTTCCGTCGCGTTGGGGAAGACCACGAAGTGCATGTCGATGTGCGCGTAATTTGCGCGACGCAAAAGAATCTGGTCGAGCTGGTGCAAAAAGGCATGTTCCGCGAAGATCTCTATTACCGTCTGAACGTGCTGACGTTAAATCTGCCGCCGCTTCGCGACTGTCCACAGGACATTATGCCGTTAACCGAGCTGTTTGTTGCCCGCTTTGCTGACGAGCAGGGTGTGCCGCGTCCGAAACTGGCTGCAGATCTGAATGCCGTGCTTACGCGTTATGCATGGCCGGGTAACGTGCGGCAGTTGAAAAACGCCATTTATCGCGCACTGACGCAACTGGAAGGCTATGAACTGCGTCCGCAGGACATTTTGCTGCCGGATTATGACGCTGCAACTGTGGCCGTTGGTGAAGATGCGATGGAAGGTTCGCTGGACGAAATCACCAGTCGTTTTGAACGTTCGGTATTAACCCAGCTTTATCGCAATTACCCCAGTACGCGCAAACTGGCAAAACGTTTGGGCGTTTCACACACCGCGATTGCCAATAAATTACGGGAATATGGATTGAGTCAGAAGAAGAGCGAAGAATAATTGGGATAAATGCCTGATGGCGCAACACCATCAGGCATAATAATTTACGCTTTCAGTACCGCGAGAGCTGCGTCGTAATCTGGCTCAGTGGTGATTTCATTTACCAACTGACTGAAAATCACATTATCATTTTCATCAATCACGACAACCGCACGTGCCGCCAGACCTTTCAGTGGGCCTTCAGCGATCTCAACGCCGTAAGCTTGCAGGAATTCAGCGTTACGGAAAGTGGAGAGAGTGATAACGTTGTTCAGACCTTCCGCACCGCAGAAACGAGACTGGGCAAACGGCAGATCGGCGGAGATGCACAGCACAACCGTGTTGTCGATTTCGGTTGCCAGTTGGTTAAATTTACGTACTGATGCGGCGCAAACACCGGTATCAACGCTCGGGAAAATGTTCAGCACTTTGCGTTTACCCGCAAACTGACCGAGGGTGACGTCAGACAGATCTTTTGCCACGAGAGTAAAAGTCTGCGCTTTGCTACCCACTTGCGGGATGGAATTGGCGACTGTAACCGGGTTGCCCTGGAAATGAACGATTTGTGACATGATTATCTTCCTGTTTACATATAGTTAACGTCACGTCTAGTTTATGCTAACTGTCAATAACACAGCAAACGCTATTTGCGCTTAACCCGCAGACCACCGCGGTAACAAGGAGTAAAGATGAGAACCGTTAAGGTATTTGTGGAAGCCTGGCCGTTACATACCCCGTTTGTTATTGCGCGGGGAAGCCGCAGTGAAGCGCGCGTGGTGGTGGCTGAACTGGAAGAAGAAGGCGTCAACGCTACGGGAGAATGTACGCCTTATCCTCGCTATGGCGAAAGCGATGCCTCAGTCATGGCGCAAATAATGAGCGTGGTTCCACAACTTGAAAAAGGGCTGACGCGCGCAGATTTGCAAAAAGTTCTGCCTGCCGGTGCGGCGCGTAATGCGCTGGATTGTGCGCTGTGGGATCTGGCCGCACGACAACAGCAACAGACGCTGGCTGAACTTATCGGTATATCACTCCCTGAAACTATCACTACTGCGCAGACGGTAGTGATTGGGACGCCGGATCAGATGGCAAGTAGTGCCGCAGCATTATGGCAGGCTGGGGCTAAATTGCTAAAAGTAAAGCTTGATAATCATCTTATCAGCGAGCGGATGGTGGCGATTCGCTCGGCAGTACCGGATGCGACGTTAATTGTTGATGCTAATGAATCCTGGCGTGCGGAAGGTCTGGCGGCGCGATGCCAGTTGCTGGCCGATTTAGGCGTCGCAATGCTGGAACAACCGCTCCCGGCTCAGGACGATATTGCGCTGGAGAACTTCATTCATCCATTGCCTATTTGTGCTGATGAAAGTTGTCATACCCGCAGTAATCTGAAGGCGCTGAAAGGGCGTTATGAAATGGTTAACATCAAGCTCGATAAAACCGGCGGCCTGACGGAAGCTCTGGCTCTGGCAACAGAAGCGCGTGCACAAGGTTTTAGCCTGATGTTGGGCTGCATGTTATGCACTTCACGTGCCATTAGTGCGGCGTTACCGCTGGCGCCGCAGGTCAGCTTCGCCGATCTCGACGGCCCGACCTGGCTGGCGGTTGATGTGGAACCGGCTCTCCAGTTTACGACCGGCGAATTGCATCTTTAGGATGCCAGCGCAGTAAATTCGACATAGCAAAAAGATATTTTTCGCTGGCTTCATCGGCGGAGATGGGCGGAAACTCGGCGGTGATACAGTGCAAGTTCAGATCAGCACACCAACTGCCAAAGGAGCCGGGTGTGTCATAGCCGACGCTGGTAACCAGCGGCAATTCAAACGCCTGGGCCAGCCATTCACCTAATTCACTGTGTCTGGGATCTTCAATACACGCCAGCGGATCGTGGAACGAGACGACCCAGGCAGGATGAATGCGATGAATGAGCTGGCATAACGCCTGGGTTTCAGGTTCGGAGCCCGGTTTATCCCCAGTCAGCAAGACAACGTCGCGCTCTTCGGCGACGCTGTTCCAGCGATATACCGTTTCTCCTTCCTTCCAGTTGGCGGCGGGGAAGTTCCTGTTTAAATCTACACCATTGGCATTGGCTCGTAGACCTAACTGGCAACCATCGGGATTCACACAGAGCACAACGTGATGGCGGCGCAGAGAAGGCGTTAATGTGCGTAAGGCGCAGGAAAGGGCGACGACAGAAGAATTCTCATCGCCGTGGGTACCAGCAAGAATCAAACCGCTTTCGCTGCTGGCGGCATGGGCCGGAAACCAGAGTAACGGCGCACCCAATAATGAACGTCCGTAATGTTCAGTTCCTGGGGGAAAAGCGCCCCGTTCGGCGCGTGGGCGGGTCACGGTCATAATCGTCTCTGACATTAGAAGTATTACAGGCAGTGTTGTGCAAATTTTGTGGATTATCAAATCCTTTTCGACAACGATATGTTATCGATCTTTTATCACTTTTGGGACGGAAGTTATTTGCATTTCTTCAAGGAGAAACAAATAATTACGCATCAATATTAACATTGGTTTGAGGGTAACTTATGAAGCACTCTGTTTCAGTCACTTGTTGTGCGCTGTTAGCCAGCAGCATTTCTCTCGCGTATGCTGCAGATGTTCCGAGCGGCACAGAACTGGCAGATAAGCAGGAGCTGGTGCGTCATATTAAGGATGAGCCTGCATCATTAGATCCCGCGAAAGCGGTAGGTTTGCCGGAGATTCAGGTGATTCGCGATTTGTTTGAAGGACTCGTGAATCAGAACGAAAAAGGGGAGATTGTTCCCGGTGTTGCTACACAATGGAAAAGCAATGACAACCGTATCTGGACTTTTACTCTACGCGATAACGCAAAATGGGCGGATGGCACACCGGTAACGGCACAGGATTTTGTCTATAGCTGGCAGCGTCTGGTAGATCCGAAAACGTTGTCGCCATTTGCCTGGTTTGCCGCACTGGCGGGAATCAACAACGCACAGGCGATTATTGATGGTAAAGCCACGCCTGACCAGCTTGGCGTCACTGCTGTTGATGCCCATACTCTGAAAATCCAGCTTGATAAACCGTTGCCGTGGTTTGTGAATTTAACAGCCAACTTTGCCTTCTTCCCGGTTCAAAAAGCCAACGTTGAAAGCGGTCAGGGGTGGACGAAACCCGGAAATCTGATCGGCAATGGCGCTTATGTTCTTAAAGAGCGCGTAGTGAATGAAAAACTGGTCGTGGTGCCGAATACCCATTATTGGGATAACGCAAAAACGGTTCTGCAAAAAGTGACCTTCCTGCCAATCAATCAGGAATCCGCTGCCACTAAGCGTTATCTCGCGGGGGATATCGATATCACCGAATCCTTCCCGAAAAATATGTATCAGAAGCTGTTGAAGGATATTCCGGGGCAGGTTTATACGCCGCCACAGTTGGGTACTTATTATTATGCCTTTAATACGCAAAAAGGACCGACGGCGGATCAACGCGTCCGTCTGGCATTAAGTATGACGATTGACCGCCGCCTGATGACGGAAAAAGTATTAGGCACCGGTGAAAAACCAGCATGGCATTTTACGCCAGATGTTACCGCCGGATTTACGCCGGAACCCTCACCATTTGAACAAATGAGTCAGGAAGAACTGAACGCCCAGGCGAAAACATTGTTAAGTGCTGCCGGTTATGGGCCTCAGAAGCCGTTGAAACTGACACTGTTGTATAATACTTCTGAAAATCATCAGAAAATTGCCATTGCCGTAGCGTCGATGTGGAAAAAGAACCTTGGTGTGGACGTCAAATTGCAAAACCAGGAGTGGAAAACCTATATCGATAGCCGTAACACCGGTAATTTTGACGTTATCCGCGCATCATGGGTTGGGGACTATAATGAACCGTCCACATTCCTGACGCTGTTAACGTCAACGCACTCAGGAAATATTTCACGCTTCAATAATCCGGCATATGATAAAGTGCTGGCCCAGGCATCGACTGAAAATACCGTTAAAGCGCGCAACGCCGATTACAACGCGGCAGAGAAAATTCTCATGGAACAGGCGCCTATTGCACCGATTTACCAGTATACCAATGGGCGGTTAATCAAACCGTGGTTGAAAGGTTATCCAATTAATAACCCGGAAGATGTGGCCTATAGCCGAACAATGTATATTGTGAAGCATTAATATGATGTCATCTGGCGCGTTTATGCGCGCCAGATTTAACAAACCTGATAAAATACCTTCTTTGTTAAGAACCACCGTATAAAAATCACGCCTAAGATAAGATCTTGAGTTTTCCTGCCAATATCCAGCATAAATAACACGCAAATATTTTATTTAAAAGGGGTATTACATACTCCCAATATAAGCTGTGCTTTACTTTTCTTTACAGCGTAAAGCGCATTGCGTTCCTTGTGAAAATCTTCATTCGCAAACAGATATACAGCTAATATGGGGTGGTAAAATGAAAAAATCGTCAGCTATACCTTTAGTTATCTCGCTATTACTCCTTCATTATCCTTCTTTAAATCTGGCCGCCGAATCACTGCCAGATGCCTCGTCGCTGGGACTGGAAAACTTAACGAATGATCTCTCACGGCAAGAATTATTTGTAAAAATACTGGAATCGGATCCTTCACGTGATAAAGAGTTTGATTCCTTTGCTGTAAAAAAATATTTTAAATTTCCGGCTGATGTCGCTTACGATTCGGTGTTGAATCAACCACGACCCAGTTCTTTATTTGGTGTGGATATTAGCCATCATAACGGTAAAAACTTCCCGATCGAGCTTTTGGCAAAAAATAAGTCTGTGTTCTTGTATATGAAGTCCAGTCAAGGAACGCGTTATGTTGATCCTGAATTCGCCGGTTTTTGGCAGAGGGCTGGGGATACTGAGCGAGGGATAAAACTTCACCGTGGGGCCTACCACTTCCTTTCCAGTGGCACGCCAGCAGACGACGCGGAATCGTGGGGACGCAAGCAGGCAATGACATTTGTTAAAGTTATCAAAGCCAACGGTGGATTACGGGCGACAGATATGCCACCGGCGGTGGATGTTGAGTGGGATGTTGACACATCAACGGGTAAGGACCGCTGGCAGAAGCGTAAACCCGCTGAAATAATCACTATGATCAAGGCATTCAGCGCACAGGTAGAAGCCGATTTAGGGCGTAAACCGGTTATCTACACGGCGCGTGCGTGGTGGAAAGATGCCGTCGGCGGGGAAAAAAGTTTTGCCCAGGTTGCAGAACACAATCTATGGCTGGCAGATTATTCTAATCAGGCACAGGCCAGTGAAACGCCGCGTTCAATTAACCAGACAAAATGGGCTATCTGGCAGTTTACCGATGCGGCACAGCTTAATTTGGGATCGAGTAAGAAATTCGATGCCAGTATTTATAAAGGCCCGACCGCTGAGTTTTATTCCACTCTGGGCGTGCAGGAGTTTTAAATCATGAACAGGCTATGGCTAACTTTATGTAAAACTGTCATGGGGCTGTTAATTGCAGGAATATCGCTGGGAATGACAGATACTCGTGCAGATGACATATGCAAAAATGGTGCAATGGTCCCTGATGAATATTGTCAATTTTTTGTTCACTATGGGCCAGAGAACCCCGGGAAACTGGATATCCGAATCAGTGATGCGTTAAAAATATCTGATCAGGATGCAGCGAAAACTCGCTCCATCGGGTTGATTATTGCAATTTCAAAATATCCACTGTTACATGCAGATATTCCGGCAGCCGCGGTGGATGGACAAAGAATGGCAGATTTTCTTATCAACGGACAGAAGTTTGACGAGGTTATTTTACTGAGAGATCAGGAAGCTTCATTAGATAACATTAATTACTTTTTAAAAGAGTATTTACCTGCCAGAGGAACAATGTTTGATAAGAAAGCTCGCTTGTTAATTGCTTATTCAGGTCATGGTCGTTTTGGGACTCAAAATGGTAATTCAGATAAAGCACCCGCATTTGTATTGAGCAACGCTACGGATATTGATGGTTCAAAAGGCATGTATGAAATGCCAGCGCTGAACGCTCAGCTTAATATTCTGGCAAAGCGTTATTTCCATGTTCTGACTTTGATCAATGCTTGCTTTGGTTCTGGCTTGTATGGCATGACTGTCGGAGCGGGTAATTCTAACTCGTACAGTAATCCTGGTGCGTATGCAATAGCTGCCGGTGATGATAAAACAGAGGTTTACTCACTGGAGGCAAAGCGTGGTAGTGTCTTTTTCGATACAATTATCAAAGGGGTAACGAATGGTGTTGCCGACGAACGTTTTGGTAAATCCTATATGGTAAAGGTAGATGGTAAAAAAGAATACTATGCCGGAATAACCAGAACGTTGAGTTTATTTGTCTATGTTAATGATCAATATACAGATATTAATGAAAAACTGGATGAACAAGGTAAGGGAATACATTTAAGCGATGCCTGGATAGGTGCAACAGAAATACCCGCTGGTCCAGGGGGATTTTTCTTCATCAATGAACCCGCGGCAAGTCGTCTGGATAATAAGACTCAACTGGCTGCGGGTAAAGCAGGGGAGTTTACTAATATTGATATGGCCTCATTCTCGATTGATAACTCCACCCCTGTCTCCACAGATAATCAGGAGAAAGATAATAAATCGATTGAGATTCCTTATGGCCCCGTAAGTGCAATTCCAAATCGTCCTGACATTCGTATTTTTAAAACTCCGGAAATTTACCCGATTCATGGGCATGATATTTCATCTAACGATGGAGAAATAGACTGGAAATTATTTCAGGCAAAGTCATCTGCGCGTTTTGTGTATGCGAGAGTGGTCGGCTGGAGAGGTCCCGACACATCGTTTAAGTCCCACTGGACACAATTAGCAGCTTCAAAATTTGACCGTGGAGGTTACTTCAAATTTGATTTTTGTAGCACTCCTGAGGCGCAACTGGAAACGGCAAAAAGCCTCCTCCCTGCAGATCCGAAAATGTTACCACCTGGCATTTTATTGGTAAATCCTGAAGGTGAAGATACAACTCAACTGGCCTGTTTTAAAAAATCTGGAATGGCTAATGCACGTAATGATATTTTGCGGTTTGCTGACCTTATCTACCAAAATTATCATAAAACACCCATATTTTATGGTAATCATAATAACCTGTCACATTTCATGGATAGCCGATTCGAGCCGTATATGGTGTGGATGGGGTATTGGGGCCAAGCTGGTGTGAAGCTTGAAGGGCGTAATCCCTGGACACTTTGGCAATATTCAGGGAATGAAACGGTGCCGGGGATTGGTCACAGCACAGAGTCGGAAGTATTCTTTGGTACTGAGGAACAGTATGTTCAGTTTAAAGCGGGTGAGAATAATGTCGTGCTGGCTGCTGTTAAATGAATATTAAATAAGACTGGATGGCGAATAAGCATATCGCCATCCAGTTTTTACGGGGGGGGTTACTTCACCTGTTCTGGTAGTGCGTTATTCTCCATATACAACGTCTGGCTGGGGAAGGCAAAATCCGCGCCATGCGACTGTACAATATCGATAATTTTCAAATATACGTCCTGCTGGTCGGCAAGCCATTCGGCCCAAACCGTGGTTTTAGTAAAACAATAAACCATAATATTTAGCGATGAATCGGCGAACTGGTTGAAATAAACCAATAGGGTTTGACGCTGGTCGATAGCGGGATGATTTTTAAGCATTTCGCGTACCGCTTCGACAATAGCTCCCACTTTAGCCGCATCTTCATAACGTAAACCAATGGTCGTCGTAATACGACGGTTGGTCATTCGACCGGGGTTTTCTACGCTGATAGACGAAAACAGCGAGTTCGGCACGTACAGCGGGCGATTATCAAAAGTGTTGATTTTAGTAATTCGCCAGCCTATTTCCGCCACCGTTCCTTCGATATTTCTGTCAGGAGAACGGATCCAGTCGCCAATACTAAAGGGGCGATCAAAATAGAGCATAATGCCGGAAAAGAAGTTACTCAGAATATCTTTACCGGCCATACCAACGGCAAGACCACCAATTCCACCAAAAGTCAGCAAGCCAGAAAGGCTCATACCGAAATGTTCGCCATAGAGCAGAATAATGACGATGATAATGCTGATTTTGATGATCCGCGACATAATCCGTGCACTGGTAATATCGTGGCCTTTTTTAATTTGCTTCCGTTCAAATTGGTTGATTAGAAGGAATAGCTTGACCGTCAGGATAAGGGCTATCAGGGACGTACAGATAAAATCAATGACGTCCGGTGTGATAAATTTGAGCTTATAGTCTTCAATGACATAATTAATGATGCTACCGGCAGCACTGATAATTATAGTGTAGATTAAAAATTGCACTGCGTGGAATAAGAATCCTTTTCTTTCATGATTTCCACGGCGAAACCAAAAACTTATAAGAATCAATGCTGCGCAGCTACCGAAAATAATGACCAGATTAAGCGCATTATTTGCAAACAGTTCAGCGATCATTGTGTTATCAGGCTCCTCCAGATAATAGTTGTCATGCCGGATACCTATGGCAGGGGTATTTTACCGCGACAATTCATTCAGATCATCAATAGTCAGGGAAGGAAGTAGCAACATTAGCTAGCGAATCAATCTGCTGATTGTGAAACCCGCTAAGATATCAGGTTTTCAGAGCAGACAATGTCAAAATGTCATGGTATTGTTACACACAAGTAACGAATGGTTTATCTGCAATAGGATTACATTATGATCATGGCGAAACTGAAGTCAGCGAAGGGGAGAAAGTTTCTCGTAGGTTTGTTGGCGGTTTTCATTATTGCGGCGTCGGTAGTGACTCGCGCGACCATCGGTGGTGTTATTGAACAATACAATATCCCGCTGTCCGAATGGACGACATCAATGTATGTGATTCAGTCGTCAATGATTTTTGTCTATAGCCTGGTCTTTACCGTGTTGCTGGCAATCCCGCTGGGTATTTATTTCCTCGGTGGTGAAGAGAAGTAAGTAAAAGAAAAGGCCCGTAACTTCGGGCCTTGAAAGCAAGAGACGAACGATTAATCGTCTTCTTCGTCATCCAGTTCAACGGGGGTCTGATACTGGTCAGGCTTAATAACCAGCAGGTCGCAGCGAAGATGATCAATCACCTGTTCCGCCGTGTTACCGAGGAATGCCGCTGATATACCGGTGCGTCCGACTGTACCGAGAACCACAATCCCCGCCTGCAAATGCTCCGCTAAATCGGGAATCACTTCTTCCGGCAGACCTTTTTCGACATGCGTCATATTTTCATTAATGCCGAACTTCTGCCGCAGGGCCTTCATCGCCAGCAAATGTTGCCCACGAATGGCATCGTTATAAACGCTCGGATCAAATTCCGGCAGTTCAATCGCAATATTGATGGGGGTTACTGGATAAGCGCCAACCAGATGAACTTCGGTATGGTTAACTTGTTCCGCTAGTTCGATCGTCTCTTTGACCAGTTTTTCATTGAGCGCATTATGGTACGGCTCTTCACTGGCGAGATTGACCGCAACCAGCGCCTTACCCCCTTCTGGCCACGGCTGGTCTTTCACCATCCACACAGGGCTTGGACATTTGCGTAACAGATGCCAGTCCGTAGGCGTAAAAATTACCGCTTCCAGACGGTCATGTTGGTGCGCCATTTTTAGCACCAAATCGTGCCCGCCGCTGATCACTTCCTGAATGATGGCTTCGAAAGGACGGTTATGCCAGACCACTTTAATTTCAATCGGAACGCCAGCGTTAAGATAATATTTCGCCTGCTCGTGGATCCACGCAGTACGCTGACTAATGACACCCTGTCGCATGGCGGTACGCTCGTCGGGAGAGAGCAGGGTAGTCATTTCGTATGAGAAGTCATAAATAGGCAAAAAGGCTTTAATTTTGCCACCAATCCGTTGATGCAAATAAACAGCTCGCCGTAATGCGGGTTGATCATCCTGGTTAGGATCGATAACAACAAGCATGTTCTGATACATAGCCATACAGGGTCTCCTTACAACAACTGTCAATGCAGTTTGTATTAAAAGAGTAACCCAGATCTGGTGAATGAAACAGTGATGAACCTTCTGTCAGATCAATAAATGAGAAAAATTTAATGATATGACAGAAGGATAGTGAGTTTTGCGGAAAAATCAGGCGACGTTGCGTGTATGACCGGCTAGTTGGGCCAGCGCATCGTTATTTTCGATGGTGATATATTTACCTTTGACTGCCAGCATGCCGCTTTTCTGGAATCGCCCCAGCAGACGGCTGATAGTTTCTACCGTCAGGCCCAGATAGTTACCGATATCGCCACGGGTCATCGTCAGGCGGAATTCACGAGGGGAGAAGCCGCGTTGGGCAAAACGACGGGACAGGTTGTAGATGAATGCAGCCAGACGCTCCTCGGCATTTTTCTTCGACAACAGCAAGATCATGTCCTGATCGCCTTTAATTTCGCCGCTCATCAGACGCATCATCTGTTGGCGCAGATTAGGCATTTTACCGGACAAATCATCCAGTGTTTCGAATGGGATTTCACACACCATCGAGGTTTCCAATGCCTGGGCGAAGCTTGGATGATGACCGCTGCCTATGGCGTCGAAACCCACCAGGTCGCCTGCTAAATGAAAGCCTGTAATTTGCTCGTCGCCTTGCTCTGTGATGGTATAACTTTTAATCGTACCGGAGCGGATGGCATAAAGCGATTTAAGTTCATCACCAGCCTTAAACAGCGTCTGGCCTTTCTGAATAGGCTTCTTTCGCTCGATGATATTATCAAGCTGATCAAGCTCATGTTCGTTTAGTGTGAACGGTATGCAAAGCTGACTGATGCTGCAATCCTGGCAATGGATAGCACAACCGCCAGACTGAATGCGCCGTATAATTCGCTTTTCCGGGATCATAGGTCTGCTCAAGCCGTAATTGATATTTGTCAATTTTAACATCTTTTTAGGGAGCAAGTAAGTCTAAGCAAACCTTAACAGAGGAGAATTCCGATAATAGATGTTAATTTATACCTATCTAATTGAAATACCTTAGATTGTTAAGGGTAACTTTACGTAAAAGTGTGAGCAAGCAGGCACAAATTGCTTAATGTTTACAGTAAAAGATAACCTTCATGGCGCAATAACCACTCTTTTCGTTGTACTCCGCCGGCATATCCAGTCATCGTGCCGTTTCGGCCAATGACCCGGTGGCAGGGCACCACAATACTGATCGGGTTTGCTCCGTTGGCTGCGCCGACGGCACGCGCGGCCCCAGGGCGACCTAATTGTTCAGCCAGTTGACCGTAATGCATTACCTGTCCACACGGAATAGTGCGTAACGTTTTCCATACTTCCTGTTGAAATGGCGTGCCGCCGGTAGCAGTGGGTAGGGAATCAATAATGCTTAGATTACCGGCAAAATAATCACGAAGCTTATCGCTTAACCCTCCGGGATTGGTGGCAGAAATACGCTCATAACCTTCTTTGCGATAATGGATATCCAGCAATTGCACCATGCGGTCGCTATACTCTTCCCACTCAACCGCCCGCAGACGAAATTGTTCATCGCAAATAACCCACAGAGGACCCAGTGGTGTGGCAATTTTTTCTTCAAGTAATCTCAGCATCCGTTCTCTCTTAAGACAAATGTGGGTAAACGCCCAGACTAATCGGCAGACCAACAAGATACCACGCCAGCAACATTAGCAGCCATACCACAAGAAGATAAGAGGGTACGGAAAGACTAATGAATAGTAGGTACTCGAATTAGCGTCCGGTTTATCGATAGTGATGAAGTGGATTTCTGAGCTAAATGCGTCTGCCGTTTCGTTACTTCTCCCGATATCGGCGAGAATGTGCTTATCTACAATGCAAAAAAATGAATAAAAAAATAGAGTCTGTCGACATCCGCCAGACTCTACAGTACACACAGCAGTGCATCCGCGTCTTGAATCCGGCCTGTTTCCTGACAGCCGGTGAGAGTGTTATAACGGTTTTGCCCATCAGTTGCCAATTTTCTTCAGTGACAGATTTCACGAAAATATAAGTTAAATCGTTCGTCTCGTGATTGAATAATCATGCATCGTTATCGATGGGGAAATTTAGCAGGTGAGCAATCTGTGCGGCGTTTAAACATATTGTCGAATGACTTGCTTGAGTATATTTCAGGCGAAGTGCAACGAATTTCCTTCATCATATATTGGTTCCTGCGATGAGCAAATTGCCTTAATTAGGGCTTGTGCTGGCTTCCCCAGCCTAAACTGTTCGATACCGCGACCTGGCTGGTATAAAATGCCCCGCCTGCGGGGACGCTAGCCGGTATGGAGCAAGATGTTGTTTCAGCTTGCGAAGTGAACGATGCAGTAAGTATCAGCTGTATGAACAATTAACCCGTCTGAATCACGACGTGCGAAGGTGCATAGGAGGTTACATGAACCTATCCGACAAATCGCTGTTTCTTGACGCCATGGAAGATGTCCAACCACTGAAACGCGCTACCGATGTCCACTGGCATCCCGTGCGTAACCAACGTGCGCCGCAGCGTATAGACACGCTGCAACTTGATAATTTCCTCACTACGGGATTTCTCGACATTATCCCGCTAAACCAGCCACTGGAGTTTCGCCGGGAAGGCTTGCAACATGGGGTGATCGATAAGCTACGTAGCGGTAAATATCCGCAACAGGCTAGCCTGAATTTACTTCGCCAGTCGGTGGAAGAGTGCCGCAAAATGGTGTTTAGTTTTATTCATCAGGCGCGGGCGGATGGCTTGCGTAATGTGCTTATTATTCACGGTAAAGGTAGGGAAGATAAGTCTCACGCCAACATTGTTCGTAGTTATGTAGCACGTTGGCTGACCGAGTTTGATGACGTTCAGGCCTATTGCACCGCGCTACCGCATCATGGCGGTAGCGGGGCGTGTTACGTTGCACTGCGTAAAACAGCACAGGCGAAACAAGAAAACTGGGAGCGTCACGCTAAACGCAGCCGATAATTCATTGACGCTTCCGCGCTATTGAAAATATCACGCTGCCAGTACGCGGTTGCGTCCGTCATTTTTCGCTCGATACAACGCATCATCTACGCGTTTAAACAGTTCATCAATGCTTTCATTGCCTTCGTGATGTGCCACGCCAATGCTGACCGTAAAACGCGGTAAGCCAGAAATACTCACTTTTGCTACGCTCAATCGGATAGTTTCAGCGAGAGAAAGTGCGGTATTCAGCGGGGTCCTGGGTAATAATAAGACGAATTCTTCACCCCCCCATCGAAACACCATATCGCCTTTGCGAGCGCAGCTTTCAAGTGTACGTGCCAGAGTGCATAAGACTTCATCACCTTTCTGGTGACCGTACAGGTCATTGATATGCTTAAAACGATCGGTGTCGATAAGCAACAAACTGTAATCCTGCGCCATCGCGAGATGCTGCATCTGGCCTTGCTCGGTGATGTGATAAAATTGTCGGCGGTTAAGTAATCCCGTCAACGCGTCATGGTGAGCAGCGTGCTCCAGTTGTTGTTCCAGCCTTTTTTGCTCGGTAATATCGTGCACAATGCATAACATTAACTTGTCGCCATAAATCTCAATTGGCCCGGCATAAGTTTGCACATGGCGAGTGGAACCATCTGCCAGCTTATGGACAAAGTTGAGTGGTTTATGTCCGCCGGGTAAACGCGAAATTTCATGCATGACGGGCATCACACGACGCCCAAGAATATTAATTTCCCAGGTGTGTTTCTGACAGATTGTTTCATGGTTATAGCCATAGAAATTGAGTGCGGCCAGATTGGCATCGACAATTTGGCCATCACGCGAGGGATCTATCAACAGCATTGGCGCGGAATTAGTGAGAAAAAAACGCGCATAAAACCCTTGTTTTTTACGCTGATAATTTGCAGAACGGCTGGCTTTTAAGCCCAGACTCGCGGGTGTCTCCATTCCTTCGAATATAATCACTTCTCCAGAATCACTAATCACTTTGAGGGTCAATCGACAGCTTAATGCTGTCTCTGCACCATTACGATTGACCGTGAGAATTTCTACAATATCAAGTTGGTTATGCAGGTCTGCGAGATATTTTGGTAGTTCGTTTTGGGAGGAGACGGAATAGAGACCGGTTCGTAGCTGATTAAAAGCGCGTTCTTGCATCAACAGTTGCGCTGCGCTATTGGCATAAATTAACCGTTCCTCGAAGGGCGAAACAATCCAGATTGGACTGGTTAGCAAGTCCAGCGTATTGAAGTTGTGCGTAGTCATTGAAATCCTATTATTTTTATCAATTTTCTGTTGTTATCTGAACGCAAAAATGCCACGACAACTGATCAGATAATTCTGATAATGATAGACGCTATTTAACGCTTTACCTCTTTTGTAATCATGAAAAGTATTTTGCTTTCTGTGTTTAGTTTTGACAGGATTTTATTAGTCATTTCAGGGCAATGGGGTGAGGAGATGTTGCGTAAGATGACCAGAAGACTAGACTACGAAATAAAGTATTGATAATGGAGGCACTGTGGAAACGATTAAGGGATCGGACATAAACGTACCGGATGCAGTATTTGCCTGGATGTTGGATGGTAAAGGCGGCGTTAAACCGCTGGAAAATACAGATGAGATAGATGAAGAGCATCCCTGCTGGCTCCACCTTAATTATGTGCACCATGACAGCGCTCAGTGGCTGGCAACGACACCATTGCTTCCAAATAATGTGCGTGATGCGCTGGCAGGCGAGAGCACACGGCCCAGAGTCAGCCGTCTCGGTGAAGGAACACTGATTACATTGCGCTGTATTAACGGCAGTACCGATGAACGCCCCGATCAACTGGTCGCCATGCGCGTATATATGGACGGGCGGTTAATTGTCTCGACCCGACAGCGCAAAGTGCTGGCACTGGATGATGTGGTTAGCGATCTGGAAGAGGGCACTGGCCCGACCGATTGCGGGGGATGGCTGGTGGATGTGTGCGATGCGTTGACCGATCATTCCAGTGAATTTATCGAGCAGTTGCACGATAAAATTATCGACCTGGAAGATAATCTGCTCGATCAGCAAATTCCACCGCGTGGATTTTTAGCACTGCTACGAAAACAACTCATTGTTATGCGTCGCTATATGGCGCCGCAGCGAGATGTTTATGCGCGTCTTGCCAGTGAGCGCCTGCCCTGGATGAATGACGATCAACGCCGTCGAATGCAGGATATTGCTGACCGTCTTGGGCGCGGTCTTGATGAGATTGACGCGTGTATTGCGAGAACTGGCGTGATGGCAGACGAAATCGCTCAAGTGATGCAGGAAAATTTAGCCCGCCGTACTTACACAATGTCATTGATGGCAATGGTCTTTTTACCCAGTACATTTTTAACTGGCTTGTTTGGCGTTAACCTTGGTGGGATTCCTGGCGGGGGATGGCAATTCGGATTTTCGCTTTTTTGTATTCTGTTAGTTGTTCTTATTGGCGGTGTTGCTTTATGGTTGCATCGTAGTAAATGGTTGTAACAAAAGCAATTTTCCCTGCTTTCGTATACAAAAACGCCGTAAAGTTTGAGCGAGGTCAATAAACTCTCTACCCATTCAGGGCAATATCTTCCACGCAGGTGAATGCAACGTCAAGCGATGGGCGTTGCGCTCCATATTGTCTTACTTCCTTTTTTGAATTACTGCATAGCACAATTGATTCGTACGACGCCGACTTAGATAAGTCGGCTTTTTTTTGCCTGTTATCTGTCAACGTCTACCCTTTAAGAGTCTACCCAATGACCAAAGGGGAATATGATGACACTCATTTATTTGCAAATTCCTGTCCCAGAACCGATTCCTGTCGATCCCGTGCCAGTCCCCGATCCTATCCCTCGTCCGCAACCTATGCCCGACCCGCCGCCCGATGAAGAACCGATTAAATTGTCGCAACGAGAGCGTAGATCTGCGAGGATACGCGCCTGCTAACTTTGCGCTGATGACCACGAGAATCGATTGTGACCGCTTTTTCTACCCTGAACGTTTTGCCTCCCGCCCAGCTCACTAACCTTAATGAGTTGGGTTACTTAACCATGACACCTGTGCAAGCCGCCGCACTTCCAGCGATCCTTGCCGGAAAAGATGTTCGCGTGCAGGCGAAAACCGGCAGCGGAAAAACCGCAGCATTTGGCCTCGGATTGTTACAGCAAATTGATGCATCGCTGTTTCAGACCCAGGCTTTAGTGCTGTGTCCGACCCGTGAACTGGCGGATCAAGTTGCAGGGGAGTTACGTCGGCTGGCGCGTTTTCTGCCAAATACCAAAATCTTGACCTTATGCGGCGGTCAGCCGTTTGGCATTCAGCGCGATTCACTGCAACACGCGCCGCATATCATCGTGGCAACGCCGGGGCGTTTGTTGGATCACCTGCAAAAAGGCACGGTATCTCTGGATGCGCTGAATATTCTGGTGATGGATGAAGCTGACCGCATGTTGGATATGGGATTTAGTGACGCAATTGATGAAGTCATCGGTTTTGCGCCAGCTTCTCGCCAGACACTTCTCTTTTCTGCCACATGGCCGGAAGCGATCGCCGCGATTAGCGGTCGTGTACAACGCGATCCTTTGACGATTGAAATTGACTCAACAGATGCTCTGCCGCCTATTGAACAACAATTTTATGAGACATCCAGCAAGGGCAAAATTTCGTTGTTGCAACGGTTATTAAGTTTGCATCAGCCATCGTCTTGTGTGGTGTTTTGTAACACCAAAAAAGATTGTCAGGCTGTTTGTGACGCGCTGAACGAAGTAGGGCAAAGTGCATTGTCGTTACACGGCGATCTGGAACAACGTGATCGCGATCAGACGCTGGTTCGTTTTGCCAATGGTAGCGCCCGCGTGCTGGTTGCGACAGATGTTGCAGCGCGTGGCCTGGATATCAAGTCACTTGAGCTGGTAGTGAACTTTGAACTGGCGTGGGACCCTGAAGTTCATGTACATCGTATCGGGCGTACAGCGCGTGCAGGAAAGAGCGGTCTGGCGATCAGTTTCTGTGCGCCAGAAGAAGCACAGCGCGCCAATATCATTGCCGACATGTTGCAGATGAAACTTAACTGGCAAGCGCTGCCAGCCAGCAGGGACATTGTTCCGCTGGAGGCAGAAATGGCAACGTTGTGTATCGATGGCGGGAAAAAAGCCAAAATGCGTCCTGGTGATGTCTTAGGTGCTTTGACGGGCGATATTGGCCTGGACGGCGCAGACATAGGCAAAATAGCCGTGCATCCGGCGCATGTCTATGTCGCGGTGCGTCAGGCACTGGCTCATAAAGCATGGAAACAGCTACAGGGCGGGAAGATTAAGGGAAAAACGTGCCGGGTGCGGTTATTAAAATAACGAAATGTTGAGACTAATCATCGTCTTCGGCGTTGCCGGATGCGACGCGGGGAAGCGTCATATCCGGCCTGAATAAGAGTAGCCCGATAAGCTTGCGCATCGGGCTCTGTCCTGGTTATTTCACTTCAACCACATTCAGCCGTAATTCATCCAACTGATTTTCGTCTTCTTCAGGCTGCCAGCCCGCTGGTTGTAGTGGGATCTCTTCACGATCAAACGCCAGATCACCGCCGTTAACCACTTCTGAACCGTGGGTAATGCCTTTGAAATCGAACAGGTTGGTATCGCACAGATGCGACGGCACCACATTCTGCATCGCGCTGAACATCGTCTCGATACGTCCCGGATAACGTTTATCCCAGTCACGCAACATGTCAGCAATCACCTGACGTTGCAGGTTAGGTTGTGAACCGCACAGGTTGCACGGAATAATCGGGAACGCTTTTGCATCAGCAAAGCGTTGAATATCTTTCTCGCGGCAGTAGGCCAGCGGACGAATCACGATATGTTTGCCATCATCGCTCATTAACTTCGGTGGCATGCCTTTCATCTTGCCGCCGTAGAACATATTTAAGAACAGCGTTTGCAGGATGTCGTCGCGGTGGT
Source organism: Escherichia coli (assembly GCF_011881725.1). GTDB lineage: Bacteria > Pseudomonadota > Gammaproteobacteria > Enterobacterales > Enterobacteriaceae > Escherichia > Escherichia coli_E. The sequence continues at coordinate 36,687 of NZ_JAATUR010000011.1, read as the reverse complement.
GGCCCAGTGCGATCTTCGTGGCACCCAGTTCTGTTGCGGTGCGATAAAGGATACCGCGACGCAGACGGGAGCAGAGCGAGCAGGTGGTTTTTCCTTCAGGGATTTTCTCTTTTACGATCCCGTAAGTATTCTCTTCAACAATCTTATACTCAACGCCCAGCTTTTCGAGATACTCCGGCAGAACGTGTTCCGGGAAGCCAGGTTGTTTCTGGTCGAGGTTAACGGCCACCAGCGAGAAACTGATTGGTGCGCTTTGCTGCAAATTACGCAGGATCTCCAGCATGGTATAGCTGTCTTTACCCCCGGAGAGGCAAACCATAATGCGGTCGCCATCTTCAATCATATTGAAGTCAGCAATGGCTTCGCCCACGTTACGACGCAGACGTTTTTGCAATTTGTTCAGATTGTATTGTTCTTTCTTTGTAATTTGTTGATCTTCTTGCATTATTTCAGTTCTCTGGTACTAAATGGGGCAAATTGGGAGCAAACTTTGCAACTACGATAACCGCGCATTCAACATGGCTACCGGTTCGTCGTTCATGTCATCAATCCACATACCGTAAATTTCATACACCATCTGCGCAGTTTCATGCCCCATCTGGCTGGCTATAAATGCCGGGTTCGCTCCTGCCGTCAACAGCCAGCAGGCAAAAGTATGTCGCGTATGGTACGGATTACGGCGGCGAATGCCAGCACGTTTTACTGCTGCATTCCATCTTGCTCCCAAACTGCTTACCGAGTAATAAGGTTTCTGTTTTCAGTTACACATCCTGGGCATGAAAACAAAATGCAGTTTTTGCTTTTCGGTTTTGCCGTACTCCCGATGATGAATAGTGATTTCGCTTTTGCGATGATGACCGGCCGGTTTGTATTGCTCCTTCAGTGCTTCAGGAGCAGGCTGTAGTCGTGTTACCGTTCAGATCCCGTGCCCGGATGTTGTGCTAATCGGATGATAACAGATCCTGTGAACCTGCGTTTTCCCTTGTGCGAGCGATGATGCTGGTAACGATAAACGTAATGATGAACACAACCGCGAATAAGACGACAATCGTCGGAGCAGGTGCGCTGTCAATAAAAAACGACATCCAGACACCGCTTATCGAGACCATTACCGATATGCCGATCGCCAGCAGGAGCGCAATATGAAAGCGTTGCGTCAGGAGTACCGCAATGGCGCCAGGCGCAATGAGCAAGGAAATGGAGAGAATGATCCCTACTGCTTTTAACGTCGCCACAATGGTCAGAGAGACCATGCACAGCAGGCCATAATGCAGCCATCTCGTACGTAAACCGCTTACCTGCGCCTGCTGGTAATCAAAGCAAAACAGCAAAAAATCCCGCCATTTCACGCCAATAATAAGTGTAACCAGCCCGGCAATAATCGTCGTCTGGATTATATCGCCGATGGTTATCCCGAGCATGTCGCCGAAAAGAATATGGTCAAGATGAACGTCGGGTTTAACCGCGATATACAAGATCAGCCCGACGGCAAACATGCCAGAAAAAACAATCCCCATCACGGTATCCTGCTTGATCCGGCTGTTGTCTTTCAGGTATCCCGTTGCCACCGCGCAGAACACGCCGGCGACAAATGCCCCTGTCGCCAGCGGTAAACCCAGTATCCAGGCAAGCACGATGCCAGGAAAAACCGCATGACTCATCGCGTCACCCATCAGTGCCCAACCTTTCAGGACCAGAAAGACCGACAGCAGCGCACAGGGTATGGAAACTACCAGTGAAATCAGCAGTGCGTGAGTCATAAAGGTGAACTGCAGTGGCTCCAGTAATAATGCCATCATGAGCGATCCTCCAGCGCCTTATGCGCACGCCGACGATTTGCCAAAAGCCCATGGGTGGGCGCAAAGACAAATGCTAAAAGAAACAGCAGTGTCTGCGCTACCACGATGATTCCACCCGTCGCGCCGTCCAGAAAGTAACTGACCCACGCGCCGAGGAAACTGGTTACACTGCCAATAGTTACAGCAATCATGAGCAGACGGGGAAAACGGTCGGTTAACAACCACGCTGTTGCGCCAGGGGTAACCACCAGACAGATCACCAGAAAAGCCCCAACCGTTTGCAGCGCTGCAACGGTCGATACCGCCAGCAGGGTGAAGAAGAGGATTTTTAATCTGCCCGGATGCAATCCAATAGCACGGGCGTGATTCTCGTCGAAAAAGGTCACCATAAGATCTTTCCATTTGAAAAACAGCACGATGACCGAGACAATGCCAATGATAGTGAGTTGCAGGATATCCGCCGGATCGATTGCCAGAATATTGCCCAGGACGATGGTCTGAATGTTCACGGATGTCGGGTTCAATGACACCATAAACAGCCCCAGGCCAAAAAAGGACGAGAAGATCAGGCCGATGATGGCATCTTCTTTTAAGCGAGTGCGTTGGTTAAGAAACAGCATGCTGCCCGCAGCCAGTCCGCCGGAAAAAAAGGCTCCCAGAGAAAACGGAAGCCCCAACATATATGCCCCCGCCACACCCGGGACAATAGAGTGCGACAGCGCATCACCAATCAGCGACCAGCCTTTGAGCATCAGATAGCATGACAGGAAAGCGCACAGACCGCCGACCATCGCCGAGACCCACATCGCATTAAGCATATATTCATAGCTGAAGGGTTCCAGTAGCACGTTCATCTTTCTTCCCTCTGCGCCGCTGACGGTCGATGGGCCACAAAAGGGCGTTCATCGTCGGTAATAATGCTTTCTTCCGAGCCGTTAAGTGTGACATGGCGCAGTACGCCGCTAAAAGCCAGCTCCAGGTTCTCTGCTGTAAAAGTGGTGTCTGTCGGCCCGCTTGCCAGGACCGTGCCTTTGACCATGACCGTATAATCGCAAAATGCGGTGACGGATCCGAGATTGTGCGTCGAGACAAGCATCGTTTTGCCTTCCGCGCGTAACTCCTTTAACAGGCTGATGATTTTGGCTTCGGTTTTCACATCAACGCCGGTAAAAGGTTCATCCAGCAGAATCACCTCACCCTGCTGGGCAATTGCTCTCGCCAGAAAGACGCGTTTCTTTTGCCCGCCGGAAAGCTCGCCGATTTGTCGATAGCGAAAATCTACCATATCGACACGTTCCAGCGCATCGGTGACAATCTGACGGTCCCGCTTTTTGGCTATACGCAACATGCCCATATGCCCATAGCGGCCCATCATCACCACATCTTCCACCAGGACAGGAAAGGACCAGTCAACCTCTTCCGACTGAGGGACGTAGGCAACCAGGTTTTTCCGTAGCGCCTGTCGCGTGGGAATACCCAGAACAGATATCTTTCCGGTAGTCAGACGCACGAATCCCATAATCGCTTTAAACAACGTCGATTTTCCGGAACCGTTTACCCCAACCAGAGCGGCAATAGATCCGCCCGGTACGGTGAAGGATGCATCGCGCAGTGCTGTGTGCCCGTTGCGCCAGGTGACGGTAACACCATTAACGACAATACCCGCAGACTGCGTCATTATTTACCCCTTTGCCCGGCTTTAATTCCCTGTACCAGCGTACTGGTAGTAACATTCAGAAGGTCGATATACGTAGGTACCGGGCCGTTTTCTGTGCTCAGCGAATCGACATAGAGCACACCGCCGTAATGTGCGCCGGTTTCACGCGCAACCTGACGCGCCGGTTTATCGGAAATCGTACTCTCGCTAAAGACCGCCGGGATATGATTTTTCTTCACCATATCCACGACCTTACGTACCTGCTGCGGTGTTCCTTGTTGATCGGCATTAATCGGCCACAGATAAAGCTCTTTCAGCCCCAGATCACGGGCGAGATAAGAAAAAGCCCCTTCACTGGTGACCATCCATCGCTGGTTCTCAGGGAGTTCCGCAATCTGCTTACGCAGGGGGGCAAGGGTTTGGGTAATCCTGGCTTTATAAGTATCGGCATTGCGTTGGTAGGTTTGTGCATTTGCCGGATCGTATTTTACCAACGCATCACGAATATTATCGACATAAATCAGAGCGTTATCTGGCGACATCCAGGCATGGGGGTTAGGTTTGCCCTCATAGGGTCCTTCGTTGATCCCTACTGGCGTCACACCCAAAGAGACAATCACCTCTGGAACCCCATTGAGATGCTGGTAAAAACGCTTGAACCACAACTCCAGGTTCATCCCATTGGCGAGAATCAGCTGTGCTCCCTGCGCACGTTTAATATCGCCAGGGGTAGGCTGATACTCATGAATTTCTGCACCGGGCTTGGTTATGGATGAGACTTCTGCAGCCTCTCCGGCCACGTTTTTGGCCATATCTGCAATGATGGTAAATGTTGTAATGACCTTGAATTTTTCAGCTGCGCTCGCCTGAAATGCTATCGAACAGGTGAGAGCGAGACACCCCAAGAGCATGGTTACTTTTTTTATTGAGTGCATAATTCAGTACCTGTGGTGAGCAAAATTAGAACAAACATAGCAACTGCTATGTTTTATAGCATAAGCCATATAATATGAAAATGATTATCATTAGCACTTTTTTTTGCGTTTGCCCCAACACAGGGATTAGGTTGTTTCCTGCTGACGATGTGGTATTGAGGATCAAGTAGGACAGCGATTTGGCTTTGAAATGAACTTTATGAGGACAATTATTGATGGCAAGAATGGGGCAAAATGAATCAAAAAGCCCGCAGCAATGTGCGGGCGTTAGCCTCAGCGTACAACCAGCACGGAGCACTCTGCGTGACGCACTACAGCCGCAGCGTTAGAACCGAGCAGATAAGTGGTGATATCAGGTCGGTGGGAAGCAATGATGATCATGTGAGCTGGGATCTTCTTCGCCAATTCCAGAATACGGTCTTTTGGCGAACCCTCTTCGACATGAATATGCATCCTGTCGGATGGCAGCTTGAATTTTTTAATTATCTCTTCCAGTTGCGATTTGGCTTCCGTTTTCAGGTCATCCATTGCGGGTAATTCTGCGGAATACGCTAATCCCAGCGAGGCATAGTAGGGCAGCGAAGGTACAACCGTCAGGAAATGAACCTCTGCGTCATCAATCTTTGCCTCTGCCTCAACGTGGCTAATCACACGTTGAGTTAATTCTGAATCTGAAATATCGATAGGGACAAGAATCGTTCTGTTCATAAAACCTCCTGTTTTAGTATCCGTATAAAGTGTAACGCCAGATGGCACATTTTGTGTAATGACGGAGCTCACATTTTTAATTTAGATCAAGGGAGGATAAATATGAAGAAAAAGCCCGCCAAACGACGGGCAGGTGAGATTAAAACTGGTATACAAGACCTAAAGCAACGATATCATCGGTAGAAATACCGTTCGCAGCGTAGAAGCTGTCATCCTCATCAAGCAAGTTGATTTTATAATCAACATAGGTGGACATGTTTTTGTTGAAATAATATGTAGCGCCAACATCGGCGTATTTAACCAGATCTTTATCATCAACACCGGCCGGATTGTCTGCACCACCGGCAGCGTGCAGGTCACGGCCTTTAGACATCAGGAAAGAGACTGCCGGGCGCAGACCAAAGTCAAACTGGTACTGTGCTGTGACTTCAAAGTTCTGGGTTTTGTTCGCAACGGCATAATCGCTGTTGCCAAACGGGGTCATATTACGCGTTTCTGAATACATGGTGGCCAGGTAAATGTTGTTGGCATCGTATTTTAACCCAGCAGTCCACGCATCTGCTTTATCACCACCCGCCGCAGTATGGTTAACCTGGTCATTGATACGGTCAGAAGAGGTGTATGCGGCGCCTGCGCTAAAGCCCATACCTAAATCGTAAGTTGTGGAAAGACCCCAGCCGTCACCGTTTTCATGACGAACATCACGTCCGTTATTCGTGCCTTCCTGACCATTGCTGGCGCCTTCGTTGTTACCCTGATATTGCACCGCAAAGTTCAGACCATTAACCAGACCGAAGAAATCAGTATTACGATAAGTCGCGACGCCATTGGCACGACCGGTCATAAAGTTGTCTGCATTGGTATAAGAGTCACCGCCAAACTCTGGCAGCATATCGGTCCAGCCTTCAACGTCGTACATGACACCGTAATTACGTCCGTAATCAAAAGAACCATAATCTGCAAATTTTAATCCGGCGAATGCCAGACGTGTCCAGGACTGGTTTTTTGATGATTCAGTATTGTTTGCCTGAATATTGTATTCCCATTGACCGTAGCCAGTGAGTTGATCGTTAATTTGGGTTTCGCCTTTAAAACCCAGACGTGCATAGCTCTGATCGCCATCTTTCGCTGAACTATCAGAGAAATAATGCAGACCATCGACTTTGCCATACAGGTCTAATTTATTGCCGTCTTTATTATAAATTTCTGCTGCATGTGCAGCACCTGCGGCGAGCAGGGCAGGAATTAAGAGCGCCAGTACTTTGCTTTTCATTGAATAAATCCTTTAGTTATTTTATTTGCCTTAATTTCCCCTGTTTGGGGAATGGAAACATCCTAAAGGAGAAGTTCAGTTAGCAGATAAATATCATTTGTTACGCCTTAAGTAAAACCTTAATCAATTAATTCCGTGGAAATAGCGATAAGTTTGATGAATGTGTTGTTGGCAATTCATGCAAAATAAAAATTATACTTTTTATAAAGCATGGGGTATTCTGCGCGGGTTATATGCCTTTATTGTCACAGAATTTATTTTAGGTTGGGTCATTGTATTACTCATGTTTTCCCAACGAATAAAAAGACAAGCCCGAACTTTCGTTCGGGCTTTTTTTTGAATTGGATAATCGTTATCCAGAAAGTTTATTCGGTGCTGTTTTTTTCCGTCTTTCCGGCCAGTTGTGCCAGGAAGTCATAACGTTTTTGTAGATCAGCAGCGGCATCTTTCCATAGCTGTTCTGCCACTTCCGGCTGTTGCGTATTCAGACGGCGGAAACGTTGCTCATGAAGAAGTGTTTCTTCCAGTGCTTCTGAGGGCGGGCGGGAATCCAATGCCAGCGGCAGTTTACCTTCATCGGCACGACGCGGATCAAAGCGATACAGAGGCCAGAAGCCGGTTGCGGTGAGTTGACGCATCTGGTCGTGACTTAACGCAAGGTCATAACCGTGCTCTTCACATGGGCTGTAAGCAATAATCAGCGATGGCCCCGGATACGCTTCCGCTTCCTGAATCGCTTTTACCGTCTGGTTAAGTTGCGCGCCAAGAGAAATCTGCGCGACATAAACATGACCGTACATCATCATGCTGACGCCGAGATCTTTACGTGCTTTGCGTTTGCCATGCTCGCCAAACTTAGTAACGGCACCAAGCGGTGTAGCTTTCGACGCCTGACCACCAGTATTGGAATAGCATTGCGTATCCAGCACCAGGATGTTGACGTTTTCCGTCAGACTCAACACATGATCCAGACCGCCAAAGCCGATGTCATAAGCCCAGCCGTCACCACCAATCAGCCATATTGATTTCTCAACAAGCGCATCGGCGTCACGCAACAGTTCATGCGCTTCAGCCACATCTTTAAGTTGTTGACGCAGCGAGGCGACTTGTTCGCGACGAACGTCTGGCGTGGCGTCTGATTTCAACGCCGTCAGTAACTCAGCGGGGATTTTATCGGCGAATTGATCCAGCAGACGCAGCACGCGGACACGATGTTGATCGACCGTCAGGCGGAAACCAAGGCCAAATTCGGCGTTATCTTCAAACAGCGAGTTCGCCCAGGCCGGGCCACGACCGTTGACATCAGTGGTATATGGCGTGGAGGGCAGGTTGCCGCCGTAAATAGAAGAACAACCCGTCGCGTTGGCAATTAACATCCGATCGCCATAGAGTTGAGTGAGCAATTTGATATACGGTGTCTCACCACAACCGGAGCAAGCACCTGAATATTCAAACAGCGGCGTAATCAGTTGCGATGTACGAATATCAATACGTTCCAGTTTGCTACGGTCGATTTCTGGTAGGTTGAGGAAGAAATCGTAATTGATTTTCTCCTCTTCAACATGTTTCAGACGCGACATCATATTGATGGCTTTGATTTCTGGATTTTGTCGGTCTTTCGCCGGGCAAACTTCGACGCACAGATTACAACCGGTGCAATCTTCCGGTGCCACCTGCAAGACATATTTCTGCCCGCGCATATCACGCGATTTTACATCCAGCGAATGCAGGCTGGCAGGGGCGTTTTCCATCGCTTCAGGCGGTACCACTTTTGCGCGAATGGCGGAGTGTGGGCAAGCGGCAACGCAGTGGTTACATTGGGTACAGAGTTCCTCTTTCCAGATGGGGATCTCTTCGGCGATATTGCGTTTTTCCCAGCGCGTGGTGCCCATCGGCCAGGTGCCGTCTGGCGGCAGCGCCGAAACGGGGAGGGCATCACCAAGCCCGGCGAGCATCGTCGCGGTAACGGTTTTCACGAAATCAGGAGCGGCATCGGAAACCACAGGCGGTCGATTGGCGCTGTGCGGATTAACTGGCTGCAACGGAACTTCTTCTACGGATTCACGCGCCAGTGCCAGAGCCTGCCAGTTGCGTTCCACCAGGTCCTGGCCTTTGCTGCTGTAGCTTTTGGCAATCGCGCCCTGCAATTCGGCCAGGGCGCTGTCGCCAGGCAAAATTTGCGTCAGATGGAAAAAAGCCATCTGCATGACGGTATTAATACGGGCCGCCAGGCCACATTCACGGGCGATTTTCGCCGCGTTAATCACATAGAAACGCACTTTTTTCTGATTCAACACAGCCTGGACTTCTTGCGGCAACCGCGACCACACTTCATCTGCGCTGTACGGCGTGTTGAGCAGGAAAATACCGCCAGGTTTTAAACGTTCGGCCATCTGATACTTGTCGATAAACTGCAACTGGTGGCAGCCAACAAAATCAGCCTGGGAAATGAGATAAGCGGAACGGATCGGCTGCTCGCTCACGCGAAGGTGAGAAACCGTCAGGCCGCCTGCCTTTTTGGAGTCGTAAACAAAATAGCCCTGTGCGTACCACGGCGTGGAATTACCGATAATTTTGATATTGTTTTTAGTTGCGGAAACGCTGCCGTCGCTACCCAGCCCGTAAAAGAGCGCTTCCAGTTTTGCGGAGTTTGGCAGGGTATTTTCCGGCAACGGTAGCGACAGATTGGTCACATCATCGTAAATACCGACGGTAAAGCGCGCTTTCGGTTTAGCCGCGTTGAGTTCGGCAAATACAGCAAGCACGCAGTCCGGGCCGAACTCTTTGGACGACAGGCCATAACGACCACCGATAACCCGTGGCAGTGTTTCGCGCTCGCCATTATTAAAGGCTTCAGCCAGCGCCGTCATTACATCCAGATACAGCGGTTCCGCCTGCGCACCAGGTTCTTTGGTACGATCAAGCACTGCCACAGTACGTACAGAATCCGGCAATGCTTGCAGTAAGTGTCTGGCGGAGAATGGGCGGTACAGGCGAACTTTCAGTACGCCGACTTTTTCGCCGCGAGTTAGTAATTCATCCACGACTTCTTCACAGGTGCCGATGGCCGACCCCATCAGGATAATCACCCGTTCCGCCTGCGGGTGACCATAATACTCAAACGGCTGATACTGCCGACCTGTCGCGGCAGCAAAATCATTCATCGCCTGTTCAACATGGTCATAGACCGCGTTATACCACGGGTTAGTAGCTTCGCGAGACTGGAAATAAGTGTCCGGATTAGCCGACGTACCGCGGATCACCGGATGTTCCGGATTAAGTGCGCGAATTCGATGGGCATCAATTTCTGCCTGCGGCATCAAATCAAGAATAGTGTCGTCGGCCAGTGGGATAATTTTGTTGATTTCGTGGGACGTGCGGAAACCATCAAAGAAATGAATAAATGGCACGCGGCTTTTCAGCGTTGCGATGTGCGAAATGAGGGCAAAATCTTGTGCTTCCTGCACGTTTGCTGCACATAGCATCGCGCAGCCAGTCTGACGTACCGCCATCACATCTGAATGATCGCCAAAAATAGAGAGCGCATGAGTGGCCACAGTACGCGCAGCCACATGCAGGACAAACGGCGTCAGTTCGCCCGCCAGTTTATACAGGGTCGGGATCATCAGCAGTAAACCCTGCGACGATGTAAATGATGTCGAAAGAGCGCCTGTTTGCAAAGCACCATGCACAGTTGCGATAGCGCCAGCTTCTGACTGCATTTCAACTACACGAGGTGTATCTCCCCATACGTTCTTCAAGCCGTTTCCGGCCCAGGCATCAGCCTGTTCTGCCATCGTGGAACTCGGGGTAATAGGGTAAATGGCGATAACTTCACTGGTGCGAAATGCCACCGAAGCTACCGCGCCATTTCCGTCAATTGTGATCATACGACACCCTTACATTGCGCAAATGAGGGGCGCACGAAATAGCTGCGCGCCCAGTAGTAATCATTTAATTTTAGCAAATGGCTTTCTGCCGCATTTTCGCTTTTGTGTCCCCTATATCAGTGTAATGAATGTTTTGATCAAAACCTGGGCAAAAAAATAGCCACAAAACAGTAAAAATATGTTGCAATTCGCAATACAGTTCTCGACGTAGCCGCTTGTGCTGCCTATTATTACGGCGGTGCCGTTGGGCTTAAAGATTTGAGGAAGTAAAGATGCGAGTAATGTTGTGCGTAGGGGTTGCCGTTTTATTGTTGTCGGCGTGTAGTAGTGAACCGGTTCAGCAGGCGACCGCGGCGCATGTGGCTCCAGGTTTAAAAGCGTCGATGTCGAGTAGCGGAGAGGCAAATTGTGCAATGATTGGCGGTTCGCTTTCCGTTGCACGCCAACTGGATGGTACAGCGATCGGGATGTGTGCATTACCCAACGGCAAACGCTGTAGCGAACAGTCGCTTGCCGCCGGAAGTTGTGGCAGTTATTAATTCATTAAATCCGCCAGCTTATACGTTAATGTCTGTTTCGCGGTCGCCAGCGTTAACTGATTCGCGGTCAGATCCACTTGCGCACCTTCTTTCAGCATTTCGCTGATGGTGTTATCGAGTTCGTTAAGCTGTGGGTTGGCACACATCATACGGGTCATCGCCAGACCTTTAACTTTCAGTTCTCCGTCCGAAAGTTTACCTTCGCCGCTAAAGCGGTTGCACATGTTGCCAGAAACCATCATCTTTTCACCAAAGCTGATTTCTGGCGGGTTTTTCTCGCTGGCAACAGGTTGACCATTTACACTATCCAGTACGAAACGGTGATGCTGTAACTGTTCTGGCGTTACAGCAATTTTGTCAGTACATACACATCCCGCCATCATCAGGCTTAGTGCGGCAAGCGCGGCAACTTTCTTCATTTTAGTTCTCTACTTAAGGTATAAATTTGGTGCTGGTACCGGATGCAATGCTGATTGCGTCTAACCGGTCCCTAAAACATATTTTAAGAATAGAAGATTAAATATCTTTGGGGATTATCTGAATAAGCTCCCCTGGCTTGCAGGGGAGCGGCAAGATTAAACCAGTTCGTTCGGGCACGGTTCGCCTTTTTCCAGATTGCTCAAGTTTTGCAGCGTAGTCTGGGAAATACTGGTCAGGGCTTCCGCTGTCAGGAATGCCTGGTGCCCGGTAAACAGTACGTTATGGCAGGCTGACAGACGACGGAAAACATCATCCTGAATCACATCGTTGGATTTATCTTCAAAGAAAAGATCGCGTTCATTCTCATACACGTCCATTCCCAACGATCCAATTTTTTGGTTTTTCAGCGCTTCAATGGCCGCCTGGGAATCAATCAGCGCACCACGACTGGTGTTGATGATCATTACGCCATTTTTCATCTGTTCGAACGCCGCTTCATTCAGCAGGTGGTAGTTCTCCGGCGTCAGCGGACAGTGCAGAGAGATAACATCTGATTCAGAGAACAGGGTCGGCAAATCGACATATTCCACGCCGAGTTCCAGTGCTGCTGCACTTGGGTATGGATCGAATGCCAACAGACGCATACCAAAACCTTTCAGTATCCGCAGCATCGCCACACCGATTTTACCGGTGCCAATAACCCCCGCCGTTTTGCCATACATGGTAAAACCAGTCAGACCTTCCAGAGAGAAGTTAGCGTCGCGGGTACGCTGATATGCGCGGTGAATACGACGGTTCAGCGTCATCATCATACCAATTGCATGTTCAGCGACGGCTTCTGGATCGTACGCCGGGACTCGCACCACTTTGAACCCCAGTTCTTTTGCTGCGTCGAGATCAACGTTATTGAAACCGGCACAGCGCAGGGCGATATATTTAACGCCGTGCTTTTTCAGCTCTTCCAGCACCGGACGGCTGCCGTCGTCGTTTACGAAAATACATACTGCTTCGCAGCCGTTGGCAGTTTTTGCCGTTTTTTCCGTCAGCAGAAAGTCAAAAAATTCCAGCTCAAAGCCAAAGGACTCGTTCACCTGTTGCAGGTACTTTTTGTCGTACTGTTTTGTGCTATATACGGCGAGTTTCATAAGACTTTCTCCAGTGATGTTGAATCACATTTAAGCTACTAAAAATATTTTACAAAATTTAAAATATAATTGAAAGCAAAGGCGATATTGAAAAACTGATCAACAACTATGCTTAGTGTAGGCGCAACCTTCAACTGAACGGTTAAACATGCCACAATACCCGTATTGAATGCTTAATTTTTCGCTAAATCAGGATATTAACTACCCATGTTGGGTAAATATAAAGCCGTTCTCGCGCTGCTATTACTGATTATTCTTGTGCCATTAACGTTGCTGATGACGCTCGGGTTGTGGGTTCCCACGCTGGCGGGCATCTGGCTACCGCTCGGTACACGTATTGCATTAGATGAAAGCCCACGCATTACGCGTAAAGGTTTAATCATTCCCGATCTCCGTTATCTGGTGGGCGATTGTCAGCTTGCACATATCACCAATGCCAGCCTTTCGCATCCCAGTCGCTGGTTATTGAACGTCGGCACTGTAGAACTTGATTCTGCTTGCCTGGCGAAATTGCCGCAGACAGAGCAGTCTCCAGCTGCCCCGAAAACCCTCGCGCAGTGGCAAGCCATGTTGCCTAACACCTGGATCAATATCGATAAACTGATCTTTTCGCCCTGGCAGGAATGGCAGGGAAAACTCTCTCTCTCGTTGACCTCTGATATCCAGCAACTGCGTTATCAGGGCGAAAAAGTGAAATTTCAAGGTCAGCTTAAAGGGCAACAACTTACGGTCAGCGAACTGGATGTGGCTGCGTTTGAAAATCAACAGCCAGTAAAACTGGTGGGGGAATTTACCCTGCCGCTAGTGCCGGATGGACTCCCCGTAAGTGGTCATGCCACCGCAACGTTAAACTTGCCGCAGGAGCCGTCACTGGTGGATGCCGAGCTGGAGTGGCAGGAAAATAGCGGGCAATTAATTGTTATGGCGCGAGATAACGGCGATCCGTTGCTCGATTTGCCGTGGGAAATTACCCGTCAGCAATTGACCATCAGTGATGGCCGCTGGAGCTGGCCGTATGAAGGTTTTCCCCTAAGTGGGCGATTGGGTATCAACGTCGATAACTGGCAGGCAGGACTTGAGGACGCTTTGGTCAGTGGTCGACTGAGTGTGCTGACCCAGGGGCAAGCGGGTAAGGGCAACGCCGTACTTAATTTTGGCCCAGGAAAATTAAGCCTGGAGAACAGCCAGATGCCACTGCAACTAACAGGCGAGGCAAAACAGGCAGATCTCATTTTGTATGCACGTTTACCTGCACAGTTAAGTGGAAGTCTGACTGATCCAACGCTGGCTTTTGAACCCGGCGCATTATTACGTTCAAAGGGAAGAATCATCGATTCACTGGATATCGATGAAATCCGCTGGCCTTTAGCCGGCGTAAAAGTCACGCAACGTGGTGTTGATGGGCGTTTGCAGGCCATTTTGCAGGCGCATGAAAATAAGCTGGGCGATTTCGTGCTACACATGGATGGGCTGGCAAATGATTTTCTCCCTGACGCAGGACATTGGCAGTGGCGTTACTGGGGAAAAGGCAGTTTTACGCCAATGAATGCCAACTGGGATGTCGCAGGCAAAGGTGAGTGGCATGACAGCACGATTACGCTGACCGACCTGTCGACCGGTTTCGACCAATTGCAGTACGGCACAATGACGGTAGAAAATCCGCGATTGATTCTCGACAAGCCCGTCGTCTGGGTACGTGATTCTCAGAAACCTTCGTTTCGAGGGGCGCTTTCATTGGATGCCGGTCAAACGCTTTTTACTGGCGGCAGTGTGCTACCACCATCAACGTTGAAATTCAGTGTTGAAGGGCGCGAGCCAACTTATTTCCTCTTTAAAGGCGATTTACATGCCGGGGCTATTGGCCCTGTACGGGTAAATGGTCGTTGGGATGGTATTCGCCTGCGCGGCAACGCATGGTGGCCTAAACAATCACTGACAGTATTCCAGCCGTTAGTCCCGCCAGACTGGAAAATGAATTTACGCGATGGTGAATTGTATGCCCAGGTCGCATTTTCAGCTGCGCCCGATCAAGGTTTCCGGGCGGGAGGACATGGAGTGCTAAAAGACGGGAGCGCCTGGATGCCTGACAACCAGGTCAACGGCGTCGATTTTGTACTGCCGTTTCGTTTTGCTGATGGGGCCTGGCATTTGGGGACACGCGGCCCCGTGACATTGCGTATTGCTGAAGTGATTAATCTGGTGACAGCGAAAAATATCACGGCTGATTTGCAAGGGCGTTATCCGTGGACAGAAGAAGAACCTTTGCTGTTGACTGATGTTAGCGTGGATGTTTTAGGCGGCAACGTGCTGATGAAGCAATTACGTATGCCGCAGCACGATCCGGCTTTGCTACGTCTGAAAAATCTTTCATCCAGCGAACTGGTTAGTGCTGTCAACCCGAAACAATTCGCTATGTCAGGGGCATTTAGCGGCGCATTGCCGCTATGGCTTAATAATGAAAAATGGATTGTGAAAGATGGCTGGCTTGCAAATAGTGGGCCGATGACATTGCGGCTGGATAAAGACACCGCCGATGCGGTGGCCAAAGATAATATGACTGCGGGTTCAGCTATCAACTGGTTGCGCTATATGGAAATTAGCCGTTCATCGACAAAAATTAATTTAGATAATCTCGGTGTGTTAACCATACAGGCCAACATTACAGGTACCAGTCGCGTCGATGGTAAAAGTGGTACGGTAAATCTTAATTACCAACATGAAGAGAATATTTTTACGCTGTGGCGCAGTTTACGCTTTGGCGATAATCTCCAGGCATGGTTGGAGCAGAACGCGCGACTTCCGGAAAATGACTGTCCGCAAGGAAAAGAGTGTGAGGAAAAACAATGAAAATATTACTGGTTGCGTTGACGTCATCTTTTATGCTGGTTGCTTGCACACCGCGTATTGAAGTCGCGGCGCCCAAGGAACCAATCACTATCAATATGAATGTTAAAATTGAGCATGAAATCATCATCAAAGCAGATAAAGATGTAGAAGATCTGCTCAAAACCCGTAGCGATCTTTTTTGAGGTAATGATGAAAAGAACATTACTCATAATGGTTTGGATTATTGGCCTGATAAGCAGCAGTGCGATGGCATTAACTCTGAACGAAGCCAGAAGTCAGGGGCGGGTAGGTGAGACGCTTAACGGTTATCTGGTCGCACTGCAAACAGATGCCGAAACGCTGGCCCTGGTAAAAGACATTAATAAAGCCCGCGAGCTAAGTTATCAGCAACTGGCCAGGCAAAATAATGTGTCCAGTGAGGAGATAGCGAAATTGGCAGGACAAAAATTAGTTGCTCGCGCGAAGCCGGGTGAATATGTTCAGGGGATTAATGGGAAATGGCTGCGGAAATAATCACCATTAATCATTGAGTAATTATTGTTGCTCAATTGTTCTTATATTCAATTTGGATATTATCGGGGAAACGTCAACGGAATTTACGCCGGTATTCTCCAGGCGTCAGACCAAAGCGTTGTTTAAATGCCGTTGAAAAATGGCTCTGATCGGAAAATCCCCAATAAAAGCCAATACTTGCCAGCTTTTCATCATCTGCGGCATGGCGAATGGCATCTGCACAAAAATCGAGGCGACGATTACGAATATATTGCGCGACTATCAAACCTTTATCGGCAAACATTCGGTACAAACTACGTACTGACATACCCGTCTCTCCGGCTATCCACTCCGGACGCAATATCTCTTCGCGAATATTATCGTCTATCAACGTAACCACTTTTTGAAACTGACGTTCACGGCGAGGTTGAACAGATTCCCGCTGATGAAGTACCGGGCGCAGCAGACACACCATCGCCTGTAACGCTGCTTCACTTTCTGTTTCAGAAAGTGCCGGGTTATTCATGCTCTCCTGTAACAGTCGATGACTGAGTTGTACCATGGGTAAGTCAGCTGCCAGTCTTTCTGCGCAGACAGGTTTTTGATGGGGAAAATATTGTTCCAGCAGAGTGCGCGGCAAAAGTAATGAAATCTGTTTAGAAGACTCCTGCCAGTAAAGCGAACAGGGACGTGAGGCATCGAGTAACGAAATATCGCCCGCGCCAATCTGCACCTGACGCTCATCTTGCTCCATTATCGCCTGACCACTAAGCTGAAAAACGGTGTAAAACCAGGCATCGTCGCTGCCTTTCACTTCCTGCCAGGTGCGGGATAAATTCACCCCGTTAGTTGTCACGGTACTCAGCTTTAGTCCTTTGGCAAAATGCGTATCCAGTACACCCGTGTAACGCTCAGTCAGCAGGCGTCCGGTAAATTTACCGCATACCTGATTGATTTGGGAAAGCCACTGCTGAAATTCATTATCCACTGCAGGCTTCATGGCACGTTGTCGCTCTGTGAAATGTATTTTTATTGTTGCATTTGTGTTGCGATAAACGAAGCTAATGAGCCTGACTATAGGAAATAAGTCTTGCAAGGCATAGAGGCATAAGCGGTTATTGTCACGATTTGCGGAGCTTGTCACAGCTGACAAAGCGAATGTCACAGCGAAAAAAGTGACTTTGCTTGTCGCTGCGTACACTGAAATCACACTGGGTAAATAATAAGGAAAAGTGATGACAGAGCCGCATGTAGCAGTATTAAACGAGGTCCAGCAGTTTCTCGATCGTCAACACGGTCTTTATATTGATGGTCGTCCAGGTCCCGCACAAAGTGAAAAGCGGTTGGCAATCTATGATCCGGCAACCGGGCAGGAAATTGCTTCAACTGCTGATGCCAACGAAGCGGATGTCGATAACGCGGTCATGTCTGCCTGGCGGGCCTTTGTCTCGCGCAGTTGGGCCGGGCGATTACCCGCCGAGCGTGAACGTATCCTGCTACGTTTTGCCGATCTGGTGGAGCAGCACAGTGAGGAGCTGGCGCAGCTTGAAACTCTGGAGCAAGGCAAGTCAATTGCCATTTCCCGAGCTTTTGAAGTGGGCTGTACGCTGAACTGGATGCGTTATACCGCCGGGTTAACGACCAAAATTGCGGGTAAGACGCTGGACTTGTCGATTCCCTTACCCCAGGGGGCGCGCTATCAGGCCTGGACGCGCAAAGAGCCGGTTGGCGTAGTGGCGGGAATTGTGCCATGGAACTTCCCGTTGATGATTGGCATGTGGAAGGTGATGCCAGCACTGGCAGCAGGCTGTTCAATAGTGATTAAACCTTCGGAAACCACGCCACTGACTATGTTGCGGGTGGCGGAACTTGCCAGCGAGGCAGGTATTCCTGATGGGGTTTTTAATGTGGTCACCGGGTCAGGTGCGGTATGCGGCGCGGCCCTGACGTCACATCCTCATGTTGCGAAAGTCAGTTTTACCGGCTCAACCGCGACGGGCAAAGGTATTGCCAGAACAGCAGCCGATCGCTTAACGCGTGTAACGCTGGAACTCGGCGGTAAAAACCCGGCAATTGTTCTAAAAGATGCGGATCCGCAATGGGTGATTGAAGGTTTGATGACCGGAAGCTTCCTGAATCAGGGGCAAGTATGCGCCGCCAGTTCGCGAATTTATATTGAAGCGCCGTTGTTTGACACGCTGGTTAGTGGGTTTGAGCAGGCGGTAAAATCATTACAAGTGGGACCAGGTATGTCACCAGTTGCACAGATTAACCCTCTGGTTTCCCGTGCGCACTGCGACAAAGTGCGTTCATTTCTTGACGATGCACAGGCACAGCAAGCAGAGCTGATTCGCGGAGCCAGTGGCCCTGCTGGTGAGGGGTATTATGTTGCGCCAACACTGGTAGTTAATCCCGATGCTAAATTGCGCTTAACTCGCGAAGAGGTGTTTGGCCCTGTGGTAAACCTGGTGCGAGTAGCGGATGGAGAAGAGGCGTTACAGCTGGCAAACGACACGGAATATGGCTTAACTGCCAGCGTCTGGACACAAAATCTCTCCCAGGCTCTGGAATATAGCGATCGCTTACAGGCAGGTACGGTGTGGGTAAACAGCCATACCTTAATTGACGCTAACTTACCTTTTGGTGGGATGAAGCAGTCAGGAACAGGCCGTGATTTCGGCCCAGACTGGCTGGACGGTTGGTGTGAAACCAAGTCGGTATGTGTACGGTATTAATCTTGTTCGCTCATAAGTAAAAAACGGCACCAGGTGCCGTTTTTTTAATATGAAATAATTACTTATCTTTCTTTAGCGTCCCAAGAGTTGGCGTTTCATCAAAGAAGTTCCATGGTTTCAGCAGAGTATGTACCCATTCGGTTGGCATAATCGGCCACTCTTCGGCACGGGCCACATGTGTGGTGCCGGTGGTCATCCAGACAACGGCGTCGGTGTTATCCAACGACTCGTTATCTTTACTGTATTGTCCAAGACCGGTGTCATGAGTGGAACGGTTTGGGTATTTGCCTTCCGGGAAACGCTCGCCAGGATGGTAACGCGTTACCCAGAGCTGTTTATCCATAAAGCTTAAACGATGATAGATCCACTCGTCCGGGGCGAACTGGGCACCTTTTGCTACCGGGTGAGTACCACCTGCATAAGGAATAATTTGATAGGAAACCGGATTGCCCATGCGGTTCTCTTTGTTCGGGTTACTCAACAGACGAATCGTGCCCGGATCAAACTTCTGTGCGGCATCCTGTTCATTGCTGATGTTGTACTGATTAACTTGCATGGTACTGGTGCGAGGGCCACCGGCAGTATTCGGTTTTACCACCGGGTCCATCGCCACCAGACTGTTATTTTCGCCATCTACATCCAGGTCGAGGCGGAAATTATAAATATGTTGGTGCGTAGTACCCACGATATTGTGATCAATGAGTGTGCCGTAGCGAGTGTCATCTTCCGCCGTCTCATCGTGCATGGTTTTCGCTTTGACACCTTTTACCGCTTCAATGCCCGTAGCGCCGGCATCAATGCCAATGGTGCCGTTTTCATGGAAGATCCAGTCAAAAATGTAGTCATAGTTACCCACCGTGCTGATCCAGCGCACAACCAACTCCCGACGTTCGGTACTGACGTTGGGCTGGCCCATTTCCTGATGCTTATACTCAGGCCCGGCATAACGTTCAAATACCGCGATAGCGCGAGGGATCTCCATCGGCACGCCCGTGTAGTCGGCGATGGTTTCATTAAGGAGAACAGCGTTAGACGGTGCATCTTTGCCACGTGCAATTGGCGAGGTTAACGTGCCCATGCCGTAGTCGCCGGAGTCCAGATACGCTTTAAAGTACCAGCCGATATCCGGATCACCGTAAGGCACAATCATGCCGCCGAGAGAACCTTCGTACATGACTTTGCGTTTGGTTCCATTGTCATTATAAGTCACGGTGGAGATTATCGGCCCGACGCGAGAGTTCATGCTGAGGTGAAAGTCCCAGTTACGCCAGTGAATCATATCGCCTGTAATGGTGTAATTTTTACCTTCAGGTTCGATGATATGCATAGGTTTAACCGCCGGCGCAACGCGGTCACGGCCATCAAATGGGCGTGCGGTCATTGGCACCGGAATCACCGGGCCTTCTTCAATCTTAACGATTTTTTTCTGTTCTAAATCAACTACCGCCACCAGGTTTTCAATGGGATGCGCCCAGTAGTTGCCATCACCGACATCAAGATAGCTGATAACTTTGAGCAATCGGGCATCTTGTTTCAGGCCATCTTTACCATCGAAATATCCTACGGTCAGCGGCGTGGTAATCACTTTCTTCGCATCAGTAATACCGCGCTTCTTCACGGCAGCAGCAAATTCTTCACTGTTGTTAATAATGTTCTGCACACTGGCGAAATCATCCAGCAACACCATACCGTGTGCGTCTTTGATTGGTTGCCACGAGAGCAGTTTGCTATTTTGCAGATCCACCACCGCTTCGATGATATGTTTGCCGTCGAGCATAATGACGTCGGCTTTGCGTGGCTGGTCAACCGGCTTGTTTTCCAGCGCAAATGCCCAGACCGTTTCTTTGTCTGGCGGTAACAGGGAGATCTCAGTAAAACGGGTATTGGGTTTGAAGTCTGCGGAAGCTTTAACAATTTCAACGGCCTGTTTAATTTCGTCCGCAGTTAGCGCATTGAGTGGGTGAGGGCGCTTTTCGACCTGAAAGGTTTGATCCAACCCGGACTGGAAAACATCGTTAATGAAGGTGTCAGAAACCCAGGCTTTATCGTCTTTCATCATTACCGGTACTTGCAGTGCAAGAGGCTGACCGTTAACAATTGCTGTTTTCGCACCAGGTTTTACCTTCACGTACGCGCCATCTTTTATCAGGGTAAAGATCTGTGCGTAGTCGTCCCACTGTACATCGGCACCAAATTCTTTAAGCGTTTCATCCATTGGCACCATATGTGCTTCGCCACCGTGGGCAAATACCGGCGCTTGCCAGACGAAACTTAAGGCGACTGCCAACGCCAGGGCTGTTTTACGGGCAGAATACAGAGAAGGACTTCCCATTATTAACCTCATCAGATGTTGTGTTCTTGTTATCAACCGCGCTCTGTGGGCGGTTTAGTCAGGTTCACATTATCAGTACTGATGTAAAGGGGATTGCCTGCACCTGCCAGGTTGTTTGGCAGGTGTGCCAGCTTTTCATACAGTTGGGGCACTAAAATTCATGTACACACCATGTTTGATGTGACAACGTCACAAAATTTGGTGAAATAAAAGGGCAACTATTCACCGTTGCCCTTCACACACTGCTTAATCTACAAAATCATCGTGCTGCCTGGCCACCAGCGTCAGAATTGAATAAAGGGCCACCGGTGTTTGATGCTGATTGAATACCTCTACCGCCCATTCCACTACACCGGTTGGTTTTTCTTCTGCGCTACGCTGTTTTTTGAGCGTCTTGCGCTTACAGGTGAGACGTACCTGGATGGTATCGCCTGGTTTTACTGGTTCGATAAAGCGCAAATTTTCCAGCCCATAGTTAGCAATGACCGGGCCAACACCGGCATCGACAAACAGACCCGCAGCCGCAGAAAGCACAAAATACCCATGCACCACGCGTTCACCGAAAATAGATTCAGCAGCGGCAATCTTATCCATATGCGCATAGAAATGATCGCCGCTGAGACAGGCAAAGTTAACGATATCAGCCTCTGTCATTGTGCGACGAGGAGTTAGCAGACTGTCGCCTGGTTGGAGCTCCTCAAAATATTTGCGGAACGGATGAATACGATCTTCTTCAACTTTCGCACCACGCACCCACTGTTTACTGATAGCAGCAAGCATTGTCGGACTACCCTGGACAGCGGTTCGCTGCATGTAATGTTTCACCGCACGCAAACCACCTAATTCTTCACCGCCTCCAGCACGACCCGGCCCGCCATGTACCAGTTGTGGCAGCGGGGAACCATGCCCGGTGGACTCTTTTGCCGATTCTTCATTGAGAATTTGAATTCGCCCATGCGCACGCGCCGCGTCGGCAATAAACTGACGCGCAATTTGCGGATCAGCAGTCACCAGTGTTCCCGCAAGGCTACCGCCACCTGCACGAGCCAGTTGCAGAGCATGTTGCTGGTTTTGTGCTGGCATCAGCGTTGCGACAGGGCCAAAGGCTTCTGTGGCATGTACCGCTGGTGTTTCATCCGGCTGCGGACAATACAATAAGGTTGGCGGGAAGAATGCACCCGCAGCAGATAAATCCGCCTGAGCACCGAGGCGAATCTCGCATCCTGCAGCCAGCAATGTGTTCACTTTTTCCTGCACATCGGCACGCTGTTCAGCATTTACCAGCGCGCCCATTTTCACCCCTTCCTGCGCGGGATCTCCAACCACCACTTTCTGTAACCGCGCAACCAGAGCATCACTGACAGCACTAACCAATGCCTGAGGCACAATAATTCGTCTGATTGCGGTACATTTTTGCCCGGCTTTTGTGGTCATCTCACGCACAACTTCACGAATAAACAGCGCAAACTCCGGTTGCTCCGGGGTAACATCTTCGCCCAGTACGCAGCAGTTCAGGGAATCAGCTTCCATAGTGAAGGGGATAGATTTGGCCACGATATTTGGCTGAACCCGCAGCATCTGTCCGGTCGTCGCAGAACCCGTGAAAGTGACCACATCCTGGCTGTCCAGATGATCCAACAGATCACCCGCACTACCGCAGATCAGACTAATGGCACCTTCGGGAACAAGACCACTATCGACAATTGATTTCACCATCGCCTGGGTCAGTTGGGCAGTTGCGGTAGCTGGTTTGATGATGGCAGGCATCCCGCCCAGCCACGTTGGCGCCAGCTTTTCCAGCATTCCCCAGCATGGGAAGTTAAAGGCGTTAATATGCACCGCCACGCCTGATTTCGAGGTCAGTACATGGCGCGCGGCAAATCCACCTTCTTTCGATAATGGGATCAATTCATCTTCCGGCCAAAGCGTATCGTCAGGTAGCTCCCGGCTACCGAGGCTGGCGTAAGTAAATAACGTCCCAATGCCGCCTTCAATATCTACCCAACTGTCTGACCGCGTTGCGCCTGTCTGTGCAGAAAGAGCATAAAAGCGCTCTTTTTCACTCAGCAGATGTTTAGCGACCGCTTTAAGCATCGCTGCACGTTCGATGAAGGTCATAGCGCGGAGCGCGGGGGCACCTTTTTCAATGGCAAACTGGCGGGCAGCCGCCATATCAAGACCTTCACTGCTCACTTCCCATAACGGCTCGCCGCTGATGGCGTGGTGAATGAAACGGCTACGGCCCCGGCCAGACTGCCAGGTACCGGATAAGAAACTGGCTAACTGCTGCATCGCTACTCTCCAGATGTTTCACATTTCTATTGCTAATAGTTAAATCACGAATCATAAAAATCAAGCTATCTTTTAACGAAATGTTAACCATGAGATGTGTGTAGCAAGCAGTGAAAATAGTAATACACTGATAAATAACATATTGAAAAAGTAGGGTGCGAAATTCGTCACAAATTAAACACACGAAATTTGTGATTTAAGTTAACCATTGTGTAACTTTCATAAAACAATGTGATTCGTTTAATTAATTAAATCGCTAAAACTGGAATCGTAAAGGTGATGACGTGACCCAAGAACAATGCTTTGAGCAACGGATAGCCCAGGAAACGGCTATCGAGCCGCAGGACTGGATGCCCGATGCTTACCGAAAAACGCTGATCCGCCAGATTGGGCAGCATGCGCACTCCGAGATTGTCGGTATGTTGCCTGAGGGTAACTGGATCACTCGCGCACCGACCTTGCGGCGTAAAGCTATTCTGTTGGCCAAAGTGCAGGATGAAGCCGGTCATGGTCTGTATCTCTATAGCGCCGCTGAAACACTGGGCTGCGCCAGAGAAGACATCTACCAGAAAATGCTCGACGGACGGATGAAATACTCCTCCATCTTTAACTATCCGACATTGAGTTGGGCTGATATTGGCGTTATCGGCTGGCTGGTGGATGGCGCTGCGATCGTCAATCAGGTGGCGTTATGCCGCACTTCTTATGGTCCGTATGCCAGAGCAATGGTGAAAATCTGCAAAGAAGAGAGTTTTCACCAGCGTCAGGGTTTTGAAGCCTGCATGGCACTGGCGCAAGGCAGCAAAGCTCAAAAGCAGATGTTGCAAGACGCCATTAACCGTTTCTGGTGGCCAGCCTTAATGATGTTCGGGCCAAACGATGATAACTCGCCAAACAGCGCCAGAAGCCTCGCCTGGAAAATCAAACGTTTCACCAATGACGAACTCCGCCAGCGTTTCGTGGATAACACCGTTCCACAGGTTGAAATGCTCGGTATGACCGTTCCTGACCCGGATCTGCATTTTGATACTGAAAGCGGTCACTACCGCTTTGGAGAGATCGACTGGCAGGAATTTAACGAAGTGATTAACGGTCGCGGAATTTGTAATCAGGAGCGGCTCGATGCCAAACGTAAAGCCTGGGAAGAAGGTACCTGGGTACGGGAAGCGGCGCTGGCCCATGCACAAAAACAACATGCCCGTAAGGTCGCATAAGGAGATTCAAAATGAGTAATGTCTACTGGCCGTTATACGAAGTTTTCGTGCGTGGCAAACAGGGCTTATCACACCGCCATGTCGGCAGTTTACATGCTGCCGATGAGCGGATGGCACTGGAAAATGCCCGTGATGCTTACACCCGTCGTAGCGAAGGATGTTCAATTTGGGTGGTGAAGGCGAGTGAAATTGTTGCTTCGCAACCGGAAGAACGCGGTGAATTTTTTGATCCGGCTGAAAGCAAAGTCTATCGGCATCCAACGTTTTACACCATCCCTGATGGCATTGAGCACATGTGAGGTCGGAAATGAATCAGTTAACGGCTTACACCTTGCGCCTGGGCGATAACTGCCTGGTGCTTTCCCAGCGGTTGGGGGAATGGTGCGGTCATGCACCGGAACTGGAAATCGATCTCGCACTGGCAAACATTGGCCTCGATTTATTAGGTCAGGCACGCAACTTCTTATCGTATGCGGCTGAATTAGCGGGAGAAGGCGATGAAGATACCCTGGCCTTCACCCGAGACGAACGCCAGTTCAGCAACTTATTGCTGGTTGAACAGCCAAATGGCAATTTTGCCGACACCATTGCACGCCAGTATTTCATCGACGCATGGCATGTGGCGCTCTTTACACGTCTGATGGAAAGTCGTGATTCGCAGTTGGCGGCTATTTCTGCCAAAGCAATTAAAGAAGCGCGTTATCACCTGCGTTTTAGTCGTGGCTGGCTGGAGCGACTGGGCAATGGTACTGACGTATCAGGGCAAAAGATGCAGCAGGCCATCGACAAGTTATGGCGTTTTACCGCCGAACTGTTCGATGCCGACGAGATTGATATTGCGCTGAGTGAAGAAGGTATTGCGATTGATCCACGCACTTTACGCGCAGCGTGGGAAGCCGAAGTTTTTGCCGGGATCAACGAAGCCACATTAAACGTGCCGCAAGAGCTGGCGTATCGCACTGGCGGTAAAAAAGGGCTGCATACCGAACACCTTGGGCCAATGCTGGCAGAAATGCAGTATCTCCAGCGTGTCTTGCCCGGTCAGCAGTGGTAACAGAGGAGATGGGTATGCAACGTCTGGCCACCATTGCACCGCCGCAGGTACACGAGATATGGGCACTACTCAGCCAGATCCCGGATCCGGAAATCCCGGTGCTGACCATTACCGATTTAGGCATGGTGAGAAATGTGACGCAGCTGGGGGATGGATGGGTCATTGGCTTCACGCCGACGTATTCCGGTTGCCCGGCAACGGAACATTTGATTGGCGCGATACGTGAGGCAATGACAACCAACGGCTTTACTCCCGTTCAGGTTGTGCTGCAACTCGATCCGGCGTGGACTACCGACTGGATGACCCCCGACGCCCGTGAACGACTGCGGAAATATGGCATTAGTCCGCCGGCCGGACACAGTTGCCATGCCCATTTACCGCCAGAGGTGCGTTGTCCGCGCTGCGCCAGCGTCCATACCACACTCATCAGTGAATTTGGTTCCACGGCCTGCAAGGCGTTGTATCGCTGCGATAGCTGCCGCGAACCTTTCGATTATTTCAAATGTATTTGAGGATGCCATGACAACGTTTCATTCCTTAACGGTGGCAAAAGTGGAGCCGGAAACCCGTGATGCGGTGACCATTACCTTTGCGGTACCGCAGTCTTTGCAGGAGGCGTATCGCTTTCGCCCCGGTCAACATTTGACCTTAAAAGCCCGTCTTGATGGCGAAGAGTTACGCCGTTGTTACTCTATTTGTCGCAGCTACCTGCCTGGAGAAATTAGTGTGGCGGTGAAAGCCATAGAAGGGGGACGCTTCTCCCGCTATGCCCGCGAACACATCCGCCAGGGGATGAAGCTGGAAGTCATGGTGCCGCAGGGGCATTTCGGCTATCAGCCGCAGGCCGAACGTCAGGGCCGCTATCTGGCAATTGCAGCAGGATCAGGTATTACGCCAATGCTGGCGATTATCGCCACCACTTTACAAACAGAGCCGGAAAGTCAGTTCACCCTGATCTACGGTAACCGTACCAGCCAGAGCATGATGTTTCGCCAGGCACTGGCGGACCTGAAAGACAAATATCCTCAGCGTTTACAGTTGCTGTGCATTTTCAGTCAGGAAACCCTCGACAGCGATCTGCTTCACGGGCGTATTGATGGTGAAAAATTACAGTCACTTGGGGCCTCGCTCATTAATTTTCGTCTTTATGATGAGGCCTTTATTTGTGGCCCTGCTGCAATGATGGATGACGCGGAAGCCGCTTTAAAAGCACTGGGAATGCCAGAAAAAACCATTCATCTGGAGCGGTTTAATACGCCAGGTACCCGCGTCAAACGTAACGTTAACGTGCAAAGTGACGGACAAAAAGTGACTGTACGTCAGGATGGGCGGGATCGGGAAATCATGCTTAATGCCGGCGATGAAAGTATTCTCGATGCGGCATTGCGCCAGGGGGCTGATCTGCCCTATGCCTGCAAAGGCGGCGTCTGTGCAACCTGCAAATGTAAAGTGCTGCGTGGCAAAGTGGCGATGGAAACCAATTACAGTCTGGAACCGGATGAACTGGCCGCAGGTTATGTGTTGAGTTGCCAGGCACTGCCGCTGACCAGCGATGTGGTGGTTGACTTTGACGCGAAGGGGATGGCATGAGCGAACTGATCGTCAGCCGTCAGCAACGAGTATTGTTGCTGACCCTTAACCGTCCCGCCGCACGTAATGCGCTGAACAATGCGTTGCTGGCGCAACTGGTATATGAACTGGAAGCTGCGGCTACCGATACCAGCATTTCGGTCTGTGTGATTACAGGTAATGCACGCTTTTTTGCCGCCGGGGCCGATCTCAACGAAATGGCAGAAAAAGATCTTGCTGCCACCTTAAACGACACACGCCCGCAGTTGTGGGCGCGATTACAGGCCTTTAACAAACCGATCATCGCTGCCGTAAATGGTTACGCGCTTGGTGCGGGCTGCGAACTGGCATTGTTGTGCGATGTGGTGGTTGCCGGAGAGAACGCGCGTTTTGGTTTGCCGGAAATCACCCTCGGCATCATGCCTGGCGCAGGCGGAACGCAACGTTTAATTCGTAGTGTCGGTAAATCGTTAGCCAGCAAAATGGTGCTGAGCGGAGAAAGCATCACCGCCCAGCAAGCACTACAGGCCGGGTTGGTTAGCGACATCTTCCCCAGCGATTTAACCCTCGAATACGCCTTACTGCTGGCATCGAAAATGGCATGTCACTCGCCGCTGGCCTTACAAGCGGCAAAGCAAGCGCTGCGCCAGTCGCAGGAAGTGGCTTTGCAAGCCGGACTTGCCCAGGAGCGGCAGTTATTCACCTTGCTGGCGGCAACAGAAGATCGTCATGAAGGCATCTCCGCTTTCTTACAAAAACGCACGCCCGACTTTAAAGGACGCTAATGATGGAATTCATCCTCAGTCATGTAGAAAAGGGCGTGATGACACTAACGCTCAACCGCCCGGAACGCCTGAACAGTTTTAATGATGAGATGCACGCACAACTGGCAGAGTGCCTGAAACAGGTCGAGCGCGACGACACTATCCGTTGCCTGTTAATTACAGGTGCCGGGCGTGGATTTTGTGCTGGTCAGGATCTTAACGATCGTAACGTTGATCCCACTGGTCCCGCACCAGATTTAGGTATGTCAGTAGAACGCTTCTATAACCCGTTGGTACGTCGCCTGGCAAAGCTGCCAAAACCGGTGATCTGTGCAGTCAATGGCGTGGCGGCAGGGGCAGGTGCCACACTGGCACTGGGGTGCGACATCGTTATTGCTGCCCGAACAGCAAAATTCGTCATGGCTTTTAGTAAGTTAGGTTTAGTCCCCGATTGCGGTGGTACCTGGTTACTGCCACGCGTTGCCGGACGAGCGCGCGCTATGGGACTGGCACTGCTGGGGAATCAACTGAGTGCTGAACAGGCACACGAATGGGGGATGATCTGGCAAGTTGTAGATGATGAAGCGCTGGCAGATACCGCGCAACAGTTGGCACTGCACCTGGCGACACAACCGACCTTCGGTCTTGGACTTATCAAGCAAGCGATAAATAGCGCTGAAACCAACACGCTCGATACGCAACTGGATCTGGAACGCGACTATCAACGACTTGCCGGACGGAGCGCAGATTATCGTGAAGGTGTAAGTGCGTTCCTGGCTAAACGCTCACCGCAGTTCACGGGGAAATAGCATGATGATAAATGTGCAAACTGTGGCGGTGATCGGTAGTGGCACCATGGGTGCAGGAATTGCTGAAGTTGCCGCCAGTCATGGACATCAGGTTTTGCTGTATGACATTTCTGCTGAAGCGTTGACCCGCGCAATAGACGGGATACACGCGCGGCTGAATTCACGAGTGACGCGCGGAAAACTGACCGCTGAAACCTGTGAACGCATATTGAAACGCCTGATCCCGGTGACCGATATTCACGCGCTGGCAGCAGCGAATCTGGTTATTGAAGCGGCATCTGAACATCTGGAAGTCAAAAAAGCTCTCTTTGCACAGCTGGCAAAAGTTTGCACGCCACAAACATTATTGACCACTAACACATCTTCAATCTCTATCACCGCGATTGCTGCGGAGGTAAAAAATCCTGAACGTGTTGCGGGGCTGCATTTTTTTAACCCGGCACCGGTAATGAAGTTGGTGGAGGTGGTCAGTGGGCTGGCAACGGCGACGGAAGTTGTTGAGCAATTGTGTGAGCTGACATTGAGTTGGGGTAAGCAGCCGGTGCGCTGTCAGTCGACCCCTGGATTTATCGTAAACCGTGTGGCGCGTCCTTATTATTCCGAAGCCTGGCGGGCACTGGAAGAGCAGGTCGCTTCACCCGAAGTTATTGACGCTGCACTTCGCGATGGCGCTGGTTTCCCGATGGGGCCGCTGGAATTAACTGATCTAATTGGTCAGGACGTCAATTTTGCTGTCACGTGTTCGGTGTTTAACGCTTTCTGGCAGGAGCGTCGTTTTTTACCTTCGCTGGTGCAACAAGAACTGGTGATTGGTGGACGATTGGGCAAGAAAAGTGGGCTGGGCGTGTATGACTGGCGTGCAGAACGCGAGGTGGTTGTTGGCCTGGAAGCGGTAAGCGACGATTTTAGCCCCATGAAGGCGGAAAAGAAAAGTGACGGCGTCACGGAAATTGACGATGTTTTATTGATTGAGACACAAGGCGAAACGGCACAGGCGTTGGCTACACGACTGGCGCGCCCGGTGGTAGTGGTCGACAAAATGGCGGGCAAGGTGGTGACAATTGCTGCAGCAGCGGTGAACTCTGACTCAGCGACTCGTAAGGTCATTTATTACTTGCAACAGCAGGGCAAAACAGTGCTGCAGATTGCTGATTACCCGGGAATGCTGATTTGGCGAACGGTGGCAATGATCATCAATGAAGCCCTCGATGCGCTGCAAAAAGGCGTGGCCTCTGAACAGGATATCGATACCGCCATGCGTCTTGGGGTGAATTATCCACATGGCCCGCTTGCCTGGGGGGCGCAACTTGGCTGGCAGCGAATATTAAGGCTCCTGGAAAACTTACAACATCACTATGGCGAAGAACGCTATCGCCCATGTTCATTGCTGCGCCAACGGGCGCTTCTGGAGAGCGGTTATGAGTCATAAGGCCTGGCAAAATGCCCATGCAATGTATGAGAACGATGCCTGCGCCAAAGCACTTGGCATCGACATTATCTCAATGGATGAAGGCTTTGCTGTAGTGACCATGACCGTCACTGCACAAATGCTAAACGGTCATCAAAGTTGCCACGGCGGGCAGCTATTTTCACTGGCTGATACTGCCTTTGCCTACGCCTGCAACAGCCAGGGGCTGGCAGCCGTCGCTTCTGCCTGCACGATTGATTTTTTACGTCCAGGCTTTGCCGGAGACACCTTAACTGCCACTGCGCAGGTGCGTCATCAGGGCAAGCAAACCGGTGTTTACGACATCGAAATTGTTAATCAACAACAAAAAACGGTTGCGCTGTTTCGCGGTAAATCTCACCGCATCGGCGGCACCATTACAGGAGAAGCCTGATGCGTGAAGCCTTTATATGTGACGGAATTCGTACGCCAATTGGTCGCTACGGCGGGGCATTATCTGGTGTTCGGGCGGACGATCTGGCTGCTATCCCTTTGCGGGAGCTGCTGGTGCGAAACCCACGTCTCGATGCGGAATGTATCGATGATGTGATCCTCGGCTGTGCTAATCAGGCGGGGGAAGATAACCGTAACGTAGCACGGATGGCGACTTTACTGGCGGGGCTGCCGCAGAGTGTTTCCGGCACTACCATTAATCGCTTGTGTGGTTCCGGGCTGGACGCGCTGGGGTTTGCCGCACGGGCGATTAAAGCGGGTGATGACGATTTATTGATCGCCGGTGGCGTGGAATCAATGTCACGAGCGCCGTTTGTTATGGGCAAGGCAAGCAGTGCATTTTCTCGTCAGGCGGAGATGTTTGATACCACTATTGGCTGGCGATTTGTGAACCCGCTCATGGCTCAGCAATTTGGAACTGACAGCATGCCGGAAACGGCAGAGAATGTAGCTGAACTGTTAAAAATATCGCGAGAAGATCAAGATAATTTTGCGCTACGGAGTCAGCAACGTACGGCAAAAGCGCAATCCTCAGGCATTCTGTCTGAGGAGATTGTTCCGGTTGTGTTGAAAAATAAGAAAGGTGTTGTAACAGAAATACAACATGATGAGCATTTGCGCCCGGAAACGACGCTGGAACAGTTACGTGGGTTGAAAGCACCGTTTCGTGCCAATGGGGTGATTACCGCAGGCAATGCCTCCGGGGTGAATGACGGAGCCGCTGCGTTGATTATTGCCAGTGAACAGATGGCAGCAGCGCAAGGACTGACACCGCGAGCGCGTATCGTCGCCATGGCAACCGCCGGGGTGGAACCGCGTCTGATGGGGCTTGGTCCGGTGCCTGCAACTCGCCGGGTGCTGGAACGCGCGGGGCTGAGTATTCACGATATAGACGTGATTGAACTGAATGAAGCGTTCGCAGCTCAGGCGCTGGGAGTATTACGCGAATTGGGGCTGCCTGATGATGCCCCACATGTTAACCCCAACGGAGGCGCCATCGCCTTAGGCCATCCGCTGGGAATGAGTGGTGCCCGCCTGGCACTGGCTGCCAGCCATGAGCTGCATCGGCGTAACGGTCGTTACGCATTATGCACCATGTGCATCGGCGTCGGTCAGGGCATCGCCATGATTCTGGAGCGTGTTTGAGCATATCAACCTGCGAGTACCCTACAATGATAACCAATACAAAGCTTGACCCGATTGAAACCGCGTCTGTTGATGAGTTACAGGCGTTGCAAACAGAGCGTCTGAAATGGACGCTCAAACACGCGTATGAAAATGTCCCGATGTATCGGCGCAAATTCGACGCAGCAGGCGTACATCCTGATGATTTCAGGGAACTTTCAGATCTGCGTAAATTTCCCTGTACCACCAAGCAGGATCTGCGCGACAACTATCCCTTCGACACCTTTGCCGTGCCGATGGAACAAGTGGTGCGCATTCATGCATCTTCTGGAACCACAGGTAAACCGACAGTTGTCGGCTATACGCAAAATGATATTGATAACTGGGCCAATATTGTAGCGCGTTCCTTGCGTGCGGCAGGTGGCACGCCAAAAGACAAAATTCATGTCGCCTATGGTTACGGTCTGTTTACTGGTGGGCTGGGCGCGCACTATGGTGCAGAACGTCTGGGCGCTACGGTGATCCCAATGTCTGGCGGGCAGACAGAAAAACAAGCGCAACTGATCCGCGACTTTCAACCAGATATGATAATGGTTACGCCATCTTATTGCCTTAACCTGATTGAAGAGCTGGAGCGGCAGCTGGGCGGTGATGCCAGTGGTTGCTCGTTGCGAGTCGGCGTGTTTGGTGCTGAACCGTGGACACAGGCCATGCGTAAAGAGATTGAACGTCGTCTGGGGATCACCGCGCTGGATATTTACGGCCTGTCAGAAGTGATGGGGCCGGGGGTAGCGATGGAGTGTCTGGAAACTACCGACGGCCCAACTATTTGGGAAGATCATTTCTACCCTGAAATTGTTAATCCTCGTGACGGCACACCGCTGGCTGATGGCGAACATGGCGAACTGTTATTCACCACGCTGACCAAAGAAGCATTGCCGGTCATTCGTTACCGCACGCGTGATTTAACCCGACTGTTGCCAGGAACCGCGCGGACTATGCGCCGCATGGATCGCATCAGTGGACGCAGCGATGACATGTTGATTATTCGCGGTGTGAATGTCTTCCCGTCACAACTGGAAGAAGAGATTGTCAAATTTGAACATTTATCGCCGCATTACCAACTGGAGGTCAACCGCCGGGGGCATCTTGATTCACTTTCTGTGAAAGTGGAGTTGAAAGAAAGCAGCCTGACATTGACGCATGAGCAGCGTTGCCAGGTGTGCCACCAGTTACGCCATCGGATTAAGTCGATGGTGGGGATCTCTACCGATGTGATGATCGTTAACTGTGGCAGTATCCCGCGTTCAGAAGGCAAGGCGTGTCGGGTGTTTGATCTGCGTAATATTGTTGGTGCCTGATGAGTCTCCTGGTCCTGGTGGGGTAAAGCGCCAGGGCCAGAAGTCGGCGCGACCTGTGTTATGATTCATAAATCACAACAATAACAACAGACTGAATCGAATGAGTAAACTTGATACTTTTATCCAACATGCCGTAAACGCTGTTCCTGTCAGTGGTACATCTTTGATCTCTTCTCTATATGGCGATTCGCTTTCCCATCGTGGTGGTGAAATCTGGCTCGGTAGTCTGGCTTCTTTGCTGGAAGGGCTGGGATTTGGTGAGCGTTTCGTCCGTACCGCTTTGTTTCGTCTTAATAAAGAAGGCTGGCTGGATGTTTCTCGCATCGGGCGACGCAGTTTTTATAGCCTCAGTGATAAAGGCTTGCGCCTGACGCGGCGGGCAGAAAGTAAGATCTATCGCGCAGAACAACCCGCATGGGATGGGAAATGGCTACTATTACTCTCGGAAGGTTTAGATAAAGCGACGCTTGCTGATGTCAAAAAGCAGCTGATCTGGCAAGGTTTTGGCGCGCTGGCGCCGAGCCTGATGGCATCGCCGTCGCAAAAACTGGCCGATGTACAGACACTTTTGCATGAAGCAGGTGTGGCAGATAACGTGATTTGTTTTGAAGCACAAATACCACTGGCGCTTTCTCGTGCGGCACTGCGTGCCAGAGTGGAAGAATGCTGGCATCTCACTGAACAAAATGCCATGTACGAAACTTTTATTCAGTCATTCCGCCCACTGGTGCCGTTGTTAAAAGAGGCGGCAGACGAGTTAACCCCGGAGCGTGCATTTCATATTCAGCTTTTACTAATCCATTTTTATCGCCGTGTCGTCCTTAAAGACCCATTGTTACCAGAGGAATTGCTTCCGGCGCACTGGGCAGGGCATACGGCGCGTCAGCTGTGTATCAACATTTATCAACGCGTGGCGCCTGCTGCCCTGGCATTTGTCAGTGAAAAAGGTGAAACCTCAGTCGGCGAACTGCCTGCGCCGGGTAGCCTGTATTTTCAACGTTTTGGCGGTTTGAATATTGAACAGGAGGCGTTATGCCAATTTACCAGATAGATGGTCTGACTCCCGTTGTGCCAGAAGAGAGTTTTGTCCATCCCACAGCGGTATTGATCGGCGATGTTATTCTCGGCAAGGATGTTTACGTTGGGCCAAATGCCAGTCTACGTGGGGATTTTGGTCGTATCGTAGTGAAAGATGGCGCGAACATTCAGGATAATTGTGTTATGCACGGTTTTCCCGAGCAGGATACTGTCGTGGAAGAGGATGGGCATATTGGTCATAGCGCTATCCTTCACGGTTGTATTATCCGCCGCAATGCATTAGTGGGAATGAACGCGGTAGTGATGGACGGTGCGGTGATTGGCGAGAACAGCATTGTTGGCGCATCCGCATTTGTGAAAGCAAAAGCAGAAATGCCAGCGAATTACCTGATAGTCGGCAGCCCGGCGAAAGCGATTCGCGAACTCAGTGAGCAGGAGTTGGCATGGAAAAAGCAGGGTACGCATGAGTATCAGGTACTGGTGACGCGTTGTAAGCAGACGTTGCATCAGGTCGAGCCATTGCGGGAAGTTGAACCGGACAGGAAACGTCTGGTGTTTGATGAGAATCTGCGACCGAAACAGTAGCAGAAGTACAATTATTTTATTCTTTTAATTATACGAAAGAGCTATGTTTTGGCTCTTTTGTATTTAATATATTAATATATTCCACTATTTGCATTATATAATATAAACTGAATTCTCGATTTATATTATTCGCGCTATATATATCCGCTTTCCATTCACCATGATTATATTTATGCAATATCAATGAGTATATTTGATTGTGTAATATTCTACTGGCAATATAGGATGTCTTCTATGTTTTAAATAATTAATTGGTCGGGTGGGAATTGTAGAGTTCAACAATTTTTTGCATCCGACTATCTTTATATTCGCCAGAAGGATTTATTATGCAAAGGAAAACTCTACTGTCGGCCTGTATTGCATTAGCTCTGAGTAGTCAGGGTTGGGCGGCAGATATCACAGAGATAGAAACCACCACAGGTGAAAAGAAAAATACCAATGTGACTTGTCCGGCAGACCCCGGAAAACTCACGCCGGAAGAGCTAAAACGCTTACCCTCTGAATGCTCCCCTGTCGTCGAACAAAACCTGACGCCATGGCTTGCCACAGGCGCTGCTGCATTAATCACGGCCTTAGCCGTAGTGGAACTAAACGACGATGATGATCATCATCATCGCAACAATTCTCCACTCCCTCCGACACCACCCGATGATTCAGACGATACTCCAGTACCCCCGACACCTGGTGGAGATGAGATAATACCGGACGATGGTTCGGATGATACCCCGACGCCTCCCAAACCGATTTCGTTTAATAATGACGTAATCCTCGATAAAACAGTAAAAACATTAACTATTCGCGATTCAGTTTTTAGTTATACCGAGAATGCCGACGGGACAATTTCTCTGCAAGATAACAATGGGCGTAAAGCGACTATTAATCTTTGGCAGATTGATGAAGCGAATAACACTGTTGCCCTTGAAGAGGTGAGCGCGGATGGTACAACGAAGTGGCAATATAATCACAACGGTGAGCTCGTTATTACGGGGGATAATGCCACAGTAAACAACACTGGCAAAACTACCGTCGACGGTAAAGATGCCACAGGTACAGAAATCAACGGCAATAACGGGAAAGTGGTCCAGGACGGCGATCTGGATGTCAGCGGCGGCGGTCACGGTATTGATATCACCGGCGACAGCGCCACGGTGGACAACAAAGGCGGTATGACGGTTACCGATCCGGATTCCATCGGTATTCAGATCGACGGCGACAAAGCGGTTGTCAACAACGACGGTGATAATGCCATCAGCAACGGCGGTACCGGCACGCAGATTAACGGTGATGAAGCCACCGTGAACAATAACGGGAACACCACCGTTGATGGTCAGGGCTCCACCGGTACCGAAATCGCGGGTAATAACGCTGTAGTGAATCAGGACGGTACGCTGGACGTCAGCGGCGGCGGTCACGGCATTGATATCACCGGCGACAGCGCCACGGTGGACAACAAAGGCGGTATGACGGTCACCGATCCGGATTCCATCGGTATTCTGATCGACGGTGACAAAGCGGTTGTCAATAACGATGGTGATAATGCCATCAGCAACGGCGGTACCGGCACGCAGATTAACGGCGATGAAGCCACCGTGAACAATAACGGGAACACCACCGTTGATGGTCAGGGCTCCACCGGTACGGAAATTGCAGGTAATAACGCGGTGGTGAATCAGGACGGTACGCTGGATGTCAGCGGCGGCGGTCACGGCATTGATATCACCGGCGACAGCGCCACGGTGGACAACAAAGGCGGTATGACCGTCACCGATCCGGACTCCATCGGTATTCAGATCGACGGCGACAAAGCCGTTGTCAATAACGATGGTGACAATGCCATCAGCAACGGCGGCACCGGCACGCAGATTAACGGCGATGAAGCCACCGTGAACAATAACGGTAACACCACCGTGGATGGTAAGGATTCCACCGGTACCGAAATCGCAGGTAATAACGCGGTGGTGAATCAGGACGGTACGCTGGACGTCAGCGGCGGCGGTCACGGCATTGATATCACCGGCGACAGCGCCACGGTGGACAACAAAGGCGGTATGACGGTCACCGATCCGGACTCTATCGGTATTCTGATCGACGGTGATAAAGCGGTTGTCAACAACGATGGTGACAATGCCATCAGCAACGGCGGCACCGGCACGCAGATTAACGGCGATGAAGCCACCGTAAACAATAACGGTAACACCACCGTG
>NZ_JAATUR010000110.1 GCF_011881725.1 Escherichia coli | reverse complement strand
AACGGTGGTGTTCCCGTTATTGTTCACGGTGGCTTCATCGCCATTAATTTGCGTGCCGGTGCCGCCGTTGCTGATGGCATTGTCGCCGTCGTTGTTGACAACCGCTTTGTCGCCGTCGATCTGAATACCGATGGAGTCCGGATCGGTAACGGTCATACCGCCTTTATTGTCCACCGTGGCGCTGTCGCCGGTGATATCAATGCCGTGACCGCCGCCGCTGACGTCC
>NZ_JAATUR010000010.1 GCF_011881725.1 Escherichia coli | reverse complement strand
GTCTTTACTGGTTGCTGAAACGGTACCATCTTTAACATTGGTGATTTTGCTGGTGGCTTCGGAGCCGTGTGCGGCGGTGTATACCCCGTTAAGCGCATCCCATTGCACGGTGTTATCATTAAGTATAGTGAGCGCCTGTCCCACTGTACTGGCGGTACCATTTTTTAACACATAGTTTGGTGAGGTAACCTTACCGGTGTCTTGCTCCACCCCTGCGCCACCGCCAAGGTGGGTTGCTACAGAGGAGCTGATATCATAAATTTGTGAGCCATTAATGGCATCGGTACTATTTGCGGCGATAGTGCCGCTTTTTACATTGATGAGCTTACGTTTTAAAGTGCTATTACCAACAGAAATAACGTCAGTCTCTTTTGCTTCAGAGCCAGCACCTAGCGCGACAGAGTTTTTGCCCGTCACTGTAGCGTTGTGGCCCAACGCAATAGCGTCCTCTATACCCGCGTTGCTCGCTGTCCCCAGGGAAAGGGAGTTATCTCCGGCTGCTGAACTCTCATTTCCCAGAACAATAGCATTGATGCCGTCAGATTTGCTGGCTCGTCCGATGGCGATTCCACCCTGCTTCAGCGCCTGGTTTTGCAATCCAGCTGAGTTAGCTATTCCCAGAACAATCGTCTCATCAACATTCGCGATACTTTTTGTACCTATAGCGATACTGTTTTTACCTTTTGCTTTCGCATTATTGCCAATAGCCGTCGCATTTTCAGCGGCTTCGGTATCTGCACCCATAGCAATGGCGTTTGCTGCGCTGGCGAGTGAGTTTCTACCTAATGCGAGGCTGTCTACAGCGTTCGCTTTTGCTTGATAACCAACAGCAGTTGCGTAGTCCGCGTCCTCTGCCACTTTCGCTTCCCTTCCCCATGCTATAGACGCTTTACCCTTGGCCTGTGCTACTCCCCCAAAAGCCATAGCGTATTGTTTAGTAGCCGAGGCTGAGTTGCCTATGGCCATTGATCGATCTCCAGACGCAATTGCTATTTGACCTATAGCCAGTGCCATTGTTGATGCTTCACTTTTATAGCCGATCGCAGTTGCACCTGATGCTACAGC
The DNA here is from genome assembly GCF_011881725.1 of Escherichia coli. Classification (GTDB taxonomy): domain Bacteria; phylum Pseudomonadota; class Gammaproteobacteria; order Enterobacterales; family Enterobacteriaceae; genus Escherichia; species Escherichia coli_E. The sequence continues at coordinate 104,072 of NZ_JAATUR010000010.1, read as the reverse complement.
TTTGGTTTCAGAGCCTAGTGCTATAGAAGAGGCTCCATTTGAATATGTTGATGCCTGAGAGCCAATACCAATAGCAATCCATGCCTCACTTATATAATCAGTCGATGTATCAACTCCAGTACCGGCTACGTTTCCTGCATGGACTCCAAACGATGACAACAATCCCCCAGCCACCAGCGCAGAAATTAACAGCTTACTGCGCCCGCTCTTTTTCCCACGGCTCTTTGCCGTTTCGCTGGCAACGCTATAACTACCTGTTGCCGGATTCCAGATAACTTTAAATATTTTGTTCATTATTGATGCTCTCTATTCCTTGATATAAGCGCAGAAGCTGCATTTATTTTTTGCTTGTTTTCCGCTGGTGTTCAGCAGGTTGAAGGGTGTCGAACTGGAGATTGGCCATGTTGATGGATAACTTCAGATACTTCAGGTTATTCGGCGATACACCTTTTAACGTCAAATTAATGTCTTGCCATTGACCCGGCATTAATTTCAGCGTGGAGTTCATGGTGGTGTTGAAAAGTAATTGTTGCCATTTCGCCAGTTCTTTGGCGTCGGTGGGTCTTTCATTGCCCCATGTAGCATGAAAACCAATGTTTGATACGGGAACGCTTAATAAGTTGACCAACGAAATACGAATAACGCTGCCATTTTCTACGGCGTCAACAGACAGCACCCGACCCGCCAAACCGACCGAGCCGTTATTTAAAATGAAGTATTGTGTCTGTGCCGGGTTAAATTCTGTGAAGACGAATTCATCCTGTTTATCTTTAACCGCCTTTACCACGCTGGCTAGCGTTTTGGTGCTGCTTATGATGGTAGTTTGTTGTTTTTCAAAAAGTTCTATTTTGCGTTTATCTTGCTGCTGTTGCTTTTCAAGTTGTTCGATTTTACTTTTTTGCAACTCTTGTTGTTTGGCGAGACCGTCGATAAATTTAACTTTTTCAATGTAGTCACACCCCGTCAATATGCCGGATGACGATATTATTAACACGCTTAATAGTGTTTTCTGTAGGTTCATGGATGAATTCCTTTTCATAATCCCGATACGTTTAAAATCACGGCATAATCATTTTTTTTATGAATGATTTAGACAAAACATCTCCGCTACATAAATTTATTAGAACGTTTTCGTATTAATTGGTAGGGAGAATATGTTATTAAATGTCAAATGATTTCAGTTTGTAGCGAATAATATTGATCGCGCGGATTTTAATGATCGCTGTCAATCAATGTCAAATGTTTAACCGGATTTAGACACTGCTCAGGAGAATCATTAATATTCAGGTAGGTAATGTTTTGTTGGAGGTTTTGTGATGTTTGTCGGAAAAGAAAAATAAATAGTTATATTTTTAGCATTGGCATGCAGAGATACATAGTTAATTTATATATATAACTTTATTTTGCAGATCGTAATTTCAGAATTTAGCCTGGCATAGGCGCTCAAAAGCCCCGATGGGGTTACATATATAATGTTAAGAACGTTATAAATATTCGATATTTAAAACAGGCTCCTGCATGTACCAGCAGGAGCGAGAAATCATGAGACGTTGTGATTACAACGCCTGGAAGGGAACTTAGAACGCAGTCTTAGAGAACCCTGTCATCTCTTGCAGGCCCATTTCACGGCCCAGTGCGGTCATCGGGTGTACCACCACCAGTCCGCGAACGCTCTTCTTCAGCTTGCCCATATCGGCCTGCTCTTTTTTAGTAATTGCGCGCTGGAACGGCATCTTCATCAGCTTCTGTGCTTCTTTACTGAGTTTCTGGCTGTGAACTTCGCGCAGACGGGCGATTTCCGCTTCCAGCGTCGCTTTCTCTTTTTCCAGCTCAGCGTATTTGTCTGCGGCTTCAACCAGTGACAGATCAGCTTGCTGATGGCGGATGGCGTCCAGGCGATCGCTAAGACGTTTGATTTCGTTTTTTTCGACTTCTTTCATGTGATGGCTTCTGATAAAGATAAATATATAGTCTCTAGTATGCGCGACCAGGCACTTTGTTCACAACTGATGGCATTGTAATAGTTCTGGCTGACAACTATTTTCATACTTGAAAACTGTGCAACACTTTGATTTATTATGAAATTAAAAGAATAAGATAATTAACCAGTGGGATGAACATTGAGGATTGAGCACGTTTTCCTTAATGCCTCTTTACCTGGATCCTAAACTAAAATTGGCGGCCGCGCATTCCTGGCGCGGGGTATACGGAGATATTATCATGGGCAAATTAGGTGAAAACGTTCCACATCTTATCGACAAAGCCGTAGATTTTATGGCATCAAGCCAGGCGTTCCGGGAGTATCTGAAAAAGCTTCCTCCACGTGACGCTATTCCGTCCGGAATACCCGATGAAAGCGTGCCGTTATATCTACAACGTCTGGAGTATTATCGTCAGCTTTATCGGCCGAAGCAGGTTGAGAAGCAGTAATTACTTACTTTTGAAAGGCTTTTTTTAAGCTGATTTTGGAAATCAGCTCTGTCAGTGAAAGGACCATTGTTGATCGCACAGCCTGTTGGTAGCGCTGAATTTGCATCGCATACAAACTGGAGTCTGCTGGTTCAAACTGTGGCGGCGGTGGTAACGCCGCCACACAGTGCAGCTCGCCAAATGGCCCCAGAATCTCGTCATCGGTAAACGCGTACTCGTTGCCGTCGTGGTTCAGCTCTTCCCGCAGCGCCATCAACAGTTCCGCATCTTCGTATTCATGGCGACTAATTACGCCTAGCCCATAAATCAGTTTCAGGCGAACAGAAAGATCGCCCAGCGGACCATCGCCGTCGAGTAATGGTTCTACAGCATACTTCACCGCGTAATCGTCTTTGCGGAATACCTGAAGCACCAGAAGATTCACCGCCTCGGTCAGGAGATCGACGGCAGTTATCAAAAAGCTTCGCACGGTTTTGCCAGCATTCAGACGCTCAAGCACACGGTTTTCAAAGGCCTGGGTTTGTTCCATTGTTGCCTGCATATCTGACAATCTGTTATTCGGGCGCAGGGAATCCTGCGCCTGGTCCACCATTATTGCATTGCTTTATAAGCGGTTACCGCCTCGCTGACAACCTCGCTGTTGGCATCAAGCCCGGAAATTTGCGCCAGCGCTTCCTGCGGGCCTTTCTCGGTAATCAGTGCTGCCAGTTCCTGCGCCTGCGGATCATCTTCACTACGGAAGTGCATTGCAGCGGCGATACCTTCAATCAGGTTTTTGTGCGGTAAACCGTACTCCAGCGTACCCAACAGCGGTTTTACCAGACGGTCGCCAGCACTTAGTTTACGCAGCGGCTGACGCCCTACGCGCTCCACATCATCTTTCAGATACGGGTTTTCAAAACGACCGAGGATTTTCTGGATGTATGCTGCATGTTTATCAGCATCAAAGCCGTAACGCTTAATCAGTACCGCGCCGCTTTCTTCCATCGCGCCTTTTACCACCGCACGAATTTTCTCGTCGAGAATCGCGTCACGAATGGTCTGATGACCTGCCAGTTTTCCGAGGTACGCGGTTATAGCATGACCTGTGTTCAGGGTGAAGAGTTTACGCTCAACAAATGCCATCAGGTTATCGGTTAATTCCATACCTGGGATGTTCGGCAGCGCGCTTTTGAACTGGGTTTTATCGACAATCCATTCGCTGAAGGTTTCTACCGTCACTTCCAGCGGATCGTTGGTTGCAGAAGCGGAAGGCGGCACAATGCGGTCAACGGCGGAATCGACAAAGCCAACATGTTCTTCGACCCACGCTTTTGCTTCTTCCGGCAGGGCGTTCATCACGTGGCCTTTCAGCTGAGTGGTGCCACGAACCATGTTTTCACAAGCGATGATGTTCAGCGGGGATTCATTCCCTTGTTCTTTACGTTTGACCAGCCCTTTGGCGATTGCCGGAGCAATACGTTCCAGCACGACCGGGCCGACTGCGGTGGTGACTAAATCAACCTGGGCGATTAAATCAACCACTTCATCGCCGATGCTGCTGACGGCATTTACACCGGAGACGGTATCTACTTGCTCGGTTTCGCCTACCACGTGAACCTGATAGCTATGACGGGCATTCAGGGCATCAAGTACCACCTGATTGACATCGGCGAACGTCAGTTGGATACCTGCGTCTGCCAGCAATTTACCGATAAAGCCTCGACCGATATTACCTGCGCCAAAATGTAATGCTTTCATAGTATTAACCTTCATCAATGTTTTTACCCAAGAGGGCTGGGGTGAGGCCTTTCCCTCACCCAAACCCTCTCCGTAAGGAGAGGGGCAGCGCCGGATGCGGCGTAAACGCCTTATCCGGCCTACAAGAACGTGCAAATTCAACAAATTGTGCGTTGTTTTGTAGGCCTGATAAGCGTAGCGCATCAGGCACTTAGCCCCACCTTCTCCATGTGGAGAGGGTGGGAATGGATTACTTACGACCAGACAGCAGTTCCAGCACTTCATCCACGCTGGTGGTGTGTGCCAGACGCTCGATGACAGACTCATCATCCAGTGCGTTGGTCAGGCTGGTGATAACCTGAATGTGCTCGTTGTTACGGGCAGCAATACCAATCACCAGACGGGCAATGTCATCTTCTTCTTCACCGAAACGCACGCCTTCCGGATACTGACAGAACACCACGCCCGTTTTCAGTACGCGATCTTTCGCTTCAACCGTACCGTGCGGTACTGCGATAGACTCACCCAGATAGGTCGGGGTCAGTTTTTCACGATCCAGCATCGCCTGTACGTATTCCGGTTCAACGTAACCGCCTTTCACCAGTTGCTCGCCAGCAAAACGAATCGCTTCTTCTTTGTTTGCCGCTTTACGACCGAGGAAGATGTTCTCCGCGCCGAGTTTGAACAGGTTGCTGCTGGAATCGTCAAAGCTGTCTTTCAGGCTGTCTTTTACTTTCTCTTCGTTAGCGGTATGGCGCTGGGCAGCAACCAGACGTTCGGTCAGGCTGGTGTACAGACCGCTATCGAGGAAGTTGGTCAACGAAATATGCTGTGCCTGCGGAACCTGGCGCATAGCGCGTTCGGTCAGATCACGGTGAGTGATAACGAGGTCCACATCTGGCGGCAGATTGTTGATTGCGCTGTTAGTAACAGAAATCTGCGACAGACCCGCATCCTGAATTTTCTTACGCAGCACACCGGCACCCATCGCACTGGAACCCATACCGGCGTCACAGGCAACGATGATTTTACGTACGTGGCTCAGGTCGTTAGTGACATCGCCCGCAGACAGTGGAGACGCGCCTTTAGACTCAGCTTTCATTTCCTGAACGCGACGTGCAGCAGCTTCAATATCATCATCTTCTTTCACTTTGCTGGTTTTCAGCAGAATAGCAGAGACAACGAAGGAGACAGCCATCGCGACACACACACCCGCGATGTTAGCGAAATAAGCACCTTTTGGTGTCATCGCCAGTACCGCAAGGATAGAGCCCGGAGATGCCGGGGAAACCAGACCACCGCCCAGGATAGTCAGCGTGAACACGCCAGTCATACCACCGAGGATGACAGCCAGAATCAGACGCGGATTCATCAGCACATACGGGAAGTAGATTTCGTGGATACCGCCCAGGAAGTGGATGATTGCCGCACCGCCCGCAGACTCTTTAGCGCTACCACGACCAAAGAACATGTACGCCAACAGCACGCCCATACCCGGACCCGGGTTAGCTTCAATCAGGAAGAAGATGGATTTGCCCAGCTCATGGGACTGCTGAATACCCAGCGGTGAGAAGATACCGTGGTTAATGGCGTTGTTGAGGAACAGGATTTTCGCCGGTTCAACAAAGATGGACGCCAGCGGCAGCATGTCATGGACAACCATGAAGTTAACGCCCGCAGCCAGCATTTTGGACAGGGCTTCAACAATCGGGCCAATGCCGAGGAATGCCAGGATGGCGAGGATCATCCCGAGGATGCCGGCGGAGAAGTTATTCACCAGCATCTCAAAACCGGATTTGATCTTACCGTCGACCCAACGGTCGAAATGCTTAATGCACCAGCCGCCCAGCGGACCTGCAATCATAGAACCGAGGAACATCGGCATATCTGCGCCGACGATAACGCCCATAGTGGTAATGGCACCGACAACGCCGCCACGTTCACCACCAATCAGCTTACCACCGGTATAACCGATCAGCAGCGGCAGGAGGTAAGTGATCATCGGCCCGACCAGCTTCGCCAGCGTTTCGTTCGGTAACCACCCTGTTGGAATAAATAACGCGGTGATGATACCCCACGCGATAAACGCGCCGATATTTGGCATCACCATGTTGCTGAGGAAACGACCAAAGCTTTGCACTTTGATCTTAATATCGGATGACATAAAAACACCCCTTCTTATGTTTGCTGTCGCGCAGGCTGGAAGCCCGAGGTTTTTTGTTAATGTGGCGGCAGAGGTAGCCGGACCTTGTAGATACTGCGAAATCTGGCACTGAATCGGTTAACTGTCCAGTCGGCGGTCTTTTGTGTGATATCAGTCACATAAATATAGGGGGTAGAGAGGTAATTGACGTGATACTCATCACAAAATTCCTGTGTAAAAAAACAACAAGACGGCAATTTTCGCTAAAAATGGCATTTAAATGTGATGTGTGTCTCATTTTTGTTTTGACGGTTTGTTGAATCTTTGTGATCTGAATCACAAGATATTTTCTTGCGGCGTTCACCTGATGTGATCTACAGCATGTTATGCCTTAGTCATAAAATCGTTATGTAACTAAGCAACTCATCGCCACTTAAAATTATTCTTCGGTGTTATGGCGAGAATCGCGAACCCGGATTATTGTCAAAATATCAGCCTGACTCCCATCCGGCTGCCAGCCAAAAAACAACACTGATATACGTGAATCCGAGGCTGATATGTTTCTAAACTACTTCGCGTTGGGAGTGCTGATTTTCGTCTTTCTGGTGATTTTTTATGGAATCATCGCGATACATGACATCCCGTATCTGATTGCCAAAAAGCGCAATCATCCTCATGCCGACGCCATTCATACGGCTGGGTGGGTCAGCTTGTTTACACTCCACATTATCTGGCCGTTCCTGTGGATCTGGGCCACGCTCTACCAACCGGAGCGTGGCTGGGGGATGCAGTCGCATGTTACGCCGCAGGAGAAAACGCCTGACGCCGAAATCGCCGCGCTTTCGGACCGCATTTCCCGTCTCGAGCATCAACTTGCCGCCGAGAAGAAGACGGACTATTCCACGTTTCCGGAGATCTAATTATGGATCTGTTGATTGTCTTAACTTACGTGGCGCTGGCGTGGGCGATCTTTAAAATCTTCCGCATTCCGGTGAATCAGTGGACGCTTGCGACAGCGGCGCTTGGCGGTGTGTTTCTGGTGAGTGGTTTGATTTTGCTGATGAACTATAACCATCCTTACACATTTACGGCGCAGAAAGCGGTGATTGCTATTCCCATCACGCCGCAGGTGACGGGGATCGTGACGGAAGTCACCGACAAAAATAATCAACTTATTCAAAAGGGCGAAGTGCTTTTTAAGCTCGACCCGGTACGTTACCAGGCGCGGGTAGACAGGCTTCAGGCAGACTTGATGACAGCCACGCATAATATTAAGACGCTGCGAGCGCAGCTCACTGAAGCACAAGCCAACACTACCCAGGTTTCAGCAGAGCGCGATCGCCTGTTTAAAAATTATCAACGTTACCTGAAAGGCAGTCAGGCCACTGTTAATCCATTTTCAGAACGTGATATCGATGATGCCCGACAAAATTTTCTCGCACAGGATGCGCTGGTAAAAGGTTCGATAGCGGAGCAGGCGCAGATCCAGAGTCAACTCGACAGCATGGTCAACGGCGAGCAATCGCAGATTGTCAGTTTAAGAGCACAACTAACCGAAGCGAAATATAACCTTGAGCAGACCGTCATTCGCGCACCAAGCAATGGCTACGTTACCCAGGTACTGATTCGTCCTGGTACATATGCGGCGGCTTTGCCGCTGCGTCCGGTGATGGTCTTTATTCCCGAGCAAAAACGGCAAATCGTCGCCCAATTTCGGCAAAACTCGCTGTTACGTTTGAAACCAGGCGATGATGCGGAAGTGGTGTTTAACGCGCTACCTGGGCAGGTATTTCACGGCAAACTGACCAGCATCTTGCCGGTGGTGCCAGGAGGTTCGTATCAGGCACAGGGGGTACTGCAATCATTAACCGTCGTGCCCGGCACGGACGGTGTGCTGGGAACCATTGAACTGGACCCTAACGCTGATATTGATGCTTTACCCGACGGCATCTACGCCCAGGTGGCGGTTTACTCCGATCACTTCAGTCATGTATCGGTGATGCGGAAGGTGCTGCTGCGGATGACCAGTTGGATGCATTATCTTTATTTGGATCATTGAGACTTGTATCACCTGTGTTTTGCGTAAGCCTGGGCCATACTGATATTTTTCCTCGCACAAAGGACTCGGCATGAAACTCGTCGGTAGCTACACCAGCCCGTTTGTACGCAAACTTTCTATTCTGTTATTAGAAAAGGGCATTACTTTCGAATTTATTAATGAACTGCCCTATAACGCGGACAACGGCGTGGCGCAATTTAACCCGTTAGGGAAAGTCCCCGTGCTGGTGACCGAAGAGGGTGAATGCTGGTTTGATTCGCCGATCATCGCCGAATATATCGAGTTAATGAATGTTGCTCCGGCGATGTTGCCACGCGATCCGCTGGAGTCGTTGCGAGTACGTAAAATTGAGGCGCTGGCGGATGGCATTATGGATGCCGGGCTGGTGTCGGTGCGCGAACAGGCGCGTCCGGCGGCGCAGCAGTCTGAAGATGAATTGTTACGCCAGCGAGAGAAAATCAACCGTAGCCTGGATGTACTGGAAGGGTATCTGGTCGATGGCACACTCAAAACTGATACGGTCAATCTGGCGACTATCGCCATTGCCTGTGCCGTCGGGTATCTCAATTTCCGCCGCGTTGCGCCGGGCTGGTGCGTGGACCGCCCACACTTAGTCAAACTGGTCGAAAACCTGTTTAGCCGCGAAAGTTTCGCCCGCACCGAACCACCAAAGGCTTGATGCGCGATATGTCCTCTTGACCCATCTCACGTTACAATCCGTGGTTATGTTAAACGCCCTTCTCCGTGCGAGAGGGCCTTGATCAGCCAGGTTTCCTATGACAACCGAAACGCGTTCCCTCTATAGTCAACTTCCGGCTATTGATCGCTTATTGCGCGATAGCTCTTTCCTTTCTTTGCGTGATACTTATGGCCATACCCGTGTTGTGGAGTTACTGCGTCAAATGCTCGATGAAGCGCGAGAAATGATTCGTGACAGCCAGTCGCTGCCTGCATGGTGTGAAAACTGGGCGCAAGAGGTTGATGCTCGTCTGGCGAAAGAGGCGCAGAGCGCGCTGCGTCCGGTGATCAACCTGACGGGAACGGTGCTGCATACTAATCTTGGTCGGGCATTGCAGGCGGAGGCGGCGGTTGAGGCTGTTACGCAAGTTATGCGTTCGGCAGTGACGCTGGAATATGATCTGGATGACGCCGGACGTGGGCATCGCGATCGCGCGCTGGCGCAGTTGTTGTGCCGTATTACTGGCGCAGAAGATGCCTGTATCGTCAATAACAATGCCGCGGCGGTGTTGTTGATGTTGGCGGCAACGGCCTGCGGGAAAGAGGTCGTGGTTTCTCGCGGCGAACTGGTGGAGATTGGCGGCGCGTTTCGTATTCCTGACGTGATGCGTCAGGCGGGCTGTACCCTGCATGAAGTGGGAACCACCAACCGCACGCACGCAAATGATTATCGTCAGGCAGTGAATGAAAATACCGCGCTGCTGATGAAGGTGCATACCAGTAATTACAGCATACAGGGCTTCACCAAAGCGATAGATGAAGCGGAACTGGTGGCGCTCGGCAAAGAGCTGGATGTACCCGTAGTGACTGATTTAGGCAGTGGTTCGCTGATGGATCTTAGCCAGTACGGTTTGCCAAAAGAGCCGATGCCGCAGGAGTTGATTGCTGCGGGCGTCAGCCTGGTGAGCTTCTCCGGCGACAAGCTGTTAGGCGGGCCACAGGCAGGAATTATCGTCGGTAAAAAAGAGATGATCGCTCGTTTGCAGAGTCACCCGCTGAAGCGCGCGTTACGCGCGGATAAAATGACCCTCGCGGCGCTGGAAGCCACGCTGCGTCTTTATTTACATCCTGAAGCACTGACAGAAAAATTACCGACCCTGCGTTTACTTACCCGCAGCGCAGAGGTTATTCACATCCAGGCGCAACGTTTACAGGCTCCCCTTGCCGCTCGCTACGGTGCGGAGTTTGCGGTACAGGTTATGCCGTGCCTGTCGCAGATTGGCAGTGGTTCGCTGCCGGTGGATCGACTGCCGAGCGCGGCATTGACGTTTACGCCCCATGACGGACGCGGTAGCCACCTTGAGTCATTAGCCGCCCGCTGGCGTGAGTTGCCGGTGCCGGTGATTGGCCGCATTTATGACGGGCGTCTGTGGCTGGACTTACGCTGCCTTGAAGATGAGCAACGGTTTTTGGAGATGTTGTTGAAATGATTATTGCGACTGCCGGACACGTTGACCACGGCAAAACGACCTTATTGCAGGCGATTACTGGCGTAAATGCCGACCGTCTGCCGGAAGAAAAAAAGCGCGGCATGACCATCGATCTTGGCTATGCCTACTGGCCACAGCCGGATGGTCGTGTACCGGGTTTTATCGATGTTCCCGGCCATGAAAAGTTTCTTTCCAACATGTTGGCGGGCGTCGGGGGAATCGATCACGCGCTGTTGGTGGTGGCGTGTGATGACGGCGTGATGGCGCAAACCCGCGAACATCTGGCGATTTTGCAACTTACTGGCAATCCGATGCTGACAGTAGCGCTAACTAAAGCCGATCGCGTGGACGAAGCGCGTGTTGATGAGGTTGAACGCCAGGTAAAGGAGGTGCTGCGGGAATACGGATTTGCTGAGGCAAAGCTGTTTGTCACCGCAGCAACCGAGGGGCGGGGAATTGATGCCCTGCGCGAACATTTGCTTCAGTTACCGGAACGTGAACACGCCAGCCAGCACAGCTTTCGCCTCGCTATTGACCGTGCTTTTACCGTAAAAGGCGCTGGGCTGGTGGTCACAGGTACGGCGTTAAGCGGCGAAGTTAAGGTTGGCGATTCACTATGGTTGACTGGTGTGAATAAACCGATGCGCGTGCGTGCGTTGCATGCGCAAAATCAACCAACTGAAACCGCTCATGCCGGGCAACGTATTGCGCTTAACATTGCTGGTGATGCGGAAAAAGAACAGATTAACCGCGGCGACTGGTTGCTGGCAGATGCGCCGCCAGAGCCGTTTACGCGGGTGATTGTCGAGCTACAATCCCATACACCGCTGACCCAGTGGCAACCGTTGCATATTCACCACGCCGCCAGCCACGTGACGGGGCGCGTTTCGCTGCTGGAAGATAATCTTGCCGAGCTGGTGTTCGATACGCCGTTGTGGCTGGCAGATAACGATCGTTTAGTGCTGCGCGATATCTCGGCCCGCAACACACTGGCGGGGGCGCGCGTAGTGATGCTTAACCCGCCACGTCGCGGTAAACGTAAGCCGGAATATCTGCAATGGCTGGCTTCACTGGCGCGCACACAAAGCGATGCCGACGCACTGACCGTTCATCTGGAACGCGGTGCGGTTAATCTTGCCGATTTCGCCTGGGCGCGTCAGCTCAACGGCGAAGGGATGCGCGAATTACTGCAACAGCCAGGCTATATTCAGGCTGGTTACAGTTTGCTGAATGCGCCGGTTGCCGCTCGCTGGCAGCGTAAAATTCTCGACACATTAGCGACTTATCATGAGCAGCATCGCGATGAACCAGGGCCAGGACGCGAGCGTTTGCGGCGTATGGCATTGCCGATGGAAGATGAAGCACTGGTGCTGTTGCTGATTGAAAAGATGCGTGAAAGCGGCGAGATCCACAGTCATCACGGCTGGCTGCATCTGCCTGATCACAAAGCGGGATTCAGCGAAGAGCAGCAGGTCATCTGGCAAAAAGTGGAACCGCTGTTTGGCGACGAGCCGTGGTGGGTGCGTGACCTGGCAAAAGAGACGGGAACCGACGAGCAGGCAATGCGCCTGACGCTACGGCAGGCGGCGCAGCAGGGGATAATTACCGCGATCGTTAAAGATCGTTATTACCGTAACGATCGGATTGTCGAATTTGCCAATATGATCCGCGATCTCGATCAGGAATGTGGTTCAACTTGCGCAGCGGATTTCCGCGATCGCTTAGGCGTTGGCCGAAAACTGGCAATTCAAATTCTGGAATATTTTGACCGGATTGGCTTTACACGTCGTCGTGGAAATGATCACTTATTACGCGACGCATTATTATTTCCCGAAAAATATGGAAATGATTAATTAGTTTTTAAAACAAAATAATACAAAATTCTTATGAATTTTAAAAAAGCACATTGTTGAATGAATACAATGTGCTTTTTATTAGATTAACTTTAATAAAGAATAATGCTGATCATATTATCGAGTGTAAATCCTCAGTAAGCTGCCCGCCCTATTTTACTCGTTCAGGAGTGTGTTATGGCAGCTTCAACTTTTTTTATCCCTTCCGTGAATGTTATCGGTGCTGATTCATTGAATGATGCAATGAATATGATGGCAGACTATGGATTTACCCGTACATTAATTGTCACTGACAGTATGTTAACTCAATTAGGTATGGCGGGCGATGTACAAAAAGCATTGCAAGAGCGTGATATTTTCAGCGTTATTTATGATGGCACCCAACCTAACCCAACCACGGAAAATGTCGCAGCAGGCCTCAAACTGCTGAAAGAAAATAATTGCGATAGCGTGATTTCCTTAGGCGGTGGTTCTCCGCACGACTGTGCAAAAGGTATTGCGCTGGTAGCCGCCAACGGTGGTGATATCCGTGATTATGAAGGCGTTGACCGCTCTGCAAAACCGCAACTGCCGATGATCGCCATCAACACCACTGCGGGTACTGCATCAGAAATGACTCGTTTCTGCATCATTACCGACGAAGCACGTCACATCAAAATGGCGATTGTTGATAAGCACGTGACCCCGCTGCTTTCTGTTAATGACTCCTCTCTGATGATCGGTATGCCGAAGTCACTGACCGCCGCAACGGGTATGGATGCCTTAACACACGCTATCGAAGCGTATGTTTCTATCGCGGCAACGCCGATCACTGACGCTTGCGCACTGAAAGCGGTGACCATGATTGCCGAAAACCTGCCGTTAGCCGTTGAAGATGGCAGCAATGCTAAAGCGCGTGAAGCAATGGCTTATGCCCAGTTCCTCGCTGGGATGGCATTTAACAACGCATCTCTTGGTTATGTTCATGCGATGGCGCACCAGTTGGGTGGTTTCTACAACCTGCCACACGGCGTATGTAATGCCGTTCTGCTGCCACACGTTCAGGTATTCAACAGCAAAGTCGCTGCTGCGCGTCTGCGTGACTGTGCCGCTGCCATGGGCGTTAACGTGACCGGTAAAAATGATGCGGAAGGTGCAGAAGCCTGTATTAACGCTATCCGTGAACTGGCGAAGAAAGTGAATATCCCGGCAGGCCTGCGTGACCTGAACGTGAAAGAAGAAGATTTCGCGGTACTGGCTACTAATGCGCTGAAAGATGCCTGTGGTTTTACTAACCCGATCCAGGCAACTCACGAAGAAATTGTAGCGATTTATCGCGCGGCGATGTAATCCGCTTCCCACAACGGCTGGCAATCGTCAGCCGTTTTTTCAACTATCTCAAAATTTGCGTTTTTTGAGATAGTTTTAGTTATCTCTGTAATCCTTGCCCGTAAATTCGTGATAGCCGTCGTAAAGCTATCACTGACTGGCGAAGATTTCATCAGTCACGTCTACCCTTGTTATACCTCACACCGCAAGGAGACGATCATGACCAACAATCCCCCTTCAGCACGTGTTCAGCCCGGCGAGTATGGTTTTCCTCTTAAGTTAAAAGCACGCTACGATAACTTTATCGGCGGCGAGTGGGTCGCGCCTGCCGACGGTGAGTATTACCAGAACCTGACGCCGGTGACCGGGCAGCTACTGTGCGAAGTGGCGTCTTCAGGCAAACGAGATATCGATCTGGCGCTGGATGCCGCGCATAAAGTGAAAGATAAATGGGCACATACTTCAGTACAAGATCGCGCGGCGATTCTGTTTAAGATTGCCGATCGAATGGAGCAAAATCTCGAACTGTTGGCGACAGCAGAAACCTGGGATAATGGCAAACCCATTCGCGAAACCAGTGCTGCCGACGTGCCGCTGGCGATTGACCATTTCCGCTATTTCGCCTCGTGTATTCGGGCGCAGGAAGGCGGTATCAGTGAAATTGATAGTGAAACCGTGGCTTATCACTTCCACGAGCCGTTAGGCGTGGTGGGGCAGATTATCCCGTGGAACTTCCCGCTGCTGATGGCAAGCTGGAAAATGGCGCCCGCACTGGCGGCTGGCAACTGTGTGGTGCTGAAACCCGCACGTCTTACCCCGCTCTCAGTACTGCTGCTAATGGAAATCGTCGGTGATTTACTGCCGCCGGGCGTGGTGAACGTGGTCAACGGCGCGGGTGGGGAAATTGGCGAATATCTGGCGACCTCGAAACGCATCGCCAAAGTAGCATTCACCGGCTCAACGGAAGTGGGCCAGCAGATTATGCAGTACGCTACGCAAAATATTATTCCGGTGACGCTGGAGTTGGGCGGCAAGTCGCCAAATATCTTCTTTGCTGACGTGATGGATGAAGAAGATGCCTTTTTCGATAAGGCGCTGGAAGGCTTTGCGTTGTTTGCCTTTAACCAGGGCGAAGTCTGTACCTGCCCAAGCCGTGCTTTAGTGCAGGAGTCTATCTACGAACGCTTTATGGAACGCGCTATCCGCCGTGTTGAAAGTATTCGTAGCGGTAACCCGCTCGACAGCGTGACGCAAATGGGTGCGCAGGTTTCGCACGGGCAACTGGAAACCATCCTCAACTACATTGATATCGGTAAAAAAGAGGGCGCCGACGTGCTTACTGGCGGGCGGCGCAAGCTGCTGGAGGGCGAGCTGAAAGACGGTTATTACCTCGAGCCGACGATTTTGTTTGGTCAGAACAATATGCGCGTGTTCCAGGAGGAGATTTTTGGCCCGGTGCTGGCAGTAACCACCTTCAAAACGATGGACGAGGCGCTGGAGCTGGCGAACGATACGCAGTATGGCCTGGGCGCGGGTGTCTGGAGCCGCAACGGTAATCTGGCTTATAAGATGGGGCGCGGTATTCAGGCCGGACGCGTATGGACTAACTGTTACCATGCTTATCCTGCTCATGCGGCGTTTGGTGGCTACAAACAATCAGGCATTGGACGCGAAACCCATAAGATGATGCTGGAGCATTATCAGCAAACCAAGTGCCTGCTGGTGAGCTACTCAGATAAACCGTTGGGGCTGTTCTGATGTAAGAAGCAAGTCGCATCGGGTACTTATATTGCCTGATGCGACGCTTACGCGTCTTATCATGCCTACGGGGCGCATAGGTTTACACCTGACCGTAGGTCGGATAAGGCGTTCACGCTGCATCCGGCATAAATAAAGTGCACGCTAAAACAATCTGCACTTTGGATGTTTTACTGGCGATATTCATTAGCTTGGCAATAGTTCTATTATTTCAATATGATAAACCCCGACATTTGAAAGACCATACAGCACATTAAAGAAACTATATAAAAAACAATATGGCGTTATATAAATTAGCGAATTGCGCCTCAATAACGCATTCCTTATTATGTGTTAACTATTCTTTTTTATATTTGCCGAGGAAAATATGTTCCTGGATTATTTTGCACTGGGAGTGCTTATTTTTGTATTTCTGGTGATCTTCTATGGGATTATTATTTTACATGATATCCCTTACTTGATTGCCAAAAAACGCAATCATCCTCATGCCGATGCCATTCATGTTGCTGGTTGGGTAAGTCTTTTTACGCTGCATGTTATCTGGCCCTTTTTGTGGATTTGGGCCACGCTTTACCGCCCTGAACGAGGATGGGGAATGCAAAACCATGACTCATCCGTTGTCCAACTGCAACAGCGTATTGCCGGGCTGGAGAAACAGCTCGCCGACATGAAATCCCCTTCTGCCGAGTAATATTTATGGATTTACTGATTATTTTGACCTATGTGGCTTTCGCATGGGCAATGTTTAAGATCTTCAAAATTCCCGTGAATAAATGGACCATCCCTACTGCGTCACTGGGTGGCATATTTATTGTCAGCGGCTTAATTCTATTAATGAATTATAACCATCCATATACCTTTAAAGCGCAAAAAGCGGTTATTTCCATTCCGGTTGTCCCGCAGGTGACGGGTGTAGTAATTGAAGTGACGGACAAGAAAAATACGCTGATTAAAAAAGGTGAGGTGCTGTTCCGACTGGACCCGACGCGTTATCAGGCGCGGGTCGATCGGCTGATGGCGGATATCGTCACTGCAGAACATAAGCAGCGGGCATTAGGCGCAGAGTTAGAGGAGATGGCGGCGAATACCCAGCAGGCAAAGGCTACGCGGGATAAATTTGCTAAAGAGTACCAGCGTTACGCACGCGGCAGCCAGGCGAAAGTCAACCCGTTTTCAGAACGCGATATTGATGTGGCGCGGCAAAACTATCTGGCGCAGGAAGCCTCAGTGAAGTCATCGGCGGCGGAACAAAAACAGATCCAGAGCCAACTGGATAGCCTGGTGTTGGGGGAACATTCACAAATCGCCAGCCTGAAAGCGCAGCTTGCGGAAGCAAAATATAACCTTGAGCAGATGGTCGTGCGTGCGCCGAGCGACGGTTATGTGACTCAGGTGCTGATTCGTCCTGGAACGTATGCCGCATCGCTGCCGCTGCGTCCGGTGATGGTCTTTATTCCCGATCAGAAACGACAAATCGTGGCGCAGTTCCGTCAGAACTCCTTGCTGCGACTGGCTCCTGGTGACGATGCGGAAGTGGTGTTTAACGCGCTTCCTGGCAAGGTCTTCAGCGGTAAGCTGGCTGCCATCAGCCCAGCCGTACCTGGTGGGGCTTATCAATCGACTGGCACCTTACAGTCCTTAAATACCGCTCCAGGTTCTGATGGTGTTATCGCAACCATTGAGCTGGATGAGAATACTGATTTGAGCGCGTTACCGGACGGTATTTACGCCCAGGTGGCGGTCTACTCTGATCATTTCAGCCATGTCTCGGTGATGCGCAAAGTGCTGTTACGCATGACCAGTTGGGTGCATTACCTTTATCTCGACCATTAATCTTCGCTTTCTGCCGCTTGTTCAGGACGCAGTTGCTGCGACTGAGCAAGCTGGTGGCGAATTTCACGCAGCATTTCATCCAGCACATACTGAACCCGCCAGGGCTGGTATTCCCGTTTACGGAAGATAGCCACCAGGTCCAGCCACCATTCATACGGTTGCTGGAAACAGGGGGTCAGTGTGCCGTCTTGCAGGTCGCTCTGCACACTTTTATCTGGCGCAAATACAATTCCCAGGTGATTTCGTGCCAGCTCCAGCGCGGATTGCGTGTTGTCGCAAACGTAATTTCCCTTCACGCGATAATCACGCACCTCTTTACTTCCGGCGACGTTGAAGCGCCAGATATTCGCGTCGTCGATCATCATCGAGTCGATCAAAATACAGGAGTGATGTTCAAGTTCGTCTGGGTGGCTAATGGGATGTTTCTCAAGATATTTTTGGCTGGCATAGGCGGTTACTGCATATTGTGTAA
The DNA here is from genome assembly GCF_011881725.1 of Escherichia coli. Classification (GTDB taxonomy): domain Bacteria; phylum Pseudomonadota; class Gammaproteobacteria; order Enterobacterales; family Enterobacteriaceae; genus Escherichia; species Escherichia coli_E. The sequence continues at coordinate 86,329 of NZ_JAATUR010000010.1, read as the reverse complement.
TAAAACTGGCAACCAGCGATTCATCTTTTGGCGGAGCATAGCTGATTAAAACATCACAATCATCGGGAAATTCGACACCTTCATAAAAGGCGTTGCGCTCAAGGTTGCAGGTTTTTAGCGATAGAGTAATATCCCCGATATCTTTAATTTTATCGATAACATGTTTAGATAAATAGGCAATAATGCCGGTTGGTGCATAGATGGTGACCCGACCACGTTTCTCGTGCTTATAATCCGCAATAAAATTATTAAGCTGCTCGTTTCTGTCCAGCATATCATTGATGTACGGTAATAGCGCGGTACCAAAAGGTGTCAGCATCAGTTGCCGAGTGGTTCTGTCAAAGACTTTTAAACCCACTTTTGATTCAAAATCAGCAAGATATTTACTGACATTGGCCTGCGCGATGCCAAGTACGGTGGCCGCATGGCTGATATTTTCACTGGCAGCGATTACCGAGATAATTTTTAACTCCCGGTACTTGAGTTGTAATTTTGTCATCGCAACAGTCCAATTATATATAATTTTATATATTACTATATAAATATGAATCTTGCACCGGAGAAATTGTAAGCATTACTATGCCGACTCTTTTTTATCTTAATTTAAAATGGAATGTCGGACATGTTAATTAACCGCAATGTTGTGGTGTTATTTTTTATGCCTTTTATAGCAAGTGCAACTGCCGCAGAATTATCCGTTGGTGCTGGCGCTGTTTATAATGAATCGCCTTATCGTGGTTATAATGAAAATACTAGGGCAATTCCGCTGATCAGTTATGAGGGCGATTCTTTTTATGTCCGGCAGACTACGTTAGGTTTTATTCTGTCGCAAAGCGAAAAAAATGAACTTAGCCTGACGGCATCCTGGATGCCGCTGGAATTTGATCCCGCCGATAATGACGACCATGCTATGCAACAACTCGATAAGCGTGACAGTACAGCAATGGCGGGTGTTGCCTGGTATCACCATGAGCGTTGGGGGACAGTGAAAGCTTCTGCGGCGGCTGATGTTCTGGATAACAGTAACGGTTGGGTGGGTGAGTTATCGTTATTCCACAAAATGCAGATAGGTCATCTGTCGCTGACACCTGCTCTTGGCGTTCTCTATTATGACGAAAATTTCAGCGACTATTACTATGGTATTTCAGAGAGTGAGTCCCATCGCAGCGGTCTGGCGAGTTATACCGCACAGGATGCCTGGGTGCCTTATGTCAGTCTGACGGCAAAATACCCCATCGGAGAACACGTCGTATTAATGGCGAGTGCAGGATACAGCGAGCTGCCGGAAGAGATTACCGACAGCCCGATGATTGATCGTAATGAGAGTTTTACCTTTGTCACCGGCGTGAGCTGGCGTTTTTAATTTACCGGTGGATGTCGGTGCGGCTGGCCTACGCTCTCGCACCGACTCGTAGGCCTGATAAGACGTGTTAAGCGTCGCATCAGGCAATGTGCCCCCTACGTTGGATGCGGCGCGAGCGCCTTATCCAAATTACTGCCCGTAATAAGCATTCGCCCCATGCTTTCGCAGGTAGTGCTTATCCAACAGTTCGTTTTGCATCGCAGGGAGCTGCGGCGCAAGCTGGCGCGAGAACAGGCCCATATAAGCGCACTCTTCCAGCACCACGGCGTTATGCACTGCATCGGCGGCGTTTTTACCCCATGCGAACGGGCCGTGAGAATGCACCAGTACCGCCGGGATTTGTGCCGGGCTTCTGCCGCGCTCTTCGAAGGTTTCAATGATCACTTCGCCGGTCTGATATTCATACTCGCCGTTGATCTCCTCTGGAGTCATCTGGCGCGTGCAGGGGATCGCACCATAGAAATAATCGGCATGAGTGGTGCCCCAGGCGGGGAGATCCAGTCCGGCCTGCGACCAGATGGTGGCGTGGCGCGAGTGGGTATGCACAATGCCGCCGATTTCTGCATAGCGACGGTAAAGCGCAAGATGCGTTGGCGTGTCGGACGAGGGCTTTTTGCTGCCTTCCACCACCTTACCGCTGGCTATCTCAACCACCACCATATCGTCGGCGGTCATTACTTCGTACTCAACGCCGGAAGGCTTGATTACCATCCATTGCCGCGTCTCGTCTACCGCGCTGACATTGCCCCAGGTGAACGTCACCAGATGGTGAGCGGGAAGCGCCAGGTTCGCTGCCAGCACCTCGGCTTTCAGTTGCTCTAACATATAAATCCCGCCTCCTGCATACGCGCTTCAATCCACCGCCGCGCCTGAATAATCTCCAGCACCGGCTCTTTGGCTTTTTCGGTCCACATCTCAATCAGAAATGAACCGCGATAGTTCAGTTCATGCAGCGTTTTGAAGATGCCAACGAAATCGACGCAGCCTTCGCCAAACGGCACATCACGGAACTGTCCGGGGCTATGCTCGGTGACGGCCAGGGTGTCTTTCAGGTGGATTGCGGCGATGCGGTCAATGCCCAGTTTCAGTTCGGCGGGAACATCATTGCCCCAGGCGCTAAGGTTGCCGACGTCCGGGTAGACGGTGAACCACGGCGAGGCGAGCATCTCGTCCCACTTTTTCCATTTGCTGATGGAGTTCATAAACGCGGTATCCATAATTTCCACCGCCAGCATCACTTGTGATGCCGCCGCCTGTTCTACCGCCCACGCCAGCCCTTCGGCAAAACGTTGCTGTGTGCCTTCGTCATGGTCTTCGTAATAGACGTCATAACCTGCCAACTGAATGGTACGAATGCCGAGATCGCGTGCCAGACGAATCGCTTTACTCATAATTTCCCGCGCCCGTTGGCGTACCATCTCGTCACGGCTACCAAAGGGAAAACGGCGATGTGCGGACAGGCACATTGACGGAATGGCAACGCCCGTTTCGATCATCGCGTTAACCAACGAAGCCCTTTGTGCGGCGCTCCAGTCAAGACGTGAAAGCCGTTCGTCGGTTTCATCCACCGACATTTCGACAAAATCAAAACCACAGCTTTTTGCCAGCACCAGTCGCTCCGGCCAGGAGAGATCTTTCGCCAGCGCTTTTTCATAAATCCCTAACGGATGATTACGCACGCGCGCCTCCCCAGATAGCGTCGATTTGCGCATGGAAATCGCCAGCTACCTGTGCAGGATTTGCCGCGCCTGCCAGTGCTCGTCCGGCAATAAATGCTTTCACGCGGATATCTTTAAACAGCGGCAGGTCAGCAGGGGTAATCCCGCCGGTAATAGAAAGCTCAAGGCCGATATCGGAAAGCGCCTTCATGCGTGCCAGATCGGCTTCGCCCCACTGTTGCCCGCTGGCCTGTGCGTCACGACCGCGATGATAAATAGCCTGCCGTACGCCAATCCGATGCCAGTCGCGGGCATCATCCAGCGTCCAGTTGCCGAACAGCTCGATCTGAATTTCACCGCCGCAGGTCTGCGCCATCGCGTGGCCTTTTTCTACCGTGGCGAGCGGTGCGGCGCAGATAATAGTCATCCAGTTAGCGCCTGCGGAAAATGCCTGTTGAGCGAGCGTTTCACCGGCGTCGGCGACCTTCCAGTCAGCAACGATGATTTTGTCCGGGCACTGTTCGCGCAAGGCTTTCACCGCGCTAAGCCCTTCGTTTAAACAGAGAATGGTGCCTGCCTCGACAATATCGACGCTATCTTTTAACAGCGTAACGTCGCGCTGCGCGGCCTCAAGGGATGAGTGGTCGAGGGCCAGTTGCAGAAGTGGTCTGCTCATAATGAGTGCTCCTTGATGCGGGCGTGATAGCCCTGAAGTGCGGCAATGAGATGCTGATAGCGTTGGTATTTTTGTTGGTAAAGCTGATGCGCGGTCATATCTGGCAGCAGGGTGCGTACCGGATGTTGTAAGTCACGCTGGGCTTCGCTGAAATTGCGATAAACCCCGGTGCCGACGCGGGCGGCAAGCGCCGCGCCAAAACAGCCGGTTTCCTCCACCTGCGGCAGTTCGATACGTAAGCCGCTAACATCCGCCAGCATCTGCATCCAGACATCGGAATGCGCCGGGCCGCCAGTCACGCGCAGGGTGTGCACGTCAGCAAAACGTTCGCGCATCCGGTTGAGGTGGGTCATATGGCTGAACACCACGCCTTCATAGATGGCCTGCAACAGGTGCGCGCGGGTGTGGATGGCCTGCATCCCGTAGAAACCGCTGGTCATCTCAAGTCCGGCGTTGCTGCCATACAGGAACGGCAGGAAAAACAGATCGCCACCGGCTTTCGGTAAGCTGGCAACAGCCTGGTTGACCTCAGCAAACGAGATTTCTCCCCACTGCGCGGTAAACCATTCGAGATTGCCGGAAGAAGTCGGGCTGGCTTCGTGAACGATAAATTCACCGTCGTTAACGTAGCGACCATAGACATACGGATGCGCTTCACCGTTGCGTAGACCGCTGGTTATGCCGCTGGTCACTGCCCAGGTCCCCATCACCGCATTGAGGGTAAATTCGTCTTCGATCCCGGCGCAGAGTGCGGTGGAAACCACATCAAACAGGCCGCCGACAACGGGCGTACCCGCTTTCAGACCGGTCAGTGCGGCTGTCTGAGCGGTGATTTCCCCGCAGATTTCGGCAGATCCAACAACAGGCGGCAGGGCGTGATTGATTTCACTGATCCCCAGCCAGTCGGTGAGACATGAGTCATATTCCCCAAGACTCATGTTGTAGAGATTGGATTCAGAAATATTGCTCTCTTCGCAGCCTTTGACGCCGGTTAAACACCAGCGCAGGTAGTCGTGCGTCATCAACACACAGCCAATTTGCGCATAGCGTTCCGGCTCATACGATTTCAGCCAGCGTAACAGCGACACCGGATGCCCGGTCCACAAGGTTTGTCGGGTCAGTGGGTAGAGTTTTTCCGGGATGCGCTCTTCCTGCCAGCAACGAACGATTTCCATCGCCCGGCGATCTGAGGACAAAATGGCGTTACCAAGCGGCTTGTCGTTTTTATCAAGCAGAAACAAGCCCTTTCCCTGCGCGGAGATGCCGATACCGACAATTTGCTCCCCGCTAACGCCGGAATGAGTAAGGAGGGAGCGAATGACAGAGATGCAGCATTGCCACAGTTCTGCCATATCGCGCTCTACCCAGCCTGGCTGCAGGCTTAATGCGCACAGCGGCAGGCGCTGCACGCCTGCCTCCCGGCCTTCGCGGTCATACAGTCCGGCTTTTAGCCAGCTACCGCCACAATCTAACCCCAGCCAGTATTGCGTCATGGTTTATTGCACCTCATCCACGGCTTTCAGCAGATCGGCGCCCTGCGGAACATCTTTCACAAACATGTCGCGAACCTGACTACCCAGTGCGTCGCTAAAGGCTTTGCGGTCAAGTTCGGTGATGACTTCCACGCCAGCATCCTTCATGCCGTCGATGATTTTTTGCTGATTTTCGGCGACCAGTTTGCGCTGGTAGTTACCTGCTTCTTGTGCTGATGAAATAAGCACTTGCTGGAACTCCGGGCTTAAGCCATCAAATTTCGCTTTGTTGATCACTACCAGAAGCGGGGAATAGGCGTGGTGAGTCAGAGACAGGTACTTCTGCACTTCATAAAATTTTGCCGACCAGACTACGTTGATTGGATGTTCCTGAGCGTCGATGGTGCGTGTTTCCAGTCCGGTATAGACTTCGGCAAACGGCATCGGGATAGGGTTAGCGCCAAATACTTTAAATGCGGCGATATTCATCGGGCTGTTGTTGGTGCGGATTTTCAGCCCTTTCAGGTCGGCAGGCGTTTTAACCGGCTGGCGTGAGTTGGTGACATCGCGCCAGCCGTTTTCCCAGTAGGCCAGTACTTTCAGTCCCTTACCTTCAAGGGAGGCTTTCAGTTCATCGCCGACTTTGCCGTCGAGCGTTTTATGCGCGTGAGCGGTATCGCGGAACAGGAAAGGAACATCGAGCAGGTTCATCACTGGTGATAATCCGGCAAAGTTATTCGAGCCAGACATCTCCATATCAATCGTGCCGCCACGCACGCCGCTGATCATCGCTTGTGCGTTACCGAGAGTACTGTCCGGGAAGAGTTTTAATTTCAGCTCGCCTTTGGTTCTCTCCTGCAATAAATCATTGAATTTTTTTGCCGCAATATGTTGTGAGTCGGTTTGTGATGTTTCATAACCGAAACGTAATGATTGCGCTGCCAGTGAAGATGTACTGAATGCTGCGAGGCCAGCAATGAATAATGCGTAGGTTACAGAACGTAATTTCATAATATTTTCCTTTTAATTAATCCATTTCAACGGGAGGATGATGAGATCGGGAATAAAAACAAATAAGGCTAATAAGGAATATAAAACCAGGACGTAAGGGAAAACGCCTCTGACAGCGTCATCGAATTTGAGTTTTGCCACCCCTGAAATAACGTTGAGCACATTACCGATAGGCGGTGTAATTAAACCGATTGAGCAGTTGATGATAAACATGACTCCGAAATAAATCGGATCGATTCCTGCCTCTTTAACTAAAGGCATTAATACCGGGGTAAGAATTAACACTGTTGGCGTTAAATCCATGACCATACCGACGATCAAAATCGCCAGCATAATAACGATAAACAGCAAACGTGGTGAATCCACTAACGGTTGCAGTAAATCAGAAACCATCATCGGCAGTTCAGCAATGGTAATCAGCCAGGCGGAAACTTGTGCCGAAGCCACCAGAAACATCACCACCGAGGTGGTTTTCGCCGCGCCAATCAGCACATGCCAGAGTGTGGCGAAGGTCATTTCACGGTAAATAACCGTGGCGACAAATAACGCATAGAAAGCAGCAACGGCCCCGGCTTCGGTTGGGGTAAACAGACCGGAGCGAAAGCCGCCAATAATAATGACCGGAAGAAATAGCGCCCAGATACCGGAGACAAAAGATTGCCAGATTTCCCGTTTCGTCGCTTTTTGCTGACGGGGTAAATTAAGACGGCTGGCCTGCCACCACCAGGTGAGCATCAGCGTTGCGCCCATCATAATGCCTGGGGCAATTCCCGCCATAAACAGCTTGCTGATGGACAAACCACTGGAGACGCCAAAAATAATAAATGGAATGGAAGGGGGAATAATCGGCGCGATAATCCCGCCAGAGGCAATCAGTCCCGCAGCCCGGTTGACCGGATAATTGGCGCTGCGCATCATTGGCACCAGCAGCGCGGCGACAGCTGCGGTATCAGCAACCGCAGAGCCAGACAGGCTGGCCATAATCATCGCTGCCAGCACGCCGACGTAGCCCAGCCCGCCTGGTTTATGTCCCACCAGTTTCATCGGCAGATCAACAATGCGTTTCGACAAGCCGCCCGCATTCATGATTTCGCCCGCCAGCACAAAGAAAGGGATCGCCAGCAGGGAGAAGCTGTCAGCACCGTTTACCAGCGTTTGCGCCATGATCTGGACATCAAACATATCCAGCCAGAACATAAGCGCCGCCCCGCACAACAGTAGTGACCAGGCAATAGGCAAACCGATAGCAATGCCACCCAACAGGCAGCCCAGAAAAATCAGCACAGCCATGATCAAGCTCCTTGCGGTGGTGGCGTTACAGAATCGCTACGCGTGATGAGTTGATATAAAAGACGCAGTTCAAAGAAAGCGATAACAAGGCTGGTGGGCAGACATGCGGCGTACATCAGACCTACAGGTAAACCGAGGATCGGTGAGTAATCGCTCCAGTCCTGAATTGTTTTTAGCGTTGCGCCCCAGGCCAGTGCGCCACAAATAAATAAAATTAAGGAATGTGTGAGCACAGCGACTCGCCGCTGCCACGCAGGGGAGAGTTTCTCCACCAGAAAGGTAACCTGGACGTGGGCGTTATCCATAAAAGCCACAATTGCGCCAATGAAGGTTAACCAGACAAATAAATAACGCGACAATTCATCTACGGATAAAATACTTGTCTGGAAACCATATCTTAAAATTATGTTTATAAACACAATACAAGAGAGTACGGCGAGATTAATCGCGAGTATTGCTTCAAGTATTTTTTTCATAGCTATTCCTTGAGGCTATGCGCGTCATAATTCAAGTTGTATGTGCAGCAACTTGAATTATTAAGAGAGTTAGATCAGTAACATTACTCAAGCGTTCTGGCGTAGACGACGATTCGATTAATCCAGCGCTGTTAATGCGACTTTAACCACGATTTTTCGTATGTCAGAGGCTGCTTCGAGAATACAACCTGGTCGATGGACATCCTGCGGGAAGAAAATAGCGTAACTCCCAGGTATCATTTTTATAAATGATTCATGCTCACTAGTATGATAAAAAATAATATCGCGCTGCTCTAATAGCGATTCGCTGACTTTATTATTTCCCGTATCAATAGCAATGCCGATTTTCTCTTTCCCCCACACCAGAAATTGAATATCCAGATAGCGACGATGAACTTCCGGGCGATTTTCCTCTACGGGGCGCGTCGTTAAGTCGATAATTTGTGCGTAAATATTTTTGCCATCGATTTCGACAACGCCCGGTTCCAGGGCGTTGAAATCGGTAGTGCGCAGAAAATCGAGCGCCTTTTCAATGGCAGCGGGTAAACGGCACGGATTAGGCTGTGCAATATGTCCAAAAATCATGGCTTATCTCCTTATAATGCCTGGATTTTGGCCCACACACTGTCGTCAACGGTAATACCGTTGCGGCGGTTTTCTGCCAGCAGGGTAGTGAATTCGTGACCGGGTAAGCGGATGGCCTGGTTTTCGTCAGCGCGTTCGGCACTGGTAACGTAATCCATGATGCGTTGCAGCTTGGCATCGCGGGTGGCGCCGTCGATTAATTTATCCACTTCGATGGCGATAAAGATTTGTGAAACGCCGTACTCGTCACTGTTATCCTGGGTGACCTCGGCAACAGATGCGCCGTCGGAAAGGAGAGTGGCAATCATATCCAGCACAATCGACATGCCGGAGCCTTTCCAGTAGCCCATGGGTAAAATACGGCGGTTTTTCTCGATAATGCCAGGTTCTTTGGTTAAATTGCCTTCATCATCAAACCCGCCATCAACCGGTAGTTCGCGTCCCGCCAGACGATTCACTTCTAACATGCCGTAGGAAAACATCGACATCGACATATCGACCATAGTGATCGGCGTGGAAGGAATGGCGACGATCAGCGGGTTGGTGCCGATGCGACATTCTTTTGCGCCCCACGGTGGCATCACCGCGATGGAGTTGGTCCAGCAGATGCCGATGTAGCCTTTTTCCGCCGCCTGCCAGCCGTAGCTGCCGCCGCGCATCCAGTGGTTGGCATTACGTAGTGCCACCAGACCAATACCGTGATCGGCAGCCAGTTCAATGGCGCGATCCATCATCTTTTTCGCCGTCAGATTGCCGATTGAGCGCTGGGCATCCCACTGCTCAATAGCGCCGAGGCTGGTTATACGTTTGGCCTCGGCATCGGGAATGATATCGCCATTATCCAGTTGTTGAATGAAACGAGGGAAACGGTTTACGCCGTGAGAATACACACCGGACTCGGTGGTGCTGGCGAACATTTCTGCGCAGGCATCAGCCGTTTCGCTGTCAACGCCGCGTGAAATTAAGACCCGATTAAAGGCTGCTTTTAACTGCTCAAATGTCACTTTCATCCCTGTCTTCCTTGTTTTTTTGAACGCTTTTTTGGCTTAAAATTTCAATATGCGAAATCTGATTTCAAATATATCGATCGCGTTTTAACAAAGCAATCCACGCTGTGAATTTCAAAAATCATTAAAATCAATCTGTTATAAATTATCTGTCGAGATCGTGAACTGCGACACACTTTGCGCTACCATCAGGACGCAATAAAAAGGGGAAGGAAGTGATGGGAAAAAAAGAGAACGAGATGGCGCAGGAAAAAGAGCGTCCAGCTGGAAGCCAGAGTCTGTTTCGCGGGCTGATGCTGATTGAGATATTGAGCAACTATCCAAACGGTTGCCCGCTGGCGCATCTCTCGGAGCTGGCAGGTTTAAATAAGAGTACCGTCCATCGCTTATTGCAGGGATTACAGTCCTGCGGCTATGTGACCACCGCGCCTGCCGCAGGGAGTTACCGCCTGACCACCAAATTTATTGCCGTCGGGCAGAAGGCGCTATCTTCGCTGAACATCATTCATATCGCCGCGCCACATCTTGAAGCGCTGAACATCGCCACCGGTGAAACCATTAACTTCTCCAGCCGAGAAGACGATCACGCTATTTTGATTTATAAACTCGAGCCTACTACCGGGATGCTGCGAACTCGCGCTTATATTGGCCAGCATATGCCGCTCTACTGTTCCGCGATGGGCAAGATCTACATGGCGTTTGGTCACCCGGACTACGTGAAGTCGTACTGGGAAAGCCATCAGCATGAAATTCAGCCATTAACCCGCAATACCATTACCGAACTGCCAGCGATGTTCGACGAACTGGCACATATTCGTGAAAGCGGAGTGGCGATGGACAGAGAAGAAAACGAACTCGGCGTCTCCTGCATTGCTGTTCCGGTCTTTGATATTCATGGACGGGTGCCGTATGCCGTATCGATTTCGCTTTCGACATCACGATTGAAACAGGTGGGGGAGAAAAATCTTCTGAAACCACTGCGTGAAACCGCTCAGGCTATCTCTAATGAACTGGGATTTACCGTCAGAGACGACCAGGGCGCGATCACATAACACGCTGAACAGGTGCCAAAACTTTAACATTTCCTTCGTTGGATCAAAGCAGTAAAGGCGCGCTCTCTGGCACTCTGCTGTTTTAGTGCAAAGGAGTGATCATGAACCGGTTTATTATTGCGGATGCGACGAAATGTATCGGTTGCCGCACCTGTGAAGTAGCTTGCGCAGTGTCGCATCAGGAAAATCAGGATTGCGCTGCGTTGTCGCCGGGCGAGTTTATTTCGCGAATTCGTGTCATCAAAGACCATACCTTTACTACGGCAGTAGCCTGTCATCAGTGTGAAGATGCGCCGTGCGCAAATGTCTGCCCTGTGGGGGCTATTCGCCGCGAACATGGGCATATCTTCGTTGAACAATCACGTTGTATTGGCTGTAAAAGCTGTATGCTGGCTTGCCCGTTTGGTGCGATGGAGGTCGTTTCTTCGCGTGCAAAGGCGAGGGCGATTAAGTGCGATCTGTGCTGGCATCGGGCGACGGGACCAGCCTGTGTTGAAGCCTGCCCAACACAGGCGTTGCAATGTATGGATGTTGAGAAAATCCAGCGTCAACGGTTACAGCAGCAGCCTGTTTGAAACGTTTTTCCGGCGTTTTTAACGCAGGGATAGTGCGCTTTGTTTATGCCGGATGCGGCTCAAACGCCTTATCCGGCCTACAAATTCTTCCAGATTCAATATATTGCAGAAATCATGTAGGCCTGATAAGCGTAGCGCATCAGGCAATTTTTAGTGGCTTTCAGCCCAGGCGCGTTCAATCTCTTCCGCCAGAATCTTCACGCCCGCCTCAATTTTCTCCGGATCCGGCACGTAGTTCATGCGCATACATTGATGCGTATGCGGCCACGGTTTATCCAGACCTGGGAAGAAGTTGTGTCCCGGTACCATCAGCACACCGCGCGCTTTCAGGCGCTGATAAAGCTGCTCGGTGGTAATCGGCAAATCCTTAAACCATAACCAGAGGAAAATGGCCCCTTCAGGTTTATGAATCAGGCAGCGATCTTCTGGTAAATGGCGGCGAATGATAGCGATAGTTTCCTGAACACGCTGGTAGTAGAACGGCTTGATGACCGTTTCTGACAGGCGCAGCAGATCGTTACGCTTAATCATTTCACACATCATCGCTGGACCAATACTGCCTGGCGCCAGGCTGATAATGCCGTTCATGTTAGTGATGGCAGTGATGATTTTTTCATTGGCGATGATAATGCCGCAGCGTGAACCTGGCAGACCCAGCTTGGAAAGGCTCATGCATAGCACGATATTTGGATTCCACAGCGGGCGCGCTTCGCTGAAGATGATGCCAGGGAACGGGACGCCATAAGCGTTATCAATCACCAGCGGGATACCGTGCTGATTCGCCAGCGCATCCAGCTTCAGCAACTCTTCATCAGTTATCACATTGCCTGTCGGGTTCGTCGGTCGGGAGACACAAATCATCCCCGTCTCTTCGCCAATGTGCAGATGTTCGAAATCGACGTGATATTTAAACTGGCCCTCTGGTAGCAATTCAATGTTCGGACGCGCAGAGACGAAGAGATCTTCCTCCAGTCCGGCGTCAGCGTAGCCAATGTATTCTGGTGCCAGCGGGAACAGCACTTTTTTGACCCGACCATCGGCACGGCGTCCGGCAAATAGATTAAATAAGTAGAAAAATGCGCTCTGGCTGCCGTTTGTTAGTGCAATATTCTGTGGTTCGATATCCCAACCCAACTTTTCGCGCAGCATACCGGCAAGTAGTGTGAGTAGCTCCGTTTTCCCCTGTGGGCCATCGTAATTGCACAGCGCATCAGTCGCTTTGCCGCTTTCCAGCATGTCGGTTAGTAGCGTCTGGAAATAGTCCTGCATTTCCGGGATCTGCGCCGGATTACCGCCACCAAGCATAATCGCGCCGGGAGTGCGTAAACCGTCGTTCAGATCTTCCATCAGCAGTGTAATGCCGGAGTGGCGGGTAAATTTGTCACCAAAAAGGGAGAATGTCATAGCGGGATATCTGTCGAACTCTGTAGCAAGGAAGGTAACAATAACGCTACATTTGCCAGGGTGCAAATCACGCTGCTGACGGGTAATTGATACTTTATGCTGTTGTTTTCGATTAGGCTGGTGTTTTAGGCTGGATGGCTTCCCGGCGTACCGCCGCACGGGAAGCCGGAATAATTACTGTTGCCCCGCCCAGATGACCATGACTTTATCGTCGCCATATTCACGGACGAATCCGTAGCCCTTTTTCAGCGAAAGCGCCGTTTGTTTGCCAGCCCCAATTGCTGGATGTCTTGCGCGGAACTGGCTGATTTTCTGCCAGTGTGCGACGCTGGCGGCAGATTTACCGCTGATATCCTGCCAGTTCATATCCGAACGCGTGCCTTGCAGCGGATCGGAGCCGGTAGGACCGAACGGACGTGAGGATTCATCGCCATAAAAGATTTGTACCGCACCTGGCGCTAATAACAATAACTCTGCTGCTTTGTTTCCCCCTTCGCGGAACAGGCGGGTATCATGCGAGGAGAGGTAGCTCAACACGTTGAAATCTTGTAATTTCCCTGCCATTTGCTGCCAGGTAGTATCCATCTGAGCCAGGCAATCGACCGCTTTTGCCGCCTGTTCCTGATAATCGAAATTGATCATCGCATCGAAGCCGTAGCGATAATAGTCACTTTGCATCACGCCGTGGCCCCAGGATTCGCCAGTCATCCAGAAAGGCTTGTCATCTAACGCTTTCTCAGGATTAGCTTTCTTCCATTCACTAAGTGCGACGCTGGCCTGAGTTTTCAACTGCTGCCAGGCGGGCAACTCAACATGTTTGGCGGTATCGACCCTAAAACCATCAATACCATAGTCGCGGACCCATTGACTTAACCAGTGGGTTAAGTAATCGCGCGGCGTATAACCGTCAATCGCTTTGGCGTGGGTATCCGGTTTGTTTTTATAGAACATCGGCAGACCCGAAGCGGCGGTAGATTCTGTTTTGATATCCGGTAAAAAGGCCAGCGACATGGTGAGATCGTCGAATCCAGGATTGTCGTAATCGCCGATATCGGTACGGATCCAGTTTTTCCCCCACCATTTATCCCAGCCTGTTTTGTCGCTGAAATTGATGTAATCGTTAAAGCTATGCCAGGTTTGCCCGGCGGCAGGTTTCCAGTCGCTCCAGCGGTCGCCCAGCGTTTTTTTCAGCTCATTACCAGAAAGGTATAACGCACCAAACTGATACTCCTGCATATCTGCCAGCGTGGCATAGCCTGTATGGTTCATCACCACATCAAAAATAATGCGGATACCGCGCTGATGCGCACCGTCAACCAGCGCCCGTAGATCGGCTTCGCTGCCCATATTGGCATCAAGGTTCGTCCAGTCCTGGGTGTAGTAGCCATGATAGGCATAATGCGGGAAGTCGCCTTTCGTACCGCCGCCGACCCAGCCATGAATTTGCTCAAACGGGGCGCTGATCCACAGGGCGTTCACCCCCAGTTGCTGAAGGTAATCCAGTTTGTTGGTCAGACCGCGTAAATCACCGCCGTGGAAAGTACCAATTTCCTCCATGCCGTCTTTATGGCGTCCGTAGCTCTGGTCATTACTGGGATCACCGTTTTCAAAACGGTCTGTAAGCACAAAGTAAACGGTGGCGTTATGCCAGTCGAAAGGGGCTGAGGCGTCAGTTTCTGCCCGTTCCAGCAGGAGCAAACCGTTGCTCGTGGCAGCGGGTTGTAACGTTATTTGGCCATTCTTCACCGTCGCGATTTGCTGGCTGTAATAATCCCGGACTACAGCTCCCTCTGGGAAAGTGGCGCTGACATCCAGCGTGAGCGGTAATCCATCCCATTTCGGGCATTCGCGGACCAGGTTCGCCACCGGTTCGGCGGTGTTCTGGATCGAAATCATCAACGTTGGTGTGCCGGAGCGGGTATCTATTTGCAGCGTATATTTGCCGTCTTTGAACAATCGCCATTGAGGCGGTGTGTTGCCACAAGGTTGCAGGGAAAGCATCTGATTGAGTTTTATGGCATCTGCAGGCTGCCAGCACTGTTGGTCAAAATTTAGCGTTAGTGGACGCGTACCTTTGGTCATTTGCGCATGGCTGACAAATGTCCCTGACTCCTGTTCGCTAAACGTAGGGAACCCCTGAGATGTCCAGTCGGCGGCAATGGCAAAGGCAGGAAGGAGTGTCAGAAAACAGGCGGCAAGTTTCATAACAGATGAGTCCTTATTGCTGCGAATTTCACCAGTTTGCCAGTGATAAGGCTGCTAAAACTCCTCCCTAACGCTCATTAAGTCAGGATGAGGCGAAAGGGTGAGTATTCCACCTGAAATTTAAGCTTATTTTTTGCGATAAACCCCACATTTTCTGCGATTTAGCGCCATTCTGAACCGTTATTGCGTGACATAGTTTCAGATTTGGACTATTCCTTGGGGTGCTCTTGACAGCTATTTTTGATATGATTTGAGATTCAACTCTCAAATTTGTGAAAAATATAAGGTGTTGGAATGATTAAATCCGACCAGGAGACCTGATGATTTTGACTCCCATACGACGATATGGGGCGATGATTCTTATGTTACTCACTCTGGTATTTTCGAGTGAGGTGTTAGCGAAGACGCACACGACAACAGCGAGTCAAAAGTCCCACATAACCAAAGCTAGTAATAAACAGGTAAGCAGTAAACAAGAGTATTCTCGCAATAGTGCAAAGAGCAGTTCACTTCCTGATTTGCGAAAATACCCTTCCGGAACACCAAGGAAAAAAGCGTTTCTCCGGACCGTAATGCCTTACATTACCAGCCAAAATGCTGCCATTACGGCAGAACGTAACTGGCTCATTTCAAAACAGTACCAGGGTCAATGGTCGCCTGCAGAGCGTGCGCGTCTGAAAGACATTGCCAAACGCTACAAGGTGAAGTGGTCTGGTAATACGCGAAAAATCCCGTGGAATACGCTGCTTGAACGCGTAGACATTATCCCGACCAGTATGGTGGCGACGATGGCTGCGGCAGAAAGTGGTTGGGGTACGTCGAAGCTGGCGCGTAGCAACAACAACCTGTTTGGCATGAAGTGCATGAAAGGTCGTTGTACCAATGCGCCGGGTAAAGTGAAGGGCTACTCACAGTTCGGTTCTGTCAAAGAATCGGTGAGCGCCTATGTCACCAACCTGAATACGCACCCGGCTTACGCTTCGTTCCGTAAATCGCGCGCGCAGCTGCGTAAAGCGGATCAGGAAGTGACCGCAACAGCGATGATTCATAAGCTGAAAGGTTATTCAACAAGGGGACAGAGTTATAACAACTACCTGTTCGCGATGTACCAGGATAACCAGCGGCTAATCGCTGCGCATATGTAATTATATCTCTTTAGCCTTATCCGACGTGTTGGTCGGATAAGGCGCTCACGTTGTTTCCGACAACCGCGCTACAGCATGACTTCACTGTTTTCATCGCGATACTCTTTTGGCGTTGTGTTATACGCTTTTTTAAATACAGAGTAGAAATATTGCAACGATGGATAACCGCACATTTGCGATATCTCATTGATTGATAAGGTTGTTGAAATCAGCAGGCTGCGTGCTTTTTCCAGCTTCTCAGCATGAATCATCGCGTGAATGGTTTCGCCCACCTCTTCTTTAAAACGCTTCTCAAGATTGGAACGCGATATCCCGACAGCGTCCAGTACCTGATCCACTTTAATCCCTTTGCAGGCATGATTGCGGATGTAATGCATGGCCTGAATAACAGCAGGGTCGGTCAACGAACGGTAATCCGTAGAGCGCCGTTCAATGACGCGTACTGGCGGGACCAAAATCCGCTGTAAAGGCATCGCTTCCTTATCTAACAACCGATGCAGAAGTTTTGCCGCCTGATACCCCATTTGCCGTGCGCCCTGAGCTACCGAAGAAAGCGCGACGCGAGAAAGATAGCGAGTCAGCTCCTCGTTATCGATGCCAATTACGCATAGTTTTTCCGGTACGGGAATATGCAGATGCTCGCAAACTTGCAGAATATGCCGCGCCCGGGCGTCAGTAACGGCAATAATCCCGGTTTGCGGTGGCAGCGTTTGCAACCAGTCGGCCAACCGGTTTTGCGCGTGCTGCCAGTTTTCTGGTGCAGTTTCCAGCCCCTGATAAACGACGCCACGGTACTTTTCCTCAGCAACGAGCTGGCGAAAAGCATACTCGCGTTCGGCTGCCCATCTTTTGCCACTCGACTCTGGCAGACCATAAAAAGCAAAGCGGTTAACGCCTTTCTCTTTTAAATGTAAAAATGCGCTTTCAACCAGCGCATAGTTATCAGTGGCAATGTAATGTACGGGCGGATAGCTTTCTGCCAGGTGATACGAGCCACCAACCCCGACAATAGGGACGTCGACATCAGCCAACGCTTGCTCGATTTGTTTATCATCAAAGTCGGCAATAACGCCATCTCCTAACCAGTCCTTGATTTTATCAATGCGGGCGCGGAAATCTTCTTCAATGAAAATATCCCATTCCGATTGTGACGCCTGTAAATATTCCCCCACACCTTCTACAACTTGACGGTCATAGGCTTTATTAGCATTGAACAGCAATGTGATGCGATGACGTTTAGTAAACATGGTTCTTTTCCTGCTGAATCATGCAAAAACTCAAAACCGGCAACACGTTACCGGTTTTGAGAAAATTTTTATCAAAATCAGGAACGGCGTTTGGTTGCGGAGTCCATCCATACTGCCAGCAACAGAATCGCACCTTTGACGATATACTGCCAGAAGGTTGGTACATCCATCATACTCATGCCGTTATCCAGCGAGGCCATGATGAATGCCCCCATCACAGCACCTGCAACACTCCCTACGCCGCCAGCCAGACTGGTGCCGCCGATCACGCACGCTGCAATTGCGTCCAGTTCGGCGATATTTCCCGCAGATGGTGAACCCGCACCAAGCCGCGAACTAAGAATTAACCCGGCGATGGCGACCATTAACCCGTTGATAGCGAAGACAGCAAGTTTGGTGCGTTCGACATTAATACCGGAGAGGCGTGCCGCTTCCAGATTGCCGCCGATGGCGTAAATGCGCCGCCCA
Source organism: Escherichia coli (assembly GCF_011881725.1). GTDB lineage: Bacteria > Pseudomonadota > Gammaproteobacteria > Enterobacterales > Enterobacteriaceae > Escherichia > Escherichia coli_E. The sequence continues at coordinate 68,695 of NZ_JAATUR010000010.1, read as the reverse complement.
AATGCCGTCCGCGTTGCCATAAACATGCCGCCGAGTAACAGCAACGTCAGCAGCAGAACAGGAGTGGGAACGCCACGGTAATCATTCAGCAGCCAGATTGCGCCTAATACGATGATAGCGGTTAAGGCCTGGCGACCGACTACCGCTGTAGATGCCGGAGACTGTAAACCCAAAGCCTGTCGGCGCATTCTTCCACGCCATTGCCAGCCGACAAAAGCCATTAAGCCAAGCGCGCCAATGATGAAACCGGTGCTGGCGGGGAGATAGCTCTGTCCAATTTGTGACATCGCGGCGCTGGTGGGGGAAACCGTTGTACCGTTGGTGATGCCAATGAGGATGCCGCGAAATGCCAACATGCCTGCAAGGGTGACAATAAATGAAGGCACTTTGCGGTACGCGACCCACCACCCATTCCATGCGCCGAGAAGCAGGCCCAGAACCAGTGTCACAATAATGGTGAGTGGTAGTGGCCAGCCTAACCAGACGTCACAGATAGCGGCTACACCACCTAACAGCCCCATCATTGAGCCGACGGAGAGGTCGATTTCAGCAGAAATTATGACGAACACCATTCCTACCGCGAGGATGCCGGTAATCGCGGTCTGGCGCAGCAAGTTGGAGACGTTACGGGCGCTTAAATAGGCGCCATCAGTAGTCCATGTAAAGAACAGCATGATGGCGATGATTGCTGCAATCATCACGAAGACTTGTAAATTCAGTGATTTCAGCACAGAGAAGCCACCGGATGTCGGTACGGCTAATTTCACTTCAGACGGATTGCTTTTCGACATGATGTTCGCTCCTCAATGCGGCTTCCATCACCTGCTCCTGAGTCAGGTTATGATTTATCAGGTTGGCTTTTAGTTTTCCTTCATGCATCACCAGTACGCGATCGCTAAGACCAAGCACTTCAGGTAATTCAGAAGAGATGACAATAACGGCGATACCCTGCTGGACGAGTTGGTTAATTAATTTGTAGATCTCGTATTTCGCGCCAATATCGATACCCCTGGTAGGTTCATCAAGAATAAGAATGCGCGGGTTGAGTAACAGACAGCGCGCCAGGATCGCTTTTTGTTGATTGCCGCCGCTTAAACGCCCAATAGCGAGTTCCGGAGACGACGTTTTCACTTTGAGTTGCTGGATTGATTCCAGAATACATTTTTGCTCTGCGGCGTCATCAAGCTGACTAATACCCCCGGTAAATTTACTGAGTGCGGCGAGGGTAATATTTTTACCAACCGCCATGACCGGAACGATGCCATCGCGCTTTCTGTCTTCTGGCACCATCGCAATACCCTGGGCGATGGCTTGCTGACAATTACGAATATCTACTTGTTTGCCATCAATATAGATTTTCCCTTCCCACTGCCCGGGCCAAACGCCAAAAAGGCATTGAATAGTTTCGGTACGTCCAGCGCCAACGAGTCCGGCAATCCCCAGAATCTCTCCACGTTTCAGGGAAAATGAGACATCGTTAACCCGTTTAATATGACGATTAACTGGATGCCATGCCGTCAGGTTCTCAATACGTAATATTTCTTCTCCGGTGGTATGTGGTTCATTAGGGTAAAGCGCTGTTAATTCTCGCCCGACCATCATGGTGATAATATCGTCTTCACTCATTCCGATAGCATCACGCGTGCCAATGTGCTGACCATCGCGAATAACACAAATTGTGTTGGAAATCGCTTTGACTTCGTTGAGTTTGTGCGAAATGTAGATACAGGCGATGCCGTGCTGCTGCAGATCGCGAATAATATTCAGTAAAACAGAGGTTTCCTGCTCAGTTAATGAGGCTGTCGGTTCATCGAGAATTAACAAGCGGACTTGTTTATTTAGCGCCTTGGCAATTTCAACCAGTTGTTGTTGCCCAAGTCCTAAATCGCCAACGCGGGTATTTGGTGATATGGACAAGCTCACCTGCGCTAACAACTTCTGACAGCGTAGCGTCATCAGGTCATAATCCATAATGCCATTGCGAGTTATTTCATTACCGAGAAAAATATTTTCCAGTACGGTCAATTCTTTCACCAGGGCTAATTCCTGGTGAATGATGGCGATACCTTTCCGTTCAGTATCGCGAATATGGCTCGCCTGAATCACTTCACCCGCAAAAGTAATTTCACCTTCGTAGGAACCATGAGGATAAATTCCGCACAGCACTTTCATCAGCGTTGATTTACCAGACCCATTTTCACCACAGAGTGAGACGATTTCGCCTGCATTCAGCCGCAGGCTAACGTTATCAATCGCCTTCACGTTGCCGAAGGATTTGGTAATGTTCTTCATTTCAAGTAGATAAGACATAACGACTCCACCTAAGCCAATCAATTCACCCGGCATGGAGAGAAATCACGCCCCTGCTCAACGCTGGGGCGTAACGCTTACAGCTCGCTCTCTTTGTGGAATCCGTCTTTAACAACCGTGTCTTTAATGTTGTTTTTATTCACATCAATCGGTGTCAGCAGACGGGATGGTACATCTTTCAGGCCATTATTCAGTGTGGCATCGGCTTTCGGTTCCTGGCCATTACCTAATTCAACGGCAATTTCTGCGGCAGTATTTGCCAACAAAGTAATGGGTTTATACACCGTCATGGTTTGCGTACCGGCGGCAATACGTTTTATACCAGCGAGATCCGCATCCTGACCGGAAATAGCCACTTTCCCTGACAAACCTTGCGCGCTTAATGCCTGAATCGCCCCGCCTGCGGTGGCATCGTTTGAGGCTACGACCGCATCAATTTTGTTATTGTTGGCGGTCAGCGCATTTTCCATAATTTTCAGCGCGTTTTCCGGTAACCAGCCATCAACCCATTGGTCGCCAACGACTTTAATTTTTCCGGAATCAACGTAAGGTTTTAACACTTTCATTTGCCCGGCGCGGAACAGTTTGGCGTTGTTATCTACCGGAGAGCCGCCCATCAGGAAATAGTTGCCTTGCGGGACAATGTCTACCAGGGCTTTTGCTTGCAATTCGCCGACTTTTTCGTTGTCAAATGAAATATAAAAATCGATATCTGCATCGTTAATCATGCGGTCGTAAGCTAATACTTTAATACCTTCTTGCTTCGCCTCTTTTACAACATTACTTAATACCTGACCGTTATACGGAATAATGACAAGAACATCGACACCCCGATTAATCATGTTTTCAATCTGCGACATTTGAGTTTCTTCGTTGCCATTTGCAGACTGTACAAATACTTTTGCACCAAGTGATTCGGCTTTTTTTACAAAAATATCTCTATCTTTTTGCCAGCGTTCAAGACGGAGATCATCAATCGCCATTCCTATTTTGACTTCTTTGGCGTGTGCCGCAACGTTGGTAAGCAGGAGTGAGGTACAAAGAGTGAGTAGAATGTTCTTTATTTTCATGGTGTAGGGGCCTTCTGTAGTTAGAGGACAGCTGTAATAAGTAACAATCACCGCGATAAACGTAATCAATTTTTAGCAACTCAACAGGGGAAAACAATTACAGATTTTTATCTTTTGATTATGATTTTTCGTTTATTTTCTGATTTATGACAGAGATCTTATTTTTGTTGGTTAATCGAATTTGTTGCATTTTTCTCTTCGAGTAATTACCCAATTTCATCGATTCATTATATTTTGCGAGCGAGCGCACACTTGTGAATTATCTCAATAGCAGTGTGAAATAACATAATTGAGCAACTGAAAGGGAGTGCCCAATATTACGACATCATCCATTACCCGCGGCATTACCTGATTATGGAGTTCATTATGCAAGCCTATTTTGACCAGCTCGATCGTGTTCGTTATGAAGGCCCGAAATCCACTAACCCGTTAGCATTTCGTCACTACAACCCCGACGAACTGGTGTTGGGTAAGCGTATGGAAGACCATTTGCGTTTTGCCGCTTGCTACTGGCACACCTTCTGTTGGAACGGGGCGGATATGTTTGGCGTAGGGGCGTTTAACCGTCCGTGGCAGCAACCTGGCGAGGCGCTGGCATTGGCGAAGCGTAAAGCTGATGTCGCATTTGAGTTTTTCCACAAATTACATGTGCCTTTTTATTGCTTCCATGATGTGGACGTTTCTCCGGAAGGCGCATCGTTAAAAGAGTACATCAATAACTTTGCGCAAATGGTCGATGTGCTGGCAGGTAAACAAGAAGAGAGCGGTGTGAAACTGCTGTGGGGAACCGCTAACTGCTTTACCAACCCACGTTATGGCGCAGGCGCAGCGACGAATCCAGACCCGGAAGTTTTCAGCTGGGCAGCAACACAAGTCGTTACGGCGATGGAAGCAACCCATAAACTGGGGGGGGAAAACTATGTATTGTGGGGCGGTCGAGAAGGTTATGAAACTCTACTGAATACTGACTTGCGTCAGGAGCGTGAACAGCTGGGTCGCTTTATGCAGATGGTCGTGGAGCATAAACATAAAATCGGTTTCCAGGGCACGTTGCTTATAGAACCGAAACCGCAAGAGCCGACCAAACATCAATATGATTACGACGCCGCAACGGTCTACGGCTTCCTGAAACAGTTTGGCCTGGAAAAAGAGATTAAACTGAACATTGAAGCTAACCACGCGACGCTGGCAGGTCACTCTTTCCATCATGAAATTGCCACCGCCATTGCGCTTGGCCTGTTCGGTTCTGTCGACGCCAACCGTGGCGATGCGCAACTGGGCTGGGATACTGACCAGTTCCCGAATAGCGTGGAAGAAAACGCGCTGGTGATGTATGAAATTCTCAAAGCGGGCGGTTTCACCACTGGCGGTCTGAATTTTGATGCCAAAGTACGTCGCCAAAGCACGGATAAATATGATCTGTTTTACGGTCATATCGGCGCGATGGATACGATGGCGCTGGCGCTGAAAATTGCAGCGCGCATGATTGAAGATGGCGAGCTGGATAAACGCGTCGCGCAGCGTTATTCCGGCTGGAATAGCGAACTGGGCCAGCAAATACTGAAAGGCCAAATGTCATTGGCGGATTTAGCAAAATATGCTCAGGAACATAATCTGGCGCCGGTGCATCAGAGTGGTCGCCAGGAGCAGCTGGAAAATCTGGTAAACCATTATCTGTTCGACAAATAACGGCTAACTGTACAGTCCGTTGGCCCGGTTATCGGTAGCGATACCGGGCATTTTTTTAAGGAACGATCGATATGTATATCGGGATAGATCTTGGCACCTCGGGCGTAAAAGTTATTTTACTCAACGAGCAAGGTGAGGTGGTTGCCTGGCAAACGGAAAAATTGACCGTTTCACGCCCGCATCCACTCTGGTCGGAACAAGATCCGGAACAGTGGTGGCAGGCAACTGATCGCGCAATAAAGGCTCTGGGTGATCAGCATTCTCTACAAGATGTTAAAGCATTAGGTATTGCCGGGCAGATGCACGGAGCAACGTTACTTGATGCTCAACAGCGGGTATTACGTCCAGCCATTTTGTGGAACGACGGGCGCTGTGCACAAGAGTGCGCTCTGCTGGAAGCGCGAGTTCCGCAATCGCGGACGATTACTGGCAACCTGATGATGCCCGGGTTTACTGCGCCTAAGCTGCTGTGGGTGCATCGCCATGAGCCGGAGATATTCCGTCAGGTAGATAAAGTTTTATTGCCAAAAGATTATTTGCGTCTGCGTATGACCGGAGAGTTTGCCTGCGATATGTCTGATGCGGCAGGTACCATGTGGCTGGATGTCGCAAAGCGTGACTGGAGTGATGTCATGCTGCAGGCTTGCCACTTATCTCGTGACCAGATGCCTGCATTGTACGAAGGCAGCGAAATTACCGGCGTTTTGTTACCTGAAGTTGCGAAAGCGTGGGGAATGGCCGCGGTGCCCGTTGTTGCAGGCGGTGGCGATAATGCGGCTGGCGCGGTTGGTGTGGGTATGGCTGATGCTAACCAGGCAATGTTATCGCTGGGGACTTCGGGAGTCTATTTTGCGGTGAGCGAAGGGTTCTTAAGCAAGCCAGAAAGCGCCGTACACAGCTTTTGCCATGCACTACCGCAGCGTTGGCATTTAATGTCTGTGATGCTGAGTGCGGCGTCGTGTCTGGACTGGGCCGCGAAATTAACCGGTGTGCACGATGTCCCTGCTTTAATCGCGGCTGCACAACAGGCTGATGAAAGTACCGAGCCAGTATGGTTTCTACCTTATCTTTCCGGCGAGCGTACGCCACACAATAACCCCCAGGCGAAAGGTGTTTTCTTTGGTTTGACTCACCAGCATGGTCGCAATGAATTGGCGCGAGCAGTGTTGGAAGGCGTGGGTTATGCGCTGGCAGATGGTATGGATGTAGTGCATGCCTGCGGCATTAAACCGCAAAGTATTACGCTGATTGGTGGCGGGGCGCGTAGTGAATACTGGCGTCAGATGCTGGCGGATATCAGCGGCCAGCAGCTCGATTACCGAACGGGAGGGGATGTGGGGCCAGCACTGGGCGCTGCAAGGCTGGCACAGATTGCGGCGAATCCAGAGAAATCGCTTGTTGAATTGTTGCCGCAACTGCCGTTAGAACAGTCGCATCTGCCGGATGCGCAACGTTATGCTGCTTATCAGCCACAACGTGAAATGTTCCGTCGTCTCTATCAGCAACTTCAGCCACTAATGGCGTAAACGTATTCCTGCCTGACCGGGCAGGAATAATTCCCATCTATATATATATTTAATTTATTAATATTTAATATGAATTTATTCTGAAAATCATTTGTTAATGGCATTTTTCAGTTTTGTCTTTCGTTGGTTACTCGTAATGTATCGTTGGTAGATATGGAGATCGTTATGAAAACCTCAAAGACTGTGGCAAAACTGTTATTTGTTGTCGGGGCGTTGGTTTATCTGGTTGGGCTATGGATCTCTTGCCCATTGTTAAGTGGCAAAGGCTATTTTCTTGGCGTCTTAATGACGGCAACTTTTGGCAATTATGCATATCTTCGCGCAGAAAAACTTGGGCAACTGGATGATTTTTTTATTCACGTCTGCCAGTTGGTTGCGTTAATCACTATCGGTCTGTTGTTTATCGGTGTTTTAAATGCACCTATCAATGTTTATGAAATGGTGATCTACCCCATCGCCTTTTTTGTCTGCTTGTTTGGTCAAATGCGCTTGTTTCGCGCGGCATCAGCAATATAAATCGCTTATACTCCAGAAATGAAAGGAATTCTGTAATGGATAACAAAATATCAACCTATTCTCCGGCATTTAGCATTGTGTCATGGATAGCTCTTATTGGTGGCATCGTGACCTATCTGTTAGGGCTGTGGAATGCAGAGATGATGTTAAATGAAAAAGGGTATTATTTTGCCGTGTTGGTGTTAGGACTGTTTTCTGCGGCATCTTATCAAAAAACCGTTCGGGACAAGTATGAAGGTATTCCGACCACCTCCATTTATTATATGACCTGCCTGACTGTCTTTATTATCTCTGTTGCGTTACTGATGGTAGGACTGTGGAATGCAACATTATTACTCAGCGAAAAAGGCTTTTATGGCCTGGCTTTCTTCTTAAGTTTGTTTGGCGCAGTAGCGGTGCAGAAGAATATTCGTGATGCCGGAATAAACTCACCAAAAGAAACAATAATTACCCAGGAAGAATACAGCGAATAATTCACATAAGCCCGGTCAATCCAATGTGACCGGGCTTTTACTTAACTCACTAATCTGTTTTTGTCGATTCGTTGTACCAGCGCAGAAAGTAACAAACTTGCTGCCAGTGTCGCGCAAAAGATCCAGATAATATCCACTATTGGCCAGTTTTTAAGTTCAATCCCCTGGGTACGCAGCGCATGGATAATCAATGCGTGGAAACCGTATATACCTAAAGAATGGCGTGATATCAGCCCAAGCCCGGGAACAGTGTGTGTATCAAGAGTATTTTTTACCAGAGTCAGTACCGCGATTGCGCAGATAAAAACCATCGGTCCGCAATAGAGATACCAGGTATCGGCAAAATTACCGCGCCACTGTAATTCATATAATGTCCCGCGAGAGATAATAAATACCCCTGCAACAAACAGTGCGGCGCTCATCCACGACAGTGGTTTATGTTGCGTATCCATCATGCCAATGGCGCGGCCCAACATGCCATACAGGATGTAGTAAAAAGTATCGCCATTGATATATAAGTTAATCGGTAGCCATTCAAAGCCGTCGATCTTCAGTGGCACAGTGTTTGGGTTAGCGATGATGCCAATCACCACCATGAGTACCAGCAACATTTTTCCGCTAACTTTTTTCACCTGAACCAGCGGCGAAACCAGATAAATCACCGCAATCGCGAAGAAAAACCACAAGTGATAAAACACCGGCTTTTGTAGCAGGTTTTTCAGCGCCAGCTCCACATTAATAGAGGTAAAAAGCGCAATGTAGATCAATGCGATGACACTATAAAACAGCAGGCATAAGCCGATACGCAAGAAATGACGCGGCTGGGCGCTACGTTCGCCAAAAAAGAGATAGCCAGAAATCATAAAAAATAGTGGCACGCTGACACGGGAGGCAGAGTTAAGAACATTCGCGATATCCCAGGTTACGGGGCTAACGCTATGGGCGTTGGTCACATACCAGGTCGTGGTATGAATCATCACCACCATTAAACAAGCTATCCCTCGCAGGTTATCAATCCAATAAATTTTGGGCTGCATCTGTGTCTCTGTAGCTGGTTAAAAAAGGTCTGACCGATAAATCATTCGGCTGGTGCACTGGAATAATCCGAGTTTTATCTCTACAGCTTATAGAGGCTTGAGGAAATTCGTAAGATTCAGCCACTATACCGATATTAATAATAAGACTCACCTGCAAATAAGACGGTAATTTAATGATGATGAACTCTTTCTTTCCAGCAATGGCGCTTGTGGTATTAGTGGGATGCTCGACACCACCACCTGAGCAGAAAGCACAGCGGGTAAAGGTTGATCCGCTGCGTTCATTGAATATGGAAGCGTTGTGCAAGGATCAGGCGGCAAAACGTTATAACACCGGCGAGCAAAAAATCGACGTCACTGCATTTGAACAGTTCCAGGGAAGCTACGAAATGCGCGGTTATACCTTCCGGAAAGAGCAGTTTGTCTGTTCTTTTGACGCAGATGGCCATTTTTTGCATCTTTCCATGCGTTAAGCCCTGCTTTTTCCCGTTTCGTACTGTATATCTTCCATCCAGCGGGTATACTGATCCCTTCCTTTAAATCCACACGTATCCAGCACGAAATAATATGCAAAAGTTTGATACCAGGACCTTCCAGGGCTTGATCCTGACCTTACAGGATTACTGGGCTCGCCAGGGCTGCACCATTGTTCAACCATTGGACATGGAAGTTGGCGCGGGTACCTCTCACCCAATGACCTGCCTGCGCGCGCTGGGGCCAGAACCGATGGCGGCTGCTTATGTCCAGCCTTCTCGTCGCCCGACCGATGGTCGCTACGGCGAAAACCCCAACCGTTTACAGCACTACTATCAGTTCCAGGTGGTCATTAAGCCATCGCCGGACAATATTCAGGAGCTGTACCTCGGTTCCCTGAAAGAGCTGGGCATGGACCCGACCATCCACGATATCCGTTTCGTAGAAGATAACTGGGAAAACCCGACGCTGGGTGCCTGGGGGCTTGGCTGGGAAGTGTGGCTGAACGGCATGGAAGTGACACAGTTCACTTACTTCCAGCAGGTTGGTGGTCTGGAGTGTAAACCAGTTACCGGTGAGATCACCTACGGTCTGGAACGTCTGGCAATGTACATTCAGGGCGTAGACAGCGTTTACGACCTGGTCTGGAGCGACGGCCCGCTGGGTAAAACCACCTACGGCGACGTGTTCCATCAGAACGAAGTGGAGCAGTCCACTTACAACTTCGAATACGCGGATGTGGACTTCCTGTTCACCTGCTTCGAGCAGTACGAGAAAGAAGCTCAGCAACTGCTGGCGCTGGAAAATCCGCTGCCGCTGCCAGCCTACGAGCGTATTCTGAAAGCCGCCCACAGCTTCAACCTGCTGGATGCGCGTAAAGCCATCTCCGTTACCGAGCGTCAGCGCTACATTTTGCGCATTCGCACCCTGACCAAAGCAGTGGCAGAAGCATATTACGCTTCCCGTGAAGCCCTCGGCTTCCCGATGTGCAACAAAGATAAGTAAGAGGCGGCCATGTCTGAGAAAACTTTTCTGGTGGAAATTGGCACTGAAGAGCTGCCACCAAAAGCACTGCGCAGCCTGGCTGAGTCCTTTGCTGCGAACTTTACTGCGGAGCTGGATAACGCTGGCCTCGCACACGGCACCGTTCAATGGTTTGCGGCTCCGCGTCGTCTGGCGTTGAAAGTGGCTAACCTGGCGGAAGCGCAACCTGATCGCGAAATCGAAAAACGCGGCCCGGCAATTGCCCAGGCGTTCGACGCCGAAGGTAAACCGAGCAAAGCGGCAGAAGGTTGGGCGCGTGGCTGCGGTATTACTGTTGACCAGGCTGAGCGTCTGACTACCGATAAAGGTGAATGGCTGCTGTATCGCGCCCACGTGAAGGGCGAAAGCACTGAAGCACTGCTGCCGAATATGGTCGCGACTTCGCTGGCGAAACTGCCGATCCCGAAACTGATGCGCTGGGGTGCAAGCGACGTACACTTTGTGCGTCCGGTGCACACCGTGACTCTGTTGCTGGGCGACAAAGTTATTCCGGCAACCATTCTGGGTATTCAGTCCGATCGCGTAATTCGCGGACACCGCTTTATGGGCGAGCCGGAATTCACCATCGACAACGCCGATCAGTATCCGGAAATTCTGCGTGAGCGCGGGAAAGTCATCGCCGATTACGAAGAACGTAAGGCGAAGATTAAAGCCGATGCCGAAGAAGCGGCGCGTAAGATTGGCGGTAACGCTGACTTAAGCGAAAGCCTGTTGGAAGAAGTCGCTTCGCTGGTGGAGTGGCCGGTTGTGCTGACCGCGAAATTCGAAGAGAAATTCCTCGCGGTACCGTCTGAAGCGCTGGTTTACACCATGAAAGGTGACCAGAAATACTTCCCGGTGTATGCGAACGACGGCAAACTGCTGCCGAACTTTATTTTCGTTGCCAACATCGAATCGAAAGATCCGCAGCAAATTATTTCTGGTAACGAGAAAGTGGTGCGCCCACGTCTGGCGGATGCGGAATTCTTCTTTAATACCGACCGTAAAAAACGTCTGGAAGATAATCTGCCGCGCCTGCAAACCGTGCTGTTCCAGCAACAACTGGGCACGCTGCGCGATAAAACTGACCGCATCCAGGCGCTGGCTGGCTGGATCGCTGAACAGATTGGCGCAGACGTTAACCACGCTACCCGTGCGGGGCTGCTGTCCAAGTGTGACCTGATGACCAACATGGTCTTCGAGTTCACCGACACTCAGGGCGTGATGGGTATGCATTACGCGCGTCACGATGGCGAAGCGGAAGATGTGGCTGTGGCGCTGAACGAGCAGTATCAGCCGCGCTTTGCCGGTGATGACCTGCCGTCTAACCCGGTGGCTTGTGCGCTGGCGATTGCTGACAAGATGGATACCCTGGCGGGTATCTTCGGTATTGGTCAGCATCCGAAAGGTGACAAAGACCCGTTTGCACTGCGTCGTGCGGCCCTTGGCGTGCTGCGCATTATCGTTGAGAAGAACCTCAACCTTGATCTGCAAACGCTGACCGAAGAAGCCGTTCGTCTGTATGGTGATAAGCTGACCAATGCCAACGTGGTTGATGATGTTATCGACTTTATGCTCGGTCGTTTCCGCGCCTGGTATCAGGACGAAGGTTACACCGTCGATACCATCCAGGCGGTACTGGCGCGTCGTCCGACTCGTCCGGCAGATTTCGATGCCCGTATGAAGGCGGTATCGCACTTCCGTACTTTGGAAGCGGCAGCAGCACTGGCGGCGGCGAACAAGCGTGTCTCCAACATTCTGGCGAAATCTGACGAAGTGCTGAGCGATCGCGTTAACGCTTCGACCCTGAAAGAGCCGGAAGAAATTAAACTGGCGATGCAGGTGGTTGTTCTACGCGACAAGCTGGAGCCGTACTTTGCGGAAGGTCGTTACCAGGATGCGCTGGTCGAACTGGCTGAGCTGCGTGAACCAGTTGATGCCTTCTTCGATAAAGTGATGGTCATGGTTGATGACAAAGAATTGCGTATAAACCGTCTGACCATGCTGGAGAAACTGCGCGAATTATTCCTGCGCGTTGCAGATATTTCGCTGTTACAGTAATAACGCCGTTATTAAATAGCCTGCCATCTGGCAGGCTTTTTTTATCGCTAAATAATAGAGCAACCTTTAATAGTCTTCTGCTGAATAAAGATTGTCTCATATATTAATTTTATGAGATTTTTTTAGGATTATATCAAGGAGAAGAAAAGAACTTATTAAGCTAGAATAGTCACGGGTGCTTGAGACTGTTTGTCTCAGGTATTCACCGAAAGGCAGACAGAGAAAAGCCCCACCTGACTATAAATCAAAGTGAGGCTACCCTATGCCTGAACACCATAAGGTTAGCCTCTTACTCGTTGGAAATCAACACAGGAGGCTGGGAATGCCGCAGAAATATAGATTACTTTCTTTAATAGTGATTTGTTTCACGCTTTTATTTTTCACCTGGATGGTAAGAGATTCACTGTGTGAATTGCATGTCAAACAGGGGAGTTATGAGCTGGCGGCATTTTTAGCCTGCAATTTGAAAGAGTAAGAGTCTTTGGCGGGAAGTTATTCCCGCCTTTCTTACGGTGTTGGGTATTCTCAATGCACCCTAATTTATTTCTTGAATGAATGTTTCTTAAAAAATACGAATGGATTTGGCTATTAGATAAGTTTTTAATCAGGAACAGGAATGGTTCGGAGCATTCATGAATAAACTGCTTTTACTGATGATAATGCTTTATCAACGACATCTTTCTCCTCGTAAAGGATATCGCTGTGCTTACAGTGTGTTGTATCAAACGCAGGGATGTTCGGGAGCAGTCAAAGATATTATTCAACAGAAAGGTGTTATTGCAGGATGGGGCGAGATACGTCAGCGTTTTGCAGATTGCCGACTTGCGGCACAGACAATCCGGCAGAGGCAGCTCCTGAACGAGGTTATACGTAAAAAGAAGAATTATGATTGTGATTGTACCGGGTGTGATGGTGCGGTCTGTCGTGATTGCCACATCCCGGTGCCGGATCTGGATTATTCCTGGGACTGTTCTTCTCTACATTTAAAGCATTTTTTCAAATAAAAAAATCCCCGCCAAATGGCAGGGATCTTAGATTCTGTGCTTTTAAGCAGAGATTACAGGCTGGTTACGTTGCCAGCTGCCGGGCCTTTAGCGCCGCTTTCGATGGTGAAGGACACTTTCTGACCTTCGTCCAGAGATTTGTAACCATCGTTCTGGATAGCAGAGAAGTGTACGAACACGTCTTTAGAGCCATCGTCAGGAGTGATGAAGCCGAAGCCTTTGTCAGCGTTGAACCATTTTACGATACCAGTCATTTTACCGGACATAGTGTATTACCTTTAATAATTAAATGTGCCTTTCGGCGATATGGCGTGCTTTACAGATTTTTGAAGCGTTAAAGGAAATGCACTACGAGGGGTATCAACGATAACTCTTGAAGGGACTTGCCTTACTACACTGCTTTAATGGTCTGTACGTCAAACCGTTGATGTGCATTAAGCCACGCATTGGAGGTGGATGCAACAATTATTTTTCAAATTTATGATTACCCGGTCGGAAAACGGCCCTGTCATCAGGACCGTAAGCATCAAAAAAGTAAATAAAACTCTATTCCATCAACTGCTTACTTAATGCCGGATTGGCCTGAATCAGACGCATCAATTTTAGTTCAGCACTAGAAGGCTTCACTCGTCTGGATTCCCATTCCTTTACCATGGCGACTGATACGCCCAAAACCCGGGCGAAATCATCAATTTTTAACCCAGTGCCTTTGCGTAATTGCTCAATCTCGGTACAGGGCGTTGGTCTGTGCGTCAGGGTAATCTTATGTGTTTCATCTTTAAAAACAATTTGTTCCAGGCTGCTCAACAGCTCATGCATTGGATCTTTATATTCCATTGAAAACTCCTCAAATCACACTGCGGGATCGTGAATTTCATCGAAGCTCATTAAGAATAGTTGGGAAACACAGACTCAGCGGGAAGCAGCCAGAGTGTGATTCGATTCAGCTTATCAATAACTGTGGCTTATAGTTACCTAACGATATGATTAATGCCGATATATTTAGCAGAATCCTGGATTGTAAATATTCCGAAAATTTCACTTACCAAAGAGAAGTAAAGTCCTGGCTAAAAAAACGCAATAGCAATGCCTGTTTTTAACAATGAAACAACAAATTAACTTTCCTTCATTTTCTACATCATTTTCCCAGGAAGATTATTCATAAAGGGTATCCTGCAAGCCTGTCCTGGACTATCCTTGTCACGTCAGACACGCATGTGTCGTTGTGCGCTTTTTTTGGGTGAAAGGAGTAAGAAAATGGCGACAGGAAAGTCCTGCTCTCGCTGGTTTGCGCCTCTTGCGGCGTTATTAATGGTAGTTAGCCTGAGTGGGTGTTTTGATAAAGAAGGCGATCAGCGTAAAGCGTTTATCGACTTCCTGCAGAATACAGTAATGCGTAGCGGTGAACGTCTACCAACCCTGACTGCCGATCAGAAAAAACAATTTGGTCCTTTTGTCTCTGATTACGCGATTCTGTATGGCTATTCCCAGCAGGTGAATCAGGCGATGGATTCCGGTCTGCGTCCGGTAGTAGACAGCGTTAACGCAATTCGTGTACCACAGGATTATGTTACGCAAAGTGGTCCACTGCGTGAAATGAACGGTTCGCTGGGTGTGCTGGCGCAGCAGCTACAAAATGCGAAGCTGCAGGCCGATGCGGCGCACTCTGCGCTGAAACAGACTGATGATCTGAAACCAGTCTTTGATCAGGCATTCACCAAAGTGGTGACGACACCGGCTGATGCATTACAACCGTTGATTCCGGCGGCACAAACCTTTACACAACAACTGGTAATGGTTGGGGACTATATTTCCCAGCAGGGTACTCAGGTAAGCTTTGTGGCGAATGGCATTCAGTTCCCGACTTCGCAGCAGGCGAGTGAATATAACAAACTGATTGCGCCATTACCGGCACAGCATCAGGCGTTTAATCAGGCCTGGACTACAGCAGTCACTGCAACCCAATAAAGAGTAAAAGCCCGAGGGGTTTTCGGGCTTTTCTCCACGCAGTCGCGGTTAGTCCGCGACTTGCGGATTCACACAGTTCTTCTCGACATTCCCTTGTAACGCATTAATCAAATTATCTACCGCACAGGCGGCCATACCATAACGCGTTTCATGGGTGGCAGAACCAATGTGTGGGACTGCGACGACATTTGCCATTGAGAGCAGCGGTGAATCTACTGACAGTGGCTCTTGTTCGAAGACATCCAGTCCGGCAGCGTGAATTTCCCCTTTCTGCAATGCCGCAATCAGTGCATTTTCGTCAACCACCGGTCCACGTCCTGCGTTAATGAAGATGGCGGAGGATTTCATTTTGGCGAATTGTTCAGCACCAAACAGATGATGCGTCTCATCAGTTAACGGCAGGATCAGGCAAACGAAATCTGATTCTTGTAAAAGCGTATCCAGATCGCAGTAGCGAGCATTGAAGCGTTCTTCCGCTTCTTTATGGTGGCGGCGAGCGTTATAGAGAATCGGCATATTGAAACCAAAGTGTGCCCGTTGCGCCAACGCCATGCCGATCCGTCCCATCCCGACAATGCCCAATGTTTTATGGTGAACATCAATGCCGAACCAGTCCGGGCCGATGCTCGCGGTCCATTCGCCTGCTTTTACCCGTTCTGCTACTTCGACAACCCGACGTGCGGTACACAGCATCAGCGCCATCAGCGTATCGGCCACCGTTTCCGTTAATATTGTTGGCGTATGCATTAGCAGGATTTTTCGTGCGGTAAGCGCATCGACATCGAAATTGTCATAGCCTACAGAGATAGTCGATGCGGCACGCAGTTTCGGCATTTTTTCCAGCAACGCGGCATCAACATTTTCGTTTGAACCTAACAAACCCTCGGCTTCGGCGAAAATCTCCGCGTTTTGCGCAACGGTCTGTGGAGTGAGGTCTGTCACCTGGTGAACGGTGAAATGTGCTTGCAGGCGTTGCAGTAAATCATCAGATAAGGCTTTGTAGAGGATAACGGACGGCTTCATGCTTCTCTCCATTCACTGATAAGGCGATCACCTTAGCCTGAAAAATGAAGCAGGAAAACCTAAGAATACCAGGTGATTGAATCACCTGGCATGAAAGGGATTACAGCGGGCTTAACGTAATTTCTACGCGACGGTTTTGGGCTTTGCCTTCTGCTGTGCTGTTGCTGGCGATTGGGTTAGCCGGACCCATACCACGAGTGTTGATACGGTTAGCTGCCACACCCTGAGTGATCAACGCGCTGGCAACGGAATCAGCACGCTGCTGCGACAGACGCATGTTCAGGTCATAACCGCCAGTGCTGTCGGTGTAGCCAATCACGTTGACCGCCGTTTTCGGGTACTCTTTCAGTACCATTGCAACACCGGTCAGGGTATTAGCACCTGCTGGTTTCAGAGTGGCGCTGCTGCTGTCGAAGGTCACATTGTTCGGCATGTTGAGGATAATGTTGTCCCCGCTGCGGGTTACGCTAACGCCAGTGCCGCGCATTTTGTCACGCAGTTTCGCTTCCTGCACATCCATGTAATAGCCAACACCGCCGCCCAGTGCCGCGCCTGCCGCTGCACCAATCAGTGCGCCTTTACCACGATCTTTCTTCGAAGAAGAGAGCGCACCAATACCCGCGCCAACGAGAGAGCCCAGACCTGCGCCGATAGCAGATTTACCTGCTTCGCGTTCGCCGGTGTAAGGGTTAGTTGTGCAGCCAGATACCGCCAGAGCACCGCTCACTACGGCGGCGATAAGATAAACACGTTTCTTCATTGTTAAACCTTAATAACCTTTTTATTCTTTGCCACGGTTTCCGTGGCGGGAGATTATGCCGTGTGAACATGAAGATTATTCCTGGGAATACTCGGAAATTTGTAAGTAATATTTAACTGCTAAATACATCTAACTTTTCAGGAGCCTTCGGTTTAGCCAACTCATCCTCACGTTATTCTGTTCTTACTGCCGCCCACTGGGGACCAATGCTGGTTGAAACCGACGGTGAAACAGTTTTCAGCTCGCGTGGTGCGTTAACCACAGAACTGGAAAATTCCTTGCAGAGTGCGGTTCGCGACCAGGTTCATAGCAATACGCGGGTGCGATTTCCGATGGTGCGTAAAGGCTTTCTTGCATCACCGGAAAATCCACAAGGCATTCGCGGGCAGGACGAATTTGTGCGCGTGAGTTGGGATGAGGCACTGGAACTTATTCACCAACAACACAAACGCATTCGTGGAGCTTATGGTCCGGCGTCGATTTTTGCCGGTTCCTACGGCTGGCGTTCAAACGGCGTGCTGCATAAAGCGTCAACCTTGTTACAACGCTATATGGCGCTGGCAGGCGGCTATACCGGTCATTTGGGGGATTATTCAACCGGCGCGGCACAGGCGATCATGCCGTATGTTGTGGGCGGCAGCGAAGTCTATCAGCAGCAGACCAGCTGGCCGCTGGTGCTGGAACATAGTGATGTTGTGGTGCTGTGGAGTGCTAACCCATTAAATACGCTGAAAATTGCGTGGAATGCGTCCGATGAGCAGGGGCTTTCTTACTTTTCCGCACTGCGTGACAGCGGGAAAAAACTGATCTGCATTGATCCAATGCGATCGGAAACCGTCGATTTCTTTGGCGATAAAATGGAATGGGTAGCACCCCATATGGGCACCGACGTTGCGCTGATGCTGGGGATAGCCCATACACTGGTGGAAAACGGCTGGCACGACGAAGAGTTTCTGACACGTTGCACTACCGGCTATGACGTCTTCGCCTCTTATTTACAGGGCGAGAGCGATGGCATTGCGAAAACTGCCGAATGGGCGGCGGGTATTTGTGGTGTTGACGCAGAGAAAATCCGCGAACTGGCGTCTATTTTTCATCAAAATACCACCATGCTGATGGCAGGCTGGGGAATGCAACGCCAACAGTTTGGTGAGCAAAAACACTGGATGATCGTCACCCTGGCGGCGATTTTGGGGCAAATCGGCACACCCGGCGGCGGTTTTGGTCTTTCTTATCATTTTGCCAATGGTGGTAACCCCACGCGCCGCGCTGCGGTGCTTTCGTCCATGCAGGGCAGCTTGCCGGGTGGCACCGATGCGGTAGATAAGATCCCTGTTGCCCGTATTGTTGAAGCACTGGAAAACCCAGGCGGTGCTTATCAACACAACGGTATGAACCGCTACTTCCCGGATATTCGCTTTATCTGGTGGGCGGGCGGCGCCAACTTTACCCATCATCAGGACACTAATCGCCTGATTCGAGCCTGGCAAAAACCAGAACTGGTGATTATCTCCGAATGCTTCTGGACGGCAGCGGCGAAACACGCGGATATCGTTCTGCCTGCGACCACTTCGTTTGAACGTAACGATCTCACCATGACTGGCGATTACAGCAATCAGCATCTTGTTCCGATGAAACAAGTGGTGCCACCGCGTGATGAAGCACGTAATGATTTCGACGTCTTTGCTGAATTAAGCGAACGTTGGGAGAAGGGGGGCTACGCACGGTTCACAGAAGGGAAAACTGAGCTGCAATGGCTGGAAACGTTTTATAACGTCGCCAGGCAGCGTGGGGCAAGTCAGCAGGTTGAATTGCCACCGTTTGACGCGTTTTGGCAAGCCAACCAATTCATTGAGATGCCGGAAGACCCAGGCAGTGAGCGGTTTATTCGCTTCGCCGATTTTCGCCGCGATCCACAGGCGCATCCGTTAAAAACTATCAGTGGTAAGATTGAAATCTTCTCGCAGCGTATTGCCGATTACGCTTACCCGGATTGTCCGGGACATCCAATGTGGCTGGAGCCGGACGAATGGCATGGGAATGCCGGGGTGGAGCAGCTGCAAGTTCTCTCTGCCCATCCGGCGCATCGTCTTCACAGCCAGCTGAATTACAGTTCACTTCGCGAATTGTACGCGGTGGCAAACCGTGAACCTGTCACCCTTCATCCTGATGATGCACGAGCGCGTGGTATAAAAGAGGGCGACACGGTACGTGTGTGGAACTCGCGCGGGCAAATTCTTGCCGGAGCGGTCATTAGCGAGGGAATTAAACCTGGCGTGATTTGTATTCACGAAGGGGCATGGCCGGATTTGGATTTAACCGCTGGCGGCATTTGTAAAAACGGTGCGGTGAACGTTCTGACCAAAGATATCCCCAGCTCACGGCTGGGGAATGGATGCGCGGGTAACACGGCGTTGGCGTGGCTGGAGAAGTACGCTGGCCCGGAGCTGCCACTTACGGCGTTTGATCCGCCTGCCAATCCATAATCCAGGTGGGAAGTTGAGTTTCTTCCTGCCAGGCGCAGTCGACAATGTGAAATCCTTGCGCATGGTAAAAATTTATCGCGGGCTGGTTTTTCTGGTAAACCTCCAACAATAAATGGGGATGGCGTTGTTGCACATGTTGCATCAGCGCCTTACCAATACCGCGCCTGATGGCCTTTGGTGTGACAAACATCGCTGCCAAAAATCGTCCTTCCATGACGCTGACAAAACCGAGAAACTTGCCGTTTTCTTCCCACACCCAGTTTTGTGCGTTGGCAAGATATGCATCACGCACCAGCGGAATGCAGTCACGCCAGTAGCTTTCTTCTATAAAAGGATGTCCCCAGGTTGTACTTTCCAGCCACAATTCGAGGATCGCGGGGAGTTCTGAACGCTGCGCTTCCCGAATCATGTTTTATTCCCCGGATAGCAACAGCAACCAACCACATGATCATTCACCAGGCCGCATGCTTGCATAAAGGAGTAACAAATTGTCGTACCAACAAACTTAAAGCCACGTTTTTTTAGGGCTTTTGAAAGTGCGTCGGAGGCAGGCGTTGACGTAGGGATTTCGCTCAACGTTTTGGCTTGTGTAATCTGTGGCTGATGGTTTACGAACGACCAGACAAAGTCGGCAAACGGTTCGCCGTTCTGTTCCATTTGCAGGTACGCCCGCGCATTACCAATGATTGCCTGAATTTTCCCGCGATGGCGGATAATCCCTGCGTCCTGTAGCAGTCTTTCGACATCCTCTTCCTGCATTGCTGCTATCTTTACCGGATCGAACTGATGAAAGCAGGCGCGATAATTTTCACGCTTTTTGAGAACGGTAATCCAGGATAACCCTGCCTGTTGCCCTTCAAGGCAGATCATTTCGAACAGTTTATTACTGTTGGTTTCAGGCACGCCCCACTCATTATCGTGGTAGGCAATATAAAGCGGATCCTGACTCACCCAGCCGCAACGTTCCATTCTTCCCCTCGCTATGTACCCGATCGTAAATTTTTCACCCTCTTTTCTTGACGCATCGGTGAAAAAGTCAATATTTAATACAGGGCTAAGATGCCCGATATCCTACATACAATGACAATAATATTGCCGAATTCGGCTCTTCCCTGGAGTCGTGTTAATGATCATAAAAAAATGCGGTGGTTGCTGGCACTTAAGTCTGCTGGCAAGCGTGGTAATCAGTTCTTTTTTTCTCAACACAGCTTACGCCTGGCAACAAGAATATATCGTTGATACGCAGCCAGGACATACCACAGAGCGTTATACCTGGGATAGCGATCACCCACCGGATTACAACGATATTTTGTCGCAACGTATTCAAAGTAGCCAAAGAGCGCTGGGACTGGAAGTTAATCTGGCGGAAGAAACTCCTGCGGATGTCACCAGCAGTATGAGTATGGGCTGGAATTTTCCTTTGTATGAGCAGGTTACAACGGGCCCGGTCGCCGCATTACATTACGATGGCACAACTACCTCGATGTATAACGAGTTTGGCGACAGTACTGCAACGCTGACCGATCCGTTATGGCATGCCAGCGTCAGTACGTTAGGCTGGCGTGTTGATTCCCGGCTTGGCGATCTCCGTCCCTGGGCGCAAATCAGCTATAACCAGCAATTTGGCGAGAATATCTGGAAGGCGCAATCAGGCCTAAGCCGGATGACGGCGACAAACCAGAACGGCAACTGGCTGGATGTCACCGTAGGCGCTGATATGTTGCTCAATCAAAATATTGCTGCCTATGCTGCGTTATCTCAGGCCGAGAATAGCGCCAATGATAATGATTATTTATATACCATGGGACTTAGTGCCAGATTTTAACGTATTTTTTACAAATGTAGGCTGCTAATAACAATCATTGCGCTGATAGTGGGTGCTAACTGACCAAATAATTATTTGGATGAATATTTGTCACGACATTCATTCCTGAAATAAGGCATTTCATTCCGTTCTGATGGCATTTCATGCCGTTTTTTCCCCTGCATAAAATGCACTTCGTTATGTTTGTCGGCAGAGAATTTTCCTTTTTACTACCGCAGGAATACTGCCATGACACCTTCAAACTATCAGCGCACCCGCTGGCTTACACTCATCGGTACTATCATTACCCAGTTTGCCCTGGGGTCGGTTTATACCTGGAGCCTGTTTAATAGCGCGCTCTCTGCCAAACTGGATGCGCCGGTAAGCCAGGTCGCTTTCTCTTTCGGCCTGTTAAGTCTGGGGCTGGCCATTTCGTCTTCTGTTGCGGGCAAGTTACAGGAACGTTTTGGGGTCAAACGTGTCACAATAGCTTCCGGTATTCTGCTGGGGTTGGGGTTATTTCTTACCGCGCATTCCAACAGCCTAATAATGCTGTGGTTGAGCGCCGGTGTGCTGGTCGGTCTGGCGGATGGTGCGGGTTATCTGCTGACGCTCTCTAACTGCGTGAAGTGGTTCCCTGAGCGTAAAGGTCTGATCTCCGCATTCGCCATTGGTTCTTATGGCCTGGGAAGCCTGGGTTTCAAATTTATCGATACACAATTGCTGGAAACGGTCGGTCTGGAAAAAACCTTTGTCATTTGGGGCGCGATTGCGCTGGTAATGATTGTCTTTGGTGCGACTTTAATGAAAGATGCGCCGAAACAAGAAGTGAAAACCAGCAATGGCGTGGTGGAGAAGGACTACACCCTGGCAGAGTCTATGCGTAAACCGCAATACTGGATGCTGGCGGTGATGTTCCTGACTGCCTGCATGAGCGGTCTGTATGTGATTGGTGTGGCGAAAGATATTGCCCAGAGCCTGGCGCATCTTGATGCAATTTCTGCGGCCAACGCAGTAACGGTTATTTCTATTGCTAACCTTTCTGGTCGTCTGGTGTTGGGCATTCTGTCTGACAAAATCGCCCGTATCCGTGTTATCACCATAGGTCAGGTCATTTCGCTGGTCGGTATGGCGGCCCTGCTGTTTGCACCATTGAATGCAGTGACGTTCTTTGCAGCGATTGCCTGCGTGGCGTTTAATTTTGGCGGCACAATTACAGTATTCCCGTCACTGGTCAGTGAGTTCTTCGGCCTCAATAACCTGGCGAAAAACTACGGTGTGATTTATCTCGGCTTTGGTATCGGTAGCATTTGTGGTTCGATCATCGCCTCACTGTTTGGCGGCTTCTATGTAACGTTCTACGTCATCTTTGCTCTATTGATTCTGTCATTGGCGCTTTCTACGACGATTCGTCAGCCTGAGATCAGAGTGTTGCGCGAAGTACATGGTTAAGTTCAACGACTGGTTTTAGACTTTTCCTGAGCTTAAAAGGGCCATAAAACAGGCCCTTTTAAGCGTTCAATTACCGCAAAAGTCTCCTTTCATACTTGCATTTTTGTAAATTTCTGCTTCAAGTACACTTTTTTCTCATACTTTTTCCTTTTGCTGTGGTCTACTTATCTGCGTGTGCAGATTTTCCATATCTGACGACCTTCGCACTTTTCCCTTGCCTGGCTTGAAAGGCCATTATGCAGGGTGTTATCACCTGTTTTTCCAGGGTTTGTTTGCATGAGATATATCAAAACGATAACGCAGCAAAAGCTAAGCTTTTTGCTCGCTGTCTATATCGGTCTGTTTATGAATTGCGCAGTCTATTTCCGTCGGTTTGACGGTTACGCGCATAATTTCACTTTTCTTAATGGTGTCTCGGCGGTTATCGAACTGGCAGGGACGGTTCTGGCAACCTTCTTCTTTTTACGCTTAATTTCGCTCTTCGGCAGAACGGCCTGGAAAGTGCTGGCTTCATTGCTGGTGCTGATCTCTGCCGGGGCCAGTTACTACATGACATTTATGAACGTCATGATTGGCTACGGGATTGTCGCTTCGGTGATGACCACCGACATCGACCTGTCGAAAGAAGTGGTTGGCTGGACTCTTATCGCATGGGTTGTGCTGGTGAGTATTATCCCGTTGCTATTTATCTGGATGAACCGCTCACAAGACACCTTCTTGCGTCAGCTTTGTACCCCAAAAACACGCTGGCGTAGTGCGCTTACTGTACTGCTGGCGGGTTTACTGGTATGGGGCCCAATCCGTCTTATGGATTTAGCACAAAAGCGAGCAGACCGCATGGCTGGAGTGGATATGCCAAGTTATGGCGGCGTGCTGGCGAACTCTTATTTACCCTCGAACTGGCTTTCTGCGCTGGGTCTGTACGCCTGGGCACAAGTGGATGAATCGTCAGACAATCGTTCGTTGATGAATCCGGCGAAAAAATTTACCTACACCCCAACGCAAAATCTCGACGACACCTATGTGATTTTCATTATTGGTGAAACCACGCGTTGGGATCATATGGGGATGCTGGGCTACGAGCGCGATACCACGCCGAAACTGGCCAAAGAGAAAAACCTGGTGATGTACCGTGGTTATTCTTGTGATACCGCGACTAAATTATCACTACGCTGTATGTTTGTGCGTGAAGGTGGAACGGAAGATAACCCTCAACGAACGCTCAAAGAGCAGAATGTATTTGCGGTTCTCAAACAATTAGGCTTTAGCTCTGATTTGTACGCCATGCAGAGCGAGATGTGGTTCTATAGCAACACCATGGCTGACAACATTGCCTATCGCGAGCAAATTGCAGCTGAGCCGCGTAACCGTGGGAAAGCGGTGGACGATATGTTGCTGGTCAATGAGATCGAGCGTTCTCTGGAGAAAAAACCAGAAGGTAAGCATCTGATTGTCCTTCATACCAAAGGGTCACACTACAACTATACTCAACGTTATCCTCGTGAGTTTGCCCAGTGGAAGCCAGAGTGCTATGCAATTGACCGCAAATGCCCACGAGCGCCGATGATTAACTCATACGATAACTCCATCACCTACGTTGATCATTTTATCGACACAGTGATCGACAAATTCCGCGATAAGAAGGCTATTATTTTCTATGCAGCGGACCATGGTGAATCAATTAACGAGCGTGAGCACTTGCATGGGACACCACGCGAATATGCACCACCGGAGCAGTTCCGCGTGCCGATGATGGTATGGATGTCGGATAAGTATCTGGAGAATCCGGCCAATGCGCAGGCATTTGCGCAGTTGAAAAAAGAAGCGGAAATGAAAGTACCGCGCCGCCATGTAGAGTTGTACGACACCATCATGGGCTGCCTTGGCTATACTTCACCGGACGGTGGTATCAACGAAAACAACAACTGGTGTCACATCCCACAGGCGAAGGCTGTTGCGGCTAACTAATAGCTCTGCTGACTTTATCGCCGATCAAAAGGCATTTTGCTATTAAGGGATTGACGAGGGCGTATCTGCGCAGTAAGATGCGCCCCGCATTCGGTGATTGGCGCAGCCTGGTAGCGCACTTCGTTCGGGACGAAGGGGTCGGAGGTTCGAATCCTCTATCACCGACCAAATTCGAAAAGCCTGCTCAACGAGCGGGCTTTTTTGCATCTGTAGTCAATGAGGATGAGAACCTCCGGGGGCAGAGAGGTTCGACTCGACGTAGGCCTGATAAGACGCGTCAGCGTCGCATCAGGCAACGGCACCGCACTTATTGTCGGATGCGGCGTGAACGCCTTATCCGACCTACATACCACACATTTCCCTGCCAAATTTGCGCCCCACATCTCACTATCGATTAACGAATTTGTGACAGAATCCATTGTCTTTTTTTATATTTGCTTAAATCTTTTTTTGCGTTACTTATGGCTGGCGCTGGCATTTTCCGCTGTGCGGTTTAGCGTTCATGGTATTAATCGCTCAGATATCCACCTTTTCCTCAGATTTTTTTCACTAAATACATAAAACTTAATCACCAATTGTTGCTAAATATTAAGGTAATTGTTCTGGTTATGTTGGAGTAGCACAAATTTCTCTGCTGCAAATAGTTGTTTGAAGTTTTTTTAATCTTTGTTTGTGGATTCTCACCGTTGATGTAAAGCCCGGTTGGCTGTATTGACGTTTTCACATTCTGTTGACAGATTGTAGGTCACGAGGGGCATTTTATGGAGGATCCGCACTGTTACACTGATGTTAATTAGTACGGCATTCCCACCTCATAACGTTGACCCGACCGGGCAAAAAACAAAAAAGGTCAGGCAGCGACAACCCACTGCAAAGGGTTAAAACAACAAACATCACAATTGGAGCAGAATAATGCGTATTTCCTTGAAAAAGTCAGGGATGCTGAAGCTTGGTCTCAGCCTGGTGGCTATGACCGTCGCAGCAAGTGTTCAGGCTAAAACTCTGGTTTATTGTTCAGAAGGATCTCCGGAAGGGTTTAACCCGCAGCTGTTTACCTCCGGCACCACCTATGACGCCTCTTCCGTACCGCTTTATAACCGCCTGGTTGAATTTAAAATCGGCACCACCGAAGTGATTCCTGGTCTCGCTGAAAAGTGGGAAGTCAGCGAAGACGGCAAAACCTATACCTTCCATCTGCGTAAGGGTGTGAAGTGGCATGACAACAAAGAATTCAAACCGACGCGTGAACTGAACGCCGATGACGTGGTGTTCTCGTTCGATCGTCAGAAAAACGCGCAAAACCCGTACCATAAAGTTTCTGGCGGCAGCTACGAATACTTCGAAGGTATGGGCTTGCCGGAGCTGATCAGCGAAGTGAAAAAGGTGGACGACAACACCGTTCAGTTCGTGCTGACTCGTCCGGAAGCGCCATTCCTGGCTGACCTGGCAATGGACTTCGCCTCTATTCTGTCAAAAGAATATGCTGACGCGATGATGAAAGCCGGTACGCCGGAAAAACTGGACCTCAACCCAATCGGCACCGGCCCGTTCCAGTTGCAGCAGTACCAGAAAGACTCCCGTATTCGCTACAAAGCGTTTGATGGTTACTGGGGCACTAAACCGAAGATCGACACGCTGGTCTTCTCTATTACCCCTGACGCCTCCGTGCGTTACGCTAAATTGCAGAAGAATGAATGCCAGGTGATGCCATACCCGAACCCAGCAGACATCGCTCGCATGAAGCAGGATAAATCCATCAACCTGATGGAAATGCCGGGGCTGAACGTCGGCTATCTCTCGTATAACGTGCAGAAAAAACCACTCGATGACGTGAAAGTTCGCCAGGCTCTGACCTACGCGGTGAACAAAGATGCCATCATCAAAGCGGTTTACCAGGGCGCGGGTGTATCAGCGAAAAACCTGATTCCGCCAACCATGTGGGGCTATAACGATGACGTTCAGGACTACACCTACGATCCAGAAAAAGCGAAAGCTTTGCTGAAAGAAGCCGGTCTGGAAAAAGGTTTCTCCATCCACCTGTGGGCAATGCCAGTACAGCGTCCATATAACCCGAACGCTCGCCGCATGGCGGAGATGATTCAGGCAGACTGGGCGAAAGTGGGCGTGCAGGCCAAAATCGTCACCTACGAATGGGGCGAGTACCTCAAGCGTGCGAAAGATGGCGAGCACCAGACTGTCATGATGGGCTGGACTGGCGATAACGGGGATCCGGATAACTTCTTCGCCACCCTGTTCAGCTGCGCCGCCTCTGAACAAGGCTCCAACTACTCAAAATGGTGCTACAAACCGTTTGAAGATCTGATTCAACCGGCGCGTGCGACCGACGACCACAACAAGCGTATTGAGCTGTATAAACAAGCACAGGTGGTGATGCACGATCAGGCTCCGGCACTGATCATCGCTCACTCCACCGTGTATGAACCGGTACGCAAAGAAGTTAAAGGCTATGTGGTTGATCCATTGGGCAAACATCACTTCGAAAACGTCTCTATCGAATAATTAAAAGCCATACGAGACTGATGACAAACGCAAAACTGCCTGATGCGCTCCGCTTATCAGGCCTACGAGAACTCTGCAATGTATTGAGTTTTCAAGATTTTGTAGGCCGGATAAGGCGTTCACGCCGCATCCGGCATGAACAAAGCGCACTTTGTCAACAATCTCCATACCCGGTGGCGCTGTGCCTCTGCGTGCAGCGCCATCCGGCAGCAATACTTCATTCTCTGTCCGACCTGGACGGGAATTGATTTGTGAGCAATACAGACACGCAGTTCCAGGCTGTGAGTCACTACAGAGAATCCGGGTTATGTTGCAGTTTATTCTCCGACGTTTGGGACTCGTCATCCCCACGTTTATCGGTATTACCCTTCTCACATTTGCCTTTGTCCACATGATCCCGGGCGATCCGGTGATGATCATGGCGGGCGAACGTGGGATCTCCCCAGAGCGTCACGCGCAGCTGCTGGCTGAACTCGGCTTGGATAAACCGATGTGGCAGCAGTACCTCCATTACATCTGGGGCGTTATGCACGGTGATTTAGGCATTTCGATGAAAAGCCGAATTCCGGTATGGGAAGAATTCGTGCCGCGCTTCCAGGCCACGCTGGAACTTGGCGTTTGCGCGATGATTTTTGCGACCGCGGTAGGCATTCCAGTTGGCGTGCTGGCTGCGGTTAAACGCGGTTCTATTTTCGATCACACAGCGGTTGGCCTGGCGCTGACCGGTTACTCCATGCCGATCTTCTGGTGGGGTATGATGCTGATCATGCTGGTTTCAGTACACTGGAACCTGACGCCCGTCTCTGGTCGCGTGAGCGACATGGTGTTCCTTGATGATTCCAATCCGTTAACCGGTTTTATGCTGATCGACACCGCCATCTGGGGTGAAGACGGCAACTTTATCGATGCTGTCGCGCATATGATTTTGCCCGCCATTGTGCTGGGTACTATCCCGCTGGCGGTCATTGTACGTATGACGCGCTCCTCGATGCTGGAAGTGCTGGGTGAAGATTACATTCGCACCGCGCGTGCCAAAGGTCTGACCCGTATGCGGGTGATTATCGTCCATGCGCTGCGTAACGCGATGCTGCCGGTGGTGACCGTTATCGGTCTGCAGGTGGGAACGCTGCTGGCAGGAGCGATTCTGACCGAAACCATCTTCTCGTGGCCCGGTCTTGGGCGCTGGTTGATTGACGCGCTGCAACGTCGTGATTATCCGGTAGTACAGGGCGGCGTATTGCTGGTGGCGACGATGATTATCCTCGTCAACCTGCTGGTCGATCTGTTGTACGGCGTGGTGAACCCGCGTATTCGTCATAAGAAGTAAGGGGACATCATGTCACAGATTACTGAAAATAAAGTGATTAGCGCACCGGTGCCGATGACCCCGTTACAGGAGTTCTGGCACTACTTTAAACGCAACAAAGGCGCGGTCGTCGGGCTGGTTTACGTCGTCATCGTGTTGTTTATCGCGATCTTTGCCAACTGGATTGCGCCCTATAACCCGGCGGAACAGTTCCGCGATGCGCTGCTTGCCCCGCCAGCCTGGCAGGAAGGCGGCAGCATGGCGCACTTGCTGGGGACCGACGACGTAGGGCGTGATGTGCTGTCGCGCCTGATGTACGGCGCGCGCTTGTCGCTGCTGGTTGGCTGTCTGGTGGTGGTGTTGTCGCTAATTATGGGCGTTATTCTCGGTCTGATCGCTGGTTACTTTGGCGGTCTGGTCGATAACATCATCATGCGCGTGGTCGATATCATGCTGGCGCTGCCAAGTCTGCTGCTGGCGCTGGTGCTGGTGGCTATCTTCGGCCCGTCGATTGGTAACGCCGCACTGGCGCTGACTTTCGTTGCCTTGCCGCACTATGTGCGCTTAACCCGCGCCGCCGTGCTGGTGGAGGTGAATCGCGATTACGTCACCGCTTCTCGCGTGGCGGGTGCCGGGGCGATGCGCCAGATGTTTATCAATATCTTCCCGAACTGCCTTGCGCCGCTGATTGTTCAGGCGTCGCTTGGTTTCTCTAACGCCATTCTCGATATGGCCGCCCTTGGCTTCCTCGGCATGGGTGCGCAGCCGCCAACACCGGAGTGGGGCACCATGCTCTCCGACGTGTTGCAGTTCGCGCAAAGCGCCTGGTGGGTCGTGACCTTCCCTGGTCTGGCGATCCTGCTGACGGTGCTGGCATTTAACCTGATGGGTGACGGTCTGCGTGACGCGCTCGATCCCAAACTGAAGCAGTAAGAGGTTCGAGATGGCGTTATTAAATGTAGATAAATTATCGGTGCATTTCGGCGACGAAAGCGCACCGTTCCGCGCCGTAGACCGCATTAGCTACAGCGTAAAACAGGGCGAAGTTGTCGGCATTGTGGGTGAGTCTGGCTCCGGTAAGTCGGTCAGTTCACTGGCGATTATGGGGCTGATTGATTATCCGGGCCGCGTGATGGCGGAAAAACTGGAGTTTAACGGCCAGGATTTGCAGCGTATTTCAGAAAAAGAGCGCCGTAATCTGGTGGGTGCCGAAGTGGCGATGATCTTCCAGGACCCGATGACCAGCCTCAACCCGTGTTACACCGTGGGTTTCCAGATTATGGAAGCGATTAAGGTGCATCAGGGCGGTAATAAGAGCACTCGTCGTCAGCGGGCGATTGACCTGCTGAATCTGGTCGGTATTCCCGATCCGGCGTCGCGTCTGGATGTTTATCCGCATCAGCTTTCCGGCGGTATGAGCCAGCGAGTGATGATCGCGATGGCGATTGCCTGTCGGCCAAAACTGCTGATTGCCGATGAACCGACAACGGCGCTCGACGTGACCATTCAGGCGCAAATCATCGAACTGCTGCTGGAGTTACAGCAGAAAGAGAACATGGCGCTGGTGTTGATTACCCATGACCTGGCGCTGGTAGCGGAAGCGGCGCATAAAATTATCGTGATGTATGCCGGTCAGGTAGTAGAAACGGGTGATGCTCACGCCATCTTCCATGCGCCGCGTCATCCGTATACTCAGGCATTACTGCGCGCGCTGCCGGAATTTGCCCAGGACAAAGAACGTCTGGCATCGTTGCCTGGCGTCGTTCCCGGTAAATACGATCGCCCGAACGGCTGCCTGCTTAACCCGCGCTGCCCCTATGCGACAGACAAATGTCGCGCTGAAGAACCGGCGCTGAATATGCTCTCTGATGGGCGTCAGTCCAAATGCCACTACCCACTTGATGATGCCGGGAGGCCCACACTATGAGTACGCAAGAGGCCACCCTGCAACAACCGTTGTTGCAGGCTATCGACCTGAAAAAACATTATCCGGTGAAGAAAGGTATGTTCGCGCCGGAACGTCTGGTAAAAGCGCTGGATGGCGTTTCGTTCAACCTTGAGCGCGGTAAAACACTGGCCGTGGTGGGCGAATCTGGCTGCGGTAAATCGACCCTCGGTCGGTTGCTGACGATGATTGAAACGCCGACTGGCGGCGAGCTGTATTACCAGGGGCAGGATCTGCTCAAGCACGATCCGCAGGCGCAGAAGTTGCGTCGGCAGAAAATCCAGATCGTCTTCCAGAACCCCTACGGTTCGCTAAATCCGCGTAAAAAAGTTGGGCAAATTCTCGAAGAGCCGTTGCTGATTAATACCAGTCTAAACAAAGAACAGCGTCGGGAAAAAGCCCTGTCGATGATGGCGAAGGTTGGCCTGAAAACCGAGCACTACGATCGCTATCCGCATATGTTCTCCGGCGGTCAGCGTCAGCGTATCGCCATCGCCCGCGGTCTGATGCTTGACCCGGACGTGGTCATTGCCGATGAGCCGGTTTCCGCGCTGGACGTCTCTGTGCGTGCACAGGTGCTCAACCTGATGATGGATTTGCAGCAGGAGCTGGGGCTTTCTTATGTCTTTATTTCGCACGACCTGTCGGTGGTGGAGCACATTGCTGATGAAGTGATGGTGATGTACCTGGGCCGCTGCGTGGAGAAGGGGACGAAGGACCAAATCTTCAATAACCCGCGTCATCCGTACACTCAGGCGCTGCTCTCCGCGACGCCGCGCCTGAACCCGGACGATCGCCGCGAGCGCATCAAGCTCACCGGTGAACTGCCAAGCCCGCTTAATCCGCCGCCGGGTTGTGCCTTCAACGCCCGCTGTCGTCGGCGCTTTGGCCCCTGCACCCAGTTGCAGCCGCAGCTAAAAGACTACGGCGGTCAACTAGTAGCCTGCTTTGCTGTTGATCAGGATGAAAATCCGCAGAAGCCAGCTGTATAACTCTCCCGATGAGATCAGCTTTCATGCTGATCTCATGTCAAATATGATCTTCTTGTGTTTTATCTATCAGTCCTATGTCTTTTTTTTGACCCTTTTAATTGCTAATGGGTTATATTTGAGCTAAATTATAACCATTAATAAAAAATGGTTCATTTGTGACGCTTAAAGATTTTTTTCAACCATAAATGATCTTTTTTTGTCTTTTATCAATTGAAGGGTTCTTTAATGATCTATACAGGACCACAAAATCTGGCTCAAGAGTTGAAAGTGATCGGCGACCAGCTCCAGGAATTGCAGAAGAAACTTATTCAGGGGCCGAATGTTAGTCAACCACGCCCCCTCCTGACCATTGAGGCTCCCCGTCATTTGGGGGAAAAACTGAACGCACGGCGCAAAGAATTGGGCATTGATTTATACACCCTTGAACTACAAACGGGGATCTCAACGTCCACGTTAAAGCGACTTTTTAAGGATCCTGAACAGGTTAAATTCGGCAGTGTGTTTGCGGTGGCGAACGTTCTTGGAGTGAAACTATGCATCGACGAGTGAAAGTTTTGCTTTATGGTCAGGTAGTGGGTGAACTCTCTCAGAACGACAGTGGTTTTTTGTTCCAGTACGCCCCGGATTACCACGGACCGGCAATCTCAATCAGCCTGCCCGTCGCACAGCGTCAGTTTTCCAGTGAGACGTTGCATCCTTATTTCGCCTCACTGGCGCCAGAAGGATGGCTGCGTCAACGCTACAGCCAGATACAGCATCGTGACGAAAACGATCCGCTGGGAATGCTTATTGATAACGGCAAGAATCTGCTGGGGGCAATCCAGATTTTACCTTGGGAGGAATAATGGCGAATTGTCGCATTCTGTTAACGCCGTTGAATGAACGTGACGAACAGCGCGGATATTCGACACAGGGGTTGAAGCGCCTGAGCGGCACTGCAAAATTGAGTCCTCGGCTGGGGTTTACGCGAACTCAGTTTGTGCAGGAACTTCCACGTCAACAAAAAGGGATGAGTATTTCCGGTTACCAGCCCAAATTGCAATTAGTGCTGGATGAAGGAGAGTTCCGCGTCGTGGAGCATCAGGGTAATTTTATCCTTAAGCCCTCTCCAGCCGACTTTCCCGGTTTGGCCGAAAATGAACACGCAACAATGACATTGATGTCTCGTTTGGGATTTGACGTACCTGCGCATGGCCTGCTGAGTTTTGCACCACAATCAGAGGAGGAGCTTGAATACGCGTTTGTTATCCGGCGCTATGACCGGGATGACAAGGGGCAGTCAGTGCACCAGGAACAGCTTGATGGCGCGATGCAGATTACAGATAAATATGGCAAAACGGGAAATGATAACGAGCAATACGTTAGCTATGAAACGCTGGCCCGATTTTTAATTGCCCATGTTAACGACAACATCGCATTTAAAATCGATCTCTTTCGTCGCATTGTTTACGCCTGGTTGCTGGGTAATAACGACATGCATTTACGAAACTTTGGCTTAGTGTACTCCGATGGTTTGACGCCAGCGTTAGCGCCGGTGTATGACTTTGTTTCTGTCGCTCCCTATCCGGAATATTTTCACTCAAACTATCTGGCGCTGCCGTTATTGGCGCGAGAAGAAGGCGGCCGGGAACTGGCTCCTGGATTTGAAAGTGATTATGGCGAGTATATCGGGCAGGACTTTTTGCTGTTGGGTGAATCGATGGGATTAGCGTCCAGATTGCTGGAAAAACTCTTTCAGGATATACGTAAAGAAAATGCCATTGTTATGGAAACGTATGAACAGTCCTTTATGACTCAGGAGCATATCCAGTCTGTACTGCAATGCTATCGACATCGTCTGGGGCTGCTGTGAGCAGCCCCCGTTACGTTTATTCAATCAGCTTCAACAGCGGCGAAAAGCACAGCAAAACGCCATAAAACAGGATAAGCCATGTTTTTAGCCCGCGTAGTTTTTTCAGTTGTGAAACTTTAGAGATGAGGAAAAACGGAATCAGGCACGACACAATGCCATACAACGGACTTCCCAACTGAAAGAACACCAGCACCGATACACGAAACGAAACCCAAATCGTCAACGTAACGACGATGAATGCGCAGATCGCCAGAGTCAGCATGCGCGAGTTAATTTTCTGGGTATCAATAATTCGGCTTAACAGATTGAGAATAATGCCTTTAATGGCCTCGTGGAAACCGAGGTAAATGCCAAAGAAAGCGGTCAGTACGGCAAAGATATTCAACACCGTAGAGGTGATATGAATGATATGCCCAGGGATCACCTGCGCGGCCAGTGCCAGTGCCGAAATATTTTGTTCGAAGGCAGAAACTGCCTCTTCATGGCTAATCGAAAAGGTAAACGAAAAGGCAAAAAACAAGATCACCGCGATAAGTGTGATATAGCTAATCCGGTGGGTACGCAGCGCGAGCCGAGTTGCCAGTACTTTATCCGCTTCCCGTTTACGGTAGGCAATATTCATCGGGTTAAGCACCTGAATAAATACCGCAGAAAAGAAGCAAAATGGAATGGTGAGCAGGACGTCGCGGAAAAATACGGAGGCTTGTGGGAAGGCGGTTATATTGGCGAAATTCCAGTGCGGGATCATCGCAAAACCGAACACGACTATAATCCCTACTTTAACCACCACCATTGGGCCGGAAATCTTAAACAGCAACCTTTCACCACCAGACGCAATCGCAACCAGTACGGCGAAAATAGCGACTTTATAAAGTAGAGATTGTGAAAGATCCGCATCGGTTAAACCGAAGGTTTTCAGGTATGAGGCACTGTCGAAAACCACGGAAAGCGAATAAATAAATATGCCGTGGATAATCATCAAAAAGTAGATAACTCCAAGGAAAATTCCCCAGTTTTTGCCCAGATAATGACTGATAATATCGGTGTAGTCATTACAGGAATCACTTTCTGAAAGTGTCTTTAAATAAATATCCTGCACTATCCAGGTAGCCGGATAAGCAATGATTGCAGCGGTAATAAATACCCAAATTCCCTTCAGGCCAATTTGTACCGGCATCAGCACGGTTCCGGCACCAATCGCCATTCCTATGCATAATAAAACCCAGCCGAAGTCGTAGCGCGTAAACGGCAATTTGTGATCGTGTAATGGTTGTGTGTTGTGCTGCATAAAGTCCTGTCCAGAAAGAAGTCAGCCTCGTAAAAATGAATACCCCCAGCTTCTCTTGCGCAACTGGTAGAGAAGTTGAATACGCAGTGTGTAACGAATGAGACAACAGATTCACAGGGGAGATCGCGAGGAGGTGCAATTCTACAAAATTGCGCATTTCACTACCAGTCTGGAGTCAGCTCGGATATGAATTGCAATTATTGTAAACAAAGAAATTATGCTGGAAGGTATCACGCAATGAGGAACATTGCCGGGTGCTGACGGTAAAAAGCAATCGTAGAATCAGCGCAAGCTGGAAGGACTCCGGTGAGGCGCAATGTTGCGGGGGCTTTATCCCTGGTGGCATTGGTTGCTGGAGAGAGAAAACCCCCGCACGTTGCAGGTATACACCTGACAACATCACGGGGGCCATTCTTGCATCTAGACCATTCAAGAATAGCCGCGAAACGTTGTCATTACAACAGAGGCGGCTATATGACGCTCGCAGAGTTGAGCATGGCCTTCTGGCATGATTTAGCGGCTCCGGTCATTGCTGGCATTCTCGCCAGTCTGATCGTGAACTGGCTGAACAAGCGGAAGTAACGTGCCATGTGGGCGTCAGGCTGCCGTAATGGCAATTTGCGCCCGGATCAGGCCGCAGGGATAAAACTCTGCGGCCTTTTTCGTAAGAAAAATGCAACTGTTGCAAGCCGGTCATATTCTGCGGAACGCGCAGCACAGAGAGAAGAAGTGACGGATTCCGAAGAACAAAAATGGTCGTAGAATCAGCGGCAAGCCGGAAAAGTTTCGGTGAGGCGCAATGTTGCGGGGGGCTTTATCCCTGGTGGCATTGGTTGCTGGAGAGAGAAAACCCCCGCACGTTGCAGATATTTACCTGACAACATCACGGGGGCCATTCTTGCATCCAAACAATACAAGAATAGCCGCGAAGCGTTGTCATTACAACAGAGGCGGCTATATGACGCTCGCAGAATTGAGCATGGCCTTTTGGCATGATTTAGCGGCTCCGGTCATTGCTGGCATTCTTGCCAGTCTGATTGTGAACTGGCTGAACAAGCGGAAGTAACGTGCCATGTGGGTGTCAGGCTGCCGTAATGGCAATTTGCGCCCGGACCTGGCCGCAGAGGTAAAACTCTGCGGCCTTTTTCGTCATTACTGCGGATAAGGCACCCAGTCACCACCGTTCAGGCGAACATAAGGTTTATTTTGATATTGAATCACCACCGCATTCGAGTTCTCGGAAACAGGCGCAGTCTGTGGTAATCCACTGGTGAGTTTTTTCCAGTCAACATTGTCTTCGGTGAAAATCTTGCCGTCGAGAACGCGAACGACCAGGTCAGAGATTGCCAGGAAGCTGCTTGGTTGGTCAATGACAATTGGCGCGCCCTGATGTGGTGTTTTCATGCCGAAGAATTTCACGCCAACCGGTACATCAGTGATTGCCGGACTAGGGATATCACGCAAACCAGACACTTGCATTCTGTCGCCTTTCAACGCACCACCATGTTCCGGCACCACCACTACCATCACTTTACGACCAGATTTCTCCAACTCGGTAAAGAAAGCATCCAGTTCATCAAAGAATTTCTGCGCCCGCGCTTTGTAGTCTGCTGTTTTGCTGACTCCCGGATAATGGTTGCCATCATGTAATGGAAGCGTGTTGTAGAACGTAGCGCTACGGGTGTTTTTATCTTTTTCGGTAACGTCCAGCCAGCGATTAAGCACGGCGGTATCGTCATAAACCGGTGAGCCATCAAAGCCCAACAAAATGACGGGAAGATTTGTTTGATCCATTAACTCCGATTGCATACCGCCGTTTTCGCGGACTTCTTTCAGGAAGCCGCCAAACTGACCGTTATGTCCCATCATCAGGTGCTGGGTAAAACCCAGTTTTGACAAGTTATCGAACAGATAGCAGTCATTATTTGCTGGTTGATACAGATTGGTGTGCGATGGCTGACCGCAACTGGCGCGCAGCAGACGAATCGCTGCCGGACCGCTGTATGAGGTTGCAGAATTGAAATTCTTGAACTCAATATCGAAATGCGACCACAACGGATGTGACATCAATCCCGCAGCCTCAATATCCGACCATGAAAGCGAACAGATATTAATCACCAGAAGCTCAAATGGCTGCGCATCAGCTGGCAGCGCGGATGGGAAGGTCGATTTACGTTTCGCCTCGGCGTTATAGAAATTATTCAGCCAGGCATTGAGGTTTGCGGTTGTCGGCGGTGCAGTTTGCGCTGGCATATCTCCAACTACAGGCGTGCCGCCGGTTGCCGCGACAGTTGCCGCTGCATTACCACCCGTCGTTGTTACCGTGGTGGTCGGTTGACCGGCAGGCCACAGGGAGAAACTTGGACCAGCCAGCGTAAGTACGTTCAGCCACACCAGAATGGCGACCACAAAAACGGTGATGCGAATCCATTGCGACAGGAATAACCAGGCCACTAACAAAACAAAGACAGCACCAATCATCTGCCAGTTAATAAAGCGCGTGACCAGGTCGATTAAATAATCGGTACTAAAACCTGCCACCTGTGACCCCTGGCTCATAATACTTTCCGGGCCAGGTAGCCAGGTATCATGCCAGAAGAGGGCAAAGCCAATCGGCAGGGCTATCCAATGGCGCAGGCGATGCAGGCTGTAACGCGGAATCGGCATTAGCAAGAATGCGGCAAACACCAGATTGAGTAGCGGATGGAAGTTAAGGTAACCCGCCCACAACAGCCCGAACTTAACCAGAAAATAAAAGTTCCAGCCAGAAAGGCCGCGCCAGTATTGCCAGAGGGAAGAAGGCATAGCGGTATTTTGGGTAAACTGAGTCATTTTTTGGTAGCCCTGGCTTTTTCTGCACGGCGTAACGTACCGCTCGGTTTTACATAACGAGGTTTTGCAAATAACAAACGCAGGGTGTCACGAATGCGCCGTAGGGAATGGCGCGCCAGATAGCCCAGCGGGAAAAAAACAAGCGCACAAACAACAATGATTTCAATAATATCGCTGATCGCCATCATGATGAATGCTCCACAGGATCACTCAACAGTCGCAGCGGTTCCGGTATGCGTCGCCAGTTACGCCCATCGTGCTCGGCATTGATTACCTGCCCGGAGTCCTGAGTTAAAGGCAGTGGCATCCCCCATTGTTCCGGAGCCAGCAGACGCATTTGTACCAGTTCGGCAGTGATTTGGTCATCTTCAAACCAGACCATACGGTTAGAGAAAATATCGCCAGTAGGCAACGGGAAAATGTGATTCAACGCAGTATCCAGATCGTTGATCCGGCAGAATGAGAGGAACAGTACCAGCCGATTTCCACCGATGGTCATTATGTCGCCAGTGCGATTGGGACGGCATAGTGTCAGGGCTTGCTCAACACGAATGCCAGGAACCGGGCGCAGTGCTACCAGCACCCCTTTACCATGTGCAGGCAGCAACGTGTTATTCATCATATTATTCACAGCGTTACAGAACACATCCCACTTTTGAAAACCGCGCAGTTTCAGTGGTTGGGTCATTGACAGCAAGGTAGTGATATCTTCCGGAATATAGCGGCTGAACTTCTGTCCTTGCACGCTTTCAATCATCGTCAGACAGCGAGAGAGCGGAGCATTCCATGGAATCACCATATTCGCACCGCAGGCCAACAATAAACGTTCATCAGTGGCGCGCAGGCTGGCGATATTTTCCCGTACGAGGATTTTCATCGCACTACCGCGCTGGCGACGCAGGGTATGAATGCTGCGGGCCAGTGGCTCAATTTGCGCATTTTGCTGTAAAGAAAACACTACCGTTGCCGCCTGAGCGGTACGGGCTTCAATGAACAGGGCTTCGTTGTTGTCGAACAGTAGCCAGTGTTCTGATAACGGGGGGGCGCCTTCCAGTACAGCAATATTGCTAAGAATGCGTTTTTCATCGCTGCGTGGTTGGATCTCCGCTTCTTCGCGCTGAACTAACGTCCAGATACCATCTTGCTGCTGAACGATGAGTTGCTGACGAGCGCTAACTCCTTTTTCGTTGCACCAGAAGGCGATATCCAGCAGATGTTGAGCGCCCTGAAAACGCAAACTGGCGAGGCCAAAAAGAGAACGGTACTCCTCCAGCAACAATGAAAATTGTTTATCGTTATTACTTCCTGGATTAATTACCAGCAGCGAGCAATGGTATAACCTGCTCCACTTGTTCATTTTATCCAGCCATGAACGAAGCCTCTCCGTTGGAATTTTTTGCCATGCGTTATTGGCGCAAACAAGAATGAAAAGATAATTTGCAGGGTCAATTGAACATTGTAAATCGCGGGCCAAAGAGTATAGCCCCTTCTCATGATTAAGCATTGAAAATAATTTTATTTTTTCCGGTCCGTGAGAATCATCTAATTTGAAGTTTTTCTCAGGATCGCTATCCATGCTAATGACCGCGACTTTCGCGGTTTCCGCTTGAGAAGCCAATGTTTGATTCACAAGGCTGATAGCATCTTCTTGACGATCGACGTTAAACCACCAGACGCCGCCTGCTGGCATATGCCGCAACTCATCCCATAATGATGAGATACCGATAGAGAATACAGGGTCCACAATGTCCCTCAAGTTACCATTTTGTCTGATTATCAGTTTACTAGCGAAAGCTAAGAAATAAACCTACCATTGAAATTAAAACTTATCAGATTTAGCATGTGCATCAATTTAGCAGGCGGGAAGCCTTATGATATCAGTCTTTTCGTTTTTTACTTTCTTTAGTTGCGTACATGAAAGTTAAAAAATGAACAGGTTACGTATTGCCGTATGGCATTATGTGAGAAAAAATCTTTCGATTAGAATTAACTGATATGTAAAGAGTATATTTTATCGAGATTAAGAATAATGAATAACAAAGAACAGGATACTCTGCCTGATCCCGCGATAGGCTATATCTTCCAGAATGATATTTTGGCGTTAAAGCAGGCATTTTCATTGCCTGATATTGATTATGCCGATATTTCTCAGCGTGAGCAGTTGGCAGCGGCGTTAAAACGCTGGCCATTGTTGGCTGAGTTTGCGCAACAGAAGTAGGGGAGTAGTGAATGGCCATACTGGGATTGCAGGGGGTGAGGGGAGGCGTGGGGACAACAACCATCACCGCCGCGTTAGCCTGGTCATTGCAAATGTTGGGAGAAAATGTCCTGGTGGTTGATGCCTGCCCGGATAATTTGTTGCGCTTGTCGTTCAACGTTGATTTTACCCACCGTCAGGGCTGGGCCAGAGCTATGCTGGATGGTCAGGACTGGCGAGATGCCGGGCTGCGCTATACCTCGCAGCTCGATCTGCTGCCTTTTGGTCAGTTATCCATTGAAGAACAAGAAAATCCACAGCACTGGCAAACCCGGCTGAGCGATATTTGCTCCGGCTTACAGCAACTAAAAGCCAGCGGGCGTTATCAATGGATTTTGATCGACCTACCGCGCGACGCCTCGCAGATAACGCATCAGATCCTGAGCCTGTGTGAACACTCGCTGGCAATCGTCAATGTTGATGCCAACTGCCACATCAGACTGCATCAGCAAGCACTTCCTGCTGGCGCGCATATATTGATTAATGATTTCCGCATTGGCAGCCAGGTTCAGGACGATATTTACCAGTTGTGGTTGCAAAGCCAGCGCCGATTGCTGCCGATGCTCATTCATCGTGATGAAGCGATGGCTGAATGCCTGGCGGCGAAACAGCCGTTAGGTGAATACCGCAGTGATGCGCTGGCGGCGGAGGAAGTTCTGACGCTGGCAAACTGGTGCCTGTTGAACTATTCCGGGCTGAAAATGCCAGTCGGGAGTGCATCATGAGTATCCTGACCCGGTGGTTGCTTATCCCGCCGGTCAACGCGCGTCTTATCGGGCGTTATCGCGATTATCGTCGTCACGGCGCATCGGCTTTCAGCGCGACTCTCGGCTGCTTTTGGCTGATACTGGTCTGGATGTTCATTCCGCTTGAACACCCGCGCTGGCAGCGTATTCGCGCAGAACATAAGAACCTTTACCCACATATCAACGCTTCACGTCCGCGTCCGTTGGATCCGGTCCGCTATGTCATTCAGACTTGTTGGTTGCTGATCGGTGCTTCACGCAGAGAGACGCCAAAACCACGCTGGCGAGCATTTTCTGGTCTGCAGAATATTCGGGGGCGTTACCATCAATGGATGGACAAACTGCCAGAGCGTGTCAGCCAGAACACGCAACATCTTGATGAGAAAAAAGAACTTGGCCATCTGAGCGCCGGAGCCCGGCGTTTTATTCTTGGAATTATCGTCACCTTCTCGCTGATTCTGGCGCTGATTTGCGTCACCCAGCCATTTAATCCGCTGTCGCAGTTTATCTTCCTGATGCTGTTATGGGGCGTGGCGCTGATGGTTCGACGCATGCCAGGGCGCTTCTCGGCGCTGATGTTGATTGTACTGTCGCTGACTGTCTCGTGTCGCTATATCTGGTGGCGCTACACCTCGACGTTGAACTGGGATGATCCGGTCAGCCTGGTGTGCGGGCTTATTCTGCTGTTCGCTGAAACGTACGCGTGGATTGTGCTGGTGCTCGGCTATTTCCAGGTGGTATGGCCGCTGAATCGTCAGCCAGTACCGCTGCCGAAAGACATGTCGCAATGGCCGTCGGTGGATATCTTTGTCCCAACTTACAACGAAGATCTCAACGTGGTGAAAAATACCATTTATGCCTCGCTGGGTATCGACTGGCCGAAAGACAAGCTGAACATCTGGATCCTTGATGACGGCGGCAGGGAAGAGTTCCGTCAGTTTGCACAAAACGTTGGGGTGAAATATATCGCCCGTACCACTCATGAACATGCGAAAGCAGGCAACATCAACAATGCATTGAAATATGCCAAAGGCGAGTTCGTGTCGATTTTCGACTGCGACCACGTTCCCACACGCTCGTTCCTGCAAATGACCATGGGCTGGTTCCTGAAAGAAAAACAACTGGCGATGATTCAGACGCCTCACCATTTCTTCTCGCCAGATCCGTTCGAACGCAACCTGGGGCGTTTTCGTAAAACGCCGAACGAGGGCACGCTGTTTTATGGTCTGGTGCAGGACGGCAATGATATGTGGGATGCCACTTTCTTCTGCGGTTCCTGTGCGGTAATTCGTCGTAAACCGTTGGACGAGATTGGCGGTATCGCTGTCGAAACCGTTACTGAAGATGCGCATACTTCTCTGCGCCTGCACCGTCGTGGCTACACCTCTGCATATATACGTATTCCGCAGGCGGCGGGGCTGGCGACTGAAAGCCTTTCGGCGCACATTGGGCAGCGTATCCGTTGGGCGCGCGGGATGGTGCAAATCTTTCGTCTTGATAACCCGCTTACCGGTAAAGGGCTGAAGTTTGCCCAGCGGCTGTGTTACGTCAACGCGATGTTCCACTTTTTGTCGGGCATTCCACGATTGATCTTCCTGACCGCGCCGCTGGCGTTTCTGCTACTGCACGCCTACATCATTTACGCACCTGCGTTGATGATCGCTCTGTTTGTGCTGCCGCATATGATTCACGCCAGCCTGACCAACTCGAAGATTCAGGGTAAATATCGCCACTCCTTCTGGAGCGAAATCTACGAGACAGTGCTTGCCTGGTATATCGCGCCACCGACGCTGGTAGCGCTGATTAACCCGCATAAAGGCAAATTTAACGTCACCGCCAAAGGTGGTCTGGTGGAGGAAGAGTATGTCGACTGGGTGATCTCACGGCCTTACATCTTCCTTGTACTGCTCAATCTGGTGGGTATTGCGGTCGGCATCTGGCGTTACTTCTACGGCCCACCGACAGAAATGCTCACCGTGGTCGTCAGTATGGTGTGGGTATTCTACAACCTGATTATTCTCGGCGGCGCAGTCGCGGTATCGGTTGAAAGTAAACAGGTTCGTCGTTCGCATCGCGTGGAGATGACCATGCCAGGGGCAATTGCGCGCGAAGATGGGCACCTCTTCTCGTGTACCGTTCAGGATTTCTCCGACGGCGGTTTGGGGATCAAGATCAACGGTCAGGCACAGATTCTGGAAGGGCAGAAAGTGAATCTGTTGCTCAAACGTGGTCCGCAGGAATACGTCTTCCCGGCCCAGGTGGCGCGCGTGATGGGGAATGAAGTTGGGTTGAAATTAATGCCGCTCACCACCCAGCAACATATCGATTTTGTGCAGTGTACGTTTGCCCGTGCGGATACATGGGCGCTCTGGCAGGACAGCTACCCGGAAGATAAGCCGCTGGAAAGTCTGCTGGATATTTTGAAGCTCGGCTTCCGTGGCTACCGCCATCTGGCGGAGTTTGCGCCTTCTTCGGTGAAGGGCATTTTCCGCGTGCTGACTTCTCTGGTTTCCTGGGTTGTTTCGTTCATTCCGCGTCGCCCGGAACGGAGTGAAACGGTACAACCATCGGATCAGGCTTTGGCTCAACAATGATGATAACGCGATGAAAAGAAAACTATCCTGGATTTGTGCAGTGGCTATGGGGATGAGCGCATTCCCCTCCTTCATGACGCAGGCGACGCCAGCAACGCAACCACTGATCAATGCTGAGCCAACCGTGCCTGCCCAG
This sequence comes from Escherichia coli, assembly GCF_011881725.1. Lineage (GTDB taxonomy): Bacteria > Pseudomonadota > Gammaproteobacteria > Enterobacterales > Enterobacteriaceae > Escherichia > Escherichia coli_E. The sequence continues at coordinate 25,583 of NZ_JAATUR010000010.1, read as the reverse complement.
GCGGAGCAAAATCCGCAGGTGGGGCAGGTGATGCCAGGCGTGCAGGGAGCTGATGCGCCCATCGTGGCGCAGAACGGCCCGTCGCGCGATGTCAAATTATCGTTCGCGCAAATCGCGCCGCCACCGGGCAGCATGGTACTGCGTGGCATTAACCCGAACGGCAGCATAGAGTTTGGCATGCGTAGTGATGAAGTGGTGACGAAGGCGATGCTAAACCTTGAATATACGCCGTCGCCGTCTTTGCTGCCTGTCCAGTCGCAGCTCAAGGTTTATCTCAATGATGAACTGATGGGCGTGCTGCCAGTGACCAAAGAGCAGTTGGGTAAAAAGACACTGGCGCAAATGCCGATTAATCCGCTGTTCATCACCGACTTCAACCGCGTGCGGCTGGAGTTTGTCGGCCATTATCAGGACGTGTGCGAAAACCCGGCCAGCACCACGCTTTGGCTGGATGTTGGACGTAGCAGTGGACTGGAACTTACGTACCAATCACTGAATGTAAAAAATGACCTGTCGCACTTCCCGATTCCGTTTTTCGACCCGAGGGATAACCGTGCCAATACGTTGCCGATAGTTTTTGCGGGTGCGCCGGATGTCGGTCTGCAACAGGCTTCGGCGATTGTTGCGTCGTGGTTTGGTTCCCGTTCTGGCTGGCGCGGGCAGAACTTCCCGGTACTCTATAATCAGCTTCCGGACCGCAATGCCATTGTCTTTGCCACTAATGACAGGCGACCGGATTTCCTGCGCGATCATCCGGCAGTAAAAGCCCCGGTGATTGAGATGATCAACCATCCGGACAATCCTTACGTCAAACTGCTGGTGGTCTTTGGTCGTGACGACAAAGATCTATTACAGGCGGCGAAAGGCATTGCTCAGGGCAATATTTTGTTCCGAGGCGACAGCGTCGTGGTGAACGATGTTAAACCGCTATTGCCGCGTAAACCGTACGATGCGCCAAACTGGGTGCGTACCGATCGTCCGGTTACCTTTGGTGAACTTAAAACCTATGAAGATCAGTTGCAGTCCAGCGGCCTGGAGCCAGCAGCGATTAACGTCTCGCTAAACCTGCCGCCAGATCTCTACCTGATGCGCAGTACCGGCATTGATATGGATATCAACTACCGCTACACCATGCCGCCGGTGAAAGACAGTTCGCGGATGGATATCAGCCTGAATAACCAGTTCCTGCAATCTTTCAACCTCAGCAGTAAACAGGAGGCGAACCGCCTACTGCTGCGGATTCCGGTATTGCAAGGTTTGCTGGATGGTAAAACCGATGTCTCCATTCCGGCGCTGAAACTGGGGGCGACCAACCAGTTACGCTTCGATTTTGAGTATATGAACCCAATGCCGGGCGGTTCGGTAGATAACTGTATTACCTTCCAGCCGGTACAGAATCATGTGGTGATTGGTGACGATTCCACCATCGACTTCTCGAAGTATTACCACTTCATCCCGATGCCGGATCTACGCGCCTTTGCTAACGCGGGCTTCCCGTTCAGCCGGATGGCGGATCTGTCGCAAACCATCACCGTGATGCCAAAAACACCAAACGAAGTACAGATGGAAACTCTGCTGAATACCGTGGGCTTTATCGGTGCGCAGACGGGCTTCCCGGCGATCAACCTGACGGTGACCGATGATGGCAGCACCATTCAGGGGAAAGACGCCGATATCATGATAATCGGTGGTATCCCGGACAAATTAAAAGATGACAAGCAGATCGATCTGCTGGTGCAGGCTACTGAAAGCTGGGTGAAGACGCCGATGCGCCAGACCCCGTTCCCCGGCATTGTGCCAGATGAGAGTGATCGCGCGGCAGAAACTCAGTCCACACTGACCTCTTCTGGCGCGATGGCTGCGGTGATTGGCTTCCAGTCACCGTATAACGACCAGCGTAGCGTAATTGCGTTACTGGCGGATAGTCCACGCGGTTACGAGATGCTCAACGATGCGGTGAACGATAGCGGTAAACGCGCCACTATGTTTGGTTCAGTCGCGGTGATTCGCGAGTCCGGTGTTAACAGCCTGCGCGTTGGCGACGTCTATTACGTTGGTCATCTGCCGTGGTTTGAACGCTTATGGTATGCGCTGGCGAACCATCCGATTCTGCTGGCGGTGCTGGCGGCAATCAGCGTGGTGCTACTGGCCTGGGTACTGTGGCGTCTGCTGCGCATCATCAGCCGTCGTCGTCTTAATCCGGATAATGAGTAATATAAAATGAACGTTATGCGTTGTGGGATCGTGACAATGCTGCTGTTGGCTGCCTTCAGTGTTCAGGGAGCCTGCAACTGGCCTGCCTGGGAGCAGTTCAAAAAGGATTATGTCAGCCAGGAAGGGCGCGTCATTGACCCCAGCGACGCGCGCAAAATTACCACCTCCGAAGGGCAAAGCTACGGCATGTTCTTTGCCCTGGCGGCTAATGATCGTGCGGCATTTGACAACCTACTTGACTGGACCCAGAACAATCTTGCTCAGGGTTCCTTAAACGAACATTTGCCAGCCTGGCTGTGGGGCAAAAAAGAGAACAGTAAGTGGGAAGTGCTGGACAGCAATTCGGCCTCTGATGGTGATATCTGGATGGCCTGGTCGTTGCTGGAGGCAGGGCGTTTGTGGAAAGAGCAGCGCTATACCAACATCGGCAGCGCGTTGTTAAAACGTATCGCGCGTGAGGAAGTCGTGACGGTGCCAGGGCTGGGCTCCATGTTGTTACCGGGCAAAGTGGGCTTTGCCGAGGATAACAGCTGGCGTTTTAACCCCAGCTATCTACCGCCGACGCTGGCACAGTATTTCACCCGCTTTGGCGCGCCGTGGACCACACTGCGGGAAACCAATCAACGTTTATTGCTGGAAACCGCCCCAAAAGGCTTTTCGCCTGACTGGGTGCGTTATGAAAAAGATAAAGGCTGGCAGTTGAAAGCTGAAAAAACGCTGATCAGCAGCTATGACGCCATTCGAGTTTATATGTGGGTCGGTATGATGCCAGATACTGATCCGCAAAAAGCACGGTTGTTAGCGCGTTTTAAACCGATGGCGACATTTACCGAGAAGAACGGCTATCCGCCGGAGAAAGTTGATGTCGCTACGGGTAAAGCGCAGGGTAAAGGGCCGGTAGGTTTTTCTGCGGCTATGTTGCCGTTTCTTCAGAACCGTGACGCGCAGGCTGTACAGCGCCAGCGGGTGGCAGATAACTTTCCTGGCAGCGATGCCTATTACAATTATGTGCTGACCCTGTTCGGACAAGGCTGGGATCAACACCGTTTCCGCTTCTCGACAAAAGGTGAGTTATTACCTGACTGGGGCCAGGAATGCGCAAATTCACATTAAACATCTTCACACTTTCCCTCGGTCTGGCCGTGATGCCGATGGTCGAGGCGGCGCCAACCGCCCAGCAACAGTTACTGGAGCAGGTACGCGTTGGCGAAGCGACCCACCGCGAAGATCTAGTGCAACAGTCTCTGTATCGTCTGGAGCTTATCGATCCGAATAACCCGGACGTCGTTGCCGCCCGCTTTCGCTCTTTGTTACGGCAGGGTGATGTTGATGGGGCGCAAAAACAACTCGACCGATTGTCGCAATTAGCGCCGAGTTCAAATGCTTACAAATCGTCGCGGACTACGATGTTGCTTTCCACGCCGGATGGTCGCCAGGCATTGCAACAAGCACGATTGCAGGCCACCACCGGGCATGCCGAAGAAGCCGTGGCGGGGTACAACAAACTGTTCAACGGGGCGCCGCCGGAAGGTGACATTGCCGTCGAGTACTGGAGTACAGTAGCGAAAATTCCGGCTCGCCGTGGCGAAGCGATTAATCAGCTAAAACGCATCAATGCGGATACGCCGGGAAATACGGGCCTGCAAAACAATCTGGCGCTATTGCTGTTTAGTAGCGATCGCCGTGATGAAGGTTTTGCCGTGCTGGAGCAGATGGCGAAATCGAACGCCGGGCGCGAAGGGGCCTCTAAAATCTGGTACGGGCAGATTAAAGACATGCCTGTCAGCGATGCCAGCGTGCAGGCGCTGAAAAAATATCTCTCTATCTTTAGCGATGGCGATAGCGTAGCGGCTGCGCAATCGCAACTGGCAGAACAACAAAAACAACTGGCCGATCCCGCTTTCCGCGCCCGTGCGCAAGGTTTAGCGGCGGTGGACTCTGGCATGGCGGGTAAAGCCATTCCCGAACTGCAACAGGCGGTGCGGGCGAACCCGAAAGACAGTGAAGCTCTGGGGGCGCTGGGCCAGGCGTATTCCCAGAAAGGCGATCGCGCCAATGCGGTGGTGAATCTGGAAAAAGCCCTCGCACTGGACCCGCACAGTAGTAACAACGACAAATGGAATAGTCTGCTGAAAGTGAACCGCTACTGGCTGGCGATCCAGCAGGGCGATGCTGCGCTGAAAGCCAATAATCCCGACCGGGCAGAACGGCTGTTCCAGCAGGCGCGTAGCGTCGATAACACCGACAGTTATGCAGTGCTGGGGCTGGGCGATGTGGCGATGGCGCGAAAAGATTATCCCGCCGCCGAACGTTATTATCAGCAGACCTTGCGTATGGACAGCGGCAACACTAACGCCGTGCGCGGGTTGGCAAATATTTACCGCCAGCAATCGCCAGAAAAAGCTGAAGCGTTTATTGCCTCGCTCTCTGCCAGTCAGCGGCGTAGCATTGATGATATCGAACGCAGCCTGCAAAACGACCGTCTGGCACAGCAGGCAGAGGCACTGGAAAACCAGGGCAAATGGGCGCAGGCGGCAGCACTTCAGCGGCAACGACTGGCGCTGGACCCCGGCAGCGTATGGATTACTTACCGACTTTCACAGGATCTCTGGCAGGCCGGACAACGCAGCCAGGCTGATACGTTAATGCGCAATCTGGCACAGCAGAAGCCGAACGACCCTGAGCAGGTTTACGCTTACGGGCTGTATCTCTCTGGTCATGACCAGGACAGAGCGGCGCTGGCGCATATCAACAGCCTGCCGCGCGCGCAGTGGAACAGCAATATTCAGGAGCTGGTTAATCGACTGCAAAGCGATCAGGTGCTGGAAACCGCTAATCGCCTGCGAGAAAGCGGCAAAGAAGCTGAAGCGGAAGCGATGCTACGCCAGCAACCACCTTCCACGCGTATTGACCTCACGCTGGCTGACTGGGCGCAACAACGACGTGATTACACCGCCGCTCGCACTGCATATCAGAATGTCCTGACGCGGGAGCCAACTAACGCCGATGCCATTCTTGGGCTGACGGAGGTGGACATTGCCGCAGGCGATAAAGCGGCGGCACGTAGCCAGCTGGCGAAACTGCCCGCCACCGATAACGCTTCACTGAACACTCAGCGGCGCGTGGCGTTGGCCCAGACGCAGCTTGGCGATACCGCAGCGGCGCAGCAGACATTTAACAAGCTGATCCCGCAGGCAAAATCCCAGCAGCCGTCGATGGAAAGCGCGATGGTACTGCGCGACGGTGCGAAGTTTGAAGCGCAGGCGGGCGATCCAACGCAGGCGCTGGAAACCTACAAAGACGCGATGGTCGCATCCGGTGTGACCACGACGCGTCCGCAGGATAACGACACCTTTACCCGACTGACGCGCAACGACGAGAAAGATGACTGGCTGAAACGCGGCGTACGTAGCGATGCGGCAGATCTCTACCGCCAGCAGGATCTTAACGTCACCCTCGAGCACGATTACTGGGGTTCGAGCGGCACCGGTGGTTACTCCGATCTGAAAGCGCACACTACCATGTTGCAGGTGGATGCGCCGTATTCTGACGGGCGGATGTTCTTTCGCAGTGATTTCGTCAATATGAATGTCGGCAGTTTCTCCACTAATGCCGATGGTAAATGGGATGACAACTGGGGTACCTGTACATTGCAGGACTGTAGCGGCAATCGCAGCCAGTCGGACTCTGGCGCAAGCGTGGCGGTCGGCTGGCGAAATGACGTCTGGAGTTGGGATATCGGCACCACACCGATGGGCTTCAATGTCGTGGATGTGGTCGGCGGCGTCAGTTATAGCGATGATATCGGGCCGCTTGGTTACACCGTTAACGCCCACCGTCGACCTATCTCCAGTTCTTTGCTGGCCTTTGGCGGGCAAAAAGACTCCCCGAGCAATACCGGGAAAAAATGGGGCGGCGTACGTGCCGATGGTGTGGGGTTAAGCCTGAGCTATGATAAAGGCGAGGCAAACGGCGTTTGGGCATCGCTTAGCGGCGACCAGTTAACCGGTAAAAATGTCGAAGATAACTGGCGCGTGCGCTGGATGACGGGCTATTACTATAAGGTCATCAACCAGAACAATCGCCGCGTCACCATCGGCCTGAATAATATGATCTGGCATTACGACAAAGACCTGAGTGGGTACTCACTTGGTCAGGGTGGCTACTACAGCCCGCAGGAATATCTGTCGTTTGCCATACCGGTGATGTGGCGTGAGCGCACGGAAAACTGGTCGTGGGAGCTGGGGGCGTCTGGTTCATGGTCGCATTCGCGAACCAAAACCATGCCGCGTTATCCGCTGATGAATCTGATCCCGACCGACTGGCGGGAAGAAGCTGCGCGGCAATCCAACGATGGCGGCAGCAGTCAGGGCTTTGGCTACACGGCGCGGGCATTACTTGAACGCCGCGTCACATCCAACTGGTTTGTCGGCACGGCAATTGATATCCAGCAGGCGAAAGATTATGCGCCAAGCCATTTCCTGCTCTACGTGCGGTATTCTGCCGCCGGATGGCAGGGAGATATGGATTTACCGCCACAGCCGCTGGTACCTTACGCCGACTGGTAAGTTTTCAGATAGCGCCTCTCTTAATGCCGCTGCGATCGGGTATACTCGGGCGGCAGTCTGGGATTTCCGGGGGGAGAGATAATTTGCGCGTTAGTCGTTCGTTAACAATCAAGCAGATGGCAATGGTGGCAGCCGTTGTCCTGGTGTTTGTCTTTGTTTTTTGCACCGTTTTGCTGTTCCACCTGGTACAGCAGAATCGCTATAACACGGCTACGCAACTGGAAAGCATTGCTCGCTCTGTCCGCGAACCTTTATCTTCTGCCATTTTGAAAGGCGATATTCCCGAAGCGGAAGCTATTCTTGCCAGCATTAAACCGGCAGGCGTGGTCAGCCGCGCCGATGTGGTGCTGCCTAATCAGTTTCAGGCGCTGCGTAAGAGTTTTATCCCTGAACGCCCGGTACCGGTAATGGTCACTCGCCTGTTTGAGCTACCTGTTCAAATCTCGTTGGGCGTCTACTCGCTGGAACGTCCGGCAAATCCGCAGCCAATTGCTTATCTGGTGTTACAGGCGGATTCCTTCCGCATGTATAAGTTCGTGATGAGCACCCTCTCAACGTTAGTGACCATTTACTTACTTTTATCGTTAATATTGACGGTAGCGATTAGTTGGTGCATTAACCGACTGATTTTGCATCCGTTACGTAATATCGCCCGCGAACTAAACTCCATTCCACCCCAGGAACTTGTTGGTCATCAACTGGCACTACCGCGCCTGCATCAGGACGATGAAATAGGAATGCTGGTGCGCAGTTATAACCTTAACCAGCAACTGTTGCAGCGCCATTATGAAGAGCAGATCGAAAACGCGATGCGCTTCCCGGTGTCGGACTTGCCAAACAAAGCCTTGCTGATGGAGATGCTGGAACAGGTGGTGAGGCGTAAACAGACGACTGCGCTGATGATTATCACCTGTGAAACCCTGCGTGACACCGCCGGTGTGCTGAAAGAGGCGCAGCGCGAAATCCTGCTACTGACTCTGGTGGAAAAACTCAAATCGGTGCTGTCGCCGCGCATGATCCTCGCGCAGGTCAGTGGCTATGACTTCGCTGTTATCGCCAACGGTGTGCAGGAACCGTGGCACGCTATTACTTTAGGTCAGCAGGTGCTCACTATCATGAGCGAGCGTTTGCCAATTGATCGCATCCAACTGCGTCCACACTGTAGCATTGGCGTGGCGATGTTCTATGGCGATATCACCGCCGAACAACTTTATGGTCGTGCTATTTCTGCGGCGTTTACTGCTCGTCATAAAGGGAAGAATCAGATTCAGTTCTATGATCCGCAGCAGATGGAAGCTGCTCAACAGCGGCTGACAGAAGAGAGCGATATCCTTAATGCGCTTGAAAATCATCAATTTGCGATTTGGTTACAACCACAAGTCGAGATGACCAGCGGCAAATTAGTCAGCGCGGAAGTGTTATTGCGTATCCAGCAACCGGATGGGAGTTGGGACCTACCGGATGGGTTTATTGATCGTATTGAGTCTTGTGGACTGATGGTTACAGTCGGTCACTGGGTGCTGGAAGAGTCATGCCGACTGCTTGCCGCCTGGCAGGAGCGCGGCATTATGCTGCCGCTGTCGGTGAATCTCTCTGCCTTACAGCTTCTGCACCCGAATATGGTGCCAGATATGCTGGAACTGCTAACGCGCTATCGTGTTCAGCCAGGAACGCTGATACTTGAGGTGACAGAAAGCCGACGCATTGATGACCCTCAAGCGGCGGTGGCAATCCTTCGCCCGCTGCGCAACGCCGGAGTGCAGGTAGCGCTGGATGATTTTGGCATGGGCTATGCGGGGTTGCGTCAGCTGCAGCATATGAAATCGTTGCCAATCGACGTGCTAAAAATCGACAAAATGTTTGTTGAAGGATTGCCGGAAGATAGCAGCATGATTGCTGCAATTATCATGCTGGCGCAAAGCCTGAATCTGCAAATCATTGCCGAAGGCGTGGAGACAGAAGCGCAACGCGAATGGTTGGCAAAAGCTGGCGTTGGTATCGCTCAGGGCTTCCTTTTTGCACGTCCCCTCCCTATTGAAATATTCGAAGAGAGTTACCTGGAAGAAAAGTAGTTACCACAAATTGATTACAAAACTTTAAAAAGTGCTGGTTTGTGCGAGCCAGCTCAAATTTTTTAACCTTTTTGTTTCAATTATGATCCAGGTACATTTCTGTGATGTTGTCTGGGTGTTATTTTAAGGCCGCAGGTACCCCATAACCTTACAAGACCTGTGGTTTACTAAAGGACACCCTATGAAAACCTCTATCTTTAAAAGCCTTTACTTTCAGGTCCTGACAGCGATAGCCATTGGTATTCTCCTTGGCCATTTCTACCCTGAAATAGGTGAGCAAATGAAACCGCTTGGCGACGGGTTCGTTAAGCTCATTAAGATGATCATCGCACCTGTCATCTTTTGTACCGTCGTAACGGGTATTGCGGGCATGGAAAGCATGAAGGCGGTCGGTCGTACCGGCGCAGTCGCACTGCTTTACTTTGAAATTGTCAGTACCATCGCGCTGATTATTGGTCTTATTATCGTTAACATCGTGCAGCCCGGTGCCGGAATGAACGTCGATCCGGCAACGCTTGATGCGAAAGCGGTAGCGGTCTACGCCGACCAGGCGAAAGACCAGGGCATTGTCGCCTTCATTATGGATGTCATCCCGGCGAGCGTCATTGGCGCATTTGCCAGCGGTAACATCCTGCAGGTGCTGCTGTTTGCCGTACTGTTTGGTTTTGCGCTTCATCGTCTGGGCAGCAAAGGCCAACTGATTTTTAACGTTATCGAAAGTTTCTCGCAGGTCATTTTCGGCATCATCAACATGATCATGCGCCTGGCGCCCATCGGTGCGTTCGGGGCGATGGCGTTTACCATCGGTAAATACGGCGTCGGCACACTGGTGCAACTGGGGCAGCTGATTATCTGCTTCTATATCACCTGTATCCTGTTTGTGGTGCTGGTACTGGGTTCAATCGCTAAAGCGACCGGTTTCAGTATCTTCAAATTTATCCGCTACATCCGTGAAGAACTGCTGATTGTACTGGGGACGTCTTCTTCCGAGTCGGCGCTGCCGCGTATGCTCGACAAGATGGAGAAACTCGGCTGCCGGAAATCGGTAGTGGGGCTGGTCATCCCGACAGGCTACTCATTTAACCTTGATGGCACTTCGATATACCTGACGATGGCGGCGGTATTTATCGCCCAGGCGACTAACAGTCAGATGGATATCGTCCACCAAATCACGTTGTTAATCGTGTTGCTGCTTTCTTCCAAAGGGGCGGCAGGGGTAACGGGCAGTGGCTTTATCGTGCTGGCGGCGACGCTCTCTGCGGTGGGACATTTGCCGGTAGCGGGTCTGGCGCTAATTCTTGGTATCGACCGCTTCATGTCGGAAGCCCGCGCGCTGACTAACCTGGTCGGTAACGGCGTAGCAACCATCGTGGTCGCTAAGTGGGTGAAAGAACTGGACCACAAAAAACTGGACGATGTGCTGAATAATCGTGCGCCGGAAGGCAAAACGCACGAATTATCCTCTTAATCTCACCTCTTATGCCCGCACTCCCTTCCCCGAGTGCGGGTGTTTGCGCATAATTGCCCCCTGTGCCTGAACTTACCACCTGGGTGAGTTCAGGTTTATTTTACTTCTTCCGTGACATTTTCGTGTTTTTGCGGTCTAACACGAAGTGTTTTTAATGTCATTTAGACTGACCGAAACGGGCAGTTTTTTATTACCAGGATAGTTGATCAGGGGTTCACATGCAGGGCACAAAAATTCGACTTTTAGCGGGCGGTTTGCTGATGATGGCCACTGCTGGCTATGTGCAGGCAGATGCGCTCCAGCCTGATCCAGCATGGCAACAGGGGACGCTTTCCAACGGTTTACAGTGGCAAGTGCTGACCACGCCTCAGCGTCCGAGCGATCGTGTTGAAATTCGCCTGCTGGTTAATACCGGTTCGCTCGCCGAAAGTACACAACAAAGCGGTTACAGTCACGCCATCCCTCGTATTGCATTAACGCAAAGCGGAGGCCTTGAAGCAGCACAGGCGCGTTCATTGTGGCAACAGGGGATCGACCCTAAGCGCCCGATGCCGCCGGTAATTGTCTCTTATGACACCACGCTGTTTAATCTGAGTTTGCCCAATAGCCGTAACGACTTGCTGAAAGAAGCGCTCTCTTATCTGGCAAATGCCACAGGCAAACTGACCATCACGCCAGAAACCATCAATCATGCGCTGCAAAGTCAGGATATGGTGGCAACCTGGCCTGCTGATACCAAAGAGGGCTGGTGGCGTTATCGTCTGAAAGGATCAACCTTGTTAGGCCACGATCCTGCCGATCCGCTGAAACAACCCGTAGAAGCGGAAAAGATTAAAGAGTTCTACCAGAAATGGTACACCCCGGATGCAATGACGCTGCTGGTGGTGGGGAACGTTGATGCGCGCTCGGTTGTCGACCAAATCAACAAAACCTTTGGTGAACTGAAAGGCAAACGTGAAACACCGGCTCCAGTACCGACGCTTTCTCCGCTGCGTGCGGAAGCGGTGAGTATTATGACTGACGCAGTGCGTCAGGACCGGTTATCCATCATGTGGGACACGCCGTGGCAACCGATTCGTGAATCAGCGGCACTGCTGCGCTACTGGCGTGCGGACCTGGCCCGTGAGGCGTTGTTCTGGCACGTTCAACAAGCGATAAGCGCTAATAACAACAAAGACATCGGTCTTGGATTTGATTGCCGTGTGCTGTATCTGCGTGCGCAGTGTGCCATCAACATCGAGTCACCAAATGACAAGCTGAACAGCAACCTTAATCTGGTGGCGCGTGAACTGGCGAAGGTTCGCGATAAAGGTCTGCCGGAAGAAGAGTTCAATGCGTTAGTGGCGCAAAAGAAACTGGAGCTGCAGAAACTGTTTGCCGCCTATGCGCGAGCTGATACCGATATTCTGATGGGCCAGCGGATGCGTTCGTTGCAAAATCAGGTCGTCGATATCGCGCCGGAGCAATATCAGAAATTGCGCCAGGATTTCCTTAATAGTCTGACGGTAGAGATGTTAAATCAGGATCTGCGCCAGCAGTTGTCGAACGATATGGCGTTAATTCTGCTGCAGCCGAAAGGCGAGCCGGAATTTAACATGAAAGCGTTGCAGGCGGCCTGGGATCAAATCATGGCCCCATCTACTACGGCGGCAGCTACCTCTGTCGCCGCGGACGACGTACATCCTGAAGTGACGGATATTCCACCTGCACAGTAATATCGTGTCTGCCTGATGGTAATGAATTAACACAACCATCAGGCGTTTATGGAGGAGCTGGATAGAGGAGTAACACGTTATCCAGCTTTTTTCATATGCTGTTTTTACGCTGGCATTGCCTCACGCGGGATAATCGCGCCGCGATACTGAATAACGGTACTTGCAGTCAAATGCCCACGTTTCGCGGCATCTTCCGCGCTACCGCCAGTCAGACGTACCGCCAGATAACCGGCACTGAAAGAGTCACCTGCTGCGGTGGTGTCGATCACTTTCTCTTTCGGCAGTTTCACCGCCGGAACATCAACTAACGCTTCACCCGCAATGGACACCAGGCAAGAATCTGCCCCGCGTTTTACCACGACTTCTTTCACGCCCGCGTTATGGGTGCGCGCAATGACGTCTTCCACCGGCTGTTGGCCCCACAGGGCGTCTTCGTCGTCCAGCGTCAGGAAGGCGATATCCGTGCATTCCAGCATTTGCTGGTACACCTGCTGTGTCTCTTCTTTGCTGGCCCACAGGCGCGGACGATAGTTATTGTCGAAAATCACTTTTCCGCCGTTGGCGCGGCATTCGCGCAGCAGGGAAAGCAGCTTTTCGCGGCTGGTCGGGCTTAAGATCGCCAGGCTAATCCCGCTAAGGTAAAGGTAATCGAAATTCGCCAGCTCTTCGCAAATCGCCGCTGACTGCTCGCTCTCCAGCCAGAATTTGGCCGCGGCTTCGTTACGCCAGTAGTAAAAGGTACGTTCGCCAGTGTCATCGGTTTCAATGTAGTAAAGGCCCGGAAGGCGGTTTTCCATCCGTTGGGTCAGGGAAGTATCAACGTTCTCGCCGTGCCAGGCGTCCAGCATTTGCTGGCTAAAACTGTCCGTTCCCAGCGCCGTTACGTAATGAACGGTTAATGCCGCAGGATCGACCTGACGGGCGATATAGACGGAAGTGTTCAGGGTATCGCCGCCGAAACCGCGCTTAACGTCCGCGCCTTTCTCGGAAAGCTCAATCATGCATTCGCCAATCACGGCAATCTTTTTGGACATAGTCGTGAACCTGATCTGTAAAAAAATTAGCGTTAGTTTGCGCTGTGGTGGTTTGCTGGTCAACTATATTAAAACGCCGTTCCATTATTTTTTTGAGCCAGAACGTATTCCTGGAAGATTTCGCCGCAGGACAGGCAAATTTAGCCGCATCGGGCGGTAAAGTTCTGGCGTTGTGCGCCGATAACATTTGTCGAGTCCGGGCAGCATCACTTTTAAACACAGGACATCTTCGATGATAAGGCAGGTTATTCAGCGAATAAGCCATCCTGAAGCAAGTATCGAAAGCTTGCAGGAACGACGTTTTTGGTTGCAGTGCGAACGAGCTTACACCTGGCAACCGATTTATCAGACATCCGGTCGGTTGATGGCCGTGGAGCTATTGACGGTCGTTACTCATCCCGAGGATCCTTCGCAACGACTGCCGCCGGATCGTTATTTTGCCGAAATCACCATCAGACATCGTATGGATGTGGTGAAAGAACAGATAGATTTGCTGGCGCAAAAAGCCGTCTTCTTTGTTGAACATAGTCTGCTGGCATCGGTTAATATTGATGGTCCGACACTTCTCGCCCTACGTCAGCAGCCGGAAATTTTGCGTCAGATTGACCGTCTTCCCTGGCTGCGTTTTGAACTGGTAGAACATATCCGCCTGCCGAAAGATTCAACCTTTGCCTCGATGTGCGAATTTGGTCCGCTATGGCTTGATGATTTTGGCACCGGGATGGCAAATTTCTCCGCACTCAGTGAAGTGCGTTATGACTACATTAAAATCGCTCGCGAACTGTTTGTGATGCTGCGTCAGTCGCCGGAGGGCCGCACGCTCTTTTCACAGCTTTTGCATTTGATGAATCGCTATTGTCGCGGAGTGATTGTCGAGGGAGTGGAAACGCAGGAAGAGTGGCGCGATGTACAGAACTCCCCCGCATTCGCCGCACAAGGCTGGTTTCTTTCACGTCCGGCACCGATGGAAACGCTGGATAAGGTAGCTCTGGTGGTGTAACCGCCTCATTTTCCGCCTGGCTGGACTATCTTTAGGACTGGCCCAGGAAGAATATGAGGAAGCGAACGATGAGCAAAGCAGGCAAAATAACCGCCGCGATTTCAGGGGCTTTCTTGTTGTTGATCGTCGTGGCGATCATTTTGATTGCGACTTTTGACTGGAATCGACTCAAACCGACCATCAACCAGAAAGTCTCTGCGGAGTTGAATCGTCCGTTCGCTATCCGTGGCGATCTGGGCGTGGTGTGGGAGCGGCAAAAACAGGAAACCGGCTGGCGCAGCTGGGTGCCGTGGCCTCATGTACATGCGGAAGACATCATTCTTGGCAACCCGCCAGATATTCCCGAGGTGACGATGGTGCATTTGCCGCGGGTAGAAGCGACGCTGGCTCCGCTGGCGTTGCTGACCAAAACGGTCTGGCTGCCGTGGATCAAGCTGGAAAAGCCCGACGCGCGCCTGATTCGTCTCTCCGAAAAGAACAATAACTGGACGTTTAATCTTGCTAATGATGACAACAAAGACGCGAATACAAAGCCGTCGGCGTGGTCGTTTCGGCTGGATAATATTCTGTTCGATCAAGGGCGGATCGCCATTGATGACAAAGTAAGCAAAGCGGATCTGGAAATTTTTGTCGATCCGTTAGGCAAGCCACTGCCATTTAGCGAAGTTACCGGATCGAAAGGTAACGCAGATAAAGAGAAAGTGGGCGATTACGTTTTTGGCCTGAAGGCACAGGGACGCTATAACGGCGAACCACTCACGGGCAAAGGTAAAATCGGCGGCATGCTGGCGCTGCGCGGCGAAGGGACTCCGTTTCCGGTACAGGCTGATTTCCACTCCGGGAATACTCGCGTCGCTTTTGATGGCGTAGTAAATGACCCAATGAAGATGGGCGGTGTCGATTTACGGCTTAAATTTTCCGGCGATTCGTTGGGAGATCTTTATGAACTGACCGGCGTTCTACTGCCCGATACCCCGCCGTTTGAAACCGATGGTCGTCTGGTAGCAAAAATCGACACTGAAAAATCGTCGGTTTTTGATTATCGCGGTTTTAACGGGCGCATTGGTGATAGTGATATTCACGGTTCACTGGTCTACACCACTGGCAAGCCACGGCCAAAACTGGAAGGCGACGTTGAGTCGCGGCAATTGCGGCTGGCAGATTTAGGGCCGTTAATTGGCGTTGATTCCGGTAAAGGTGCAGAAAAATCGAAACGGTCTGAACAGAAGAAGGGTGAAAAAAGCGTGCAGCCTGCGGGCAAAGTGCTGCCTTATGACCGCTTCGAAACCGATAAATGGGATGTCATGGATGCCGATGTCCGTTTCAAAGGGCGGCGCATCGAGCATGGCAGCAGCCTGCCGATTAGCGATCTTTCTACTCATATCATCCTCAAAAACGCCGACCTGCGTCTGCAACCGCTGAAATTTGGCATGGCGGGAGGCAGCATTGCGGCGAATATTCATCTGGAAGGCGATAAAAAACCGATGCAAGGGCAGGCGGATATTCAGGCCCGTCGGCTGAAACTGAAAGAACTGATGCCGGATGTGGAACTGATGCAGAAGACGCTGGGGGAAATGAACGGTGACGCGGAACTGCGCGGTAGCGGTAACTCGGTGGCGGCGCTTTTAGGCAACAGCAACGGTAACCTGAAACTGTTGATGAATGACGGGCTGGTGAGCCGCAACCTGATGGAGATTGTTGGGCTGAACGTCGGTAACTATATTGTTGGTGCGATTTTCGGTGACGATGAGGTAAGGGTAAATTGTGCGGCGGCGAATCTGGATATTGCCAACGGCGTGGCGCGTCCGCAGATTTTTGCTTTTGATACTGAGAACGCGTTGATTAATGTTACCGGCACGGCAAGTTTTGCTTCGGAACAGCTCGATTTGACGATTGATCCTGAGAGCAAAGGGATTCGGATTATCACACTGCGTTCGCCGCTGTATGTGCGTGGCACGTTTAAAAATCCGCAGGCTGGGGTGAAAGCTGGACCGTTGATTGCCCGTGGTGCCGTTGCAGCGGCACTGGCAACGTTGGTGACACCAGCGGCGGCATTACTGGCGCTGATCTCACCTTCCGAAGGGGAGGCTAATCAGTGCCGGACGATTTTGTCGCAGATGAAGAAGTAATGATAACTGCCGGATGTCTGACATCCGGCAGTTAAACAGATTTAGATTGTTGGCAACGTGCGCTTTGTTCATGCCGGATGCGGCATGAACGCCTTATCCGTCCTACAAATCTTTGCGAATTCAATATATTGTATGGGAATTCAGGCCTGATAAGCGTAGCGTACCAGGCAATTTTCAGTCTCATTACAACGACTGATGTCGCGTCTCATGGGTCAGCAGTAGAGCAATTAACGTCAAGCCAGCCATTGCCGCCAGATATAACCCCACCGCACCTAACCCGTAGTTAGTCTGTAACCAGGCCGCGATATATGGCGCAACGGAGGCGCCGAGAATCGACGATACGTTATAAGAGAACGACGCCCCGGTATAACGTACTTCTGTCGGGAACAGCTCTGGCAGCAGGGCGCCCATCGGCCCAAAGGTCAGCCCCATCAGACTTAACCCCAGCAGCAGGAAGGCAAAAACCAGAATCGGGTTGCCAGAACCGAGCAGTGGGTTAAAGGCGAACAGCGCGAACAGGATGATAAGCGTCGTGATGATTACCATGCTTTTACGGCGACCAAAGGCATCGGCCAGCAATCCGGCTACCGGCACCATCACGCCAAAACCAATCACTGCCATCATCAGCATCCACAGTACTTCATTACGCGGCAGGCCAAGTCCGACAGGCGCGGCGGCGGTACTGAAGGTCATTGAGTAGACCGTCATAATGTAAAACAGCGTGTAGGTCGCCAGCATGATAAAGGTACCGAGTACCGTGACGCGTACGTGCTTGGTCAGCAGCGTACCCAGCGGGATCTTCACCTGTTTTTTCGCTTTTGCGACTTTTTCAAACACCGGCGACTCATGTAGCGACACGCGAACATACAGGCCGATAATCACCAGCACCGCCGAGAAGATAAACGGCACGCGCCAGCCCCAGCTCATAAACTGCTCGTCAGTCAGCAGCCAGGAAAGCAGCAGGAAAGTGCCGTTAGCAAAGAAGAAGCCAATCGGTGCGCCCAGTTGCGGGAAGGAGCCGTACAACGCACGTTTACGCGGCGGGGCATTTTCCGTTGCCAGCAGCGCCGCCCCGCCCCATTCACCGCCTAAGCCCAAACCCTGGCCAAATCGGGCCAACGCCAGCAGCAACGGGGCAAAAATACCAATCGTGGCATAGCCGGGCAGCAGACCAATCACTACCGTCGAAATCCCCATCGTTAGCAAAGAGGCGACCAGCGTCGCTTTACGCCCAACACGATCGCCGAAATGACCAAATACGGCAGAACCGATTGGACGCGCGACAAAGGCAATGGCGAAGGTGGCGAGCGACTGTAGCGTCGCCGCTGCGGGATCGCCCTGTGGAAAGAAGATATGCGGGAACACAATAACGGCCGCTGTGGCGTAAATGTAGAAGTCGAAGAACTCAATGGCTGTACCAATGAGGGAGGCGACAAGGACTTTATTACGCGAGTTGATCGGCGTGTATTCTTGCTCGTTGTCGAGTGTTGTGGCTGTTGCTTGCATAATCTTTTCTTATTTTTTGGCTAACGAATAGCCATATTACGCACAGCAAAAGTGATATTTCAATGTGTAACAAATCACACAGAAGGTCAAAAAAGAGGCAGAAAGGGAATAATGTTTAAGCTGATGATTTTTCTTCTATGAAATGCTTCACATAATTTTATAAATAGTGGATAAAACTGGTTTTTGGTTAAATAAAAGTTACCAACTGGATTTATATGCTGGAGTTATGAGTTGGAGTGAAATTGTTTGCTCCTGACGTGATGTGGTTTCAGGTGGTTAGGTGCACGTTTTTGACGGATGCGATGGCGCAGCTTATCCGGCCTACGGGGGGCCAGGCCGGATAAGGCGTTTACGCCGCGTCTGGCATATTTTAATTCTGCGTTTTACCCGGCATTTGCGGGTCGTCTTTGTATTCAGCGGTGGCAATCCACGCCGCGCAAAACAGCGTCAGACGGGCGAAGAAGTAGAAAAACGCCATCAGCCCCAGCACGGAACCAAACGCCGCGCCAGAGGGGGATTTCATCAGCGACGGCAGGGTGTAGGTCATCACGATTTTAATCACTTCAAAACCAATAGCAGCGAGGAATGTTCCGCGAATCAGCGCTTTTTTACGCGGGCGGTGACGTGGAAGACGCCAGAAGATCCAGAAGAAAAGCAGATAGTTGGCGAAGATAGAAATCGCCAGGCCAATCAATCGCCACGTCGGTTTCAGCCACTCAATGCTGTTAAGGTGCAGAGCGCTAATAATCATTTGCTGCGCAGAACCGGCAACGGAGGTTATTGAAAGCGTGACAATCAGTGCAATCAATAAACCAATCAGCGAAATAAAATCACGCAGATACTTAACCCAAAATTTCTCCTGATCTTGCGGAGAACGCTCCCAAACATCACGCGATTGAGCGCGAATGGCTTCACGCAAATTTCCCATCCAGTTGATGCCGGAATAAAGCGCCACCGCCAGGCCGACAAGCCCTACGGTAGTACGCTGCTGAACGGCGGTGTTGATAGTATTTTTCAATGTGGTCGCCAGCGTAGGATCGCTGATGTTTTGCAGAATTTTGTCGAAAATATCCTGCAGCAGCATCGGTTGGGAGGCCAGCACGAAACCAGCGGCGGCAAACGACACCATTAAAATTGGGATCATGGATAAAAACGAGAAATAGGTGATAGCGGCACCAAACTGGTTGCCCAGCCGATCATTAAAGCGTTCTGTTGCGCGTATCAGGTGCGCAATAACCGGTTGGCGTTGGACTTTTTCGGCAGTGGTGGTGACGGTTTCCAGCGCCTGGCTAACTTTGCCGCCTTTCTCGCTATTATCCAGCTGCTTTATTGGCTCGTGCTCCAGATCCTGGGTGGGACGTTTGATCTCGTTTTCCTGCGTCATCCGCTCTTTTGTCCTTCTGTCGTTGTCAGTCTTAAAAAGTATAGTCGGTCAGTCCAGGTGCTCTTTTATTACGCCAGCCAGCCACTGCATAAACAGATTTACACGGCGGGAAAGCTCCCGACGCTGGGGATAAACCAGTGAAATGGATAGCGGCTCGGCGCGGTAGTTGGGCAACACTTCAATAAGCCGCCCGGCGCGTAGGGCTTCGCGCACGGTGACGCGCGGGATCTGAATAATCCCCAGCCCTGCAAAACCGGCGGCGAGATAGGTTTCGCTACTGTTTACCGTCAACATGCCGCCGGACTTAAACCACTGGACGCCATTACTGGTGGCAACCTCAAAACCTAATGGATGCGTGCCCAAATGCGGCGTGTAATGCACCACCGCGTGCGAAGTCAGATCGCCCACACTTTGTGGATAACCAAAGCGCGTCAGATAGTGCGGGCTGGCACAGTTGATCATCGTCAGTTTGCCGAGGGGGCGGACGATAACGCCATCTTCGGGTAACGCACCAGTGCGTATCACACAATCATAGCCATCACGAAGAATATCTATCGCCCGGTCACTGCTACTTAATTCCAGTTCAATCCCCGGGTACTGATGAAGAAATTCTGGCAGACGCGGCAGCAACAGGTTTTTCGCAATTCCGAGCGGGATGTCGACGCGTAATTTACCGCTGATGCTGGTGGTATCCTGCTGAAACAGGCCGTCCAGTTCGTTGAGATTACTCAACACATCTTTTGCTCGTTGGTAGTAGGCCATGCCGTCGGGGGTCAGTTTGACCTGTCGCGTCGTGCGGTGCAGCAACCGGGTGCCAAGCTGATGTTCCAGTGCCTGTATCTGGCGCGAAACACTTCCCTTTGGCAAAGCAAAGAAATCCGCTGCGCGGGAAAAACTTTCCAGCTCTGCGACCTTGATGAACAACTGCATTGCGTGAATTTTATCCATTTCATTGACCGATTGTTGTTCACAGCGAAACAGTAACGCGTATAGCGCATTATTTATTGTTTTTTCTAGCATCTAATGCAAGGTTTCACAATGTAGTAATGATTAATGCAGGTATTTTCTGGAAGGAAATGGCTGATTAGCCCCACAGGATAGGAAAATTAACGCTGAAAGACTGTATTTTCAGCAAGTTCCTGCGAAATAGTAAATGTAGTATTGGCTATTCGTGCGCAATTTAATCCAGGCATTTAGCCAGCTGTCGCGATAATCACGGTTTATTTGAATGCCAGCCAGATGAAAATATAAGGATTTTCTCAAAAATGTTTTAAATAGTGCCCTCGACATGTAATTTCAGGCTATCAGCTGTAACTATTTATATCGGTAACTATTTTCCTCATTGCATACCTGTAGAATGGCCACCGCCAAATGGCGAATTCTTATTTTGCCTCTCGGGTAATACCCTTCCCCTACTTAAGCCTTTTAATGTATCCAGGTGGAGATTCAGTAATGCATATAATCATGTTTGACAGGCAGTCAATATTTATTCATGGAATGAAAATCAGCTTACAGCAGCGTATTCCAGGAGTGAGTATTCAGGGCGTCGATCAGGCAGATGAACTGTGGCAAAAGCTGGAAAGTTCCCCTGAAGCCTTAGTCATGCTTGATGGTGATCAGGATGGTGAGTTTTGCTACTGGTTACTGCAAAAAACTGTGGTGCAATTTCCTGATGTTAAAGTGTTGATAACGGCGACAGATTGCAGCAAACGATGGTTGCAGGAAGTTATTCATTTTAACGTGATGGCTATTGTATCGCGTGATTCTGCCGTCGAAACGTTTGCGTTGGCGGTAAATAGCGCGGCGATGGGCATGATGTTTCTGCCTGGGGACTGGCGCACTACACCGGAAAAAGAGACAAAAGATCTTAAATCGCTAAGCGCTCGCCAGCGGGAAATTTTAATAATGCTGGCGGCAGGTGAATCAAATAAAGAGATCGGCAGGGCGTTAAATATCAGTACCGGAACGGTTAAAGCGCATCTGGAATCGCTTTACCGCCGTCTGGAAGTGAAAAACCGCACTCAGGCGGCGATGATGTTAAATATCGCCTCCTGAATAGGGTAATTTTATAGCCAGCAGATTGTTAGTGGCTGGCTGTAAAAATATTACGGTTCGCCATACAAACCAATCAGTCGCCGTACCACACCGTTGGTCCAGCCAAATCCATCCTGCAACGGATATTCGCCTCCGCCACCCTCACGGGGAATGCCATCGGCAATATGGTATTTCTCGATCAGTTTGTGGTGTTCCAGGTAGAACTGATTCACCGTCTTCAGCCAGCTACGCGCGATTTCATCACCCAGAAGGTCATCGCCATACATTTTAAATCCCTGAATTGCCATCCACTGTAACGGTGCCCAGCCATTGGGTTTATCCCACTGCTCCCCGGTTTCGTACTCGCTTGCCAAAATCCCGCCAGGCGTCAGTAACCGGCTGCGCACGGCGTTTGCCAGACGATCGGCCTGTTCATGGTTCGCCATGCCCACGTATAACGGCACAATGGCGGCAGCGGAAAAGAGCGCTAACTGTTCACGCCGCCAGTCGTAATCGCGATAGATGCCGTTTTCATCATCCCAGAGATAACGGTTTACCGCATCGCGGCGGGCGTTAGCTTTCTGGCGGAACAGAGCTTCTGTCTCTTTGTCACCTTTCAGTGCCGAGATGTTGGCGATGGCGTTCTCCAGTTTGAACAGGAAGGCGTTCAGGTCGATGGGGATAAACTGAGTGGTACGAATGCTCGCCAGACGACTGGTGTCACGCAACCAACGGGAAGAGTAATCCCAACCGGAAGCCGCGCCTGCGCGTAAATCGCGGTACACCTCGTTAGGTGGGCGACCAGAATGCTTCGCGGTTTCTACATCTTCCAGCCAGGATTCGTCACGCGGCGTGTCGCGATCATCCCAATAACGGTTGAGCAGGGAGCCGTCTGGCATCCGCACGACATGGCGATAAGCCTGATTCGGGATCAGTGATTCCGCGCCGTCCATCCAGAAGGCATACTCCATTTTTAGATGATCAAGGTAACGGCGTGCGCCGCGCACACCATCTTCTTCAAATAGCTCCACCATCAACGCAAAAACCGGTGGCTGTGAACGGCTCAAATAATAGGTGCGGTTACCGTTGGGGATGTGACCGTAGTTTTCTATCATCCAGGCGAAGTTATTGGCCATGCATTTCAGTAAATCTTCACGCCCACTCTCCGCAAGCCCCAGCATGGTGAAATAGGAATCCCAGTAGTAGGTTTCGCTAAAACGGCCCCCCGGTACAATGTACGATTGCGGCAGCGCCAGCAGGGAAGACCAGGGGATATGATCCTGGGGTTCGCGGGTTAATACCGGCCATAGTTGGTCGATATGCTCTTTCAGTGAGTTTTGCGGGTCCGATACATACTCGCTGGAGTAGACTTCCGGCAGCCAGAAGTGCTTATCAACAAACTGGCGTAAGTCGAAATCGCGATGACGGCGCACTTTACGATAGCGGATTAAGATATCCAGCGGGTCCATTTTTGGGGCGCAGTCGGGGAAGGTTTTGCTGTCAGGGAAAATTTTCGCCGACTGGACATGCTCGAACATTTCGAGATAACGATCGGCAGGGGTCAGCGCATCAGAGGCGGGTAGCCCCTCAATCATCTCGGGTTCTGGCTCCGCTTCCATCATCTCATCCAGTTTTAATTCATACGGATCCAGCTCATAGCAGAGATCGACTTCGATCATCATTTCATCTGGATTAATGTTTTGAATTTTCTGATTGAGCATAAGGATCCGACCTCCGAAATTCGTCGCTAATTATCGGGCTTTCCTTTAAGAGTAGTCATTCGCTCCGCCAGGTGGAGGACAAAGCGTGCGGTAGATCACGTTTATTAACTCGGCAAAAAAGATAACGCACTAATATCAATGGAATTTATAAAAGTACTGCTTCCTTGTCATTTTTCATTTTCAGAACATTCAATCCTTAATTTGCCACAGCCATGATATGCCATTTCTTGTATGGATAATAGGCACAGGCTATTTTATTGATAGTTTATATTCATGTAATTGATTGATTCCTATCAAAAAGCTAATTCCCCTGTTTTTTATGATGGCTTTGTCTCGCAGAGACGTTTGCAGCATTCTGGAAAATTTTCTGGGTCACAATAACTCACTACCGTGAGGGAAGAATAATGAAAATGGTCTCACGTATTACCGCGATCGGCCTTGCTGGCGTCGCGATATGTTATTTAGGGTTATCTGGTTATGTGTGGTACCACGATAATAAACGCAGTAAACAGGCCGATGTTCAGGCCTCTGCTGTCAGTGAAAATAATAAGGTTTTAGGCTTTCTCCGCGAAAAAGGATGCGACTATTGCCATACGCCTTCGGCAGAATTACCCGCCTATTATTATATTCCTGGCGCGAAACAGTTGATGGATTACGACATTAAGCTCGGATATAAATCTTTTAATCTCGAGGCAGTGCGTGCAGCTCTGCTGGCAGATAAAGCCGTTTCGCAAAGCGATCTGAATAAGATTGAATGGGTGATGCAGTATGAAACTATGCCGCCAACGCGTTATACCGCGCTGCATTGGGCGGGTAAAGTGAGTGATGAAGAACGGGCGGAAATACTTGCCTGGATTGCAAAACAGCGTGCGGAATATTACGCCAGTAATGATACCGCACCGGATCATCGTAATGAACCGGTGCAGCCCATCCCGCAAAAACTGGCTACCGATGCGCAAAAAGTGGCGCTGGGTTTTGCGCTGTATCACGATCCCCGTTTATCGGCTGATAGCACCATTTCATGCGCTCATTGCCATGCATTAAATGCAGGAGGCGTTGATGGCAGAAAAACGTCTATTGGTGTTGGTGGCGCAGTTGGTCCGATTAATGCGCCGACGGTATTTAACTCAGTATTTAACGTTGAGCAGTTCTGGGATGGTCGTGCGGCAACATTGCAGGATCAGGCGGGTGGGCCACCGTTGAACCCGATTGAAATGGCGTCGAAATCCTGGGACGAAATTATTGCTAAACTGGAAAAAGATCCACAGTTGAAAGCGCAGTTCCTCGAAGTCTATCCGCAAGGTTTCAGTGGTGAAAATATTACTGATGCCATTGCTGAATTTGAGAAAACATTAATTACGCCGGATTCGCCATTTGATAAATGGTTGCGTGGAGATGAGAATGCGCTGACGGCGCAGCAGAAAAAAGGCTATCAATTATTTAAAGATAATAAATGTGCAACGTGTCATGGAGGTATTATTCTCGGCGGACGTTCCTTTGAACCGTTGGGCCTGAAAAAAGACTTTAACTTTGGTGAAATTACAGCGGCCGATATTGGTCGTATGAATGTCACCAAAGAAGAACGTGATAAACTGCGTCAGAAAGTACCAGGCTTACGTAACGTTGCATTGACGGCGCCTTACTTCCATCGTGGCGATGTACCAACGCTGGATGGGGCGGTGAAACTGATGCTGCGCTATCAGGTCGGTAAAGAGCTGCCGCAGGAGGATATTGATGATATCGTGGCTTTCCTGCACAGTCTGAACGGGGTTTACACGCCGTATATGCAGGATAAAAAATAATTAATTCGATCGCCCGGACAAGAATGTTCGGGCGATTTTTATTGCGATAATAAAGTCTGTTTTTACTATTATAATATTAAATGTTTATATTATATAAAGACGTTTTTTTACTTAGGATTTTGTTATTTAAATTAAGCCTGTAATGCCTTGCTTCCATTCCAGATAAATCCTACTTTTTTATTGCCTTCAAATAAATTTAAGGAGTTCGAAATGGACCAGAAGCTGTTAACGGATTTCCGCTCAGAACTACTCGACTCGCGTTTTGGCGCAAAGGCAATTTCCACTATTGCGGAATCAAAACGTTTTCCGCTGCACGAAATGCGCGATGATGTCGCATTTCAAATTATCAATGATGAATTATTTCTCGACGGTAACGCTCGTCAGAACCTGGCCACTTTCTGCCAGACCTGGGACGACGAAAACGTCCATAAATTGATGGACTTGTCGATCAACAAAAACTGGATCGATAAAGAAGAATATCCGCAATCCGCAGCCATCGACCTGCGTTGCGTAAACATGGTTGCTGACCTGTGGCATGCGCCTGCGCCGAAAAACGGTCAGGCCGTTGGCACCAACACCATTGGTTCTTCCGAGGCCTGTATGCTCGGCGGGATGGCGATGAAATGGCGTTGGCGCAAGCGTATGGAAGCTGCGGGCAAACCAACTGATAAACCAAATCTGGTGTGCGGTCCGGTACAAATCTGCTGGCATAAATTTGCCCGCTACTGGGATGTGGAGCTGCGTGAGATCCCTATGCGTCCCGGTCAGTTGTTTATGGACCCGAAACGCATGATTGAAGCCTGCGACGAAAACACCATCGGCGTGGTGCCAACCTTCGGCGTGACTTACACCGGTAACTATGAGTTCCCGCAACCGCTGCACGATGCGCTGGATAAATTCCAGGCGGACACCGGTATCGACATCGATATGCACATC
>NZ_JAATUR010000109.1 GCF_011881725.1 Escherichia coli | reverse complement strand
ATCTTTACTGGTTGCTGAAATAGTACCATCTGCGACATCGGTTATTTTGCTGTCAGTACCATTAACACCGTGTTTGGCGCTGAAAGCGGAGTTATTCCAGAGCAGGGCATCTTTTTCCAGGTCGTCAACGTCCGCGTTCAGAGCAGAGATACTGGTAGTATGGTCACCAACAGTTGTGTTGATGCCATTAACAGTATCTCCAAGGGTTGTCACGTCGGTTTTAACGGTATTCAGTTGTGAACCGTTAACGGC
>NZ_JAATUR010000108.1 GCF_011881725.1 Escherichia coli | reverse complement strand
GGTGATGCTGCCAACTTACTGATTTAGTGTATGATGGTGTTTTTGAGGTGCTCCAGTGGCTTCTGTTTCTATCAGCTGTCCCTCCTGTTCAGCTACTGACGGGGTGGTGCGTAACGGCAAAAGCACCGCCGGACATCAGCGCTATCTCTGCTCTCACTGCCGTAAAACATGGCAACTGCAGTTCACTTACACCGCTTCTCAACCCGGTACGCACCAGAAAATCATTGATATGGCCATGAATGGCGTTGGATGCCGGGCAAC
>NZ_JAATUR010000107.1 GCF_011881725.1 Escherichia coli | reverse complement strand
GCCAGCATATCGAGGAACGCCTTACGTTGATTATTGATTTCCACCATCTTCTACTCCGGCTTTTTTAGCAGCGAAGCGTTTGATAAGCGAACCAATCGAGTCAGTACCGATGTAGCCGATGAACACGCTCATTATATAAGCGAGATTGCTACTTAATCCGGCGAAGCCGAGAAGGTCACGAATGAACCAGGCGATAATGGCGCACATCGTTGCGTCGATTACTGTTTTTGTAAACGCACCGCCATTATATCTGCCGCGAAGGTACGCCATTGCAAACGCAAGGATTGCCCCGATGCCTTGTTCCTTTGCCGCGAGAATGGCGGCTAACAGGTCAT
>NZ_JAATUR010000106.1 GCF_011881725.1 Escherichia coli | reverse complement strand
GAAAATGAGCAGTAAAACCTCTACAGGCTTGTAGCTCAGGTGGTTAGAGCGCACCCCTGATAAGGGTGAGGTCGGTGGTTCAAGTCCACTCAGGCCTACCAAATTTGCACCGCGAATTTGAAGAGGTTTTAACTACATGTTATGGGGCTATAGCTCAGCTGGGAGAGCGCCTGCTTTGCACGCAGGAGGTCTGCGGTTCGATCCCGCATAGCTCCACCATCTCTGTAGTGATTAAATAAAAAATACTTCAGAGTGTACCTGCAAAGGTTCACTGCGAAGTTTTGCTCTTTAAAAATCTGGATCAAGCTGAAAATTGAAACACTGAATAGTCGAAAGATTA
>NZ_JAATUR010000105.1 GCF_011881725.1 Escherichia coli | reverse complement strand
TGTCGATTTCACTCAAGCGATTGGCTGTTTCGATCGCCCTGTTGAAGTCACCATCGTAATCACCCTGATAGCCGTCATCAGCGTCATTTGTCGCCGGAAGGTAAAAAATATTCGGGTTAACACCAGACTTCTGCCCTACCAGTTTTTCCAGTATCTGGTCACCTGGCATTTCAAGGCTGAACATCAGAGCGGGCTTTTTCTCATGCACTGCGCAGTTGATTGCCATCTGGCTGTATAGCGTCGTTTTCCCCATCTTAGGGCGAGCGCCAATGACAAACAGAGAACCTTTCACCAGACCTTTCGGTGACAGCATCCTGTCCAGCGATGGGATCCCTGTGCTCATTCCTCGC
>NZ_JAATUR010000104.1 GCF_011881725.1 Escherichia coli | reverse complement strand
GGTCGATTTCACTCAAACGATTAGCTGTTTCGATCGCCCTGTTGAAGTCACCATCGTAATCACCCTGATAGCCGTCATCAGCGTCATTTGTCGCCGGAAGGTAAAAAATATTCGGGTTAACACCTGACTTCTGTCCCACCAGTTTTTCCAGTATCTGGTCACCGGGCATTTCAAGGCTGAACATCAGAGCGGGCTTTTTCTCATGCACTGCGCAGTTGATTGCCATCTGGCTGTATAGCGTCGTTTTCCCCATCTTAGGGCGAGCGCCAATGACAAACAGAGAGCCTTTCACCAGACCTTTCGGTGACAGCATCCTGTCCAGCGATGGGATCCCTGTGCTCATTCCTCGT
>NZ_JAATUR010000103.1 GCF_011881725.1 Escherichia coli | reverse complement strand
AGCTCAGTGATGTAGATGGTCATCAGAATCCTCCTTTCTTCTTGGACTGCGGTTCCTCGCGTTCACGGCGGCGCATTTCAGCAGACTGTTGGTCTGTGTCATAAATAGCGCCATTTGCCTGAATGCAATACACCGTGCCGGTATTGCCATGACGATTGAGGCGAAGGATTAGTTCGGTTTCACCAGGAGGAACGCTGTCATCAAAAGCACCTTCACGATGGATCCCCACCCAATAATCGCAATCCTGTTCAATCTGCCCTGTATCTCGTGAGTCACTTGGTAATGGGCGTTTATTGGTTCGGCTTTCCAGTGCGCGGTTAAGCTGCGTCAGAAGCACAACAACGCAATCAAGCTCTTTGGCAAGGTTCTTCAGTCCTTTGGTGATCATGCCGTAGGCAAGGTCGTTGCGATCGGCCTTCTCAGCGGTCATTAGTGTCAGGTAATCGACCAGAATCATGCCAACACATCCTTTTTCTCGCTTGATTCGACGGCTTTCGCTGACGATTTGAGCCAGAGATAATCCCGGCGTGTCGTCGATGTAAAGCA
>NZ_JAATUR010000102.1 GCF_011881725.1 Escherichia coli | reverse complement strand
CGGACCAATACCAACAACCTTTGCAAAGTTTCCAATCAAAATTCCGCTGGCCTCGCCAACGCGATCGGCAAACTCAACTTTAGGTGCGGCAATTGCGAGCTGGTTTTCCAGCTGCATTTTCTGCTCAGCAAGATCAGCAGCAAGGCGCAACGCTTCCGGTAGCGTTTTGGGGATATTAACCGCAGCTTCTTCAAGCTCTCGCCAACGGTCAACAAGGCGAGCGGTGAACTCTGGCGACAACTGGGCAACAACGACAATACTGTCTCGCTTACCTTGTTCGCCCTCGAAGACGTAATGCTCGTACTGAACATTGAACCCTAAGTTATTGATTCTTTCGGAAACCTCAATTTGAGGAAGCCGGATAACACCATTTTTAGCCAGCGTTTCGATGGTACGTTTCACATTGTCATGACGCTTACCCACCAACTCAGCGATTTCAATGCTTGTCATTTTGATGGCATTGCCATTTATTAACTCATTCATCGTCTTCTTCCTCGTACATTGAGCTATTCGGATCGCTCATCAGCTCTGCGCAGCAATCGGAGCACACGTGAACTTCAAGCACATGCAGCTTCTGACCGCAG
>NZ_JAATUR010000101.1 GCF_011881725.1 Escherichia coli | reverse complement strand
TTGCGGTCAAAAGCTGCATTTTCTGGAAGTTCACGTGTGCTCCGATTGCTGCGCAGAACTGATGAGCGATCCGAATAGCTCAATGTGCGAGGAAGAAGACGATGAATGAGTTAATAAATGGCAATGCCATCAAAATGACAAGCATTGAAATCGCTGAGTTGGTAGAAAGCCGCCATAGCAATGTAAAAGTATCCATAGATAGATTGGTGAAACGTGGCGTTATCAAGCCTCCTGCATTGCAGCACACTAACATAATCAATGATTTAGGTGTTATTACCGGGAAGCGTGATTTCTACGTCTTCGAGGGCGAACAAGGTAAGCGAGACAGTATTGTCGTTGTTGCCCAGTTGTCGCCAGAGTTCACCGCTCGTCTTGTTGACCGCTGGCGAGAGCTTGAAGAAGTTGCGGTTAATATCCCCAAAACGCTACCGGAAGCGTTGCGCCTTGCTGCTGACCTTGCTGAGCAGAAAATGCAACTGGAAAACCAGCTCGCAATTGCCGCACCTAAAGTTGAGTTTGCCGATCGCGTTGGCGAGGCCAGCGGAATTTTGATTGGAAACTTTGCAAAGGTTGTCGGTATTGGTCCA
>NZ_JAATUR010000100.1 GCF_011881725.1 Escherichia coli | reverse complement strand
ATCAGATTCTTTTGGGATTGGCTTGCGTTTATTTCTGGAGCGTTTCGTTGGAAGGTAATTGCAGTTTTCGCAGATTATGTCGGTGAAACTTCGTCGCTGTCGTCTCATGCCGCCCTGTCTCCCCATCGCGATTTCCATTCGAGAGCCAGTCGCGCTTCGTCTGACCACTTAACGCCATGCTCTGTACCGAATGCCTGTATAAGCTCTAATAGCTCCGCAAATTCGCTTACACGCATCCTGCTGGTTGACTGGCCTATTACCACAAAGCCATTCCCGGCAAGGTTAGGAACAACGTCCTGCTGCTTTAAGGCTGCGGTAAACACACACTTCCAGCTTTCTGCATCCAGCCAGCGACCATGCCATTCAACCTGACGAGAGACGTCACCAAGGCAAGCCCAAAGCTTTCGATTCTGGTCTAAGCTGCGGTTGCGTTCCTGAATGGTTACTACGATTGGTTTGGTTGGGTCTGGAAGGATTTGCTGTACTGCGTGAATAGCGTTTTGCTGATGTGCTGGAGATCGAATTTCAAAGGTTAGTTTTTTCATGACTTCCCTCTCCCCCAAATAAAAAAGCCTGCGATTACCAGCAGGCCTGTTACA